>DASXFE010000169.1:0-31116 GCA_036489765.1 Allostellaceae bacterium | reverse complement strand
CCCTGCTCCAGGAGCGCCCCGTAAAGCGCCTCCGGCGACCCCGCACCGCCAAACCCGGCGGCCAGCACCACCGCCCCGTCCTTGATGCCATCTACCGCCTCGGCGAGGCTTCTTACCCGTTTATCGATCATATCCGCCGGTTCTCTGATGAACGCGAAATTACTGGCCCTCTCCGCCCAATGGGGGGAGAGGGAGGGACCCGGCGCGAAGCGACGGGAGGGTGAGGTGGGCAGGCGCGGAACACGCCCACCTCGCCCCAACCCTCTCCCCCCAATGGGCGGAGAGGGGGATTTTCGGGGGCGGCACCACCTCAGAACGCCACATCATCCCCGCCTTTGAGCTGCAGCAGCGAGCGTGCCTCGGCCGGTGTCGCGATCTCCAGCGACAGGTTTTCGAGGATCGTGCGGATGCGCTTGACCTGATCGGCGTTGCCGTGGGCGAGCTGGCCGCGGCCGAGCCACAGCGAGTCCTCGAGCCCGACGCGGACATTGCCGCCCATGATCGCGCCCATCGTGACGAGCGGGAGCTGGTGCCGCCCGGCGGCGAGGATCGACCACGCGTAGTCGTCCCCGAAGAGCTTGTCGGCGATCCGTTTCATATGCATCAGGTTTTCGGGGTCGGTGCCGATCCCGCCGAGGATGCCGAAGATCGTCTGGACGAAGAGCGGCGGCTTCAACAGGCCGCGATCGACGAAATGCGCCAGGTTGTAGAGGTGCCCGACATCGTAGCATTCGTGCTCGAACTTGGTGCCGCACTCCTCGCCGAGCCGCTTCAGCACCTTTTCGATATCGGCGAAGGTGTTGCGGAAGATGAAGTCGCGGGTCATCTCCAGCGCCTTCGGCTCCCAGTCGTATTTCCATTCCTTGTAGCGGTCGAGCATCGGATAGAGCCCGAAATTCATCGACCCCATGTTCATCGAGCACATCTCGGGCCGGGCGCGGAGCGGTGCGGCGAGCCGCTCCTCCAGGGTCATCCCGTGTCCGCCGCCGGTGGTGATGTTGACGACGGCGTCGGTCGCCTGCTTGATCCGCGGCAGAAACTGCATGAACACGTCAGGGTCGGGTGTCGGCTTGCCGTCCTTCGGGTCGCGCGCGTGCAGGTGGAGGATCGCGGCGCCGGCCTCGGCGGCGGCGATCGCGTCGCGGGCGATCTCGTCCGGCGTCAGCGGCAGATAGGGGCTCATCGTCGGGGTATGGATCGACCCCGTCACCGCGCAGGTGATGATAACCTTGCTTTTGAGCGGCATGGCGGCCCTCCCCGCTATTCTATTTCGCCCTGTTTGTCATCGAGGAGGGGCGGCGACCCCGCCCCGCATCTCGTGCACGACGACGCCGAGCCGGCGCGGCGGCGGCGCCAGCCAGCGCGGATGAGCAAGGCTTGTCTGCACGTCGGTTTCCCCGGCCTGCCAGCGCCTCTTGAGAGCGGGGAGCGAGAAATCGGCGGTCTTGTCGGCGAGCGCCGCGGCGCTTCCCTCGTGCACGAGGTGGAGGATCGTCATCGTCGCCTGGCTCGCCTCGCCGAGGCACTTCCGGATATCCGCCTCGGTGCGCTGCGCCGGCGGCAGCCGCTCGCCGAGAAGCCCGATCATTCGCCGCAGGTCATAGTTGCGCCGAAGCGCCGCGATCTCGCGCACCGAGCGGCTCGTCCCGCCATTCGTGCCGGGCGCGGGATCGTAACCATCGATCACAAAGCACAGCGTATCGGCCGGCCGCGCCTCGTCGAGCGCCGCCACCGAGACCGCGGTGCCGCCATAGGCCTGATGCCCGATCACGACCGGGCCCGCGCCCGGCAAGGCGCTGCTGGCGAGCACGTGATCGAGGGTCAGCACATGGCGGTCGTTGTCGAAAAACGTCTCGGCCCCGGTCGCGAGGTTGACCGCACCGAGCACGACGCGGACCGACCCGGCATTAATGCGCTCGAAATCGACGACCTCGCGCACCATGTCACGCAGCTCGCCAGGCGGGATCACGGGCTCCCGGGCTCCGGGCCAGGGGATCGAGCAGCGCTGAGCCCAGCGGCGCAAAGATCGGGCAAGCCGCGGCTCGGGACGGCCGCCGGCGCGTCGGCTCAGCTCCTGCCAGAATTGCCGGAGCCGGAGCGAGCGTTCGTGCGGCAGGTTGCCGGCGATGATCGCGGCATTGATCGCGCCGATCGCGGTGCCGGCGACCCAGTTCGGCCTGACCCCACCATTTTCCAGCGCCGAGTACGCGCCGGCCTGGTAGGCGCCGAGCGCGCCGCCGCCGGACAGGACCAAGGCGATGCGTTCGAAGCGAGCGAGGCTGTTTTCCGTTCGCGCGCGCGCCACCACCTGCTCCTGACCGTCAACCCCGCGGGGCCGCATCATGCGCAGGCGGCACGGAAGCGTCCAGTATCCCGCCTTATTTTTTTTCCGGCGCCGTAGGCTTATCGGAGGCGGCGGGTTTTTCGGACGTAACGGCAGGCACCGTGCGCAGATAGGCGACGATCGCCTGGCGGTCGCTGTCGCTGAGGCGGCTGGTGTTGCCGACGATCTCGGCCATGCTGCCGCCGACAAAGTCGAAGCTCGGCGTCTGGCCTTCCTTGAGCAAGGTCAGGAGGTCGTCGTCGCTCCATTTCCCGATCTCGCCGCCGGGTGTGATGTTGGGCGCCTTGGCGCCGCCGAAGCGGCCGTCGCTACCGCCGAGGAAACGCAGCCCCTCGGGCCGCCCGGCCGGGTCGCGCTGCGTGTGGCAATCATCGCAGCGCCCGACAGTCGAGACGAGATACGCCCCGCGGTTCCACACCGCATCCTTCGCCGGATCGGCCTTGACGACATCGCGATGCGGCGTCAGCGCCACCGTGGCGGCGGCCTGCGCCCGCCCGATCAGCGCCATCGAGTGCGGCCCGGCGTTCGGCCGCGACACCGCCGGCAGGCTGTCGAGAAACGCTTTCAGGTCGGCGATATCGGCATCGCTGAGCCCGGCGTAGTACGGAAACGGAAACGCCGGCAGATAATGCGTGTCGTCGGGGGCCACGCCCCAACGGAGCGCCCGGGTGAAATCAGCAAGGCTCCATCCGCCGATCCCGGTCTTCTTGTCCGGCGTGATGTTCGGCGTCGGGACCACCCCATACGCGGTCTTGAGCGGCCGCCCGCCAGCATAAGCCTGCCCGTGCCCCTCCCTATCGGTATGACACTGGTCGCACCCGGCCGCTGTAGCCAGATATGCGCCGCGCTGGACGGTGGCGTCGTCGGCCCGAGCCGCCGGGACGAGCGGAAAAGAGAGCAGCGCCGCCAACGCGGCACAACGGATGGGGACAGTTTTAATCGAGGCACGCAAGATCATGGCTGGACCACTTTCCCTCGTCCGCCATGACCTGGGAATCCCCTTCGAAATTCTCTCCACCTCTCCGTATTCGGCTTGGCCGGGCTTGGCCCGGCCACCCACGCCACGCTTCAGGTGATTCGCAGCCCCCGGGAAAAGCCCGGGGAGCCGCAATCAGGAGACGGTTGATCCTATAATTACCTCAGCTCTTCTTCGGCTCGCGGAACGGGGTATGGCAGCCACCGCAGCCATTCTTGCCCATATCGCCGAACGCCGCCTCAATCTTGGCCTTGTCGCCGCTCTTGAGCGCCGCGTCGAGCGCCACGGCCTTTTGCTGGGCATTCAGGTCGGCAGTGTTGAACTTGTCCCAATCGGCCCAGATCTCGGGCTTCGCGTACGATTTGCCCGGGAGCTCGGCCATGCCCGTGCCCTTCGGGAACAGGCTCGGGACCTGCTGCAGTCGCTTCGGCAGATCAGCGCCTGCCGCCTGCGCCGCGGCGAGATCGCCCTTGCCGTCGATGAACGCCTTAACCGCGCCGAGGTCCTTGCCCTGCGCCTTCATCAGGTCCTGGCGGTTCTTCAGCACCGTCTCGGCATCCTGCGCGAAGGCGGCGCCCGAGAGGCCGACCGTCGCGAGGACACAGGCCGCCGCAAGCAAACCCTTTGAAAATGCTTTCATACCCCCTCCTCATTCATTCTGCTTTAAGCTTCAGAGAACCCCGCGGCGAATGCAATCGGCTCCTTTGCGCCTCACCATCACGTGATCGGCATCACGATGTGCGCCTTGAACCCCGGGCGCGCGGAGCACCGCTCGTACCACCCGTGGAGGTTCTTCATCTCCGGACGCTCGATCGGATAGTTGAACCAGCGATAGATGTGCGTGCCGAGCGTCATCTCGGCCAAGGAGAGGAAATCGCCGCCGAGGAATTGCTTTCCGGCGAGCGCGTCGTCGACGATCGTCCAGGCCGTGATCGCCCGACGCCGTGCCGCCTCTATCGCCGCGGCGTCGCGATTTTCCGGCGTCGAGCGCACCAACCCCTGCAGCAGCGCCCCCATCGGCGCCCCGATCACCGAGAGCTGCCAATCCATCCAGCGTTCGACATGGGTGCGCGCCGCCGGATCCTTCGGATAAAGCCGCTCGCCGCCGTCGCGCGTGGTGCAGAGATAGCGGACGATCGTGTTCGACTCCCACATCACGAGGTCGCCGTCGATCACCGTCGGCACCAGACCGTTCGGGTTCAGCTTCAGGTATTCGGAATTCTGGTTGCCGCCAAACGGCCCACCCCAATCGGTCCGGTCGTATTCAAGGCCGAGCTCGGCGCAGGTCCACAATACCTTCTGCACATTGGATGAGGTCGTCCGGCCCCAGATCTTCAGCATCCGCGTCTCTCCCGGCATGAATCGTGATCATGGAGCCTCAGTTTCGGCGACGGCGCAACGGCCGTGGCTTATAATCGGGCGGCTCGTCAGTGAACGAGGGAGTGCCGCAATGACCCGCCTTGGCGCCGCGATCCTCGCGATCGCGCTATGCCTCGCCTCCGGCGCGGCGTTCGCCAGCCTCGCCGGACAGGCCGCGATCAGGCGATGGGCGGCGATGGACCAGTGCGAACGCGAAGCCCAGGCCGCCTTCCCCGATTACTCCGCGGAGACCGTCGCAAAGCGCGACGCCAAGCTCAACGAATGCCTCGAAAGCCACGACCTGCCGCCGCGCGCGCCCCTGTCGCCGCCGCACTAAGGGCTGCGGCCCGAACTTGCTTCAACTTTTCCGAGTTTTAGAGATAAATTCACGCATCGTTATGGCGCGCTGCGTGTTACGCTTAAGGAAACAGTCATCGGAGCGCAAATATGCTGCGGCGTCTGCCATCGGTTCTTGTCGTGGATGACGACGACGACGTCCGCGAGACCATCGTCGCCCTGCTCGAGCAAGCCGGGTTCAGGGTCGCCAGCGCGTCATCGGGGTGGGACGCCCTCGACCTGATCGACCAGCGCGATTTCGACCTCGCCGTCGTCGATGTCGGCCTGCCCGAGGACCTGACCGGGGTCGATCTCGTCCGCTGCATCCGCGCCAAGCGGCCGCAGCAGCGCTGCCTGTTCATATCCGGCTTTTCCGATCCGATCGCCGACGATCCCGAGCGCGACGATTTCGTGCGCAAGCCGTTCCGCCTCGCCGAGCTCCTGGGCTGCGCCTGGGAATTGCTGCAGCGAAACGTCTCGGAAACGCCGGCAGATCTGCCGCACCGGCGCGAGCGCTGGCTGATCCAGGCCGCCCGCGTCGATTGCCTCCGTCGCGAGCGCAAACGCGCCCGCAACGCGCACGCCGTCGTCCAACCCGGCTAGGTTCGTAAAGCGCCCACAAAGCATCCCGGTTCAGGCTGGGATGACGATCAGACTTGGCATGAGCGCCTATCGGACCGTCTCTCCCCGCCAAATGCTCGTAACACTGCACAATAAAAAATTTGCGTATTCGCGCGCACGACCGTGAACTTTCTTTTTAAATTGGCGTTGAGGGGTTTGGGCAGGTGCCGTTTCTGCGTTGGGGATTCCGATGCTGAAGCTACCGCAAACTATCCTGGTGGTTGACGACGACGAGGCGGTTCTTGAGACCGTCCGATGCCTTCTGGACGATGAGGGCTTCCAGGTCGAGGCGGCCACAACCGGTTGGGAGGCGCTTGATCTGGTCGGCGGCCACGAGTTCGATCTGGCTGTGGTCGACATTCGCCTCGGAGGCGAATTTGATGGGCTCGACCTGGTTCAGTACATCCGCACGCGACAGCCGAAATTGCGCGTGCTTTTTATTTCCGGGCTTCACTTTCCCGTGGCCGACGATCCCGACAGGGATGACTTCGTCTCGAAGCCATTTCTACTGAGCGAGCTGCTCGGTTGCGTATGGGAATTACTTCAGAGAAGAGTTCCCGATATCGGCTTCGGTAGCTCTCATATCCACGCAAAGCGCGCAATAATAGCAGCAAAGATCGACCTGCTGAGAAACCGCCACAAATATCCCGCCGACGCGGAGTGCCCCGACGAGACCGCAGCCGAAGAGCCCGGCGGCGCTAGATCAGCTGGAACCCGCCACGCATCGGGTCTCGCGAATTGACGAAGATCGTGTTGAGGCCGTGCAGGTGCGCCCAGCCGGCGACGCTCGGCACGATCGCCGGGATGCCGGCAATCTCGGTCGCCGCCTCAACCCGGCCGTCGAACAGCGTGCCGATGATGCTCTCGTGGATGAAGTCGTCGCCGACCGCGAGCTTTCCCTTCGCCGCGAGCTGGGCGATTCGCGCCGAGGTGCCGGTGCCGCACGGTGAGCGGTCGATGGCCTTGTCGCCATAGAAGACGGCGTTGCGCGCATGCGCCCTGGGGTCGCGGGCCGCCCCGGTCCACTGTACGTGGCTCACGTGATTGATCGTCGCATCCTCGGGATGCACCACCGAAACGACCTCGTTGACCCGCCGCCTGACAACCGGGCTCCAGCGCAGGAGCCAGTCGACCGACACCTCCTCGAGCCCCGCAAACGCCTTCTGCTTGTCGACGATCGCGTAGAAATTGCCGCCGTAAGCGATATCGACGACCAGTTCGCCGAGCCCATCCACCGGCACGATCACCCCCTCGCGCGCCAGGAACGACGGCACGTTCTTGAGCCGCACCCTATCGACATAGGGGCCGTTGCGCACATATTCGGCCGAGATCCGCCCCGCCGGCGCGTCGATGGCAACGACCCCTTCCCGGCGCGGCGTCACGAGCCCGTGCTCGAGCGCCATCGTCACTGAGCCGATCGTCCCGTGCCCGCACATCGGCAGGCAGCCGGTGACTTCGATATAGAGGATCGCGATGTCGCAATCCTCTCGCACCGGCGGGTAGAGGATGCCGCCAGACATCACGTCGTGTCCCCGCGGCTCGAACATCAGCGCGCGCCGAATCCAATCGAAGCGCGCCAGAAAATCCTGACGGCGCTCGCTCATTGTCGCGCCCTTGAGGATCGGAGCGCCACCGATCACCAGCCGCACCGGGTTGCCGCAGGTATGCCCGTCGAGGCACGGAAAGGTGAAATTGCCGTCCGGCACACCGTCGAATGTCGGCATTGATGAGCCTATTGGCGGGATAAAGGCGCCTCGATCGGAGCGCAATTGTGCCGCCCCTGCATCAGGCAATCCTCAAGCTGGCCTTCATCGCGCAGCGCCCGCACCAGCATCACCCCGAGCACGGCAAGCGCCAAGGTGATCGCAAGACCCGCCAGCGCCGCGGTCCGCCGATCGTCGCCCCGTTCGCCCTCGTCGATCCAGCGCGCCATCCGCAGAGCTTACTCCCTTTGGACAGATATATGTGCAGGCCATTCGCGGGCACCAAGATTGCGGCAAACGAATGACTGTCTTCCCAACCTCGTGTCTTGCGAGAGCTCGCGGTGGTCCCGCCCCGTCCTGCGCCCGCGGAGAGGAGTTCGCTGGCGGATTGCGGGTGCGGCCTTGTCTGGGCTATTCACCGCGTGTGCCAAGGACCTCGTAAGGACGCATATCCATGCCGAACCCCGGGCCGCTTTCCGGCTATACGATCGTCGACCTGTCACGGATCCTCGCCGGTCCCTATTGCACGCATCTGATGGCCGAGATGGGCGCGCGGGTGATCAAGGTCGAGGCGCCGAAGACCGGCGACGATGCTCGCCAATACGGTCCGTTCAAGAATGGCAAATCGACCTATTTCGCCTCGGTCAACCGCGGCAAGGAATCGATCGTCCTCGACCTGAAGGCGGCCGGCGACCGCGAGATCTTCGAGCGGCTGCTCGACAAGGCCGATGCCGTCGTCGAGAACTTCCGCCCGGGCACGATGGAAAAGCTCGGCTACGGCTGGGACACCCTCCACCAGCGCTACCCGCGCCTCATCTACGCCGCCGCCTCAGGCTTCGGCCATACTGGCCCGTTCTCGCATTATCCGTCCTACGACATGGTCGTGCAGGGGCTTGGCGGGATCATGAGCATCACCGGCAACCCGGGCGAGCCGTCGCCGCGCATCGGCGCCTCGATCGGCGATCTCGCCGGCGGGCTTTACACGACGATCGCGCTCAACGCCGCGCTCCTCCACCGCGAGCGCACCGGCGAGGCCACGAAGGTCGACGTCGCTCTGTTCGATTGCCAGCTCGCGATCCTCGAAAATGCGATCATGCGCTACACGACGACAGGTGATATCCCGGGGCCGCTCGGCGCGCGCCACCCGTCGATCACCCCGTTCGAGGCGTTTACGACGAAGGACGGCAACATCATCATCGCCGCTGGCAATGACGGACTCTGGGGCAAGCTGGTCCAGGTGCTCGAACACCCGGAGCTCGCCGAGAACCCGAACTACAAGACCAACCCGCTCCGCAACCAGCACCAGCCCCAATTGAAGGCTGAGCTCGACGCGATCCTCGGCACCCAGACGACCGATCACTGGATCGCGCTCCTGGAGAAGGCCGGCCTGCCGTGCGGCCCCGTCAACAATGTGGCGCAGGCGATCAGCCACCCGCAGGCCGCGGCGCGCAACATGCTCGTCACCGTCGACGACCCGGTCACCGGCACATTCCAGTTCGTCGGCAACCCGCTGAAGTTTTCGGGGTTCGACGACCCGCCGACCCGCGCCCCCTCGCCCGACCTCGACGCCGACCGTGCCAAGATCCTGCGCGAACTGGGCATGTGATCCGAAAAGTCCTCGCCTGGGTCTTCGTCGCAGCCGTCATCGTTGCGGGCGGCGGCTGGTTCTACCTGCGCTCGTCATTGCCGCAGATCGACGGCACGGTATCGGTCAAGGGCCTCACCGCGCCGGTCACGATCGCCCGAGACGCCGACGGCATCCCGCTGATCACCGCCGCGAACGACGACGACGCCGCGTTCGGCCTCGGCTATGCCCACGCCCAGGACCGTCTGTTTCAGATGGAATTGCAGCGCCGCTACGGCGCTGGCCGCCTCGCCGAGATCTTCGGTCCCGAGGCGGTGCCGATCGACCGCCAGATGCGCGTCCTCGGCCTCTACCACGCCGCCGAGGCCGAGTGGCCGCATCTCCCGCCCGAGGTCCAGCGTGCGCTCGACGCCTATGCCGCCGGCGTCAACGCCTTCATCGCGACCCGGCATGGCGCCCTGCCGCCCGAATTCGTCCTCCTCCGTCTGACGCCCGAGCCTTGGCGCCCGGCCGACACGCTCGTCTGGGGCAAGCTGATGGATCTGCAGCTCGGCGGCAATTACCGGGGCGAGCTCGAGCGCGCCCGCCTCGCCCGCACCGTCAACCCCGAAGACATGGCCGTCCTCTATCCCGACTACCCGAAAGACGGGCCGACGATTCTCGCCGATCTCGCGCCGATCTATCGCCGCCTGCCGCTCGACGGCCTGATGCATGCAATGACCGCGGCGGTCGGCCCGACGATGGCCTCGAACAACTGGGTCGTCGACGGCGCGCACAGCGGGAGCGGCAAGCCGCTCGTCGCCAACGACCCGCATCTCGGCTTCAACGCCCCCGGCTTCTGGTATCTCGCCCGCCTCAAGACACCGCAGCGCGAGATCGTCGGCGCCACCGTCGCGGGCGCGCCGTTTGTCGTGATCGGCCACAACGACCATGTCGCCTGGGGCTTCACGACCTCGACCGCGGATATCGAGGACGTCTTTGTCGAAAAGCTCGACCCGGCCGACCCTACGCATTACCTGACCCCGACGGGCTCGGCCCCGTTCGAGACGCGCCGGGAAACCATCCGGGTCAAGGACAAGCCCCCGGTCGAGCTGACCGTGCGCAGCACCCGTCACGGCCCGGTGCTGTCCGACATCCTCCCGGCCGATGCGGGCCGGCCGGGCGTCGTGCTCGCCCTCCAGACGACCTATCTCGACGCCGACGACACCACGGCGGCGATGCTCTGGGGCATCGACCGCGCCGACGATTGGAAGAGTTTTCGCACCGCGCTCAAATCCTTTGTCGGGCCGCCGCAAAACATCGTCTACGCCGACACCTCCGGCACGATCGGCTTTATGATGCCGGGCCATATCCCGATCCGCAAAAGCGGCAACGGCTGGATGCCCGTGCCCGGCTGGACCGGCGAGTACGACTGGATGGGTTTCATCCCGTTCGACGATCTGCCGCAGGCAACCAACCCCGCCGCCGGCCATTTCTCCAGCGCCAACAACAAGATCGTGCCCGATACCTACCGTTATTTCATCAGCCGCGATTGGGACGTGCCCTACCGCGACACCCGCATCACCGAGATGCTTGCCGCCGACAAATCCCTCTCACCCGACGCCAGCGAGAAGATGCAGGCCGACACGCTGTCACTGATGGCCCGGCAGCTTCTGCCGCTTATGACCCGCGTCACCCCGCTCGACGACAACGCCCGCGCCGCGCTCGACCTGCTGCGCCGCTGGGACCTGCGCATGGACGGCGACAAGCCCGAGCCGCTGATCTTCACCGCGTGGCTCAGGAATTTCGCCCGCACGGTCTTCTACAACCGCCTCGGCGCCGCGACGGCGGCGGATTACTGGGCGCTGAAGCCGGCGGTCGTGCTCGAAATCCTGACCACGCACCAGGACTGGTGCGGCGACGAGCCTTGCGACAAGCGCCTCGCCCAGGCCCTCGACACCGCGCTCGCCCAACTGCGCCGCGACTACGGCGCCGACATGAAGGCCTGGAGCTGGGGCAGCGCCCATATCGCCGAGTTTCCCAATCCCCTTATCGAGCGCATCCCGCTGTTGAAGGATTGGCTCAAGGTAGCGATATCGAGCCAGGGCGGGCAGGACACGATCAATGTCGGCCCGATATCGGTGCGCGACGATGCGCACCCTTTCGTCCAGCGTTTTGGCGCCGGGCTCAGAATCGTCACCGACCTCGCCGACCCGGCCGGGTCGCGGATGATCGTCGTGCCCGGCCAATCGGGGAATCCGTTGTCGCCGCATTATCGTGATCTGCTGACGCGCTGGCGTCATTTCGACTACCTGGTGCCCGGCCGTGCTGAGGACATCGCGACGCTGACCCTGGAGCCGTCGCGATGACCGTTACCGTCGCCGATATCCGCGAGGCAGCGACGGCGATCGCCGGCGCCGTCGCGCGCACGCCGACCGCCCCGGCCGCGACGCTCTCCGGCCTCGCCGGCTGCGACATCTGGCTCAAGCTCGAAACCCTGCAGGCGACCGGCTCGTTCAAGGAGCGCGGCGCGCTGACCAAGCTCTTGTCCCTCGGCGCGGAAGAACGGGCAGCCGGCGTCGTCGCGATGTCGGCCGGCAACCACGCGCAAGGCGTTGCCTACCATGCCCGCCGCCTCGGCATTCCGGCGACGATCGTGATGCCCGAGGGGACGCCGTTCACCAAAATCGACCGCACCGAGAGCCTCGGCGCGACCGTCATGCTGCAAGGCGACAGCCTCGTGGCCGCGCGCAAGGCGGCCGACGGCCTCGCCGAAACCCGCGGCTTCGCGCTCGTGCATCCCTATGACGATCCGCTCATCATCGCCGGCCAGGGCACGCTCGCGCTCGAAATGCTCGCCGATGTGCCGGCGCTCGACACGCTGATCGTGCCGATCGGCGGAGGGGGCCTGATCTCCGGCATCGCCGTGGCCGCCAAGGCGATCAAGCCCGAGATTCAGATCGTCGGCGTCCAGGCCGCGCTTTACCCGGCGATGCAGCGCCTGCGCGCGCCATCGAACACCCCGGCGGAGGGCGGCGCCACTCTCGCGGAGGGCATCGCCGTCATGGAGCCGGGCCGGCTCACCCGCGAGATCGTCGCGGCGCTCGTCCACGACATCGTCCTTGTCGACGAGACCCAGATCGAAGAGGCCGTGCGCCTTCTCGTCGAGCGCGCCGGGATCGTCGCCGAGGGTGCCGGCGCGGTCGGGGTCGCCGCGCTCTTTGCCCATCCCGACCGCTTTCGCGGCAAGAAGACCGGGATCGTCGTCTCCGGCGGCAATATCGACCCGCGGCTCCTCGCCTCGATCCTGATGCGCGGCCTCGTCCGCGACGGCTGCCTCGTTCGCCTGCGCTCCGAGCTTCCCGACATGCCGGGCGTCTTGTCAAAGATCTCCGGCATCATCGGCAGCCACGGCGGCAACATCGTCGAGGTCCACCACCAGCGGCTGTTCCACGACACATCGGTCAAGCGCGCCGAGCTCGACGTCGTCGTCGAGACCCAAAACCGCCGCCACGTCGACACCCTGATCGCCGCCCTGATCGCCGGCGGTTTCCCGACCGTCCTGCTGCCGGGCGCCGGCGATATCGGCGCTGAAGCCACGTAAGGGGAAGCGGCTCGCTCCTTCGAACGGCGATATTCGGGGCTGATGGAACCAAATGGGTGCGCGCGCTCGCAATAACCGGCGTTTCGCCCCATGATCCGATGGATGGATTTGGGAACGTATCTCGGCGCGATCGGTATCGCTGTCGCCATCGGGTTTGGCGGAGTAGCGATGTTGCAATTCGTTCCGCCCAAGCCTCTCGTGGCGCGAGCATGCTTTGCTAGCGCCGCACTTTTGTGGGCAGCCGCCGATCTCGGATGGGAACTCACCACAACAATATCAGTTGCCGGTAGACTCCCAGTCAGCACGATAACTGCCATTGTTATTGGTTGCCTAACACCCATCTTATGGCGATGGACAAGCGAAAGTTGATGCTCGGTTTCTGCGCAGCTTTTTCGGTGTTCTTTGGCACACCAGAAGTGCTCCGGTATATACACGGCGGAGCATTTGCTGCGGATGATTTCGCCCCAGGCGGAGCCCTGTCGGTAGGCCATGACAATAACGGCCAGCTCTGCACAACCGGAGCCACCTGCAACTTTAATTACCCCGCTCCGTCCCCTAAGGCGAAAGCACCAAACCGAAGCGGCGACGCCAAATCCTCGACGCGACCGCAAAGTTGTGCCGATTGTCCGCCGGGAACCCGAATTTGTATGGAGGATTCTGAGGCTGCCTATGGAGCGAGCGTTGGTGTCCTTGTAGATGGCGCGGCGGGCGTTTGTTTTGTGCGCATGAATTCCCACGACAATGCAGGATACAATTATCAATTTAAGTAGGTCGAGCTGGTTAATCGCCATCAAAAGTTTCGGCCACCCGCACAGGCTGGGTGGCTTCGGGCAACTGGCGAGGAACTTCAGTTTTCGCCCTTTGACGGCGTTATCAGCACCCGGTCGACGCGCCGCCCGTCCATCGCCACGACCTCGAACCGGAACCCGCCCGCGACGACGCGGTCGGCGACGACGGGGACGCGATTGAGCCGGCCCATCAGATAGCCGCCGAGCGTGTGGAAATCGGCGTCGTCGCCCGGGAGGTGCGTGATGTCGAGCGCATCCTTTAATTCGTCGAGGCCGATCATCCCGTCCATCAGGAACGTGCCGTCCTCGCGCCTGACGACGCGCGGGTCTTCGCCATCGCCGCTCGACACCTCTCCGACGAGCGCCTCGAGAATGTCGGTCATCGTCGTCACCCCTTCGAGGTCGCCGTACTCGTCGACGACGAGGGCCATCGGTTCGCCGCTCGTCTTGAACATCTCCAAAACACGCAGCACCGTGATCGTGTCGGGAACATAAAGCGGCGGCCGCAGCGCCGCGCGGATGTCGAATTTCTGCCCGCCGAGGGCGGCGTCGAAAAGGTCTTTGACCTGGACGATTCCGGCGAGCTGGTGCGAGGGCCCTTGCTGGACCGGAAAGCGCGAAAAGCTGCTCTCACGGATCTGCCGGCGCAACTCCTCCTCGCTGTCGTCCAGATCGAGGAATTCGACCTGCATTCGCGGCGTCATCACCGCGCTGACCCGCCGGTCGCCGAGCCTCAGCGCTCCTTCGACGATGGCCGTCTCGGCCTCCGGGATATGCCCGGCCGCCACCCCCTCGCGCAGCAGAAAGGCAATCTCCTCGTCGGTAACCCCTTCCGGCGCAAGGCGCAGCGGCAAGAGACGGAGGATCAGGTCGGTCGTCGCCGACAGGAGCCATTCGATCGGCGCGCCGACCCTCGCCAAGGTGCGCATCAATCGGGCAAGCGCTGCCGAGATTCCCTCGGGATAGATCAGCGCCACCCGCTTCGGCACCAGTTCGCCGATGATCAGCGACAGATACGAGATCCCGATCACGACCAGCGCCATCGCGATCGCATGCGCATACTGCGCGACCGCCGGAAACCCCGCGAAATAATCCTGGAGGGCCTGGCCGAGCGTCGCCTGGCCGAATGTGCCGGACAATACCGCGATGATCGTGATCCCCATCTGCACCGTGGCGAGCAGGCGCGACGGGTCGCCCTTCAACTCGAGCGCCGCCTCGGCCCCTTTGCTGCCCTCGTCGGCAAGCGGCTGCAGCCGCGCCGGGCGCGCCGAGACCAGCGCGATCTCGGCCATCGCGAAAAACCCGTTGAGGAGGATCAGCAATAAGATGATCGCGAGGTTGAGCATGAACATTGCAACCCCGGCAAGATTTGCTCGGCAGCTTCCTCTACTTCGTCACCCCCGCGAGCGCGGGGGTGACGAAGTAGAGGGGAGGGGCTTACCGCGAATAGTATTCGATGACGAGATTCGGCTCCATCTGCGCCGGATAGGGCACGTCGGCGAGCTTGGGCGCGCGGATGAAGCGGCCCTTCATCCGGTCGTGGTCGATCTCGATGTAATCGGGCACGTCACGCTCGACCGACTGCGCCGCTTCGAGCACGAGGACCATTTCCTTGGCCTTCTGCCTGAGCTCGATCTCATCGCCGTCCTTCAGCATGTAGGAGGAGATGTTGACCCGCTTGCCGTTGACGAGCACGTGCCCGTGGTTGACGAGCTGGCGTGCGGCGAACGGAGTCGGAGCGAGCTTCATGCGATAGACCGTCGCATCCAGCCGCCGCTCCAATAGCTCGATCAGGTTCTCGCCGGTGTCGCCGCGCCGCCGCACCGCCTCTTCGTAGAGACGGCGGAACTGGCGCTCGCCGATATTGGCGTAGTAGCCCTTGAGCTTCTGCTTGGCCGCGAGCTGGGTCCCGTAATCGGACGGCTTCTTGCGCCGCTGGCCATGCTGGCCGGGGCCGTATTCGCGGCGGTTGAGGGGGCTCTTGGCGCGACCCCACAGATTGACGCCGAGGCGCCGGTTGATCTTGTATTTGGACTCGGTGCGCTTGCTCATCGTGATTGGTTCCGGATTGAGTTTCGGTTGTTTTTGTCCCAAACGGGCCGTCCGACGCATTCGCGCGGGGGGCCGGGGCTTATGCCCACACTCTTGGGAAGGGAGCGGACTATAGTCGGCGCACCGGCAAAGTCAACGAATCGGCAGGACGGCTGGCCCGCCGCGTGGTGTGAGGGCGGGCTCGGCGCTGCCCTGTTCGTGCTACCGCCGCTGCTCGCGCTCGTCTCGCGCGGCGCCGCGGCGCTCGAAGGCATGGCCGGGCTCTGCGCATTCGGCCTGGTGCTGACGCGCCCCGCCGTCTACCCGACGCGGCTCCGCCATCCGGCGATGTTGCTAGCGCTTCTCGTCGTCTGGGGTGCGCTGTCGGCCGCATGGTCGATCGTGCCGGACCGCAGCCTCCTGCTCGCCGTGCGCCTGCTCGGTCTCTTCGCCGCCGGCCTCGCGCTCGCCGCCGCCGCCGCCAGGATCGAGCAGCCCCGGCGGCTCCTCGGGCTTCTCGTGGCCGGTAGCGCGCTCGGCATCGCCGTCGCCGCCGGCGACCGGATCACCGGCGGGCGCGTCAACGCGCTGCTGCACGATCGCATCTATCTTCCGGCGGAAACGAACCAGGTCATGATCGCGTTGGCGATCCTCGTGCTCCCTGCCGTGGCGGCAATGTGGCCCCGACACCGTGCGCTTGCCGTAGTCGCGACGATCATCGCCGTCGTGGCGATCGCGCTGTCGGTCGACGAAAGCGCGAAGCTCGGGCTCGCTCTCGCCGTCCTCATCGGCGCCCTCGCCTATTGGCGTCGTCGAATCACCGCCCGCCTGCTGGTGTTCGCATCGGTGCTGTTCGTGATCCTCGCGCCGCTGACGCTGCCTCGGCTCGCGCACATGCCAAGGCTGTTCGATACGGTCGATAACTTCAAGGAATCGGCCGGGCACCGTCTGTTGATCTGGTCGTTTGTCGGAGACCACATCGCCGAGTACCCGTTTCTGGGCTGGGGCCTCGATTCGTCGCGGGCCATCCCCGGCGGCGGCATCGTGATCCGCCCTCCGGGGGAGACCTGGCTGCCGCTGCATCCGCACAACGCGGCGCTGCAGGTGTGGCTGGAGCTCGGCGCGGTCGGGGTGCTGCCCTGCGTCGCGCTGCTCGCGCTCCTGTGGTATCGCGTCGCCGGCGCCGCCTGGCCGCGGCTCTACGGCGCGGCCGCCGCCGGAAGCCTCGCCGCGGCGCTGACGGTCGGGTTCCTCAGTTACGGGGTCTGGCAGGAATGGTGGCTGGGCACCCTGGCGCTGGCGCTCTTCGCCGTGCTGGTCCTCGGGCGGGTCGCTACTCCGCCGCCGCCCGCGACGCCCGCTTCCGGTCGTTCGGGTCCAACAGGCGCTTCCTGAGGCGAACCGCCTTCGGCGTCACCTCGACCAGCTCATCGTCGGCGATATAGGCGATCGCCTCTTCGAGGCTCAGCATGATCGGCGGGGTCAAGCGCACCGCCTCGTCCTTCGACGTCGTACGGATATTGGTGAGTTGCTTGCCCTTGATCGGGTTGACTTCGAGGTCGTTGCCGCGAGTGTGGGCGCCAACGACCATCCCCGTATAAACGTCCTCGCCGGGGTTGATGAACATCGGCCCGCGATCTTCGAGGTTCCACAGCGCATAGGCAACGGCGGCCCCGCGCGCGGTCGAGATCAACACGCCGTTGCGCCGCGCCTCGACCGAGCCCTTGTACGGCTGATAGGCGTGAAAGAGCCGGCTCATCACGCCGGTCCCACGCGTGTCGGTCAGGAATTCGCCGTGATAGCCGATGAGCCCCCGCGTCGGCGCCAGGAAGCTTAGGCGAAGCTTCCCGCCGCCCGACGGCCGCATCTCGATCATCTCGCCCTTGCGCCGGCTCATCTTGTCGACGACGGCGCCGGCGAATTCCTCGTCGACATCGACGACGACTTCCTCGATCGGCTCCAGCCGCTCGCCGGTCTCCTTGTCGGTCGTCAGCAGCACCCGCGGCCGCGAGATCGATAGCTCGTACCCTTCGCGCCGCATCGTCTCGATCAAGACGCCGAGCTGCAATTCGCCGCGCCCGGCCACCTCGATCGCGTCTCTCTCGGCGCTTTCACTCACGCGGATCGCGACATTGCCCTCGGCCTCGCGGAACAGTCGCTCGGCGATCATCCGCGACGTCACCTTGTCGCCCTCGCGTCCGGCGAGCGGGCTGTCGTTGACGGAAAAAGTCATCGCCAGCGTCGGCGGGTCGATGGGGTCGGAGGGAAGCGCCTCCGTGACCTCGGGGGCGCAGATCGTGTCCGCGACCGTCGTCTCGGCGAGACCGGCGATCGCGATGATGTCGCCGGCCTCGGCCTCGGCGACACCCTTCCGTTCGAGCCCGCGATAGGCGAGCAGCTTGGTCAGCCGCGCCGTCTCGATCGTGCGCCCGTCGCGGCTCAGCGACTTCACCGGCATGTTGACCCGGGCGACTCCTGAATGGATGCGGCCCGTCAGCACGCGGCCGAGATAGGGGTCGTAGTCGAGCGTCGTCGCCAGCATCGCGAACGGCGCGTCGGGATCGGCCTTAGGCGGCTTCACATGGGCAGTGATCAGCTCGAACAGCGGTTCGAGGCTTTCGCGCTTGTCCGCCATGTCGGCGACCGCCCAGCCCTCGCGACCAGAGGCGAATAGCGTCGGGAAATCGAGTTGTTCCTCGCTCGCGTCCAGGAGGGCGAAGAGGTCGAAGACCTCGTTGTGAACCTCGGCGACCCGCGCGTCGGGCCGGTCGACCTTGTTGACGACGACGATCGGCCGGAGCCCCCGGCGCAGGGCCTTCTGAGTCACGAACTTCGTCTGCGGCATCGGCCCTTCGGCCGCGTCGACCAGCACGAGGACCCCGTCGACCATCCCCAAGATGCGCTCGACCTCGCCGCCGAAATCGGCGTGACCAGGCGTGTCGACGATGTTTATGAGGACATTGCCCCATGCCACCGAAGTGCATTTTGCGAGGATCGTGATGCCGCGCTCGCGCTCGAGCTCATTCGAATCGAGCGCGCGTTCGGCGACTTGCTGATTCGCGCGAAATGCCCCGCTCTGCCGCAAAAGCTGGTCGACCAGGGTCGTCTTACCGTGATCGACGTGGGCAATGATCGCAATGTTTCGGATGTTCATGAACGACTCTTCTGTTCCCTCTCCGCCCATCGGGGGGAGAGGGCCGGGGCGAGGTGGGAATCCTCAGCGCGTGACCACCTCACCCTCCTTCTCCCCCAAGGGGTGGAGAAGGAATAACCGGCTGCCGTTACAACAAATCAGCGCAATCCAGACTCTTTCAGAAGCGCGGCGAGTTTAGCCGCCGGCCGCGCCCCGACATGGCTGATGATCTCGGCCGCGCAGAGGCTGCCGATAGCCCCGCAGGTGGGGAGCGGGCGGCCATTCGTCAACCCGAACAGGAATCCTGCGGCGTAAAGGTCGCCGGCCCCGGTCGTGTCGACGACCCGCGCCACCGGCTCCGCGTCGACCATATGGGTCTCCGCGCCGTGGATCACGACGCTGCCCGCGGCGCCGCAGGTCAGCGCCGCGACCTCGACATGCTCGCGCGCCGCCGCCGCTGCCGCGAGGAAATCCTCGGTCTCGTAAAGCCCGCAGATCTCGGCCTCGTTCGCAAACAGGATATCCACCGATCCCGCGACAAACTCGCGGAACTCGTTGCGATAGCGGTCGACGCAGAACGGGTCGGAGAGGCTCAGGGCGACCCGCCGTCCAGCGTCATGCGCCAGCCGCGCGGCCCGATAGAACGCCTCCTTCGCCAGCGGCGGGTCGAACAGGTAGCCTTCGAGGTACGTCACCTGCGCGGCGGCGATCACCCGCTCGTCGACCGCATCCGGCCCCAATTCCACGGCCGCGCCGAGATAGGTCGCCATCGTGCGCTGGCCGTCGGCGCTGACGACGATCAGGCAGCGCCCGGTGCCGGGGCCGCTCGTTGCCTCGGGCGTGTCGAAGGAAACACCGATCTCGGTCATGTCGCGGCGATAGACGCGGCCGAGGCGGTCGTCGCGCACCTTACCGATAAACGCGCCCTTGCCGCCGAGCGAGGCGATCGCCGCCATCGTGTTGCCTGCCGACCCGCCCGAGCTTTCGGTGCCGGCGCCGATCCGGTCGGTCAGCGTCAGCGCCCGCTCGGCATCGATCAGCGTCATCACGCCTTTGGCCAGCCCCTCGGCGGCAAGGAACGCGTCGTCGCGGATTGCGATCACATCGACGATTGCATCGCCGATGCCGACGACATCGAAGGCGGCATCCGCCATCTGGGCCTCTCTAACGCTCTACCGGAAAAGGGCGCGGAGTATACGGACGATCGCCCCGGCGGCAAGGACGCTGGTCGAGCGCTTCCCGTGCGATCCCAGGGTGGGTGGCGCCGTCGCATCGCGGAGAGTACAACCCGCCGCGATGCTCGCCGCTCTCTGCCGTTCCTTTGCCGAGCTGTCGGCGCCGTCGTTGCGTCGGATCGTCGGCTTGTGCCTGCCGATCGCGGTGGCGAGTTTTATCCTCTTATGGCTCGTGATCGCGTTCGTGCTCCCGCATAGTATTCATGCGTTGTGGCAGCCCCTCGGGTGGCTCGTGCAGCTATTGGCTACGGGCGGCGTGCTGGGGCTGAGCTGGCTGCTGTTTCCCGCGATTCTCACACTGGTCATGGGTTTCTTCCTGCCGTATGTCGCGGCCGAGGTCGAGGCGCTCGACTATCCGGATAGTTCGCCGCCACGCTCTTCGCCGATAATCGAATCAATATCCATCACTTGCAGGCTGATGGTCGTGACGATCGTTCTAAACCTATTGGCATTACCGCTTTACGTGTTTGTGCCCGGACTGAATTTTTTTGTCTTCCTCGGCCTGAACGGATATCTTTTGGGACGGCAGTATTTCGAGGTGGTGGCTTTGCGGCGACTCGACATGGCGGCGACCAAGGCAGCGCGGCACCGGTTCGGTGTACGCATCTTTGCCGGCGGCGTGGTCATAGCGGGGCTGTTTGCCGTGCCTCTCGTGAACCTTCTGGCCCCGGTCATCGCAACGGCCTTCATGATGCACGTTTGTGCCCGGCTGGCGCAGCACGATCCCGCGGCCCTTGCTGCTTGATTCGTTCCGAAACTTCGCCCTTCAACCGTAAAGTCGATGGGGTATCTCACCCATGTTCGGCCGCAGACGATCAGAGAACGAGGACCGCAAGATGTCTGATGCTCCCGATGATCTGGGCATCCCGATGAAGCCGGCGCGGCCTGCGGGGCAGACCGCGACCGTCGCGCCTGTGCCGCGGGTGCCGTCGCCGGTCCCGCCGCGCACGCCCGAGCTGGCGCGCCCGCTCGAGCCGATTCGCCCGGCCGAGCCCCCGCGCCGCCCGGCCGCCGAGCCGATCCCGCCGACGCAGCCGGCGCGCCGCCCCGAGGCCGACGTGCGCCGGCTGATCGTAGGGCGCGAGATCACGCTTTCCGGCGAGATCACCTCCTGCGACAAGCTGATCGTCGAGGGCAGCGTCGAGGCCAACCTGCAGAACTGCCACGAGATCGAGATCTCCGAGTCGGGCCTGTTCAAGGGCACCGCCTCGATCGACGAGGCCGAAGTGCGCGGCCGGTTCGAGGGCGAGCTCATCGTGCGGCGGCGCCTCCTGATTCGCGCCGGCGGCAAAGTCGTCGGCACGATTCGCTACGGCCAGCTCGAGGTCGAAGCCGGTGGCGAACTGAGCGGCGAGATCCAGGCCGCCAGCGACAACGTCGCCGATTTGCCCACGCGGGCAGCCTACTAACAGGCGACCCGTCCATCCCAATTCACCTTGCCCGGGCCAAGCCCGGGCAAGGTGGGCCATCAGGATGTGGCTTCGCGTTTGGGCGGGCCCACCCGCTTCCCCTTCGGTGCCGCGATCGCCTCGTCGGGGATGGTCTTCGCCTTGTACCGGCACAGGTCGCGCACCACGCACAGGTGGCAATCGGGTTTGCGCGCCTTGCACACGTGGCGCCCGTGCAGGATCAGCCAGTGGTGGGCGTTGAGCCGGTATTGCATCGGCGTCACCGCCTCTAGCCGCGCCTCGACCTGATGCGGCGTCTTGCCGGGGGCGATGCCGGTACGGTTACCGACGCGGAAGATGTGCGTGTCGACCGCGATCGTCGGCTCGGAAAAGGCGACGTTGAGCACGACATTCGCGGTCTTGCGCCCAACCCCGGGCAAGGCCTCGAGCGCCTCGCGGTCCTGAGGCACCTCGCCGCCATGCCGCTCGATCAGCAATTCCGACAGCCGGACGATATTCTTCGCCTTCGTTCGATAGAGCCCGATCGTCCGAACCAGTTCGGCAACCCGCGCCTCGCCGAGCGCGACCATCTTCGCCGGCTCGTCGGCGAGCGCAAACAGTGCCGGCGTCGCCTTGTTGACCCCCACATCCGTCGCCTGCGCCGACAGCACGACCGCAACGAGGAGCGTGAAAGGGTTGATGAATTCAAGCTCCGTCCGCGGGATCGGCCGGCTTTCTGCCAACCGGTGGTAGAACTCCGCGACCTCGGCTTTGGTGAATTTGCGCATCGCCGCGGATGTTAAGCGCAATCCGCGGCGAGACGAAACCCAACCCTCAGTGCGGTGCCGGCAGATTGCCCGAAGGCGCGGGATTGCGGGACTGCGGCGGGTTGAAGAGCGGCAGGTGCTGCCCCGGCCGCGCCATGCCGCCGTTCATGATTACCACGGTGCTTCCTGGCGCGCCGGAAACGCTGGCCTCGCGATCGAGCTCGACCTGGCGCGTCTCCAAGACACGGCCAAGCAGGCTGTTCGTGCCGGTTCCCGTGGCGACGATATCCTTGCCCGGCGCGATGCAGTCGACCACAGCCGGATTGTAGCCGGGGGAAAAGCGGATCATCGTGCCGTCCTCCAGGAGCGCTCCATCGACACGCCCGTCAGGCGCATGCAGGGCCATCTTGACCCGGCCGCGCGCCTCCATCATGCGGGGCGGAGTGAAGACCGGCCGATCTTGCGAGGGCGCCGGCTGCACCGTGTCGTTGATCTTGACCCCGCTGGCGTCGTTGGCGATCGACAGCGCCTGGACCATCGCCACCCCGTTGGCCTTGAGGCCGTGCACTGTCACGGCATCGCCCGGCTTGACCGCGAACACGAGCTCCGAAGACAGCCGGGGCGAGATATGCACCTCGGTTCCGTCATCGAGGATCAGGCCGTCAACCTGGTCACGCGGGGCCAGGCTGTAGCTCGCGACCTTGCCGTGAAAGGCCGGAAGCTGGTCGGTGTCGTAAACGGGCATCTGCGCCAGCGCGGTGCTGCTCACGAGCAAACCGGCTGCGCTCAACATCGTCAGGCGCGTCATCTTGCTACTCCAAGGGTACCAGCGGGATTGGAGAACCCGATAAATTAGCAAAACCCTTCAAGACGCGGCGGCGCCGGCTTTCATCATGCCTAACGACGTTTTATATCTTTCCAATGGAAGCCTCCCTGGCCCCGCCAGCCATGACGCGCCCCGTTTTCTTCCAGCGGGTGTTGCTGCCGCATCGCAGCCTGCCGCCGCGCGGGTTCCACATCCTCATGGGCGTGCTGTTCGTCATCAGCCTCGCGGTCGGGATCGGGTTCGTGTCGTTGGGTGCCTGGCCGATCTGCGGGTTTTTCGGGCTGGACGTGGCGGCGATCTATGTCGCCTTCCGCATCAGCTACCGCAGCGCCCGGCGCCGGGAAACGCTGCGCCTGGCCGGCGACGAGTTCACCGTCGAGCGGGTGAGCATCCGCGGCGACCGACGAATCTGGCGGTTCCAGCCATTCTGGCTGCGCGTCGTGCTCGACCAGCCCAACGACCACACGACCCGCCTGTCGCTGGTCTCACACGGCAAGAGCCTCGTCATCGGCGATTTCCTGCCGCCGCCAGCCCGGCCCGAGCTCGCGCAAAGCCTCAAGGACGCGCTCTCCCGCTGGCGCGCCGCGCTCAACCCGACCTCGCCCGGCTGATTCAATCCGACGTAAATCGTTCGGCGACGACCTTGAGGACCTCCGGGTTTCCGAGCATGGTCGAGTGCGCGCCGGCGACGGCTACGTTGTCGCGCAGCGGCCCCGGATCGTCGAGACAGCTCGTCCACGCCACGACCCGGTCGCCGACGGTGTAGATATCGCCGTCGTCGCCTCGTTGAGACGGTCCACGAACGCCTCTTCGGCGACGTGCCAGCGTGACAGCAGGTAAAATCAGCGGAGCCGACGCCCGCAGTCGGGCGCGGACGTTATCGCGCACGCCTCGGCGACGAGGCCGAGCGCATCCGGCGCCCGCACCCGCCCGCTGCGGTCGAAGAAGCGCGACCCCCCGATCACAACCCCAGCACGTCCTTCATGCCATAGAGCCCTGGCGGCTTGCCGACGAGCCATTGCGCCGCTCTGACCGCGCCCTTCGCGTAGATTGCGCGGTTAGTGGCGCGGTGCACGAGCTCGAGCCGCTCGCCGGCGCCGGCGAAGATCACATGGTGATCGCCGACCGCGTCGCCGCCGCGCAGCGAGGCAAACCCGATATCGCCGTCGCGCCGCGCGCCGGTGATGCCGTCGCGCCCCCGTTTCGCCACCGCGTCGAGGGTCGTCCCGCGCGCCGCGGCGGCGGCGTGGCCCAACGCCAGCGCCGTGCCCGACGGCGCATCGGCCTTGCCGCGGTGGTGCATCTCCAGGATCTCGATGTCCCAATCGGCCCCGAGCCGCTCCGCCACCTGCGCGACGAGCCCAAGCAGCAGGTTGATGCCGAGGCTGGTATTCGCGGCCCAGACGATCGGGATAGTCTTGGCCGCAGACCGCACCGCGGCTTCCTGATCCACGGTCAGGCCGGTCGTCCCGATCACGATCGGCGTTCCGAGTTCGGCCGCAAGCGTCGCGTGATCAGCCGTTGCCCTGGGTTGCGAAAAGTCAATCGCGACGTCGCTTTCGCTGATCAGCTTGCGGGCGTCGCCGCCGATCGTCATCCCGAGCTTGCCGAGACCCGGTGCCTCGCCGACGTCGCGGCCGATCAGCGCGCCGCCGGGCGCGGTGCAACCGCCGACAAGGGCGATCCCCTCGCCCGCGACGATCTCGACGACCAGCATGCGCCCCATCCGCCCGCCGCACCCGATGACGCCCATCCCGATCTCGCCCATCACGTGCCTCCGTCGCCGTCTCGGTGGGAGGGTAGCGAAGCAATTCAGTGGGGGCGAGCATTACCCTGGCCAGCGATGGTGCGTCCTTCGAGACGCGCTCTGCGAGCGCTCCACAGGATGAGGAGCGACCTTTCCGGCACAACGACATTCCTCATCCTTAGGAGGCCACGGAGCGGCCGTCTCGAAGGACGCACCGACGCCTTCCGAGGCGCCCCGTTTTGGTCTACACCCCAACCCGATGGCATTCCTCCGTTCGGTCGCGACGATCGGCTCCTATACGCTGGTGAGCCGGGTTTTCGGCTTTGTCCGCGACATCCTGACCGCGGCGGTGCTAGGCGCCGGACCGGTCGCGGACGCGTTCTTCGTCGCTCAGCGCCTGCCGAACCTGTTTCGCAGCCTCTTCGCCGAGGGTGCATTCAGCGCGGCCTTTGTCCCGCTCGCCGCGAGCGCAATGGCCGAGGGCGGCAAATCGGCGGTGCGCGAGCTGGCGGAGCAGGCCTTCTCCGTCCTTTTCGCCGTCCTCCTCATCTTCTGCGCGCTCGGCGAGATCTTCATGCCGGCGGTAATGCACGTCATCGCCCCCGGCTTCACCGAGGAGCCGGGCAAGTTCCAGCTCGTCGTCACCCTGACCCGCATCACCTTTCCCTATCTCCTCTTCATCTCGCTGGTGGCCTTGCAGGGCGGGCTCCTCAATTCGCTCGACCGGTTTGCCGCCGCCGCAGCGACACCCGTCTTTCTCAACCTGTTTCTGATCGGCGGGCTGCTGGCGACGGCGCATTTTGGCTGGAGCGACGGGCACGTGCTCGCCTGGGCACTGACCGCGGCCGGGGTCGCGCAATTCCTCTGGCTCGCGTGCTCCTGCGCCCGGGCCGGCGTCCTGATCCGCCCGCGCTTTCCGCGCCTGACGCCGCAGGTCCGCCGCATCCTCGCGATCATGGGCCCGGCCGTGATCGGCGCGGGCGTGACGCAAATCAACCTGATGATCTCGACCGCGCTCGCCTCGCTGCTGCCCGAGGGCTCTGTCTCGTATCTCTATTATGCCGACCGGCTCAACCAGCTCCCGCTCGGCGTCGTCGGCATTGCTGTCGCGACCGCGATCCTCCCGCCGTTGTCGCGCCAGGTGCATGGCGGCGACCTCGCCGGCGCGATCCACACGCAAAACCGCGGAGTCGAGTTGTCGGTGCTGCTGACCCTCCCCGCCGCCATCGGCCTCGCGATCCTCGCCCGGCCGATCCTCGCGGTCCTCTTTGAGCGTGGCGCCTTCGGCGATGCCGCGGCCTCGGCGACGGCGGCCGCGCTTGCCGCCTATGCCGTGGGCCTGCCCGCCTTCGTGCTGGTCAAGGTGCTGGCCCCAGCCTTCTTCGCCCGTCAGGACACCAAGACCCCGGTCAAGATCGCGATCATGTCGATGGTCATCAATCTCGCCGTCACCCTTCTCCTGATGCGCCCGCTCGAACACGTCGGCGTCGCGATCGCGCTGTCGGTCGCCGGCTGGGCCCAAGCCCTCACTTTGCTGATCCTCCTCGCCCGCCGCGGCCATTTCCAATTCGACCGCCGCTCCTGCACCAACCTGCCCCGCATCGCCATCGCCTCATTCGCGATGGGCGCGGTGCTCGTCGGATCGCGGATCGTGCTGGCCCCGCTCCTCGCCGGCCCGACCGCACTGCGCCTCGCCGCCCTGTTCGGCCTCATCGCCGCCGGCGTCTTGATCTTCGCCGGCCTCATCCTTGCGCTCGGTGTCGCCGGGTGGCGCGACCTGCGCAGGCTTGACCCCGCCCCGCAGCGGAGATAACCACCCCGGCCATGAACCGCATCTTTTCCGGCATCCAGCCGACCGGCAACCTGCATCTCGGCAACTACCTGGGCGCGATCCGCAATTGGGTTGCGCTGCAATACGATTACGAGTGCATCTTCTGCATCGTCGATCTGCACGCGCTCACGGTGCCGCAGGACCCGGATGAGCTGCGCAAATCGACCCGTGAGGTCACCGCCGCCTACATCGCCGCCGGGGTCGACCCCGCGCACAGCATCATCTTCAACCAGAGCATGGTGACGGCGCACAGCGAGCTCGCCTGGATCCTGTCGTGCCTGACCCCGCTCGGCTGGCTCAACCGGATGACCCAGTTCAAGGAGAAGGCCGGCAAGCAGCGTGAGAATGCCGGGCTCGGCCTTTACGCCTACCCAGTGCTGATGGCCGCCGACATCATCGGCTACAAGGCGACGCACGTCCCCGTCGGCGAGGACCAGAAGCAGCATGTCGAGCTCGCCCGCGACATCGCCGGCGCCTTCAACCGGCGTTACGAGCGCGAGTTCTTCCCGCTGCCCGAGCCGCTGATCTTCGGGGAGGCGACGCGGGTCATGAGCCTCCGCGACGGCACCAAGAAGATGTCGAAATCCGACACGTCGGACTATTCGCGCATCAACATGACCGACGACGCCGACATGATCGCCCTCAAGGTGCGGCGCGCGAAAACCGATCCAGAGCCGCTCCCCGACACGGTCGAGGCGCTCGAAAAACGCCCCGAGGCCGAGAACCTCGTCTCGATCTACGCCGCCTTGACCAACCGGATGAGCAAGGACGCGCTCGCGGAGTTCGCCGGTAAGAACTTCTCGATCTTCAAGGAGGCGTTGTCGGCGGTCGCGGTCGAGGTGCTCGGCAAGATCGGCGGCGAGATGCGCCGGCTGGTCGCCGATCCCGGCCACATCGACCGGGTCCTTCACCTGGGCGCCGAGCGCGCCGCCGCGATCACGACGCCGGTCCTCCGCGACGTGCAGGACATTACCGGTCTGCTGCGCCCTTAAGTTACCGGCGCGGCTCGACCAAACGGACGAGGCTGACGATCGCCGCGACGAGCGCGATGCCCGAGGCGACGGCGATCGGCGCCGAGGTCCCGACCGAGAGCCCGAACATTACCGCGACCAGCGCCGCGCCGGTCGTCTGGCCGAAGAGCCGGGCGGTGCCGAGCATCCCGCTCGCCGCGCCGGCCCGCTCGCGCGGGGCGGCGTTGATAGGGCGCGGTTGTTGGGCGACTGGAACAGCCCGAACCCGCACCCGCACACGGCGACGCGCCAGACGATGTCGAGCGTCGCCGGGTTATCCGGCAACAGCGCCAAAAGCCCGATCCCGGTGCCGAATATCGCGAGCCCGATACCGCCGAGGACGCCGGCTGCATGCCGGTCGGCGAGCCGGCCGGCGATCGGCGCTGTCACCGCCGTCATCAGCGGCCACGGCGTCATCAGGAGCCCGGTCTCCACCGCCGACCGGCCGAGGCGGAGCTGCAGGAAAAAGGGCAGCGTCACATAGGCCATCATCTGCGCGACGAACGAACACACCGAGGTCGCGACGGAGAGTGAGAAGATCCGGCTCCGCATCAGGTCGATCGGCAAAAGCGGCCAGGCCCGATGCGTCTCGCGCCACACCAAGGCGGCCCCGACCACGATCACCGCCGCGCTTTCGCCCGCGATCAGGGCGACCGGCTCATGGTGGGCGACGGCGTCCATTGTCGTCACCACGAGGCCGAAGGTCCCCGCGGTCAGCACGGCGCCGACCACATCGAAGCGATGCTTGCCGCGCGGCGTCGCCGGCAATTTGCCGACGCCGAGGAGCGCGAGGAGGCCGATCGGCACATTGATCGCAAAGAGCCACGGCCACGATCCGACCGAGAGCACCAGCGACGCGACGGTTGGCCCGACGGCAGCGGCGATGGAAACGGTCACCGCATTGACGCCGATCGCCCGGCCAAGCTGGGCGCGCGGATAGATAAAACGCACGAGCGCCGCATTGACGCTCATAATCCCGGCGGCGCCGAGACCCTGCAGCACGCGTGCCAGGGTCAGTTCGAGGATCGTCTGCGACAGCGCGCAGGCGAGCGAGGCGACCGTGAATACCGCCAGCCCGATGCGATAGACCTGGCGGTATTCGTAGATCTCGCCCAACGCCGCGAGCGGCAGCAAGGTCATGACGACCGCGAGCTGATACGCGTTCACGATCCAAATCGCGGTGGTCGGGCTCGCTGACATGTCGCCGGCGATCGTCGGCAGCGCGACATTGGCGATCGAGCTGTCGAGCACCGACATCGTGATCGCCAGCCCGATCGTCAGCATGGCCCACAAGCGCTGCGGCATCGGCAACCCGTCGGCGACGGGCACCGGCAACGGAAAATCCTCCGGCGTCGGACGCGTCGGCGTCCCGGTGCGGTCGTGTTGCGGCTTTTCCAGAGAGTCGGTCATCACGCAATCAAATGGATACCACACGAGCAAATGGCACCGCCCTCGGAAGGTTCATCCGCGCCTTGCGCACCCGTGGGTTGCGCGCACTCTATGCGGCCAAAGGACCAGCGGCCTCCCGAACCCGCATTTATCGGCGCGGCAAGGCGGCAGGCGGCCCTCGGAGGGGTTGATTCACCCGCACAAACCCCCATGCTAAGGGACATCAGTCGCACATCATTCTGCGGAGCCGCCTATGTTCATCCAGACCGAGCAGACGCCTAACCCGGCCACCCTCAAATTTCTGCCGGGCTGCGCGGTGATGACCTCCGGCACCGCAAATTTCACGACCGAGGAGGCCGCGCGCCGCTCGCCCTTGGCCGAGCGCCTCTTCGAACTGCCCGAGGTCACCGGCGTCTTTCTCGGCGCCGACTTCATCACCGTCACCAAGGGCGGCGACAGCGACTGGTACCAGCTGAAGCCGGCGGTGCTCGCCGCCGTCATGGAGCATTTCACCGCCGGCCGCCCGGTCATCGAGGGCGGCACGATGGGCGACGCTGCCGCCGGCGCCGAGGAGGAAGACGACGAGGTCGTCTCGCAGATCAAGGAGCTTCTTGAAACCCGCGTGCGTCCCGCGGTCGCCCAGGATGGCGGCGACATCATCTTCGAGGATTTCCACGACGGGATCGTCTATCTGCACATGCAGGGCTCATGCTCGGGGTGCCCGAGCTCGACCGCGACGCTCAAGGCCGGCATCGAGAACATGCTGCGCCACTACATTCCCGAAGTGATGGAAGTCCGCGCGGTCTGATCCGCTTCGCCGTCATTGCGAGGAGCGGAGCGACGCGGCAATCTCCTCGGGCCGCGACGCCTTCGGCCCGAGGATGCCTCGCTGCGCTCGCAATGACCCGATCCTTCCGTTGGCGCGCATCCTCGCCCTAGATACCGCCGGCTCGGCCTGCTCCGTCGCGATCGGCGATGGCGACCGGCCCGTCGTCACCCATCGCCAGGAGATGCGCCACGGCCACGCGGAGGCGCTGATGCCGATGGTCGACGACGCCATGCGCGAGGCCGGCCTCACGGCGCATGAGCTCGACGCCGTCGCCGTCTCGCTCGGGCCCGGCGGGTTCACCGGCATCCGGGTCGGGCTTGCCGCGGCGCACGGCATCGCCCTCGCCGCCAACGCTCGCCTCGTCGGGGTATCCAGCTTCGCCGCCGTCGCCGCGCTGCTCGAAGGGCAAGTGCTTGTCGCGCTCGACAGCCGCCGCGCCGACCTCTACGTGCAGCTTTGCAGCCCCGATGGCGAACCCGACGCGGTGATACCGGATCGGCTCGGCAACTGGCTCGCCGGGCGCGGCATCTCGGGGCCGATCGAGATCGCCGGCGATGCCACGGGCGCGGCCGCCGCAGCTCTCGCCGGCCGCGCCCGCCCCCTGCCCGGCACCGCGCCCGATGCGCGCGGCGTGCTCACGGCGGCGCGGCGGATCGTTGCCGGAGACGCCGCGCCTACCCTGCCCCGCGCGCTCTACCTGCGGCCGCCCGATGTCACCTTCGCTGCATCTGGCGCTGCGTCTGCCGCTGCGCCGAGGCCGTCGCGTCCGCCGCGCCGGCGCCGGATCACGACGCTGCCGATGACCGCTGCCGTGCCGCTCGCGATGCTACATCGCGCCTGCTTTCCCGACGACCCGTGGGAGGGCGACGCGATGGCGCGCATCCTGGGGCTCAGCGGCTGCTTCGGCCGGCTCGCGTGGGAGGGCGGCGACCCGTGCGGCTTTGTCCTTGCTCGCGATCTCGGCGACGAATGCGAAATCCTGTCGGTCGGGGTCGAACCGGCGGCGCGTGGGCACGGCCTCGGCACGCGGCTGATGGGCGCCGCCCTCGCCGAGGCCCGGTGGCGCGACATCCCCTCGGTCGTGCTCGAGGTCGCCGCCGACAACGAGGCGGCGCAGCGCCTCTACCGGCGCCTGGGTTTCGTGGGCGTCGGCCGCCGCCCACGTTATTACCGCCGTCCGGACGGCCTCGCCGACGCGCTGATACTGCGGCTGAGCCTCCGAGATCCGACCATTCCGTGATGAATCTTTGATGTTGTAAGTCTAGCAGCGATTCCAAATCGTCAAGATCGGCGAAAGACCCGATTGCGCTCTCTGCAATAATTCCCTACATTTCGCGTAACGACGGACCGCGGGATGTTCGATATGGACAGCAGTGAGCAAGCAAACGATCTTCTGGCGCTGACGACTGAAATCGTCGCGGCTCACGTATCGAACAATACCGTGGCGCTCGGCGATCTGCCGCAGCTTATCAATCAGGTATATCAGTCGTTGGCCAATATCGGCACGGTCACGGTAGCACCCATCGCCCGCCCGCAACCCGCAGTCAATGTCAAGAAATCCGTTCAAGCCGACTACATCGTCTGTCTCGAAGACGGCAAAAAGCTCAAGATGCTTAAGCGGCACCTGAAGACCGC
>DASXFE010000162.1:0-38730 GCA_036489765.1 Allostellaceae bacterium | reverse complement strand
GCTCCCTCGCTCGTCGGGGCACTGCGCGACGCGCGCGGGTCCCTCCTGTGCACTACATGGATAAGCCAAACACACGTGCCTCAGAGGGGTCGCGGTCGAAAGCGAAAAGGGGGTCGTGGTTGCAAGCGAATTGACAGACTTTGCGCAGTTCCTCCTCGGAGAGGAGTCGCGAGCGGCTTTCGACGATCGTCGGACAGTCCTGGTCGAGGAGCGGGGACTCCTTGATGAGTTTTCGCCGCTTCATCCAGCGGAAGAGGGTGCGTGCGGCCGTGAAGAGCGATTTGCACTCCGCCGGCGTGTGGATGAGTGCCTCGATGCGGCTGAGCACATCGTCGGTCGTTATCTCTGAAAGGTCGCGGTGTTTGAACTTCGGCATGAGGTGCCGGTTCACGAGCCGCTTCATCTCATAGATCGTTTTCGGTCGGTTCTTTGCCTCGTATCCGGTCATGAAGAGACTGAACGCCTCCTCGAAGGTCATCTTCGGGAGGTCGGTGGTCAGCTTGAGCTTGTGGCTGGCGAGAATGTCGCCCGCGCGCTTGCGTGCCGCCGCCAGTTTCATAGCCGGATATCGGCCGAGATTTTCGCGGCGTCGGTCCTTCCCGTGAACGAGCGTGAATGCCTTCACCCCGGAGGGCGAGACCCGCACGGCGAAGCCAGGAATGGTGCTGTCAATGTACGAGACGGTGCCTGCCACAGGCACGGGCAGATTCTGGATCGTGATGTCGGTTAGCCTGACTTTGGGCATCAGCTTGGCTCGCTATTGGCTCGCGCGTAGGCCGCGTAGCAGGGTGTATCCATGTTCCACGATACACCACGAGTGCAAGCGATTTTAATGCCTTACAGGTGATTTAGGTGCGGCATGTTCCGCAGCGTTCAAGTCCCTAGACCCGTTAAAAGTCAGTTGCTCTACCGGCTGAGCTACGGGCTCTCCGAGACGGAGGCGGCGGGACAATACCTGCGTGGGGGCGGGGGTACAACGGGGTCAGCCGGGGCGGCGGGCTCTTCGTCGGTTCACGGCGAGCGCGAAGGCGACCGCGGCGAGGGGGAGGAGGGCGACGGCGGTCAGGTTCCAGAGCGCGAGGGCGCCGGCGAGGACAGCGCCGGCGAGATAGGTCAGGAAGACGCCGATCTGGCGGCGGGTGGCGTCGGGGAGGCGGCGTCGGCGCATCAGCGAGCGGGTCGCCGCCATGACGATGCTGGTCAGCGAGCTGGTGAAGACGACGGTCGGAATGGCCGGCAGGTTTACCCAGCGGGCGGCGACCGCCTGCGCCCCCATCCCGCAGCCCGACAGCGCGATCAGCGCGTAGACGAGCGCCGGCACGCCGGCCAGGAACCACGCCGCGGTGAACACCAGGAGGCAGGCGGCCTCAAGCCGGAGCGCCGTCGACACCGCCCCGCGCCGGTGGCCGCCGCCGAGCGCGGTCGCGGCGGCGACGCCGACGAGAAACCCGGCGAGCGCGACCAGCGAGCGCGCGGCCGCGATGCCCTTGCCCTGGCCGAGATCCATTCCGAGAAGCGCGGCGTTCCCCGTCATCGCCGAGGTGAAGACGCCGCCAAAGGCGAGAAAGCCCAACACGTCGGTCGTCGCCGACGCCAGCGCGAGGGCGGCGAGAAGCAGTATATCGCGGCGGGCCTCGTCCATGGCGGAGAGGATAGACCGGGAAGCGCACGACGCGGCACGACGAATGAGCCGCCGCCCTTGGCCGGTCCCGGTGCGGCCGCCGACGGCCTAGTGAGGAGCGGCGGCCATCGCGACGGTGCCGCGCCCAGGCATGCCGGCGATCTCGGCGACCAGCTTTTTGACGATCGCGTCGGCGAAGGTATCGAAATTCTCGACGACGAGCAGGAACGCGCCGGGGCCGCCGATCACGTTGTCCGTATAGTATTTGGGCAGGCCGCCCGGCGGATGGGTGTGGTAGGCGAAGCCGGGGTTGGCGGCGCTGTTGACAATGGCGAGCCCGTTGATCGTGATGCCCTTGGCGACCGCCTCGTCGCGCGCCACGGTGACCTCGCGCCCGGAATTGCTGGTCCCGTCGCCGGAGATGTCGATGACCCGTTTGATCCCTTGGGCCGGGGCCGAGGTGAACTGGTCCACCGAGTAGTCGATCGCGCCGCTGATCGAGGTGCGGCCGAGGAACGAGCGCGGCGCGCCGAGGATCGCGGCGCCGACCGCGCCGGCGCCTTCCTCATCGCGAATGACGCTCCAGTCGATGACGGTCTTTTCCTCCTGGTCGCCGGCCCACTCGACAAAGGTGACGGCGATCGACCGGTTCTTGCCGCCGACGATCGCGTCGATGACACGGGCGTCGCTCAACGCCTTGGCATAGCCCTTGCGTTGCAGGTCGAACTCGCCGTCATCGATGCTGCGCGACACGTCGGCCGCCAGCACCAGGAGGACGTCGACCGTCTCGGCTCGCGCCGGCCCGGCGGCAGCCAGGCAGAGGCCGAACAGGGCGAGAGTCGCGAGCATTCGGGTCATGCGCAGCTCCTTTCGGCCGGGTAAGAATAGGCTGGGCGGCGCTTTCGCGAAAGGGCGCGCCCCGGGGGCCGCCGCCGCCCTAAACTCGAGCTTATGGCCCAGACGCGCGCGATCCACATCTCCGGCTATGACCGCGAGGCGGAGGATTTCTATTCGACCCCGGACTGGGTGAGCGAATGCCTGCTGCGTGAGGTCCCGTTGCACGGACCTGTCTGGGAGCCGTGCTGCGGCGACGGGGCGATTGCCGAGGTGCTGAGGCGTGCCGGCCATGCGGTCGAGGCGACCGATCTTACTGATTACGGCTATGGCCGCCCCGGGCTCGATTTCCATGCCTGCGGCGAATTCCCGGCGGGATGCCGCGCTCTCGTCACCAATCCGCCCTACGGCGACGGCGGCCCCCGGCGCCGCAGCACCAACCTGTCGCTCGCGATGCTTCGCTTCATCCGCCACGCCCTTGCGCTCACCGAGCGCGCCGAGGGCCAACTCGCGCTCCTCGTCCGCTTTCAGTGGATCGCCGGCAAGCGCGCCTCCGACCTGATCACCGCGGCACCGCTCGACACGGTGATCGCGCTGACCAAGCGCATCCGCTGGTTCGACCAGGGCGAGGCGACGACGACGGGGCAGCACCACCATTGCTGGATCGTGTTCGACTATCGGCGGGACCGGCAGAAACCGCCGCGGATCGTATTCGCGCAGTGAGTGCCCGGAGGCCATCCAAATCCCGGCAACGCCGACGAAGGCGCTTGTGATTATCTCCAAGTACACGATCAAGGCCCGCCCCCTGCCAGGGACCGATCGAACCGCAAATTAAGGATTCACAAGCCCCTCCAAAACCAGAAATGTTTTCAGTATTTTAGTTTCAGTGCTCGCATCGGGTTGCGAAAATCGTCGATATTGCGGTACTTGATGGGGTCGACAGCCATCTTCAGGCTCGCGTCGCATATTGAGGGAAGGTCTCGTGGCCGATACCGTTCTTGATTCTTCCGCCGCGCCGGCGACGCGCGCCCGTGCGCGCAAATCGTCGCTGGCTCGCCACCGGTCGTTTGTCGGGTTTCTGTTTGCGCTGCCGCTGATCCTGGTGATCGTCTGCCTCGTCGTCTATCCGGCCGGGTATGCGATCCATCTGTCGACCCTCAACAAGTCGATGCAGCACTTTGTCGGGCTCGGCAATTTTTTCTTCCTGTTCAAGCGGCCGACCTTCTGGGCCGTGGTCGAGCAATCCTGCCTCTTCGCGGTCACCGCGGTGATCTTCAAGGCGGTCATCGGCTTTGTCGTTGCCCATTTCGTCCACAACATCCCGCAAAAGGGCCAGCGCAAATGGCGCGGCATGCTGCTGGTCCCGTGGGTCATCCCGCCGGCGATGTCGACCCTCGCGTGGCTCTGGCTGTTCGACCCCTCCTACAGCGCGTTCAACTGGCTTCTCCAGCATCTCGGCATGGGGCCGGTGCCGTGGCTCGGCAGTCCCGGCTGGGCGCGGTTTTGCGTGATCCTGGTCAATGTCTGGGTCGGCTCGCCGTTTTTCATGATCATGTACCTGGCGGCGCTGAAATCGGTGCCGGAGGCTTTGCATGAGGCCGCCGCGATCGACGGCGCCAACTGGCTGCAGAAGATCTGGTACATCAACCTGCCGATGATGCGGAACATCATCCAGATCACGGCGCTGTTCTCGCTGATCGTGACCTTTGCCAATTTCGACATCGTCAAGATCCTGACCAACGGCGGCCCTGTCGATACGACGCACATCTTTGGCACCTGGGCGTTCAGCCTCGCGATCTGGAGCAACGACATTCCGCTCGGCGCTTCGGTCTCCCTCTTCATGGCGCCCATTCTCGCGATCGCCGCCTTTTTCATCCTGCGCAACGTCCGCAAGCGCGGCAACGAGGCCTGACCGACATGGCAAGCGTGACTACCGCCGCGGTCGCGGCCCCGACCCCATATGCCGGGAGCATTACGAAGAGCCGCAAGCGCGTCCTCTATTGGTCGTATTTCTTTCTGATCCTGTTCGTCATCTTTTTCCTCGCGCCGCCGCTCTACATGCTGATCACCTCGCTCAAATCGAGCGCCGAGATCGGCACGGCGGCGAACCCGTGGTGGGTCTATCACCCGACGCTGGAGAACTATGTCGCGCTGCTCGGGTCATCGCAGTTCCTGACGTTTTTCAAGAACTCGATCATCGTTTCCGTGTGCGTCGTCTCGGTGACGATGGTGATCGCGATCCTCGCGGCGTTCGCGCTGGCGCGGATGGGGTTCTGGGGATCGGCGACGCTCGCGACCGGCGTGTTCCTGACCTACCTGATCCCGGAAACGCTGCTCTTTATCCCGCTCTTCAAGACGTTCGCGTGGATCCACGAGACGACCGGGATACAGCTCATCAATCACTGGTGGACGCTGATCATCCTCTACCCGACGCTGACCGTGCCGTTCTGTACGTGGATCATGATCGGGTATTTTTCCAGCATTCCGAAAGAGCTCGACGAGGCGGCGCTGATCGACGGGGCGAGCTATTTCCAGCTCCTCACCCGGATCTTCATTCCGGTGGCGCTGCCGGGGATCATCGCCGCGACGATCTTTGCCTTTACGGTGTCGTGGGCCGATTTCCTCTATCCACTCGCCTTTACGACCTCGGCCGACCAGCTCGTGCTGCCGGTCGGCATCGTCACGACCCTCATTAAGGGCGACGTCTTCAACTGGGGCCAGATCATGACCGGCGCGCTGCTCGGCGCGGCGACGCCGCTGATCATCTATGCCTTCCTGATGGACTATTACATCTCCGGCCTCACCGCCGGGGCGACGAAGGGCTAGGCCTCACTCACTCACTCACTGACTCTCTCTCGAACTTTGTGACGACCGGGCGACCAACGGCCCGATTTGGAGGAAGCATGACCAGCAATTTCACCCGACGCACCTTGCTCAAGACCGGCGCGGTCGCCGCGGCGGCGACGAGCCTGCCGCTGCCCTTCATGCACGGCGCCCATGCCGCCGGAAAGCTCAGCATCGCGTTCTGGGACCATTGGGTGCCCGGCGCCAACGACGTGCTGGCCAAGCTGTGCAAGGCGTGGGCGGCCAAGGAAAAGGTCGACCTCAGCATCGACTTCGTCACCTCGCAGGGCGACAAGCTGATGCTGACCTCCGCCGCCGAGGCGCAGGCGAAGTCGGGCCACGACATGATCACGCTGCCGATCTGGTACGGCCCGGCGCACACCGACGATCTGGAGCCCGCGGACGACGTCTGGGCCGAACTGATCAAGCGCCACGGTCCGACCACCGCGTCGATGACCTACATCGCCAAGCAGGAAGGGCACTGGATCGCGCCGCCGGCGCTGCCCAACACGCTGACCCTGCCGTGCGTCGCCCGGATCGACGTGTTCAAGGAGGCGGTCGGGCTCGACGTAACCAAGATGTACCCGGCGAAAGGCGAGACGCCGGACAAGGATCTGCAGGATAAATGGACCTGGGACTTCTTCCTGCAGGCCGCCGAGAAGTGCAATAAGGCGGGGCATCCGTTCGGTCTCGCGGTGGGGCTGACCAGCGACACGGCGAATTGGCTCGGTGCGCTTTTCAATGCCCACGGCGCCGAAATGGTCGACAAGGACGGCAACGTCACGGTCAAGTCCGACGCCATCAAGCATATGCTCGACTACATGAAGCGGCTGACCTCGTACATGCCGTCCGATGTCTATGCCTGGGACGATTCGGGAAACAACAAGGGCCTCATCTCCGGGCAGTGTTCGCTGATCTTCAATCCGCCGTCGGCCTGGGCGGTCGCGGTGCGCGACGCGCCGAAGGTCGCTGAGCAATGCTGGCATTTCTCGTCGCCGAAGGGACCGAAGGGCCGCTTTGACGCGGCGCAGCCGTCGACCTGGGGCATCTGGAAGTTCTCGCCCAACAAGGCCGCGGCAAAGAGCCTGGCGCTTTATCTGTGGGAGACGGACCAGGTCAAGCAGCTCGTCGCCGCCAGCAAGGGTTATGACATCCCGTGCTTCGGAACGCTGCGCAACTTTGACACCTGGGCCAACGAGGCGCCCCCGAAGGGCGGCATCTGGAACTACCCGCCGCGCGGCGATGTGATCGAGTCGGTGTCGGGCTCGCCGGCGCCCTACAAGATCGCGAACCAGATCTTCGCGCAGGCGACGATGTCGAAGATGATCCAGCAGTACACCCAGCAGGGCAAAACCGCCGACCAGGCAATGGACTGGGCCGCGAACGAGCTCGATGGGTTTATGCGGACCTAAGCGCGGGCCCGACCAAGGCGACGAACCTTCCCCCTGAATGGGGGAGGGTCTCGGCGGGGGTGGCGGAGGCTGTCGCGGCCGCGGACATCACCCCGCCAGCCTTCCCATCGAGGGGAGGGGCCACAAGCGCAGAACCTCGAGGTCGGGTCTCAGGCGGCATGGAGCCGGCCGTTCGGCGCGGGCTCGGCCGCGGCATCGACCGCCGGGAAGCACAGCGTCGCGGTGGTGCCGATGCCGAGCCGGCTTTCGAGGATCAGCGAACCACCGTGGGCGAGCATCATCGCCTCGACGAGCGCAAGCCCGAGGCCGAGGGCTTTCTTGTCGGCTTGCGGCAGGAACTCGGTGGCGCACCCGGTGGCCAACTCGGCCGCGCCGAAGGTCTCGCGGGCCGGATCGAGCGCGCCGAGCTGAAGCCGGGAGAGGGTCGTCACGTCGTCGATGATCGAAAGGAGCCGGCGGCCGGTCTCCTCGATCTCGCGGCGATAATCGTCTTGCGCCGACGAGGCGGCGACTCCGTCGGCGACGCACTCGGCGAGACCGACGATCGTCTCCAGCGGGGCCCGGCAGTCCGGCGCGACCGCAAACACCTGACCGCCCTTTTGCGCGAGAATGTCTTCGACGAGCATGCGTCCCCCCGGTTCTGCCAAGCGGGGGACCGACGCCGAACCACGCAATGCCGACACCCCGCGACCACCCAACCCGCGCCGGGCGATCGGAGAGAAATGATAGGGTTGTTCGTCCCTAAGTTTCGGTTAAGCGCGACTGTGCAACTTATCGCCCGGTGCGAAATTCGTTTGCGCGGCGGGATGGCCACAACCACGGGGCGTGCGGGTCGCCTCTCTAATCGTCCAGGCCTTTGCCGTTCATGATGTTCTCGATATGTTTTTCGACCCGCGCCTCGCGCGTCTTCGGCTGCTTCGCTCCGGAAAAATAGAAGAGGTAGGCGCGTTGGCGGCCGGGGGTCAGCGCCTCGAAGGCGGCGTTCAGGTCCGGCATGTCATCGAGTTTTTGTTGGAATTCCTCGGGGATGGCGAAGTCCCCGGTGGTTTTCTTCGTGACGGTCAGACCGGCCTTGTCGATCTCGACCGCCTCGCGGATATAGGTTTTCAAGAAGGGCTCGAGATCGATGACGTCTTGAAGACCGGTGAACCGGATCTGACGGCCTGCCTGGGTTTGCCCGGGCGTCGAGAGAAGGCCCTTGGCATCCTTCAACAGGGCGCCCTTGAAGAACAGCAGGACGCAATATTCCTTGAACCCGCCGATCAGGACGATGTTGTGGCCCTCGGCGGTATAGCAGGGCTTGTACCACTTCAATTCCTCGGTGAGGCCGCAGTCGAGAACGATGGTCCGCAGCTTTCGGAATTCCGCCTGCCAGCTTTTGGCCTCGTCGAAAAAGGCATCGACTTGGGGGATCATCCGGTGACCTCGCGCCGTACCGTCGCCGCGCCCTCGACCATCGCCCGGAGCTTGCCGAACGCGACGGCGCGCGGGAGGTATTTCATCCCGCAATCGGGGGCGGCGACGAGCCGGTCCGCGCCGATGTGCTGGAGCCCGGCGCGGAGACGGGCGGCGACCGTGTCGGCGGTTTCGATCTCGGTGGTGCCGAGGTCGAGCACACCCAGCAGGATCGTTTTGTTCGACAGGTCTTTGAGGACGCCCAGATCGAGGTGGGGCTGGGCCGCTTCGAGAGAGATCTGCGCGGCGCTGCTGTCCGCGAGCTGCGGCAGGAAGGCATAGCCCGCAGGCTTGTTGCGCACGAGGTGGCCGTAGCCGAGGCAGATATGGACGATCGTCGGGCCGGAGACGCCCTGGAGCGCGCGGTCGATCGCCTTGACCGCGTAGCGGGCGGCCTTGTCGGGGGCAGCGCGCACCCAGGGCTCGTCGAGCTGGACGACGTCGACGCCGGTCGCCTTCAACGCGGTCAGCTCCTCGTTGACGGCGACGGCGAAGTCCATCGCCATCTCCTCTTCGTCTTTGTAGAACTCGTTCTGGCATTGCTGCGCCAGCGTGAACGGGCCGGGGAGGGTGATCTTGGTCGCGTGCGTGGCGTGGGCGACGAGGAACTGGGCATCGCCGATCTCGACCGCGGCCTTGCGGCGGATTTTGCCGACGACGCGCGGCACCGGCGTCGCGCGGCGATTGGCGCCGACCACCGATCCGTTGTGCTCGGTGTCGAGCCCGTCGAGCGACAGGCCGAAATAGTTCGAATAGCTCTCGCGCCGAATCTCGCCGTCGCTGACGATGTCGATGCCGGCGCGCTCCAACTCCTGGATCGCGAGGATCGTCGCGTCATCCTGCGCCGCCGCCAGGTAGGGCTCGGGAATGCGCCAGATGTCGTGCGCATGCACCCGCGGCACGCCGTGATGCTCAAGCGCCGAGCGGTCGATCAGCCAATCCGGCTGCGGATAGCTGCCGACGACCGTGGTCGGGATCGGATGGGTCGGATAGGTCATGGGCGCGTCTCCCCCGTTCTTTCGCAGAGACTACACCGCACACCCAAAGGTCGTCATCCCGCGGAGGCCGGGACCTACTTATCCACCGCTCCTGCGTTTGAACCGTGGGTCCCGGCCTGCGCCGCGATGACGATTATGGAGCGCCCACCTCGCGCTTCTCCGCGTCAGCCTCGCGGATCGCGTCGATCAGGTGGTGGAGCTCGACGGCGGTGGCGAAATCGGGGTGGATGTGGTTGCCGCCGCGGATCGCGCGGGCGAATTCGGTGTACATCTGGCCGACGTGAAACGCTTCGCCGGAAGGGGTTGAGGCCGAGGCGACGGTCAGGGCTCTCGGGACCTCGATCGGCGCCAGCTTGTTGCCCCTCTGGGCGCCCTGGAGGGTCACGTCGTTGAGCTGCGGCGAATCTTCGCCGGCGGCGACGAGGGTGCCGTCGCGGCCGTAGATCTCCATGCGGTAGCCGCTGCCGGCATAGGGGATCGCCGAGACATGGCTCGAGACGACCGCACCGTTCTTGAGCCGGCCGCTGACGAGGATGTTGTCGGGCGAGGTAACGTCGAGCCAGGTGTTGGCGCCGATGTCGAGCCACTGCTTGGCCTGGGTCGAGATGACCGCCGAGAGGCGTCCGAAATCGCCGGTGACAAAGCGCATCGCGTCGAGCACGTGGCCGTTGGCGATCGTCAGCGTGTTGGCGCCCAATGTCACGTCGCGCTGCCAGGTGCGGTTCGACGGGCGGGTGAGGACGCCGTCGCGCATCAAGGACACAGCGACCGCCAGCATCTCGCCGACATAACCCTGCGCGACGAGATCGCGCATGTGCACGAGCGCGGGGTTGGCGCGGGACTGCAGGCCGATCGCGGTCGTGAGCCCCTTCGCCTTGGCGAGCGCGGTCAACTCGACCGCCTCCTCGGTCGTCTTGCCGAGCGGCCATTCGCAATAGACGTGCTTGCCGGCTTCGAGCGCGGCCTTGGTGGGCCCGTAATGCGACGGCACGCGTACGACCACGGCGACCGCGTCGATCTCGGGCGACGCGACCATCTTGCGGTAATCGTCGAAGGCGAGGCGGGCGCCATAGGCCTGGCGCGCAGCCTCGGCGCTGTCGGCGCGGGTCGTGCACACCGCGGTCAGCTCGACCTCGGCGCTCGCCCGCACCGCCGGCAGGTGCGAGCGCGACGACCAGGTGCCGCTGACGCTCGCCCCGATAAGCCCAACCCGGATCTTGTCTGGCATGGCGTGTCTCCTTTAGTGCGGCAGCCCGGCGTATTGGTGCGGGATGCGGCGGATGTCCTGGGCGAGGTCGTTGGGGACCTTCCCGGTGCCTTCGCGGCCGAGGGTGATCGCATCGACGAGGCCGCCATAGCGGTCGGCGATCGCCTTCGCGATCTGGTCGTGGCGGCCGACCGCGGCGAAGAGATGGGCGACGTCGTCCGGCACCTCGGCGGCGAGCTCGTTCCATTTGCCCTGGCGCACCATCGCGTTGAGCTTGAGCCCGAGGTCTTCGAGCCCGTGCGTCTCGAACACCGGGTAATAGGCCGGGGTCGAGCCGTAAAAGGCGACGCGCTGGCGCACCCATTCGAAGCGCTTGGCGACGTCCTCGTCGGTGGCGCCGGTGGCGAGGAAGCCGCCGCCCGAGATCTCGTATTGCGCCCGGGTGCGCCCGGCCTTGGCGAGCCCCGCGCCGATCTTAGGCATGATCGCGTCGGTCAGGTATTTCCGGGTGCAGAAGCCGTGGAGCTTGACCCCATCGCACTCCTCGGCGGCGACCCGCAGCATCGCCGGCCCAACCGCGGCGATCATGATCGCCGGCGCCGGCGCGTCCATCGGCTCGGGGTGGAAATTCGGGGTCATCAGCGTGAAGCGGTAGTGCTCGCCCTCATAGGCGGGCTTGTCGCCGGTCTTCCAGTGGCTCCAGATCGCGCGCAGCACCTGCACGTATTCGCGCATGCGCGGCGCCGGCGGGGTCCACGGCGCCGAAAACCGGCGCTCGTTATGCGCCCGCACCTGTGAGCCGAGCCCGATCACAAAGCGCCCGCCGGTCGACCCGGCGAGGTCCCAGCCGACCTCGGCGACCGCCATCGGCGTGCGGGCAAAGGCGATCGCGACCGAGGTGTGGAGCTCGATCTTGTCGGTGGCGGCACCGGCGACGGCGAGCGCGAGGAACGGCTCGTGCTTGTTCTCCATCGTGACGATGCCGTCATACCCCTCGGCCTCGGCGGCACGGGCCGCGTCGGGCACGAGGCGCAGGTTTTCCTGCGGCACGGTGGTCAGGATGCGCATGGCTTCCCCTTCATCCATCGGTTGAGCTGTCGAGCGTCTCCCTCGTGAGGCTCGACCGCATCATCGGATCGCGGCATGCTTACCAACATGCTTACCAAGAAGCCCCACCCGAACCAAGCCGAGAGCGGGGCGCACCAGAGGAAACCCGACCATGACGATAACTGCCGAATGGAGTCCGACGCCCGGGGAGCTCTTGACCGCGCGGCTCGATCGCCTGCCGATGACGCGGACAATGTGGGTTATAGCGGTTCTCGTATCGCTGGGCGGGTTTTTCGACACGCTGGCGTTGGAGCTGACGGCGACGGTGGCGCCGGGGCTTTTTCACGACAAGATCATCACGCCGACGACGCCGGGGCTGTTCGGGACGAGCGGTCTTGCGGGGTTCATCGCCGCGCTCTTTGCCGGCATGTTCGTCGGCGCCATCCTGTTCTCCTATGTCGCCGACCGCTTCGGCCGGCGCAGCATCTTTGCCTTTGCGCTGCTGTGGTACGGGGTCGCCAGCTTTGTCATGGCGTTCCAGACCGATGCCTTCGCGCTGAATCTGTGGCGTTTCATCGCGACGATCGGCCTCGGCGTCGAGCTGGTCACTGTCGACGCCTACCTGTCCGAGCTCGTTCCGCGGATGTCGCGGGGAAGGGCGTTCGCGCTGCTGATCGCGGTCAGCGCTTTCGCCGGACCCTTCACCTATTTTCTCGCGTGGCAGCTCGTGCCCATCGCGCCCTACGGGATCGCCGGCTGGCGCTGGGTCGTCGGGGTCAGCTCGATTGCCGCGATCGTCGTCTGGATCGTGCGGCTCGGCCTGCCCGAAAGCCCGCGCTGGCTGGCGCAGCAGGGTCGGGTCGAGGAGGCCGAGCGCGTGATGTCGTGGGTCGAAGGGCGGGTCGAGGCGGAATATGGCCGCAAGCTGCCGACGCCCGATCGGCCGCAGCGGCAGGACACGCGCAAGGGATCGCTCGCCGAGATCTTCAACGCCGAGTACCGGACCCGCACGGTCATGCTGATGCTGTTCAACTTTTTTCAGACCGTCGGGTTCTACGGATTCTTCGCGTGGGTCCCGACCTTGCTGATCGCCAAAGGCATCCACGTCACGCAAAGCCTCGAATACGGCTTGATCATCAAGGTCGCGGGTTTTGTGTGGCCATTCATCAACATGTTGTTTGCCGACCGCATCGAGCGCAAATGGCAGGTCTGCGGCTCGTGCCTGTCGATCGCGATATTCGGCATCCTGTTCGGCGCCCAGTCGACGCCATTCGCGCTGATCGTGCTCGGCACGTTCCTGTCGATGTCGACCGGGTGGCTCGCCTATTCGCTGCACAATTACCAGGCCGAGCTGTACCCGACCCGCATCCGCGCCCGCGCGGTGGGCTTCGTCTACTCGTGGAGCCGCCTCAGCGGCATCCTGGTCGGGTTCATGGTGGCGTTCTTCCTGCGCAATTTCGGGGTGACGGGCGTGTTCGTCTTCACCGCCGCGTGCATGGCCGTCGTGATCCTGTCGGTGGCGACCCTGGGGCCCCGCACCAACGGATTGCAGCTCGAGGCGATCGCGCATTAGCCATTCGGCCTCGCTGCGCGAGGAGCCCGCCGTCCGAGGCTAGTGGCCGGTGCCTGATCCGGCCATACTGGCTTCCGCAATGCATGGAGGCGCGTCATGGCCCCGAAAGTGGCGGTCGGGATGGGAATCATGGAGTTTCCGTTTTCCGCGGCGGATGCGTATTGGCGTTGGGTCGATCTGTGCGAGGCGGGCGGGATCGATTCGATCTGGCAGACCGACCGGCTGACCAGCCCGACGCCGTTTCTCGAATGCATGAGCGTGATGGCCGCGCTCGCCGGGCGGACGCGGCGGATCAAGTTCGGCGTCAACGTGCTGTCGCTGGCGATGCGTGACGCCGTGCTCGTGGCGCGGCAATGCGCGACGATCGATTTTCTGTCGAACGGGCGGCTGTTGCCCGCCTTTGGCATCGGCAGCCCGCTCGGGCCGGAATGGAAAAGCCTCAATCTCGACACCAAGACCCGCGGCCGCAAGACCGATGAGGGGCTCGAGGTGATCCGGCGCCTGTGGAGCGAGGACAAGGTCGATTTCGAGGGGGTGCACTATCACCTCTCGGGCGCGCAGTGCCTGCCGAAGCCGGTGCAGCCCGACTTGCCGATGTGGATCGGCGGGTCATCGGAGGCGGCGATCCGGCGCACGGCGAAATTCGGCACCGGCTGGCAGGCCGGGCCCGAGACGCCCGCGCAGGCAAAGGAGGTCGTCGCTGCGATCCGCGCGGCCTCGGCCGAGGAGGGCAGGGCGATCGACGACGATCATTACGGAGCCGGTATACCGTTCCGCTTCGGTCGCGCGGACGATCCCGGGCTGCAGCCGCTGTTCGATGCCTATCGGAAGCGCACCGGGCGCGACCCGCTCGATTATTTCGCGATCGGCGGCGCCGAGCAGATCGCCGAAAAGATCGGGGCCTATGTCGAGGCCGGCGTGTCGAAATTCATCCTCCGCCCGTCGGCCAAGGGCGACGGCGAGATCATGACCCAAACCCGCCGCCTGATCGACGAGGTGCTTCCGCTCGTCGCCGCCCGCTGGCCCAAGCCGGGCAAGCGCCTGGCGGCGGAATGACTGACGCGGAGGCGCTTCCTGCCGCCGCCGGGCCCGGATATCTGACCGAGGCTCTGCGCCGCTCGGGTGCGCTCCGCGACGGACGCGTCGAGGTGGAAAGCTCGTGCGGGACGAAGGCGGCGCACGGGACGCGGGTTGTCTGGTGCAACCGCCATGCGCAGGATTTCGAGATGAGGACGCTGGCCGAATTGCCGGAGCTCTTCGCGCCATGACGGATTGGCCAGACATCCCCTACAATTCGTGGCGCGACACGGCCGCAACCCTGCAGCTGTGGACGCAGATCGTCGGCAAGGTGAGGCTGGCGCTGGCCCCATGGATCAATCACGGCTGGCAGGTGCCGCTTTATGTGTCGGCGCGCGGGCTGACGACATCGCCGATCCCGGCGGGCGGCGACATTTTCGAGATCGAGTTCGACTTCGTCGCGCATCGCCTCGCCGTACGCACCGGCGCCGGCGGCGAGACGGGGTTTGCGTTGGAGCCGCAGACGGTCGCGGATTTCTATCGGCGGGTGATGGCGCTGCTCGGCGGGCTCGGCATCCGGGCCACAATCAACGAGATGCCGAACGAGGTCGCCGACCCGATCCGGCTTTCGCAAGACACCGTCCATCGCAGCTATGACGGCGCCGCCGTACATCGTTTCTGGCGGGCGCTCATCCAGGCGGACCGGATGTTCCGGCAGTTCCGGACTGGATTCCTCGGCAAAGTCAGCCCGGTGCATTTCTTCTGGGGCAGTTTCGACCTCGCGGTGACGCGCTTTTCGGGGCGAGCGGCGCCGCGCCATCCCGGTGGCGTCCCGGGCCTCCCCGACCCGGTGACCCGTGAGGCCTATTCGCACGAGGTCAGCAGCGCCGGGTTCTGGCCCGGCAGCACCGCGTATCCGCGCGCAGCCTTCTATTCCTACGCCTATCCCGAGCCGCCCGGCTTCCGCGACCGTCCGATGCCGCCGGGCGCCGCATTCGATCCGGCGCTCGGCGAGTTCATCCTGCCGTACGATGCCGTACGGACCGCCGCCGATCCGGACACGCTGTTGCTCGAGTTCCTGTCGGCCACCTATATCGCCGCCGCCGAGTGCGGCGGCTGGGACCGCGCCGCGCTCGAATGCGAGTTCGGGGCGCCGGGCCGGGTACGGCCCGTCTAGTAGCTGTTTCCTCCCGCTTGGAGAACGATCAGGGAATATTGGCAATAGGATTTCACTAAAAGAGGGAACCTCTGCATATTTTTTCTGCCGAGGCTTCCCAGAGTGGGCTGGGACGCATGCGGGATGGACAAAGCGGGCGCGGGCGGGTTGGATTTGTCCTTTGAGGGCAAGGGCGGCACCATCGCATGCAGGCCGATGTCGTGGTTCTCGGCGCCGGAATGGTCGGCGTTTCGGTTGCCGTGCATTTGCAGAAGCGCGGCAAATCGGTCGTGCTCGTCGACCGGCGGCAGCCGGGCGAGGAGACGTCGTACGGCAATGGCGGGCTGGTGCAGCGCGAGGCGGTGTTTCCGCACCCGTTCCCACGCGAGCTTGCCGAGCTGTGGCGCATTGCCAAGAACGGCTCGGTCGACGTCCACTACCACCTGTCGGGATTGCCGGGGCTGGCCGGGCCGCTGTTCTCGTACTGGCGAAACTCGGAGCCGGAACGCTATGCGGCGATCGCGCGGCAATGGTTCACGCTGATCGCGACCTGCCTCACCGAGCACAAGGCGCTGGCCGGGGAGGCGGGGTCGACCGAACTGTTGCGGCCGGTTGGGTTTCTGCGGGCGTTCAATGACACGGCGACAATGGATTCGGAGTTGGCGAAGGCGGAGCGGGCGCGGGGGCTGGGGGTCAATTCCGCGGCCCTGACGCCGGCCGCACTCGGCGAACTGGAGCCGCATCTGAGCAATGATTTTATCGGCGGGCTGCATTGGACCGACCCCTATGCGGTCAACGACCCGCACGCGCTGACGATGAGCTATTTCCGACTGTTCCAGCGGCTCGGCGGGCAGTTCGCCATCGGCGACGCGGGGACCTTGCGACGCGAGGGGGCCGCTTGGCGAGTCACCGCCAGTGATGGCTCCGCCGTCGAAGCGGCGGAGGCGGTCGTTGCGCTCGGCGTCTGGTCGGGCGCGGTCACGAGGCGGTTCGGGTATGCGCCGCCGCTCTTCGGCAAGCGCGGCTATCACCTGCATTTCAAGCCTAAGGGCAATGCCGGGCTCACCCGCCCGGTGGCGTCGAACGGGTTTCTGTTGGCGCCGATGCGCGCCGGCATCCGCCTGACGACGGGGGCCGAGTTCGCGCGCCCCAACGCGCCGCCGACTCCGGCGCAACTCGCGCGCGCCGAACCGGTCGCCCGCCGGATCTTCCCGCTCGACGAGGCGGTCGAGCCGACGCCGTGGATGGGGATCCGGCCGTGCACGCCCGACATGATGCCGGTGATCGGGCCGGCGCCGGGGCAGCCGCAGTTGTGGTGCGCGTTCGGCCATGCCCACCAGGGCTTTACGCTGGGGCCGACGACGGGGCGGCTGCTCGCCGAGATGATGACCGGCGACACGCCGTTCGTCGATCCGGCGCCGTTCCGCGCGGAGCGGTTCTAGCTAGCCGCGGCTACTCCTTCAGCCGCTCGATCAGCGCCATCGCCGCGTGCGGGGCCCGGATTTTGGCGCCATTGATGAAATAGACGAAGGCGTCGCGCCCGGCCTTGGCATGCGCCTGAAACCGCGCGGCGATCTTGTCGAGGGCGTCGGCGGGGTAGCCGGTCGGCTCGTCCTCGCTGCATTGGCGCAGCCTTGTGTAGACGAAATCGGCCGTCACCTCGTCGATCAGCGGCACCTTGGCGTCCTCGACCCAGGCGATCGCCGCCCCGTGCTTTTCCATGAGCTTGAAGAAGGCAGGGTCCTTGAAGCTGCTGCTGCGCACTTCGAGCACATGGTGGAGCTTACGGTTGCCGAGTCTCTTGGGCAGGGCGTCGAGAAAGGCGGCGACGTTGGCCTCCTCGAATTTGAGGCCGGCCGCGAACTGCCAGAGGATCGGCCCGAGTTTTGGGCCTAGCTCGGCGATGCCGCTGGCGAAAAACCGCTCCATGAAGGGTGCCGCGGTCGAGAGGTCGTTGCGGTGGGTTATGAAGCGCGAGCCCTTGAGCGAGAACACGAAATCGTCGGGCGCCGCATCGTGCCACTTCTTGTAGCTCGCGGGAGTTTGGAGCCGATAGAACGTGCCGTTGATCTCGATTGCGGTGACATGCCGGCTCGCATAGTCGAGCTCGTCGGCCTGCTTCACCGCCTTCGGATAAAACGTGCCGCGCCACGGCGGAAACACCCAACCCCCGATCCCGACCCTGATGGTGGCCATGCAAGCCTCTGTCTGATTGCGCTCTTGCTATATACGTGAGCGGTTCCAAGGGACTCCGTCGGAAGTCAGACGGTTCGGCGTCCAATGCGATATTTCGCTAGCGCGAAGTCCGCATCAAGCCAAGCGCAGGTCAATCCCGGCGATCGCTTGATCTCCTCCAGCACCGGAATTGCCTTTTCAGGCAAGGTGGCAATCAGGTTGAAACCAGCACAAGCTCTAGCGTTTGGGCTCGTGTCGTCCAGCGGGCTCTCGAAAGCGGCGGCCCCTTCGGGTCCAAATGCGGTGAATTCCGGATATATCTGTTGCAACATGCGGTTCGCGGTCAGGTAGGTCTCCCGGTCGTCAATCTCGTCTTTCCCGATTGCCCGGACGTCAGCGGCGAATTTGTACAGCGCAACAAGGTGTGCCAGTCTCTTGCGTGGTCCTTTCACCGTGCGCATTTCCTGTTTCATCGTTTTCGATTCGCCTAACAACTGTACCTTACGCTCGTAGCTCGCCTGCTCGTGCTTGACGAACCCCCTCAGGATGCTTCGCTGAGTTTCGAGGTCGCCTTCGTTGTGCGCTTTGATCAGTCGCGTTATCGTTCCTTGTAGCGCCAACCGATTGGAGATCGATGCGTGGCATAGGGGCATGCCTTCCCTGGAGGCCTACGTCTCTACCGGATAATTCCAAGCTCTAGCAAGATCTGGATACCCGCATTTCGTTGCTCCTCAAAGGACTGCTGTCGCAGCCAGTCCCGGTATGACAGCGCAGGGTCTCGGGATGCGCGCGCGTACATTTGACTGTTGATGGCCTCGTGAAGAAGCGTCGGTATGCGGACAATGTTGTCGGTGCTCTGAAATCTCCTCCCGCGATTGCGCGCCCCTCGGTGCGCCGGCTATGCTAGCCAAGTCATTTTCGAGGAGGAATTCCTATGCCCGTCAAAGCCGGAGTCGTTCGCTCGACCGAGCGCCAAACCCGTCGCGGCGCCGCCGAGACCTTTACCGGTGTCGTCTTTCAGGACCCCGTGCTCACCGCGACCGAGCCGTCGCGGATGGGAGGGTCGGTCGTTACGTTTACGCCGGGGGCGCGCACCGCGTGGCACGCGCATCCGGTGGGACAGACGTTGTATTGCCTCAGCGGTGTCGGCCGTATCTGCTTTCAGGGCGAGAAGCCGCAGGTGCTGAACCCCGGCGACATCGTCAACATCCCGCCCAATACCCAGCATTGGCACGGCGCCTCGCCGGACCGGCTCTTCGCGCATCTGGCGCTCTCCGAAGCGGGCGACAAGGGCGAAGGGACGGCGTGGGCCACGCACGTTTCGGATGCCGAGTACAACGCGCCGGCTACGGGGCCGTAAGGGGCTGTGGTTCCCCTCTCCCGCTTGCGGGAGAGGGTGGATCGCGCACTAAGACGGGTGAGGGTCAGTTAATCAGCGGTGCGCCGCGTTGTAGCGGTCCAGCGCGTCGGTGCCGGGGCAGAGCTCGGGTTCGTTGAGGTCGTTGAGCGGCGCCTCGACCGTGCCAAGGAAATGGTGCAGGTCGCCGTGGTCGGGCTCGACATAGAGAAGCCCGGTGACGACTTCGCCGGTCGCGTGGCGCTGGGCGAGGTAGCCCATCGCCGAGACCCGGTCGTGCGGGTCGTATTCGGGGTGGAGCTTTCTCAGGCGAATGACCGAGCCGTCGTGCTGCACCACGGTCTCGACCGCGCCGGGCGCGTAATCGGCGGTGATTTCGCTGTGCTCGATCATGAAGTCGAGAGAATTGACCGCGTCGTTATGGGCGCGGACGTATTCGAAGCTCTTCGTCGATTCGGCGTTGTTGTTGAACGCGACGCAGGGCGAGACGACGTCGATAAAGGCGGCGCCCTTGTGCTCGATCGCACCCTTGATCAGCGGCACGAGCTGGTGCTTGTCGCCGGAGAAGCTGCGTGCGACGTAGCTGGCGCCGAGCTGCAGGGCGAGGGCGACCATGTCGATCGGCGAGTCGGTGTTGACCGGGCCTCGGCGGGTTTTCGAGCCCTTGTCGGCGGTCGCCGAGAACTGGCCCTTGGTGAGACCATACACACCGTTGTTTTCGACGATATAGACCATGTCGACGCCGCGGCGCAGGCAATGCGCGAACTGGCCGAGCCCGATCGAGGCGCTGTCGCCGTCGCCCGAAACGCCGAGATAGACGAGGTCCCGGTTGGCCAGGTTGGCGCCGGTCAGCACCGACGGCATGCGCCCGTGGACGCTGTTGAAGCCGTGGCTGCGGCCGAGGAAATAGGTCGGGGTCTTCGACGAGCAGCCGATGCCCGACAGCTTGGCGATCCGATGCGGCGGCAGCGCCAGCTCGAAGCACGACTGGATGATCGCCGCGCTGATCGAATCGTGGCCGCAGCCGGCGCAGAGCGTCGAGACCGTGCCCTCGTAGTCGCGATGGGTATAGCCGAGCTTGTTGGTCGGCAGCGACGGGTGACGGAAGCGGGGTTTGACGATGTACGTCATCGGGTTCAGGCCTTGCGCAAAGGGGCTAGGGTGACGACGGAAACCATGTCGGCGATGGCCTTGGTGATGAACCGGGCGGTGATCGGCGTGCCGTCATAGTGCAGGATCGGGACGAGCCGCGCCGGGTCGACTTCCTCTTCGGTCGTCAGCAGCGTGCGCAGCTGGGCATCGCGGTTCTGCTCGATGACGAAGACACGCTCGTGATCGGTGATGAAGTCGAGCACGTCCTCGTGGAACGGGAAACCGCGGACGCGCATCACGTCGAGATGGATGCCGCGGGCATCGAGCTGCTCGAGGGCCTCGTCCATCGCCGGCGCGGTCGAGCCGAAATAGATCGCGCCGTAGCGGGTCGCCTCTTTCGCGGCGCGCTTGATCGGCCTCGGCACCAGGCGCTTTGCGGTCTCGAACTTCCTCAAGAGCCGCTGCATGTTCTCGACGTAGTCGTGGCCTTCCTCGGAATACCGCGCGTAACGGTCCTTGGTCGTGCCGCGGGTGAAGAACGAGCCGCGCGACGGGTGCGTGCCGGGAAGGGTGCGATACGGGATGCCGTCGCCGTCGACATCGAGGTAGCGGCCAAACTCCTTGCCGGCCTCGAGGTCGTCATAGGTCATGACCTTGCCGCGGTCGTATTTGCGGCTCTCGTCCCATTCCAGCGGATCGACGAGCCAGTCGTTCATGCCGATGTCGAGGTCGAGCATGACGAAGATCGGGGTCTGCAGCCGATCGGCGAGGTCGAAGCTGAGCGCGCCGAACTCGAACGCCTCGTGCGGGTCCTCCGGGAAAAGGAGGACGTGCTTGGTGTCGCCGTGCGAGGCATAGGCGCAGGAGAGGATGTCGGCCTGCTGCGTCCGCGTCGGCATGCCGGTCGACGGGCTGCCGCGCTGGATGTCGAAGATCACGGTCGGGATCTCGGCGAAATAGGCGAGGCCGATGAATTCCTGCATCAGCGAAATGCCGGGTCCCGAGGTCGCGGTAAACGCGCGCGAGCCGTTCCACCCGGCGCCGACGACCATGCCGATCGAGGCCAACTCGTCCTCGGCCTGGATGATCGCGAACTTGTTCTGCTTCGTGTCCTCGTCGCGTCGCATCCGGAAGCAATGCGCGGAGAACGCCTCGGCGAGCGAGGATGACGGGGTGATCGGATACCACGCGCACACGGTTGCGCCGCCATAGACAGCACCGAGTGCGGCGGTGTCGTTGCCGTTGACGAAGATGCGTTTGCCGACCTTGTCGCGCGTTTCGAGGCGGAGGCCGATCGGACAGTTCAGATTGGCTTTGGCCCAGTCTCGACCGAGGTGCAGCGCACGCACGTTCGGCTGGATCAGCGCGTCCTTGCCGCGGAACTGCTGGCCGATCAGGCTTTCGATCGCCGCGGGGTCCATGTCGAGGAGGGCGGACAACACGCCGAGATAGATGATGTTCTTGAACAGCTGCCGCTGCCGCATGTCGGTGTAGGTGCTGTTGGTGATCTCGGTCAGCGGCGCGCCGATCACGTTGATGTCGTCGCGGAACTTCGACGGCGGCATCGGCTTTGTCGAATCGTAGAACAGATACCCGCCGGGCTCGATCTCGGCGATGTCCTGGTCCCAGGTCTGGGGGTTCATCGCCACCATCATGTCGACGCCGCCGCGCCGGCCGAGATGGTCTGCCTCGTTGATCCGAACCTCGAACCAGGTCGGCAGACCCTGGATGTTCGAGGGGAAGATGTTGCGCGAGCTCGCCGGGATCCCCATGCGCAGGATCGACTTCGCGAACAGCGCGTTGGCGCTGGCCGAGCCCGATCCGTTGACGTTGGCGAATTTGACGACGAAATCGTTCAGCGCTTCTAGCGGCTGCGGCATGCCGGTCCCGCCTGTGTGATGTCGATGAGGAATTTACGCATGTCCCACGCCCCGGTCGGGCACCGTTCTGCGCACAGGCCGCAATGGAGGCAGACGTCTTCGTCCTTCACCATGATGCGGCCGGTCTTGAGCCCGTTGCCGATATAGAGGTCCTGGGTCGGGTTCAGCGACGGCGCCATGAGCCGCGTGCGCAGCTCATCCTCGGTGCCGTCGTCGGTAAAGGTGATGCAGTCGACCGGGCAGATATCGACGCAGGCATCGCATTCGATGCACAGCGGCCCGGTGAACACGGTCTCGATATCGCAGTTGAGGCAGCGCTCGGCTTCGAGATAGCCGAGCTTCTGGTCAAATCCGAGCTCGACCTCCATCCGGATATCCGCCAGCGCCATCGCGGTCTCGCGCAGCGGCACCTTGTAGCGGATGTCGTTGGAGATGTCGTTGTCGTAGCTCCACTCGTGGATGCCCATCTTCTGGCTAATGAGCGACGTGCCCGGCGGCGGGCGGTCCTTGACGTCCTCGCCCTGGCAGAACTTGTCGATCGACACCGCCGCGTCGTGGCCGTGCGCCACCGCCCAGATGATGTTCTTGGGCCCGAACGCCGCGTCGCCGCCAAAGAAGACGTTGGGGATCGACGACTGCATCGTCACGGGATCGACCTTGGGCATGTCCCACCGATCGAACTCCATGCCGATGTCGCGCTCGATCCACGGGAACGCGTTTTCCTGGCCGATCGCGACGAGTACGTCGTCGCACGGGACGTGCTGGGTCTCGCCGGTCGGGACCAGGTTGCGGCGGCCCTTGTCGTCGTACTTCGCCTCGACCTTGTCGAAGGTGACGCCGGTCAGGACGCCGTCATTGTGGGTGAATTCGGTCGGGACGAGGAAGTTGAGAATGGGGATTCCCTCGTGCTGGGCGTCCTCTTTTTCCCAGGGACTCGCCTTCATCTCCTCGAAGCCGGAGCGGACGACGACCGTGACGCTGTCACCCCCGAGCCGGCGCGACGAGCGGCAGCAATCCATCGCCGTGTTCCCGCCGCCGAGCACGATGACGCGCTTGCCGATCTTGTTGATATGGCCGAACGAGACCGACGACAGCCAGTCGATGCCGATGTGGATATTGGCCGCGGCCTCCTTGCGGCCGGGAATTTCCAGCTCGCGTCCGCGCGGCGCGCCGCTCCCGACAAACACCGCGTCCCAGCCCTCGGCGAGCAGTTCTTTCAGGCTGTCGACGAAATGCCCGAACCGGGTCTCCGCGCCCATCGCGATGATCTGGCCGCACTCCTCGTCGGTCACCGACTCGGGCAGGCGGAAGCGCGGGATCTGGCTCCGCATCATCCCGCCGCTCTTTGTGTCGCCGTCGTAGATCACGCATTCGTAGCCGAGCGGGAGGAGGTCGCGCGCCACGGTCAGTGAGGCCGGGCCGCAGCCGACAAGCGCGATGCGCTTGCCGTTTTTCTCGGCCGGCGGCTTTGGGATATAGGCGCTGACGTCGCCCTTGTTGTCGGCGGCGACGCGCTTCAGCCGGCAGATCGCGACCGGCTCCTTTTCAATCCGGCCGCGGCGGCAGGCGGGCTCGCAGGGGCGGTCGCAGGTGCGGCCTAGGATGCCGGGAAAGACGTTCGACTCCCAGTTGATCGCCCACGCCTCGGTGTATTTCCGATCGGCGATGAGGCGAATGTACTCGGGCACCGGCGTATGCGCCGGGCAGGCCCATTGGCAGTCGACGACCTTATGGAAGTAACTAGGGTCGCGGATATCGGTGGGTTGCAATACGCATCTCCTGCCGGGCCGGAAAGGTCCAGCCCGAACTCACACTCGGCGCGGCCGTCCCCCGAATACCGGTGTGCCCGGCCCGTCGTCCCCTTACGCTCGGGCGACCCGCCCGGCAGCGCCTTATACTACTCTTGCACGACGCCGCAAGCCCGACCGCGGCGGGCGCAAACTTGCCTTATCGTCGGCCTCGACGCAACGTCCCCAAGGGCATAGCAGCGCCCCGCTGGTGTAAGCGCCAATCATTGAGATCGTGATAACGAAGGGCGATTGCAAGCGGCTTACAGCGGAGGGGGAATGCGCTACCTTTTCGGGTGATGACAAAGCTTCTCGAACGCGCCCTTGATGTGGTGCGAGACCTTTCAGACGAGGCGCAGAACGGTATCGCGCTGTTCTCTCGCGTCTTGCCGGCGCCGACGATGAGGAGCCGATTCCGCTGACGCCCGAAGAGGACGCGGCGATCCGCGCCTCGAGGGGGGAAGCTGCGCGCGGCGATTTCGCCACCGACGATGAAGTCCAGGCGGTGTGGGCCAAGCATCGCGGCGCCTCGTCGCAAGGGGCTAGCCGGGTCCAGCACGCATTGGGGCGCAGATCGATCTGCCGCCGGCGTTTCCGCAACTCGGCACTCGCACCAACGATCCGACCATCCGCCGGCTGGTCGTAACCCCATACCCGTATCTCGTGTTCTACGAGGCGGCTGGCGACGCAATCATCGTTCATGCCATCCGACATTCATTCCGAAACCCAAGAGGAATGCCTGGGCGCTAGACCAGTCTTGCGTCGAGGTGCTGGACTTTGGGCATGACCTCTTTCGCCAGCAGCTCCATCGAGTGATGCCAGGCTTCGGGGGTGTCGCTGTAGTCGAAGCAGAAGAGGAGGAGGGCGCCGAAGCCGTTCACTTCCTCGTACATGCGCTCGATCTTCTCGACGACCGTCTTGGGCGAGCCGATCAGCCAGTTATGGGTGGCGCAGTATTCCGGGGTCACATCGCTGTCGGCGATTTCGGGGTCGTGCTTTAGGAATTGGATCACGCCGAAATTGGTCAGGAGCGGCAGGAAGTATTCCCGCATCATCCGGCCCATCTGGGCGCCGACCGAGAGGCGCCAGGCCTCCTCGTCGGTGTCGGCAATGAAGATCTCGCGGACGAGGCGCCAGTCGCGCCGGCTCGGCGTGCGGCCGCTGCGCCGTCCGCCTTCCTCGACCGAGGCCCAATGGCTCGCGACATAAGTCTGGTTGAAGTTGAGGCTCATCGGAAGGAAGCCTCGCTCGCCGGCCATCTTTAGCGTTTCCGAGCCGGCGCTGACCCCGGCGACGCCGATCGGCGGGTGCGGCTTTTGCAGCGGCCGCAGATGCGGCCGGAGAAACCCGAACATCGGCTCGGCGTGGTTCACCTGCCAGTATTTTCCGATGTAGTCGAAGGGCTCTTCCGCGCTCCACATCTTGAGGATGATGTCGAGTGCCTCGCGGGTCATCTCGCGGTGCTGCCCGTTGTTGCCGTCGACATGGAACATCTGCCAGTCGCTCGGCAGGCCGCTGGCGGCGACGCCGAAATTGAGCCGGCCTTGCGCCATGTGATCGAGCATCGCGACGCGGTTCGCCAGCTCTGCCGGATGGTGGTAGGGCAACAGAAACCCGCCCGGCGCCAGGCGGATGTTCTTCGTCTCCATCAGCGATTGCGCGATGAGAAGGTCGGGCGAGGGGTGCGGCTCCCACGGCGCGGTGTGGTGCTCGCCGATCCACGCCTCGAAAAAGCCGAGCTCGTCGGCCCAGCGCAGCGTTTGCAAATCCCAGCGGTGGCCGTCGTAGAGAGGCCGCTCCGGCGGGTGCGACGGCATCGTGAACAGGCCGTATTGCATAGCGCCCTCCCTGGTCCTGACAGGGAAGCCTAGCCCGCCTCGGCGATGAAGCGAAGCCCTCTCGAACACGCCCAACAATGATTGCGTAACAGGCGAATGTCTGGAGGCGTACTTACACCCGAGGTGAATGAACGTGTGGGATGCCGGAAAGTTCCGAGAGTAAATCGGTTGTAACCGCAATCGAAATCTATTATGAGGGGCCCCGTTCAGGGTCAAATGGTCGCGGGACTCCCCCCTTCTACCCCCTGTCCCGTGCCGGGAGGAAAATGAGATGACGGCGTCCGACGCGCGCGCTCGCGCCCGCCAAGGGCACATTGCCGAAGAGGCCACGATCGACCATCTCATCCGGTCGCTCTCTTACGAAGCCAAAGGATCGGGCCGGGTTTTGCCGGCGACAACCGAAACCGGGCTGACGGTCCAAGACCAGTTCCGTAAGACGTGGAACCCGATCGTCACGGGCCTTGTAATCCGATAGAGCACGGCGCCTTCGGGCGCCGTCGACATTTTCGGCTCCAGTGCACGCCCGGTGGGCCGGGCCTGACAGAGCATTTGCTGCGCCGCACCATTGACGCGGCGCAGCAGGCTCCGGTATTCCGTGCGCTTTACGGTCGTTGAAGAGGAGCCGCCCTATGAAGCCGACGCGGCGGCCAGCTAATCCGTGCTTTTCGTCCGGGCCCTGCGCCAAGCGGCCGGGCTGGACGCCGGAAGCGCTGTCAGGGGCGCTCGTCGGGCGCTCGCACCGGTCATCGGTGGGGCTGGCGCAATGCGTCGAGGTCATCGACCGCTCGCGCGCAATTCTGAAGATCCCGGCGGATTACAAGGTTGGCATCGTTCCCGCCTCGGATACCGGCGCGATCGAGATGGCGATGTGGTCGCTGCTCGGCGCGCGCGGCGTCGACCTCCTCTCCTGGGAGAATTTCGGCGAGACCTGGGTGGACGACGTGGTCTCGCATCTGAAGATCGCGGACACCCGGCATTTCAAGGCGGCCTATGGCGGGCTCCCCAATCTTGCCGAGGTCGATACCGACCGCGATGTGGTCTTTCCATGGAACGGCACGACTTCGGGCGTGCGGCTGCCGAACGGCGACTGGATCAACAAGGACCACAAAGGCCTCACCCTTTGCGATGCGACCTCGGGTGCGTTCGCGATGCGGCTGCCGTGGGACAAGCTCGATGTCGTGACCTGGTCATGGCAGAAGGCGCTCGGCGGTGAGGCCGCGCACGGGATGATCGCGCTCGGTCCCCGCGCCGTCGAGCGGCTGCAGACCTACACGCCGCCTTGGCCGCTGCCGAAGATCTTTCGCATGACCAGCAAGGGCAAGTTGATGGAGGGCCTCTTCAGAGGCGAAACGATCAACACCCCGTCGATGCTGTGTATCGAGGATGCGGTCGATTCCCTGAAGTGGGCGGAGAGCGTCGGTGGGCTCGACGGCTGCGTGGCCCGCGCCGAGGCGAACCTTGCCGTGGTGAGCGAATGGGTTGCGCGGACTCCCTGGGTCGAGTTCCTCGCGAGCGACCCGGCGACGCTCTCCTGCACCTCGCCCTGCATCATGATCACCGACCCGTGGTTCCAGAGCCTCGACCCGGAGACCCGGTTTTCGACCAATCGCCGGATGCTGGCGCGGCTCGACAAGGAAGGGGTCGGCTACGACCTCGCCACCCACCGCGCCTCACCCCCCGGCATCCGCATCTGGACCGGCGCGACCGTCGAGACCAGCGATGTCGAGGCCCTGATGCCGTGGTTCGACTGGGCCTGGGAACAGGAACGCGACGCGGCAGTGGCCCGGTAAGGGGTTGTTAGCGCAAGAGCGCAAAGATCACGTTGCTGGCGCAAAGTGCCTTTAAACCACAATGACACGGCGATGCAGTGAGATTATCGGTTTTATAGACCATCTCCTCTCACCGCGTCATTGTGAATATTTTTTTGCTATGCGCCAAATACCATCGCGCCTTTGGCGCGATCTTTGCGATCTTTGCGCTGATAAGTTCTTGTTACGGAGTAACTGATGCCGAAAGTGTTGATCGCCGATGCGTTGAGCCCGCGGGCTGTGGCGGTGTTCGCCGAGCGCGGGGTCGAGACCGATTTCAAGGTCGGGCTCAAACCGGCCGAGCTGTCGGCGATCATCGGCCAGTATGACGGGCTCGCGGTGCGCTCGGCGACCAAGGTTACGGCCGGGATCATCGCCGCTGCCGGCAATCTGAAGATCGTCGGGCGCGCCGGGATCGGCGTCGACAATATCGACGTGCCGGCCGCGACGCAGCGCGGCATCGTCGTGATGAACACGCCCTATGGCAACTCGATCACGACGGCCGAGCACACGATCGCCCTCTTGTTCGCGCTCGCCCGCGAGATCCCGGCGGCGAACGCCTCGACCCAGGCGGGGAGGTGGGAGAAGTCGCGCTTTATGGGCGTAGAGCTCGCCGGCAAGGTGCTTGGTGTCGTCGGTTGCGGCAATATCGGGTCGATCGTCGCCGATCGCGGGCAGGGCTTGCGCATGAAGGTGGTCGCCTACGACCCGTTCCTGTCGGCCGAGCGCGCGGTCGATCTCGGGGTCGAGCGGGTGACCCTCGACGAGCTTTTCGGACGCGCCGATTTCATCACCCTTCACACGCCGCTGACCGAGCAGACCCGCAACCTGATCGACGCCACCGCCTTTGCGAAGATGAAGGACGGGGTGCGGCTCATCAATTGCGCGCGGGGCGGGCTCGTCGTCGAGGCCGACCTCGCCGCGGCGCTCGACAGCGGCAAGGTCGCGGGTGCGGCGGTCGATGCCTTTGTCGAGGAGCCGGCGCCGCAGTCGAACCCGCTGTTCGGCCGCGACAATGTCGTCGCGACGCCGCATCTGGGCGCGGCGACGAGCGAGGCCCAGGAAAACGTCGCCGTGCAGATCGCCGAGCAGATGGCCGACTATCTGCTGACCGGCGCGGTCTCGAACGCGGTCAACATGCCGTCCCTCACCGCCGAGGAGGCGGCGCGGCTCAAGCCCTACATGAAGCTCGCCGAGCAGCTCGGCAGCCTCGCCGGGCAATTGACCGACACCGAGATCACCGCCGTCGACGTGACCTATGAGGGCGCGATCGCCTGGCTCAACATCAAGCCGCTGACGGCGATCGCGCTGACCGGGCTCTTGTCGCCGCAGTTGTCGACGATCAACATGGTCAACGCGCCGGTCATCTGCCGCGAGCGCAACATCCGGATCAGCGAGACGCTGCGCGCCGACCCCGGCGACTACCAGACCCTCATCCGCGTCGCCGTGACCTTCGGGGGCCGGCCGCGCGCGGTCGAAGGGACGTTGTTCGGCGATCGTCCGCGCCTGGTCTCGGTCGCCGACATCCCGCTCGAGGCCGAGCTCCACGGCCATGTCCTCTATGTGCGCAACGCCGACAAGCCCGGCTTTATCGGTGCCCTCGGCCGCACGCTCGCGGGGGCGGAAGTCAACATCGCCACCCTCCACCTCGGCCGCACCGCCCCCGGTCAGGACGCGATCCTGCTGGCGGGCGTCGACCAGGAACTGTCGCCCGCGTTGCTCGACGAGGTCCGGCACCTGCCCAATGTCCTCCAGGCGAAGGCGCTGCGGTTCTGATCAAAGGTCGTCATCCGGGCGAGGGCCGGAGCGCACTTATCGGCGGGCTCAGGCGATAGGCTTCGCCGTGCTCAGCCCGTCCTGCGGCATCCGTGTCGTCGGAGCGGGTTGAGCGAAGCCAAGCCCATCGACACCTCGTCCCCTACGCTCGTTTCACCCCGTAAAACTGCGGGAAGCCGTCGTGGACGTCTTGCAGATTTGATTTGAAGGCCCAAGGCTGGTCGTACATGCCGAGCGGGACGTAGCTCGGGTTTTGCCAGAAATGCTCCTGCATCGCCCGGGTGAGCTTTTGCTGGGCGGGGAGGTCGGGGGCGGCGAACCAGTCGTCGCGGAGCTTTTCCATGTCGGGATCGGTCGGCCAGCCGAACCATGAGTCCTTTCCGATGGCGCGAATGGAGATGCTGGGGCCGGGGCTGATGTTTCCGAACCCGCCGAGATATGTATAGAAAATGTTCCAGCCGCCGTGGTCTATCGGCTCACGGACGGCGCGGCGCGACACGACCGTGCCCCACTCCAAGGCCTGCAGATCGACGTTGAGGCCGATCTTCTTCAAGACGTCGCTCGCGACCTGCGCCTCGGCCCAGATCGCCGGGATCGTGGTCGCCGCCAGGATGACGACGCGCTCGCCGTTGTAGCCAGCGGCGGCGAGGTCCTTTTTGACCTTGTCGTAGTCCTTGGGCCCGCGGGTGATCTCGACGCCGACGTCGCTGGCGAGCGGCGTGCCCGGTACGAATAGGCCGACATCGACCTTCATCATGCTCGGCACCGCGCCGCAGAACGCCGTCATCACCTCTTTCTGGTCGATCGCCGAGAGTACCGCGCGGCGGACCGCCGGCTTGTCGAACGGCGGGAACAGCTGGTTGAAGCGCAGGCAGCCGATCTCGCCGGTCTTGTCCTTGACCGTGACGACGAGGTCCTTGTTGGCCTGAAGCGCCGGCACGAGGTCGATCGGCGGGTTCTCCCACCAGTCGATCTCGCCCTGCTGCAGCGCAGCCATCGCGGTGCCGGGGTCGGAGATGAAGTTCCACACGACGCGGTCGAAATAGGCGATCTTCGGGCCGGCGTTGAAGCTCGCCTTGCCGTCCTTCCTTGGTACGTAGTCGGCGTTTTTGGCGTAGACGACGCGCTGTCCCGGCACCCGCTCGCCGGCGACGAACTTGAACGGGCCGCTGCCGACCGCCTCGGTGACCTGCTGGAAGGCGTCGGTCGTGGCGAGCCGCTCGGGCATGATCGCGGCATAGGGCAGGCCCAGGGCATAGGTGACGAGCGGGAAGGGGGCTTTCAGGCGGAACTTGATCGTCTTGTCGTCGGGAGCGCTGATCTCGTCGGTGCGCGCCATCAGGGCCTGGCCCATCGGGTCGCGCTTGCCAAAGCGTTGGATCGTCGCGACGCAATCCTTGGCCAGCACTGGAGTGCCGTCGTGGAATTTGAGCCCGTCGCGCAGCTTGATCGACACCTCCTTGCCGTCGGTGGAGGTCGTCTCGCCCTCGGCCATCTGCGGATGGATGGCGAAATCACCGTCGAAGCCGTAAAGCGTGTCGTAGACGGCGAGGGAAAAGTTGCGGGTGATGTCGGCGGTCGTCCAGACCGGGTCGAGCGAGGCGAGGTCGGCGTGGGGCACGAAAGTGATCGTCGTTTCCGCGTCTGCCCGTGCGATCCCCGGCGCCGCCAACGCCACGGACCCCGCCAGCCCGGTTTTCAAAAAATCCCGCCGCTTCATCGCCCGTGCCCCCGCTCAGTGACGGCCGTTTCCCGGCCACTGCATTAGTTTTATCTGGCAATCAGGGAGCGATGGGGGTTTTTTGCGACCCGCGGCCGATCTTCGAGAGCACTGCGCGCCGACACAGGTTCGAGGGAAGGTTTGAACGATACGGCAGAGCCCGTTTCGACCGGCGAGGCGCCGGGGCCGAGCGAGGCTGATTTTCCGTTCCTGACGCGTCGCTCGGGGCCGCAGACGGTGACGCTGCGGCGACGCCCCGAGGGTGCCGACCTGGCTGTGTTCGAACTGGGTCGTCCTGCGTCCCGCCCGCGGGAAATCCTGATCCTCAAGCTCGACCATCGCGGCGATTTTTTGATGGCGCTGCCGGCGCTGGAGGCGCTGCGCCGCAACTTTGCCGGCGACCGGATCACGCTGGTCTGCGGGCCGTGGAACGCGGCGCTCGCCGCGAGCGCCGGCATCGCCGACGAGGTCCGCACCTACGGCTTCTTTCCCGAGGACGGCGCCAAATGGACCGGCGAGCCGGTCGAAGGTTTGCCGGAGTTTTGCAAGGCTGCGGCGGGTCGGTTCGATGTGGCGATCGACCTGCGCGTCGACGAGGACACGCGATTTCTGCTCGGGCATGTCGATGCCGCGGTAAAGGCCGGGATCGGAGCGCGCTCGCGGCACCCCTATCTCGACCTGCTGCTGCCGGCGTCGTTCGAGCGGCGCGAGAGCGACCCGTCGATCCATGTCGGACCGCATCGATTCCAATCCCGGATGCCGGTGCAGACGCCGACGCACCACGAGACGAACTTTTCCAACGGCGGCGGATATCTCGTTTTCGGACCCGACCTCATGTTGCCGGCGGGCCGGTTCCAGGCCACGTGGCAGATCGACCTGCGCGCGCCGCCGCCTCGGTTGTTCGGCGTGCGGATGATGCTCGACGTCGCGCGCCGCCGTGGCGGCGAGATCGTCGGGAGCCGCATCGTGCCTTGGCGCCGAAGAGACGATCCCGCCGCCTTCTCGGTCGAATTCGACAACCCGGAGGACGGGGCCGCGCATGAGTTCCGCTTGCACGTGCGCGGCCGGCCGCGGCGGGCACGGCTGCGGTTTTACGGGATTTTGGTCGAGCGGCTCGATCGCCCGCCCGCCCCGCGCTTCAAACCGGCGGAGCTGCATATCAGCGAACAGCTCCTGCTGCTGGCCCGACTGGTCGAGCTGCGCACGCGGCCGCTGGACAGCGTGTTGCAGGGTGGCGGTGCGGCGGTCGCGGTCCCGATCGTCTGGCGCGGCGGCGCCGCACGCATCGTCGTCGCCCCGATCAGCAACTCGCGGCTGCGGGACTGGGGATTGGACAAATTCTCGCGGCTGGTCGAGCTTCTCGCCGGCCGGCTCGACTGCACGATCGCGCTCGTCGGCTCGCCCGAGCAACGCGACGTTCTTGCGCCGATTGCGGATCGGGTCGGCGGCGGCCGTGTCGTAAACCTTGCCGGGCAGACCGACTGGGCACAATCGGCGGCGGTGATCCGCGAGGCGGATCTGGTGATCGGGAATAATTCGGGGGTCGCGCATCTCGCCGCCGCCTGCGGCACGCCGACGCTGGCGATCTATTCGGGTAGCCACCAGCCGCAGGAATGGGGGCCGCGTGGGCCGCAGGTGCGGGCGCTGATGGCGCTGGTGCCCTGCTCGCCATGCGGCTGGGACAAGCTCGAGCAATGCCCGCACGACCATCGCTGCATGAAGCTGATCACACCGGAGGCGGTCGCCGCCGAGGCGATCGAGATGCTGGCCGCGCCCCGCGAGGGCTAGCCGGCCGCGCATGACAAAGCGGCGCCGGCAGTGCATTCTCCGGCCGCCATGAATGACGCGCCGCACCCCGCTCTGTTGCCGACCGGCTTCTACGATCTGTTGCCGCCCGAGGCGCAGGTCGAGGCCGAGGTTACCGCTCGCCTGATGGCGGTGCTGGCCGCGCACGGCTACGAGCGGGTGAAGCCGCCGCTGGTCGAGTTCGAGGAGACGCTGCTCGCCGGCGCCGGGGCGGTCACCGCGAGCGACACGTTCCGCACGCTCGACCCGGCCTCGCACCGGATGATCGGGGTGCGCGCCGACATGACGCCGCAGATCGCCCGCATCGCCGCCGGCCGTCTTGCCCATGCCGAGCGGCCGTTGCGGCTCAGCTGTGACGGGCAGGTGCTGCGGGTCAAAGGCTCGGAGATCCGGCCCGAGCGGCAGGTTGGTCAGGTCGGCGCCGAATTGATCGGAGTGGGCGGGGCGGCGGCCGATGTCGAGGCGATCGCCGTCGCGGGCGAGGCGCTGGCGACGGTGGGCGCGCCGCATCTGTCGGTCGACATCACCTTGCCGACGCTGGTGCCGGCGATCGCCGAGTACTACGGCATCATCGGCGCCGAGGCGGCGTTGCTGAGGGCCGAGCTCGACCGGAAGGACGCGGCGGCCGTCGCCGCACTGCCGGGTGAGGCCGGGAAACTGCTGTCGCGGCTCGTCGCGCTGGCCGGGGCCGCGGCCACGGCGCGGCCGGCGCTCGAGCGGCTTTCGCTGCCGCCTAAGGCACGTGAGGAGATCGACCGGCTTGGCGCCGTGCTTGACGGGCTCAAGGCCGTGGTGCCGGATCTTCATGTCACCGTCGACCCAGTCGAGAATCGGGGCTTCGAATACCATACCGGCGTCGCCTTCGCGTTTTTCGCGCGGGTCGGGCCGGAGCGCGGGCCGCTCGGCGAGCTGGGCCGCGGCGGCCGCTATGTCGCCGGCGCCCCGGCTGCGCCCGAACCCGCGACCGGCTTCACGCTCTATACCGACTCGATCCTGCGCACCCTGCCGGAGGCGAAGCGCACGCGCCGGGTGCTGGTGCCGCCGGGCGAGGAGCGGGCGGCGGTGACGTTGCGTGCGGAGGGCTGGGTTACGGTCGCGGCGCTGCTGCCCGCGGCGGATTGGAAAGAGGAGGCACGCCGGCTCGGGTGTGGATATCTCCTTGTCGCCGACAAACCGATGGTGGTGTGAACAGTGACGGGTCGCTTCGATTAACCGTCTTACAAGCGAGGCGCCATAGGATGGGTTGAGCGAGGCGAAACCCATCGATCACGCGCGTCGCAGGAGCACGTAAATGGCGAATGTCGCGGTCGTCGGCACGCAATGGGGCGACGAGGGCAAAGGCAAGATCGTCGATTGGCTGTCGGAGCGCGCCGAGATCGTCGTGCGCTTCCAGGGCGGCCACAACGCCGGGCATACGCTCGTCGTCGGCAATGTCGAATATAAGCTGAGCCTGTTGCCGTCGGGCGTGGTGCGGCCGGGGAAATTGTCGATCATCGGCAACGGCGTGGTCGTCGATCCGTGGGCGCTCCTCAAAGAGATCGAGACGATGCGCGGGAAGGGGCTCGACATCTCGCCAAAGACCCTGCGCCTCGCCGACAACGCGGCCCTGATCCTGCCGTCGCACGGCGCGCTCGACCGTGCCCGCGAGGAACGCCGCGGCGACAAGAAGATCGGCACGACCGGACGCGGCATCGGCCCGGCCTATGAGGACAAGGTCGGCCGGCGCGCCGTGCGCGTCTGCGACCTTGCCGACGAAAAGGCGCTCGCCGACCGGCTCGACGACCTCCTCCTCAACCACAACGCCCTCTTGCGCGGGCTCGACGCCCCCGAGGTCGACCGCGACAAGCTGCTCGGCGAACTGAAGGAAATCGCACCCAAGATCCTGCCCTATGCCGATACATGCTGGCGCATCCTCGACGAGGCGCGGCGGGCTGGGAGGCGCATTTTGTTTGAGGGGGCGCAGGCGGCGCTGCTCGACGTCGACCACGGCACCTACCCCTACGTGACCTCGTCGAACACGCTCGCAGGAAATGCCGCGGCCGGGTCGGGGATCGCCCCGGCGGCGATCGGGTATGTGCTCGGCATCACCAAGGCGTATACGACCCGCGTCGGCAGCGGCCCGTTCCCGACCGAGCTCAAGGACGACACCGGCCAGCTTCTCGGCGACCGCGGGCGCGAGTTTGGTACCGTGACGGGTCGGCGGCGGCGCTGCGGCTGGTTCGACGCGGTGCTGGTGCGCCAGGCCTGCCGGGTCGGCGGGGTCGACGGCATTGCCCTGACCAAGCTCGACGTGCTCGACGGGTTTGATGAGATCAAGATCTGCACCGGCTACCGGGCCGGCGGCAAAAGCTACGACTACCTCCCCGCCGGCACCTCGCTCCAGGCCGCGATCGAGCCTGTCTACGAAACCGCAGAAGGCTGGCGCGAGAGCACCCGCGGCGCCCGCTCCTGGGCCGACCTCCCCGCCGCCGCGATCAAATACGTCCGCCGCCTCGAAGAACTGGTCGGAACCCCCGTCGCGCTCCTCTCGACGAGCCCGGAGCGCGAGGACACGGTGCTGGTGAAGGACCCTTTCGCGGATTAAACTAGTCTGAGACTAGTCGGAGTTTGTCGAATGGAAGTCGGTGCGTATGAAGCGAAGACTCATCTTCCAGCCTTGCTTGAACGCGTGTCGCGGGGCGAGGAGATCACAATCACCAAGCATGGTAAGGCGATCGCACGGCTGGTTCCGATGCCGGGCGCCAATCTCGCGAAGCGACAGGCTGCCATCGATAGCCTGATGACCTTCGGCAAGGGGCGAACGCTCGACGTTCCGATCAAGCAGCTGATCGAAGAGGGCCGCATGTGACGGCCCTCGTGCTGGACGCTTCGATCGCCGTTACCTGGTGCTTTGAGAGTGAGGCCACTGACGCCACCAGATGGGTCCTGGCACATCTTCGACAGAATGATGCCGCTGTTCCAACCCTCTGGCCGTTGGAAGTAGCCAACACGTTGGCGATGGCAGAGCGGCGAGGCCGGATCGTGCCGGCGGATGCGGCTGCATTTGTCGCGCTGCTCGATTCCTTGGCTGTAGCGGTCGATGCTGAAACGACCAACCATGCTTTTGGGCGTATCCTCGATTTGGCGCGGACCGAGCGTCTGAGCGGATACGACGCCAGTTATCTCGAGTTGGCGATGCGCCTGGGTGTGCCGCTGGCGACCAAAGATCGTGCGTTGGCTAGCGCTGCAAGCCGCGTCGGCGTGATCGTGATGGGCATGGATTGATATTATGCTCATCTTGAGTATTTATCGATTTCGATGAAATCCTCCTCTCGCAAGTCCCCGGACACACTGCCTTTCCTCAACCCCTACCGACACGAATTCGTGCGGATTGCGGTTGGCGTGCCGCCGGTGACGGTGGCCGAGCCGAAGAAGAACGGGGCGCAGTTCCAGGCGCTGCTGAAGGAGGGCGATGCGGCGGCGGTCGGGCTGATCGTCTTTCCCGAACTCGGGCTGTCGGCTTATGCGATCGACGATTTGTTGTTTCAGGCGCCGCTGCTCGATGCGGCCGAGGCCGAGGTTGCGGGGCTGATCGAGGCCAGCCGGGGGATGAATCCGGTGTTTGCGGTTGGGGCGCCGCTGCGGTGGCGCGGTGGGCTTTACAACTGCGCGCTCGTCATCCATCGCGGACGCCTGCTCGGCGTCGTGCCGAAGATCTTTCTGCCGAACTACCGCGAATTCTATGAGCGGCGGCATTTCACGTCGGGCGAGGGCGTGCGGGGCGAGACGATCGCGGTGGCCGGGCAGAGCGCGCCGTTTGGGGTCGACCTGATCTTTGCCGCGATCGGCCCGGTAGGGTTCGCGTTTCATGTCGAGATCTGCGAGGACGTGTGGGTGCCCTCGCCGCCGAGCAGCGCGGGAGCGGCGGCCGGAGCCGAGATCCTGCTCAACCTGTCGGCCAGCAACATCACGATCGGCAAGGCGCAGACCCGGCGGCTCCTCTGCGCCTCGCAATCGCTGCGCTGCCTCGCCGCCTATGCCTATTCGGCGGCGGGCGCCGGCGAATCGACCACCGATCTCGCCTGGGACGGGCAGGGCGGCATCTTCGAGCTCGGCAACGCGCTGGCCGAGACGGCGCGGTTCAGCACGGCCGCACAGCTCGCCATCGCCGATGTCGATGTCGGCCGCATCCGGCAGGAGCGGATGCGCACCAACACGTTCGGCGACTGCGCCCGGACGCTCGCGGCCGAGTGGCGCCGGATCGAGTTCGAGTTTGCCGCCCCGGCTGCCGCGACCGACCTGCGGCGCAGCGTCGAGCGGTTTCCGTTCGTTCCGGCCGATCCGGCCATGCTCGCCGAGAATTGCTACGAAGCCTACAACATCCAGGTGCAGGGCTTGGCGCAGCGGCTCCGCGCGACGGGGCTCGAAAGGCTGGTGATCGGGGTCTCGGGTGGGCTCGATTCGACGCAGGCGCTGATCGTCGCGACCAAGGCGCTGGAGCAGCTCAGCCTACCGCGCGCCAATGTACTCGCCTACACGCTGCCAGGCTTTGCGACGAGTGACGCGACCAAGTCGAACGCGTGGCGGCTGATGACGGCGCTCGGGGTCACCGCAGCCGAGATCGACATCCGCCCGGCGGCCCGGCAGATGCTCGCGGATATCGGCCATGCGCATGCGCGCGGCGAGGCGCAGTACGATGTGACGTTCGAGAATGTGCAGGCAGGGCTGCGCACCGATTACCTCTTCCGCCTCGCAAACCATCATCGTGCGCTCGTCGTCGGCACCGGCGATCTCAGCGAGCTGGCGCTGGGGTGGTGCACCTATGGCGTCGGCGACCACATGTCGCACTACAACCCGAACGCCTCGGTGTCGAAGACGCTGATCCAGCACCTGATCCGGTTTGTCGCGGCGAGCGGCGATGTCGATCGGGAGACGGCGGCGATCCTTCACGCGATCCTCGACACCGAAATCTCGCCCGAGCTGGTGCCGGCCGGCGCGGACGGCCTCATCCAGTCGACCGAAAGCGTTGTCGGCCCCTATGCGCTTCAGGATTTCACGCTCTACTACGCGACCCGGTACGGGTTCGCGCCGTCGAAGATCGCCTATCTCGCCTGGCATGCCTGGCACGACGCCGACAAGGGCGTGTGGCCGCCGAATACGCCGGAGGCGGCGCATCGCGCCTTCGACCTCGGCGAGATCAAGAAGTGGATGCGCGTCTTCCTCTATCGGTTTTTCGAGACGAGCCAGTTCAAGCGCTCGGCCTTGCCCAACGGGCCGAAAATCTCGTCGGGCGGATCGCTCTCGCCCCGCGGCGATTGGCGCGCCCCGTCAGATGCCCATGCCGCGGTATGGCTCGCCGAGTTGGAGCGAAACGTCCCCGACTCGGTTTAACTGACGATGAACTGGCTTAACGGCGTCGACTGGGCGGCATTGACCGTATGGGTGCCGACGATCGCGGTCGTCCTGCTCGCGGTGGTTGCCTGCTTGGGAGCGGCATTGCTGCCGGAGCGCGCGGCATACCGACGTTATGGCTCGCTGTTCATGGCCGCGTGCGGGGTGGCGGCGATCGCCGCGACCGTGTGGTCGGAACAGCGCGAGACGCGGCAGGTCGCGGATCAGGGGATCTGGGCGCAGCAGCGGGTGGATCAGGGCGCGTCGGCGCACGAGGATTACGTCGCCGGGTTGACGCGCCGCCTGCATGCGACATGGACGGCGTTTGACGACGCGGCGAAGCCGCTGCCGCCCACGCCTGATGCAGACCCGCCGAAATCCTTTGATACCCCGGATGCCGCGTTCACCGCGCTCGCCGCCGAGGCCGACGCGCTCGGCGCGCGGATCAAGGCGTTCCAGGCCGGGATGCAGCCGCGCCGGATCGACGAGGCGACCGCCGCCGCGATGGTCGCCTATCTCAAGCCCTTGGCGCACGGCCGGGTCGTCGTCTCGTGCATCCCGCAGGACGACGAGGCCTATCTCTACTCCAACCGCATCGCGACGATCCTGCGCGGGGCCGGTTGGGACGCGAGCGGGCCCGAATTCACCGCGATCTTCGGGACGACGCCGGCACTCGGCATCAACCTTTACGTCCGCGGCGGCGAGCCGCCGGACGCGGCAAAAGTGCTGACCGACGCCTTCACCAAATTCAACATTCCCTATAAGGCCCAGATCACGCCGAACGACGCGATTCCGGATACCGAAACTGTCGAATTGTTTGTCAGCAAAAAGCCATAGGTTGCTGCATACCGGTCGCGCGTCCTTCGAGACGCCCGCTGCGCGGGCTCCTCGGGATGAGGAACTGCGGAACATGGCATAAAGGCCGATCCTCATCCCGAGGAGCGCCGTCGGCGCGTC
>DASXFE010000094.1:0-24569 GCA_036489765.1 Allostellaceae bacterium | reverse complement strand
CAGATCGCACTCACCGCCCTGGTCGCAGATCGGGCAATCGAGCGGATGGTTGATCAGCAGCATCTCCATGACGCCGTGCCGGGCCTTCTTGGCCTTGTCAGACTGGGTCAGGATCACATTGCCATCGGCGACCGGCATCGCGCACGAGGCCACCGGCTTCGGGCTGCGCTCGACCTCGACGAGGCACATCCGGCAGTTGCCCGCGATCATCAGGCGCTCGTGGTAGCAGAAATGCGGGATCTCGATCCCCGCCTGCTGGCATGCCTGCAGGATCGTGGTGCCGTTGGCGACCTCGATTTCCTGGCCGTCGATGGTGACTTTCGGCATCGCCCTACTCCGCCGCCGCGCGGGGCGCGGTGCGCCTATATTCCTCGATCCGGCGCAACATCTCGGGCTTGAAGTGGCGGATGAGGCCTTGCACCGGCCAGACCGCGCCGTCGGCGAGCGCGCAGATTGTGTGGCCTTCGATCTCCTTGGTCATCTCCTCGAGGAGGGCGACCTCCTCGACCGTGGCGTCGCCGTCGACCATGCGCTCGGTCACGCGCCAGACCCAGCCGAGCCCTTCGCGGCACGGCGTACACTGGCCGCAGCTTTCGTGCTTGTAGAATTTCGCGAGGCGGGCGATCGCGCGGACGATGTCGGTCGATTTGTCCATGACGATAAGCGCCGCCGTTCCAAGCCCGCTCTTCTGGGCGACAAGGCTGTCGAAATCCATCAGCACGTCGGCGCAGGTCGAGGCCGGGAGACACGGGGTCGACGACCCGCCGGGGATCACCGCCATCAAATTGTCCCATCCGCCGCGCACGCCGCCTGCATGCTTCTCGATCAGCTCCCGCATCGGGATGCTCATCGCTTCCTCGACGTTGCAGGGCTGGTTGACGTGGCCGGAGATGCAGAAAATCTTGGTGCCGGTGTTGCGCTCGCGCCCGATCCCCGAAAACCACGCCGCGCCGCGCTTCAAGACGGCGCCCGACACGGCGATCGTCTCGACATTGTTGACCGTCGACGGGCAGCCGTAGAGCCCGACCTGGGCCGGGAACGGCGGCTTCAGCCGCGGCATCCCCTTGCCACCCTCGAGGCTGTTGAGCAGCCCCGTCTCCTCGCCGCAGATATAGGCTCCGGCGCCGCGATGGAGATAGAGGTCCATGTCGTAGCCGGAGCCGCAGGCGTTCTTGCCGAGCAGCCCCGCCTCATAGGCCTCGTCGATCGCGACCTGGAGGTGCTGGGCCTCGTTGTAGAACTCGCCGCGGATATAGATGTAGGTCGCGCTGACCCCCATCCCGACGCCCGCCAGGAGGCACCCTTCGAGGAGCTTGTGCGGGTCCCAGCGCAGAATGTCGCGATCCTTGCAGGTGCCGGGCTCACTTTCGTCGGCGTTGACGACGAGGTAGGTCGGCCGGTCGCTCTCCTTCGGCATGAACGACCATTTGAGCCCGGTCGGAAACCCGGCCCCGCCGCGCCCGCGCAGCCCAGAGTTCTTGCACTCGTTGACGATCCAGTCGCGGCCTTTGAGGATAATCTCCTTGGTGCCGTCCCAATCGCCGCGCTTGCGCGCACCGGCGAGGTGCCAATCATGCTCGCCGTAGAGATTGGTGAAGACGCGATCGCGGTCAGCCAGCATTCTTTTTCTCTCCGGCCCCCTGGTCACCAGAATCGGGTTTCGGGCCGCGCCCGGCGGCAAATTCGAGATCGACGGGCTCGATGAGCGTGGTCTTGCCCTGCTGCGGCGCCGACCCGCCGCGCCCGGTCATCGAGCCCTTGGGCGGCACGGTGCCCGCCTTTAGCGAGTCGAGCAGCTGCTCGGTCAGCGCCCCGTCCATGTCCTCGTAGAAATCGTCGTTGACCTGGAGGATCGGCGCATTGACGCAGGCGCCGAGGCACTCGACCTCGACCAGCGTGAAAAGCCCGTCATCCGTCGACTGCCCGATGCCGATCCCGAGCCTTTGGCGGCACGCCTCGACCACCGCGTCCGAGCCCCTGAGCCAGCACGGCGTCGTCGTGCAGGCCTGGAGGAAGTATTTCCCGACCGGCCGCAGGTTGAACATCGTGTAGAAGGTCGCGACCTCGTAGACGCGGATCGGTGCCATCTCGAGCATCTCGGCGACTTTTTCCATCGCCTTTTGCGGCAGCCATCCGCCCGATTGGCGCTGCGCAAGGTCGAGGAGTGGTAGCACCGCGCTCGCCTGCCGGTCCTCCGGGTATTTGGCGATGTGGTACTTGGCCTTTTCGAGATAGTCCGGGGCGAACTCGAACGATTCCGGCTGCTCGAAGGGCGGGCCTTCGATGTGGAGGCTCATCGGTCGATCTCGCCGAAAACGATGTCCATCGAGCCGACGATCGCGACCATGTCGGCCAGCATGTGCCCGCGCGACATGAAATCGGTCGCCTGCAGGAAGGCAAACCCAGGCGAGCGGATCTTGCAGCGATAGGGCCGGTTGGTGCCGTCGGCGACGAGATAGACGCCGAACTCGCCCTTTGGTGCCTCGACCACGGTGTAGGTGTCGCCCGCCGGCACGTGATAGCCCTCGGTGTACAGCTTGAAGTGATGGATAAGCGCTTCCATCGACTGTTTCATGACCGCGCGCGGCGGCGGCGCGACCTTCTGGTCGTCGATCTTGACCGGCCCCTCCGGCATCTGCGCGAGGCATTGCTTCATGATCCGCACCGATTGCCGCATCTCCTCGATGCGCACGAGGTAGCGGTCGTAGCAATCGCCGTTCTTGCCGATCGGCACGTCGAACTCGACCTTGTCGTAGGTATCGTAGGGCTGCGCCCGGCGCAAATCCCACGCGACGCCGGAGCCACGCAGCATCGGTCCGGTAAAGCCCCAATCCTGCGCGTCCTTGGCGTTGACGACCCCGATATCGACCGAGCGCTGTTTAAAGATGCGGTTTTCGGTGAGGAGGCCCTCGATGTCGTCGATCGTCTTCGGAAAGGTCTCGCAAAACGCGGCGATGTCATCGGGCAGCCGCGCCGGCAGGTCCATGTGCACCCCGCCCGGCCGGAAATAATTGGCGTGGAGCCGGGCACCGGAGGCGCGTTCGTAGAACTCCATCAGCCGCTCGCGTTCCTCGAACCCCCACAGGAACGGCGTGATCGCACCGAGGTCGAGCCCGTATGCGCAGACGTTCAGGAGGTGGTTGAGGATGCGGGTGATCTCGGCAAAGAGGACCCGGATATACTGGCCCCGCGGCGGCGGCGTGATCCCCATCAGTTTTTCGACCGCCAGGGCAAAGGCATGCTCCTGGCACATCGGCGAGACGTAATCGAGCCGGTCGAAATAGGGGATCGCCTGCAGGTAGGTCTTGTACTCGATCAGCTTTTCGGTGCCGCGGTGGAGGAGCCCGATATGCGGGTCGGCGCGCTCGATGACTTCGCCGTCCATCTCCAGCACCATCCGCATTACACCATGCGCAGCAGGATGTTGCGGGCCGAAATTCATCGTGAAATTGCGGATCGTCGCGCCGCCGCCGAGATCGTCTTCGCCGACCGGCACCGGCACGGAGGTACGGTTGTCGCTCATGCGCCACCCTTCGGCGCGGGGCTATCGGGCGCCGGCGCCGCCTTTTCGTCGCCGGGCAAGATCTTGTCCATCCCCTCCCATGGCGACAGGAAGTCGAAGCTGCGGAACTCCTGGCGCAATTTGACCGGCTCGTAGACCACGCGCTTCTGCTCCTCGTCGTAGCGCAGCTCGACATAGCCGGTGAGCGGGAAATCCTTGCGCAGCGGATGCCCCTCAAACCCGTAATCGGTGAGGATGCGGCGCAGATCGGGGTGGTCGCTGAAGAATACGCCGTAGAGGTCGAAGGCCTCGCGCTCCCACCAACCGGCCGCGCTGTAGATGCCGGTCACCGAGGGCACCGGCTGGTCCTCGCCGGTCGACAGCTTGACGCGGATGCGCCGGTTATGCGCGAGGCTCAGCAGGTTGTAGACGATCTCGAAGCGCTCGGGCCGATCGGGATAATCGACGCCGCAGACATCGCACAGCGTCGAGAAGCGGCATTCCTTGTCGTCGCGCAGGAAGGTCAACACTCGGATCAACGCGTCAGGCGCGACGCGGATCGCCAGCTCGCCGTGCCGGATGTCGCTCGCCAGCACCGTATCCGGCAACGCGCTGGCGACATGCTCCGAGAGTTCCGAGAGGGTATCTGCCATCGAACCGCCTCAGCGGGAGAAGTTCCGCGTGCGGCGGATCTTCTTTTGCAGGAGGAGGACCCCGTAGAGCAGCGCCTCCGCGGTCGGCGGGCAGCCGGGCACGTAGACGTCGACCGGCACGATGCGGTCGCAGCCGCGCACGACCGAGTACGAATAGTGGTAGTACCCGCCGCCATTGGCGCAGGAGCCCATCGAGATGACCCAGCGCGGCTCGGCCATCTGGTCGTAAACCTTGCGCAATGCCGGCGCCATCTTGTTGCAGAGCGTTCCGGCGACGATCATCACATCGGATTGCCGCGGGCTCGGCCGGAACACGACGCCAAACCGGTCGAGGTCGTAGCGCGACGCGCCGGTGTGCATCATCTCGACCGCGCAGCAGGCGAGCCCGAAGGTCATCGGCCACAGCGAGCCGCTGCGCGCCCAGTTGATCAGCGAGTCGAGCGAGGCGGTGATAAACCCGCGATCCTGCAATTCCTCGGTCGCCGCCCGCAGCAGCGCGTCCTGCTCCGCGCCTGCCGGGACCGTTCTGGCGCTCACTCCCATTCGAGCGCCCCCTTCATCCACTCGTACACAAATCCGACCGTCAGCACTCCGAGGAACACGATCATCGACCAGAACCCGAACAACCCGACATCGCCGAGCGATACCGCCCACGGAAACAGAAACGCCACCTCGAGATCGAAAATGATGAACAGGATCGCGACGAGGTAGTAACGCACGTCGAACCGCATCCGCGCATCCTCGAACGGCTCGAACCCGCATTCGTACGGCGACAGCTTCTCGGAATTGGGCCGTTGCCGTGCCGCGATGAACGAAGCCCCGATCATCACGACCGCGAGCCCGCCGGCGATGACGAGGAAGACCAGGATCGGGAAATATTCGCGCAACAGACTATTCATCGCGAGCCCTCATCGGCCCTTCGCGGACCGTTTCCCCGGCGCTTTTCGGACGCCGGTTTGCCCACGATCGAATGGCGGGAGCGACGGGACTCGAACCCGCGGCCTCCGGCGTGACAGGCCGGCGCTCTAACCAACTGAGCTACGCCCCCGAATGCCGATCGGGGCGGCCACTCGTACCCTCGCGTCCAGAGGGTGTCAAGCGAGGGGGCGCGGGTAGCAGCCCCGCGCCTGATGGAAATGTTGGACTTATCCCAATACATACAAGTGCCGTGGTGGGCGATGAGGGATTCGAACCCCCGACCCCCTCGGTGTAAACGAGATGCTCTACCAGCTGAGCTAATCGCCCCCGCGTATAGGCGGGCATTCCAGGCGGGAAAGCGCCGCCGGCCCGTCGTTGCAGGCCGACGTGCCCATCGCCCTAGTTGAGCGTGTCGCGAAGCCGCTTGCCCGCCTTGAATTTGGCCTGGTTCGATGCGGCAATCTTGATCTTCGCGCCGGTGCGCGGATTGCGCCCCTCCGAAGCCGCCCGCTTCGAGACCGAAAAAGTCCCGAATCCGACCAGCCGAACGTCGCCGCCTCCCTTCAACGCGGCGGTGATTGAATCAAACACCGCCTCGACGGCCTTGCTCGCGGCCGATTTTGAAAGGTCGGCCTGTCCGGCAACGGCATCGACGAGTTCGTTTCTGTTCACGTGATTGCCCCCTAAGCCTGTCAGCAAAAATTGAGGTTGTTGTGCGCGCGGAAATGTAGACCGCACCCTGTCGCCGGTCAATCCGCGTTCACACGCCAAAACCCAGGCTTCTTTTAGGGTTGCCGGCCGTTGTCGAGCCCGAACATGAACTCGACAACGGCAGAAACTTCTATCAGTGCGTTACCAGACCCGAGCGCTCTTCGCCGGATTGGGGAATGACCGGCGGGTTTTCGCTGTCGTCAGCCCAGTCGATCGGGGTCAGCGGGCCCGCCAGCGCATGCAGCAGCAGTTCGTCGGCGGTGCGGACCGGGATGATCTTCAAGCCCCGCTTGACGTTTTCGGGGATGTCGGCGAGGTCCTTCTCATTTTCGGTCGGGATCAGCACGGTCTTGAGGCCACCCTGCAGCGCCGCCAGCAGTTTCTCCTTCAAGCCCCCGATCGGCAGCACGCGGCCGCGCAGCGTGATCTCGCCGGTCATCGCCAGATCGCGGCGAACCGGGATGCCGGTCAGCACCGAGACGATCGACGTGACCATGCCGACACCGGCCGACGGCCCGTCCTTTGGCGTCGCGCCCTCGGGCACGTGCACATGGATGTCCTTTTTTTCGAAGATCGTCGGCTTGATCCCGAAGACATTGCTGCGCGACTTGACGTAGCTCTCGGCCGCCTGGACCGACTCCTTCATCACATCGCCGAGCTTGCCGGTTGCCGTCACCCTGCCCTTGCCGGGAAGCGTGACCGCCTCGATCGTCAGCAACTCGCCGCCGACCTCGGTCCAGGCCAGACCGGTCGTCACACCGACCAGATCCTCGGCCTCGACCTCGCCAAAGCGGAACCGCCGGACCCCCGCGTACTTGTCGAGATTGCGCCGGGTCACGGACACCTTCTCGATCTTTTTCATCAGGATGTCCTTGATCGCCTTCCGGGTGAGGTTGGCGATCTCACGCTCGAGGTTCCGGACACCGGCCTCGCGCGTGTAGTAGCGGATGAGGTCCCTCAGCGCATCGTCACCGATGTTCCACTCGCTCTTCTTCAGCCCGTGGGCTTTGACCTGTTTCGGAATCAGGTGACGCTTGGCGATCTCGACCTTCTCGTCCTCGGTGTAGCCGGGCAGCCGGATGATCTCCATGCGGTCCATCAGCGGTTGCGGCATGCGCAGCGTGTTGGCCGTGGTGACGAACATCACATCCGACAGGTCGTAGTCGACCTCGAGGTAATGGTCGTTAAACGTCGAATTCTGCTCGGGATCGAGCACTTCCAGGAGAGCCGACGACGGGTCGCCGCGCCAGTCCGCACCGAGCTTGTCGACCTCGTCCAAGAGGAACAGCGGGTTCGACGATTTCGCCTTCTTCATGCCCTGCAGCACCTTGCCGGGCATCGAGCCGATATAGGTCCGGCGATGGCCGCGGATCTCGGCCTCGTCCCTAACGCCGCCGAGCGACATGCGCACGAAGTTGCGGCCGGTCGCTCGCGCCACCGATTTCCCGAGCGACGTCTTGCCGACGCCCGGCGGGCCGACCAGACACAGGATGGGGCCTTTCATCTTCTTCATGCGCTGCTGGACCGCGAGGTACTCGAGGATCCGCTCCTTGACCTTTTCAAGGCCAAAGTGATCCGCGTTAAGCACTTTCTCGGCGCCGTTGATGTCGCGCCTGATCTTCGTGCGCGTCTGCCACGGGATCGAGAGCATCCAGTCGAGGTAGTTGCGCACGACCGTCGCCTCGGCCGACATGGGGCTCATGCTGCGCAGCTTTTTCAGCTCCGCCACGGCCTTGTCGCGGGCTTCCTTCGACAGCTTGGTCTTGGCGATCTTGTCCTCGAGTTCGGCCATTTCGTCCTTGCCGTCCTCGCCCTCACCAAGCTCCTTCTGGATCGCCTTCAGTTGCTCGTTGAGGTAGTACTCGCGCTGGGTCTTCTCCATCTGGCGCTTGACCCGGTTGCGAATGCGCTTTTCGACCTGGAGGACGCCGATCTCGCCCTCCATAAAGCCAAACACCTTTTCGAGCCGCTCGGACACGGTCTCGGTCTCGAGAAGCCCCTGCTTCTCGGGGATCTTCAGCGCCAGGTTCGAGGCGACCGTGTCGGCGAGCTTGCCGGGATCGTCGATCTGGTTGATCGAGACGAGCACTTCCGGCGGGATCTTCTTGTTGAGCTTGATGTACTGCTCGAACTGGGCGACCACCGTGCGGGCCAGCGCCTGTATCTCGGGATGCCCGCCCGGGCGTTCCTCGATCATCTCGGCATAGGCCTGGAAGAAATTCTCGTTCTCGGCAAAGCCGCTAATGCGGGCGCGCTGCCCGCCTTCGACCAGCACCTTGACCGTGCCATCGGGCAGCTTGAGGAGCTGCAGCACGGTGCCGATCGTGCCGACGGTGTAGATATCGGCCGTCGTGGGATCGTCCTGTGCGGCATTCTTCTGGGTGACGAGCAGGATCTGCTTGTCATCCTTCATCACGTCTTCGAGAGCGCGGACCGATTTCTCGCGGCCGACGAAGAGCGGCACGATCATGTGGGGGAAAACCACGATGTCGCGGAGCGGCAGAACCGGATAAAGCGCGGCGCGTGCGGTGTCTGACATAGGCCCTCTTTCAGTTCGACGGCCCACCCTATCGGCAGCACCGGGGGCGGTCGTCTAGCTATCCGAAATAGGCAGGCAAGCCGTGATTAGGTTGGCGTCCCGCCGCCGACAGTCAAGCCGGCGCGACGGTGCCGGATCGGTTTGCCTACCGCCGCGACGATCAGTCGCCGCGGCCAATCAGTCGCTGGCGCCGATCTCGCTGCGGCGATCGGAGTAGATGTGGAGCGGCATTGCCCGCCCCTCCACGACCTCGCGATTGATCACGATCTCGCTGACGCCGGTGAGGCTCGGCAACTCGAACATCGATTCGAGCAGAATCGCCTCCATGATCGACCTGAGGCCGCGAGCACCCGTCTTGCGCGCGATCGCCTTCTGGGCGATGCCGCGGAGCGCCTCGTCGGTCAGCTCGAGCCGCACATCCTCCATCTCGAAGAGGCGCTGGTACTGCTTGACAAGCGCATTCTTCGGCTTGGTCAGGATGTCGACGAGCGCGTCCTCGTCGAGGTCGTCGAGCGTCGCCACGACCGGCAGACGGCCGACGAATTCCGGGATCAGCCCGAACTTCAGCAGGTCCTCCGGTTCGAGGTCGCGCAGGATCTCGCCGGTCTTGCGCTCGTCGGGGCCGCGCACCTCGGCGCCGAACCCGATCGAGGTCCCTTGCCGCCGCTGGGCGATGATCTTTTCGAGGCCGGAGAACGCGCCGCCGCACACGAACAGGATGTTGGTCGTGTCGACCTGCAGGAACTCCTGCTGCGGGTGCTTGCGGCCGCCCTGCGGCGGCACCGAGGCGATCGTGCCCTCCATGATCTTGAGGAGAGCCTGCTGGACGCCCTCGCCGGACACGTCGCGGGTGATCGACGGGTTGTCGGATTTGCGCGAGATCTTGTCGACCTCGTCGATATAGACGATGCCGCGCTGGGCCCGCTCGACGTTGTAGTCCGCGGCCTGGAGCAGCTTGAGGATGATGTTTTCGACGTCTTCGCCGACATAGCCGGCCTCGGTCAGCGTCGTCGCGTCGGCCATCGTGAACGGCACGTCGATGATGCGCGCGAGCGTCTGCGCGAGCAGCGTCTTGCCCGAGCCGGTAGGGCCGACGAGCAGGATGTTCGACTTCGCCAGCTCGACGTCATTGTTCTTGGCGCCGTGCGCGAGCCGCTTGTAGTGGTTGTGAACCGCGACCGACAGCACGCGCTTCGCGTGGTCCTGCCCGATCACATAGTCGTCGAGCACTCGGCAGATGTCGCGCGGACCCGGTACGCCGTCGCGCGACTTGACGAGGGTCGTCTTGTGCTCTTCACGGATGATGTCCATGCAGAGCTCGACGCACTCGTCGCAGATGAAGACGGTAGGTCCAGCGATAAGCTTCCTGACCTCATGCTGGCTCTTGCCGCAGAAGGAACAGTAAAGGGTGTTTTTCGAATCGCCGCCGCTTGACTTGGTCATCGCAACTCCGCCACCGGCTCGCGGGACCGTGTGTCCCTATCCCCCCGCGCCCGACGCATGTCCCGAGCTATCAAAGTATATGTGCTCATGACGGATCAACAACTAGTTAAATGCCTGGGCCCCCGAGGGGTTCCCGCGCTGTTAGGCGCGGGCCCTCTCGTCGGTTGCGCCCGGCCGCGCCTCGACGACCTCGTCGACAATGCCGAATTCTTTTGCCTCAAGCGGCGACAGGAACTTATCGCGTTCAACGGCCGCCTGAATTACATCCAGAGATTGACCGGTATGCCTGACGTAAATCTCGTTCAGCCTCGCTCGTAATGCGAGGATTTCCCTGGCCTGGATCTCGATGTCGGTTGCCTGGCCCTGCGCTCCGCCCGACGGCTGATGGATCATGATCCGCGAATTGGGGAGCGAGAATCGCTTTCCAGGCGCCCCCGCCGCCAGCAGCAGCGACCCCATCGACGCGGCCTGCCCGATGCACACGGTCGACACCGGCGAGCGGATGTATTGCATCGTGTCGTAGATCGCCAGACCCGACGTCACGACCCCGCCCGGCGAGTTGATGTAGAAAGCGATGTCCTTGCTCGGGTTCTCCGATTCGAGAAACAGGAGCTGCGCGCAGATAAGGCTCGCCACCGCGTCGTGCACCGGACCGACCAGGAAGATGATCCGCTCCTTCAACAGGCGCGAATAGATGTCATAGGCCCGCTCGCCGCGATTGGTCTGCTCGACCACCATCGGCACCAGGTTGTTCATGTGCTGCTCAAAATAATCGGACATCGATCATCTCCTCACGGCGACACCAAGTCGCCCGGCTTGTTTTACCCCCTCACCCAGCCCTCGCGCCCGTTCGCGGAGAGGGGGCAGGACCCGTCGCGAAGCGAGGGAGGGTGAGCGGCTGGCTGCACCCTACTCCGTCGCTTCCTCAGCTTCTCCTTCGCCCTTCTCCCGCCGTGCCGGCATGTTTTCCTCCGGCTCGGCTTTCTCCGCATCGGCGTCGGGTTCAGGCAGGCTCAGCAATTCGAGCGGGGTGACCTTGCGCTCGCTCAGCTTCGCCAGCTCGACCACGAAATCGACGACCTTCTCCTCGTAGATCGGACCACGCAGATTGCTGACCGCATCGGGGTTGCTCCGATAGTACTCGATCACCTGGCGTTCATAGCCGGGGTGATTGCGGGCCTCGCGGGTCAGCGCCTGGTTGATTTCGTCCTGCGAGACCGAGATGTTGTTCGTCCGCCCCACTTCTGCAAGGAGGAGGCCGAGACGAACCCGCCGTTCGGCGATCTGCCGGAACTCCGCCTTGGTCTTCTCCTCGTCCTCGGTTTCGGTCTCGGCGGCGGCTTCGGCGGGAGGATCATCCCCCCGGGCACCTTCCTGGGCACCTTCCTCGGCGCCCTCCGCCGCACCCGGTTCGGCATTCTGTTCCGCCCGGGCCTTCTGCGCCGCCTTCTCGGACTCGTACTGCTGCATGATCGTCGCGAATTCCATTTCGACCATGCCCGGCGGCACCTCGAAGCTGTAGCGCTCGGCCAGCTTGTCGAGGAGTTCGCGCTTCAGCCGCTGGCGCGCGACGCCGTCATAGTCGCGGCGCATCCGCCCCTCGATCTCGTCGCGCAGCTCGGTGAGGTTTTCGAGACCGACCTCCTCGGCGAGGTGATCGTCGACGACGGCCGGCGCGCGCTCGCGCACCTCGTTGACCTTGACCTCGAAGACGGCGTCCTTGCCGGCGAGGTCCGGCACCCCGTAATCGGCCGGGAAGGTGACCTTGACCTCGCGGTCATCGCCGCCCTTGGCGCCGACGAGCTGGTCCTCGAAGCCGGGGATGAACTGACCCGAACCCAGCGTCAGCGTGATGTTGTCGCCCTTGCCGCCGGGAAATTCGACGCCGTCGATCTTGCCGACAAAGCTGATGCCGACGAGGTCCTCGGTCTTGGCCTCGCGCTCGACGGCCTCGGATTTGCGGTACTGCTCGGCCATGCGGTCGAGCGCCTTGTCGACATCCTCCTTCGGGATCTCGGCGATAAGCTTTTCGAGCCCGAGATCGTCGAATTTGAGCTCGGGCAGCTCAGGCAGCACCTCGACGGACATCTTATATTCGAGGTCGGTGCCCTCGGCGGCCGAAACGATCTCGACCCTGGGCGGAAGCGCCGGCCGCAGATTGTTCTGCTGCATCGCCTCCGCCGAGCTCGCCTGCACCTGGCTTTCCAGAACTTCGCCGCGTACGGCATTGCCGAAGCGCGTCTTCAACAGGTTCATCGGCACCTTGCCCGGGCGGAAGCCCGGCAGCCGGATGGATTTCGAGATTTCGCCGAGGCGGCGATCGATTTCGCTTTCGAGATCGCCGGCGGAGACGACGATCCGGTATTCGCGCTTGAGCCCTTCGGCACTCGTTTCGGTCACTTGCATCGCGAAATGCTCACGCTCCAGTGTTTATTGGTTGGCCACCCCCGGTTGCCCGCCATTCGGCAGCAGGCGGCACCCGGTGAGGCGCTGGTGCGGGCGGGGAGATTCGAACTCCCACGACTTTCATCGCTGGAACCTAAATCCAGTGCGTCTACCAGTTTCGCCACGCCCGCAGCGGCAATCGCCCGGGTGGGGGGTTCTAGCACATAGACGCGCGGAGACCATAGAGAACCGCATCCCCCATCCGAGGTCATTCCGGGGCGCGGCATCGCGGTGAACCCGGAATGACCTCAGACAAAAAATTATCCACCTTTGGCGAGGTTCTGCACTGCCGACGCCGCAACCACCCGGCCCTCGCCGCGATAGGCCTCGTGGTTGGCCTCGATGTCGGCGAGCCGGTAGCGATAGTTGACCATGATCCCGGCCGACTGCTTAAGCCCCCGGTCCGACGTGTCGCCGAGCCAGTTGAGCTGCTCGATGCGGGCGCCGTTCAACAGGTGGAAATGCGCCACCGGGTCGAGCGCGCGGCCGGGGCGCCCCTTCTCGTTGACGAGGTAGTGCGCGCAAAGCCGCAGCAGCGGCGCCCGCACCACCGCGGCGACATTGGCCTCGCGCTGCCAGCCCCCCGTTTCGATCAGGTGGAGGAGCGTATCCTCCGGCGTCGCCGCGCTCGCCGCGGCAAACGGCGCGAGGAGCTTCGCCTCGGCCGGCACCAGCAGCCCGCCGCCTTCCGCCGCGGCCTTCGACAGCCAGGCGCGGAACCCCGGGATCGGCGATAGGGTCGCAAAGGTCTTGAGCCTCGGCAGCTCCGAGGTCAGCGCGTCGACGACCCGCTTGATCAAGAAGTCGCCAAAGCTGATCCCGACGAGCCCTTTCTGGCAATTCGAGATCGAATAGAAGATCGCGGTGTCGGCCGTGTCGGCGTCGCTGACCGGCGCATCCTCGTCGAGCAGCGCGCGCACGTCGCCGGCAATGCCGTTAACGAGGGCGACCTCGACAAAAATGAGCGGCTCGTCAGGCATCCGCGGATGGAAGAAGGCAAAGCACCGCCGGTCGGCCTCGACCCGGTTCTTGAGGTCGGTCCAGCCGCGGATCTCGTGGACGGCCTCGTAGGCCATCAGCTTTTCGAGGAGCGCCGCCGGCGAATCCCAGGTGATGCGCTTCAGTTCGAGAAAGCCGATGTCGAACCAGTTGGCGAGAAGCTCGCGCAGGTCTTCGGCAAGCCCCGCCAGCGCCGGGTCCTTGCGCTCCGCGACGAGTTCCTCGCGGCGGTCGACGAGGAATTTGACCCCCTCGGGGAGCGCGTTGAACTGGCGCAGCAGGGTCACCCGCGGCGGCGCCAGGGCGGCGCGCAGCTTGCGCTCGGCGGCCGCGCGGTCTTCCGGCGTCTGCGCTGCGCCGAGGACGCCCGCGGCGGCGGCGACCGCGTCGTGGTCGGTGTCGAACTCGTCGGCGAGCAGGCGCAGGAAGCGCAGGCGTCCGGCCGGGTTGAGGTTGAGATAGGTACGCCCGAGCTCGGCAGCGCGGGCGCGGGCGGTGACCTCGCTCGCCTGGCCGTCGAGGCAGCTCAGCATCTGCTGGCGCAGGTGGGCGGCGTCGTCCTCGGGCAGATCCGGCCGCGGCAGCGCTCTCAGAACCCCGCGCGCCGAGCCCGCGATCTCGCGCCAGGCCCGGCGCAGATTGCCGAGCGTGCGGTCGAGGACTCCGACGCCACCGTTGCCGTTACGTTCGCTCATCACCCACCCTGAGCCAATTGGTCAAACACGCCGCGCAACACATCGGGCAACGCCCCCGCCAGATCCTCGGCGACGAGCCCCTGCCCCACCCGCCGCGCCGCCGCGCCATGCAGCCAGCATGCCGCCGCGGCGGCCTCGAACGGCGCCACGCCTTGCGCCAACAGCGCCACCACCATCCCCGCCAGGACATCGCCCGAGCCGGCCGTCGCCAGCCACGGCGGCGCGTTCTCGTTGATCGCAGCGCGGCCGTCGGGCGCCGCGATCACCGTGTCGGCGCCCTTGAGCAGCACCACGGCGCCGCTCTCGCGTGCCGCGCGACGAGCCCTTTCGAGCTTGCTGCCGGCCATCTCATTGCCAGGAAAGTCGAACAGGCGGGAAAACTCTCCCTCATGCGGGGTTAACACGCAATTGGGGTGAAGCGCTGCAAGGAATTTGTCGTGTTCTGACGCATAGCTGGTCAGCGCGTCGGCATCGAGAACGGTACGTTTCCGCGCCCCCAGCACCGCCATGACGGCAGCCCGCGTGCCCTCTCCCGCTCCGGCGCCCGGGCCGATCAGCACCGCGTTCCGGCGCGAATCACCCAGCAGCGCCTCGAGGTCGCCGAGCCCTGCTGTCTTGCGCACCATCACGCCGGTCATCGCCGCGGCATAGATCGGATATGCCGGCTCCGGCGCGGCGATCGTCACGAGCCCCGCCCCGAGCCGCGCCGCCGCGCCGGCCGCCAGCCGCGCCGCCCCGGTCATCTCGGCCCCGCCGACGACCAGCGCATGGCCTCGCCGGTATTTGTGGCTGTCGGCACCGGGCCGAGGCAGCGCGCGGCGCCACCAATCGGGGTGATTGGCGGCGACCTGCGGCGCGATCCCGTCGAGCACGGCCGCCTCGATCTCGATCGGCGCGACGACGGTCTCGCCGCAATACAGCCGGCCGGGCAGCAGCAGGTGGCCGGGCTTGCGGCGGAAGAACGTCACGGTCAGCGCGGCATGCGAGGCGGCACCTCGCACGGCGCCCGTCGCGCCGTCGATCCCGCTCGGCACATCGACCGCGATCATCGGCACCCCGATCGCGCCAAGCACCCCGGCTGCGGTTCCGTCGATGTCGCGCGACAGCCCGGCTCCGAACAGCGCATCGATGACCAATGCCGCGCCTTGGAGACAATCCCGCGACAGCGCCTCGATCGGGCCGGTCCAGCCCGCGGCGGCGAGCGCGGCATCGCCCTTCAGCCGCGCGCGCTCGCCGAACAGCGCGAGCCGCACCGGCCAGCCCCGCGCGGCGAGGATACGGGCGGCGACAAACCCGTCGCCGCCGTTGTTGCCGGGCCCGCACAGCACGGCAAGCGGCCGAACCGGCCACCGGCGCGAGACCGCGTCGGCGACGGCAAGCCCTGCATTTTCCATCAATACGATGCCGGCCGTGCCGGCGGCGATCGTCAGCCGGTCGGCCTCGCCCATCTCCGCCGGTGTCAGCAATATCCGCCGGTTCCACGCTGTCGGCACGATCTCCATGCGAGGGAAGGTAGGAGAGCCGGCGCCCCGCGGCAATTCCGCCGCGCTCCCGCATTTGCCGTGCGCCCCCGCCCCGCTTGATTTTACCCCGCCGATTCGCTACCTCAGCCGCTGACGGCGGGTGTAGCTCAGTCGGTTAGAGCGCCAGATTGTGGATCTGGATGTCGGCGGTTCGAATCCGCTCACTCGCCCCAATCTCTTCATGCCCCCAATCTCTTCATGCAAATTGGATACGACGCCGCGTCTCGGCGTCGTATCGGGCAAGCGCGGCCTCGACCTCGGCCGTGACCTTGGGATCGTTGATCTTCATCGCTCCCCTCCGAGGACGTCGTCCCGACGGTTCCCGATCTTTCGATATCGTAAGCGAGGCGACGCGGTGTCCGGGTGTGGTCGAACCCGCCCAGGGTCAAATCTCACATTGGAAATAAAGGCGGATTACGTTCCGGGTGGTCACCGTTATTCTACCGCGTCCGACCCTGACCCATTGGGATCACAATCGCAAAGGGGAAGCCGATGATCCGAACCGCGCTTTCGATGATGCTCGTGCTCACCGTCGCCGCGCCTGCTTTCGCACAGAGGCCGAAGCCGGAGACGATCGAGTGCATCACCGACCACCAGAAAATATCGGTGATCCAAAACAACCCGAACCCCGGTGAATCGCGCTGCCAGTACAGCTGCGGCTATACCGCCGCGGACAAGAACCAGCACCGGACCTCTACCGCCAGCATCATCCTGCGACCGGGCAACAACACCGACGACTTTGGCAGGGTGGACGGAGAGCCGCCGTATTCCGACGTGAGCATTCAGGGAAGCTGCGATTCGGAGACCTGCTCAAACGTCTCCCCGGCAAAGCTCCAGTGCCAGGCAAACTGAACGCCGCCTAGCCGCCGACGCCCTCGCGAGCGACTCTTGACGAGGCGCGGGGGCGTCGGCGGCAGACAGATAAATTTCCGCGACCTGTCGCGCAACCTCATGGCGCGCGACAAGGTCCTCTATACGGACCATGCGGTCGCAACGCTATATCCCAAAAACTACATCGGCGCACGAAAGGCTGCCCGCGAATGGCCGCTCGCGCAGGCGTGAAGTGACCGCCGGGCGGCAGCACCCTACCTACTGACGAGCGGCAGACGCGCCGCGAAGCCGGGAGGTGTTCGATGACACGATCGCTTCGTCTGACCATCATCGCGGCGCTGTTCGCCGTCGCCGCGGGAACCGTGTACTGGAATGTCGGCGCCGCGGCGGAAAGCCCCCATGCCGTCCCCGCCCCCGCTGCCGATGAGCCCGCGTCGGCCGCCTCGGAAGTCGCCGTGCTCGCGGGTGGATGCTTCTGGGGCGTCCAGGGCGTCTTTCAGCATGTCGATGGCGTGACGAGCGCGGTCTCGGGTTACGCCGGCGGCAGCAAGAACACGGCCGAATACGAGACGGTCAGCACCGGCTCGACCGGCCACGCGGAATCGGTGCAGATCACCTTCGATCCGCACCGGATCAGCTATGGCCGCATCCTGCAGATCTACTTCTCGGTCGCGCATGACCCGACCGAACTCAACTTCCAGGGGCCCGACCACGGAACCCAGTATCGCTCGGCGATCTTCCCGACCGGCGCCGAGCAGGCCCGCGTCGCCGAGGCCTACATCGCCCAGCTCGACAAGGCCCACGCTTTCCCCGCGCCGATCGTCACCAAGATCGAACCCGGCGAGGCCTTCTACCCGGCCGAGGCCTATCACCAGAATTACCTGACGCTGCACCCGACGCAGCCCTATATCGCGATCAACGACATTCCGAAGATCGAGGCGCTGAAGCAGCTTTTTCCGGGCGCCTACCGCGACACGCCGGTGCTCGTCGCCGCCAAGTGACCCTTTGAGAGGACAGGCATGGATTATACGAAACTCGGCCGCACCGGCCTCGACGTCTCGCGCATCTGCCTCGGGTGCATGAGCTATGGCGGCGGGAACCGCGGCAACCATGCCTGGAGTCTCGGCGAGGAGGAGAGCCGGCCCTTCGTCAAGAAAGCGCTGGAGGCCGGGATCAATTTTTTCGACACGGCCAACCGCTATTCCCTCGGCAGCAGCGAGGAGATCCTCGGCCGGGCGATCCGCGATTTCGCCCGGCGCGACGAGGTGGTGATCGCGACCAAGGTGTACGGTCGGATGCGCCCCGGCCCGAACGGCGCCGGCCTGTCGCGCAAGGCAATCTTCGCCGAGCTCGACGCAAGCCTCACCCGGCTCGGGGTGGATTACGTCGACCTCTACCAGATACATCGCTGGGACTACGACACGCCGATCGAGGAAACGCTCGAGGCGCTGCACGATGTCGTCAAGGCCGGCAAGGCGCGCTACATCGGCGCCTCGTCGATGCATGGCTGGCAATTCGCCCGCGCCCTCGGCATCGCCGAAAAGCACGGCTGGACCCGCTTCGTCAGCATGCAGAACCTCGTCAACCTGCTCTACCGCGAGGAAGAGCGCGAGATGCTGCCGCTGTGCGAAGCGGAAGGCATCGGCGTCATCCCGTGGAGCCCGCAGGCGCGCGGCAAGCTGAGCCGCGATTGGGACTACACGAGCATCCGCACCGAGACCGACGAAGCCTTCGCCCGCCTGTTCGCCCGGACCGACGAGGCCGACCGCAAGGTGGCCGAGCGCGTCGCCGCGGTGGCCAAGGCGCGCGGCGTCCCACGCGCGCAGATCGCGCTCGCGTGGCTCTTGGCGAAACCGGTCATCACCGCACCGATCGTCGGCGCCACCAAATTGCAGCACCTCGACGACGCAATCGCCTCACTGAGTGTTAAGCTCACGGCCGAGGAGGTCGCCTCGCTCGAGGAACCGTACGTTCCGCACGCGGTGGTCGGCTTCGAATAGGTCGCGCGAGGCCTGTCTTGTCGAGAGAGATCACCGGAAAGGGGCTTCGGTTTTCGCTGCGGCACGCACCCTGCGCCCATATCTGCCGCTATTGCCTGATCTCGGAGTCGCGGAAAGGCTCCAAGCTGCCGTTCACCCGGTTCGAGGCGCTGGTACATCGCTTTCACGACTGGCGGCTGTCGCAGCGCCCAGATCTCGATATCGGGACCTTTATCGGGCCGTCCTTCGATTATGACATCGAGACCTTGAAGGGGGTCGCCCGACTACGCGAGCGGCGTGGCGGCAAGCTCCAAGTCATCAATCTCGGCGGGCTGCGCATCCGGCGCGGCGACGAGCTGGAGGATTGGATCGAGGAGCGCCGCGCCGCCGGCGTCGTCGGCTTTCACGTCTCGCTCGCCGGACACGGCGAAACCCATGACCGCTGGAACGGCCGCGCCGGCGACTTCGAATACCTGACCGGAATCCTCCGTCTCGGCGGCGAACGCGGCATGATGCGTCACGAAAAACTGTTCCTGACCAAGAACACGCTGCCGCTGTTCGAGCGCCTGCTCGACATCCTCGACGAGATTCCCGGCGAGGTGCGCAGCCGCGGCGCCAGCCCGTTCTTCTACGCCGGCCTCGCCCACCGCTACGAAGACGAACGTCTCGACGAGGACGACCGCGACAACCTCCCGGACCGCATCAACGAGCTCCGCGGCGGCAAGTTCGGCGATTGGAAGTCGGAGCGGGAGTGGCTCCCGATCATGCTGGAAACCGCCGACAAGCCGCGGCGCCTGCAGCTCAAGCTCGACGTCGACGAAACCAACATCGACGAATTGGAGCGGCGATCCTGCGACGAGATTTTTGCCGCCCGCGAGCGCGAATACCAGGAGAGCTACCGTCACATCCCCGCGCTCGCCGAGCTTGCCACCCGCTACGGCGACCCGACCAACCGCCACGTCTATATGATGAGCCGCGATGTCGAAGGCCGCTGGCTCGACCTGCATCGCCGCGCAGCGGGCGCAGCCCCGCCGATCGACTGACGCAGGCTGCTGCCCCCTACGTTGCGGCTTGCGGTCTCGCGCGCATCAGCAGCAACGTCCCGACCGCGCTGAACAGCGCCAGGATGACAAAGGCGGCGGCGGCGCTGCCGGTGAGGCCCGTCACCGCGCTGAACAGGGTCGGGCCTGCCAGGGCCCCGAAAAAGGTGACGCCGATGACCCCGGCGCTGGCCTCGGGCACCAGCGCCGGCCCGACCTGGCGCACCGCCTCGGCGATGCCGATCCCCGACCAGCAGAACGCCGATATCCCGAACCACGCCGCGAGCGCAGCCACCGCGCCGACCGACCAGCCCGCGCCGACGCAGGCGGCGGCGAGGGCGGCCAGGCTCATCATCGAGCCCAGCAGGCAGAGGATTAGGCGCGAGCCCAGCTTGTCCGCCGCCGTCCCCCAGATCACCCGAAAGACGACGCCGACCACGAGCGCCACCGACATCGCCCGCCCGCCCGCGGTCGTCGACCATCCGACATGCGCGAGAACGGTCGGGAACACCGCGGTGAAGCTGAACTGCACCGAGCCGAACGCACAGGACGCGACCGCCACCGCACGCCAGTGCCGATCGCCGAGCAGCCGGCGGAATGAGCGCCAGAAAGCGGGAGGGGCGAGCGCCGGGCCCGCGGGCGCCGTGTCGCCGTCGATCTCGTCGCGCCAGCGCTGGATCAGCACGCATAGCGCGAGACACAGCACCGCCAGCGCCACGACCGCCTCGCGCCAGCCCAGCCAGGCGGCGACGAGCGGCGTCACCAGCCCGGCGAGCGCGCCGCCCGCCGGCACCGCGGTCTGCTTTCCCGAAAACACCCGCGAGCGCAGATGGGCCGGCGTGTAGCGGGTCAGCAGCACGGTGCTCGCCGGGTTCATCGGCCCATAGCCGAGCCCGAGCACGACGCCGCCGGCGAGAAAGCCCAGCGGATAGGCCGGCAACAGCATGAGGAGCGCCACCGCCGTCATCACCAGCAACCCCTGATGCACGCGGATCCCGCCCCAGCGGTGAAAGAGGCGCGGCGTCGCGAACGAGGTCACGACCGCACACCCGTAGATCAGCGCCGAGTAATAGCCGACCAGATAGGCGGGCAGCCCCGCCGCGGCCGCGATCGGGCTTGCCAACACCGGCACCGTCAGCGACGACATGACGATCGCGACCTGCACCGCGACGGTCGCGCTCAGCACCTTGTTCAACAGCGCGCGGTTGGAAACGGATGATTGAGGCGGCACCGGATCGCCGAGGCAAAGTTGAGCCGCGGCAGATCAAACCCGGCTCGAGGGTTCGGCAGAAGCCGCCCGCCTGCATAACCGGTCTTCGGGGCTGGTGCAAACCCGCGGCCGGCGCCTATGCTGACGCGTCATGACGATCACGGCGGCCGATACCCCGGCGACCCCCGGCATCTTTTCCGAGACGGCGACCGGGCGCAGCCTCATCGGCATCGTCGATCTCAATGTGATGGGCCGGCGCTCGAACCTGCGCGGCGCGTTGCAGGCGGGTGTGCATCTCATCTGCGCCGCCGCCGCCGGGACCCTCGTCTGGCTCGCCCTGCCCTTCTGGTACCTGCTGATCCCGGCGATGACGCTGTACGGGCTGACGCTCGTGGCGATGTTCGCGCCGATGCACGAATGCACGCACCGCACCGCGTTCCGCTCGGCGGCCGCGAACGATGCGGTCGGGTGGGTCGCCGGCCTCCTCAGCTTCAACAACGCGACCTATTACCGCTATTACCATTCCTGGCATCACCGCTACACGCAGGATCCGGCGCGCGACCCCGAGCTGATGTTTCCCCGGACCAAGAACCGCGCCGCCTATCTGCGCGAGATCAGCACGATCGGGTTCTGGCATCGCCGCGCAATCGACTACACCCGGCTCGCCCTGGGGCTGGCGCGGTTGCCGTTTCTGCCCGAACGTGCGCGGCGCGCGGTCGCGATCTCGGTCTTGTGTCAGCTCGCCCTTTACGCCGGGGCGCTCGCCGCAATCGCGGCCGGGTTCACGGCACCGCTTTATTTCGTCTTCCTGCCGTCGCTCCTCGCGATGCCGTTCCTCCGCTTGTACCTGATCGCCGAGCACACGCTGTGCAGCCACGATCAGAATTTCCTCACCAACACGCGGACGACCCTGACCGTCTTCCCGGTCCGGCTCCTGATGTGGAACATGCCGTTCCACGCCGAGCATCACCTCTTCCCCGCCGTCCCGTTCCACCGTCTGCCCGCACTGCACGCGGCCATCGGCGACCGCTTCGCCCATGTCGATTCTGGCTACATCGCGGTCGATCGGGCGACATGGCGCTCATTCGGTTAAGGATAAGGCCACGCCCGATTACCTCGCTCCGTTCCACAAAGAGCCCGCTGAACGGGATCAGGAGGCATGAGCATGCGCCTCAAAGGCAAGATCGCGGTCGTTGTCGGGGCCGGGCAGAGCCCCGGCGAGGGGATCGGCAACGGGCGGGCGACGGTGCTGCGGTTTGCGCAGGAAGGGGCGACGGTCCTCGCGGTCGACCGCGACCCGCACGCGGCCGAGGAGACGGCGATTCTGGCCCGGGCCGACGGCGCCGAATGCGTCGCCTTTGCCGCCGACGTCACGCGGGAGGCGACGCTCGCCGCAGCGATGGAAGAGGCGGTGCGGCTCTGGGGCCGGCTCGACATCCTGCACAACAATGTCGGCGTCAGCATCGCCGGCGGCGACAAGCCGCTCGCGGAGATCACCGAGGAGGCGCTCGACCGGGTCTGGGCGATCAACCTGCGCGGCACGGTGATGGCCTGCAAGCACGCGGTGCCGATCATGCGCCGGCAGCGCTCGGGCGCGATCGTCAACATCTCGTCGGTCGCGGCCTACGAGAACACCTACCCGCTCATCGCCTACAAGGCGACAAAGGCGGCGATGGTCGAGTTCACCAAGCAGCTCGCGATGCACAACGCCGAGTACGGCATCCGCGCCAACTGCATCCTGCCGGGCCTGATGGACACGCCGATGGCGGTCGACACGAGAGCTCGCACCTCGAACCGGAGCCGTGCCGAGGTTGCCGCCGAGCGAGACGCCAAGGTGCCGCTTCGCGGCAAGATGGGCACCGGCTGGGATGTCGCCAACGCCGCCCTCTTCCTCGCCTCCGACGAGGCCAATTTCATCACCGGCGTAGCGCTGCCGGTTGATGGCGGCGCGCTGATCAAGATCGGCTGAAAAAGCGCGAGAGGGGCGCGGCGGGGTGTCGGCATGGCCCCGCGGCGCCCCTCTCGGTTTGCCCGAACGGGCGAAAACTTCCGCTGTCAGCAGCCCATCGCGGCGAGCTGGGTCAACTCGCGGGCGGAGGTGACGCCGCGTGCCGCTTCCGGGCAGAGGCGCTGGTGATCGTGGATCGCATGGACGACCCGCGCCCACATGTCGCGGCTGTGAAAATCGCCCTGATCGATCATCGCGTTCAGGTGGTCGACTGCGGCGCGCGCCGCCCCGTCGCCGTGCTGGGCGATGATCGCCCGGGCGATGAAGTCGATTTCGGGATCCAAGACCCGCGCCGCTTGCAACTCGCTCATTGTTCTTGCCCTCCGGTGGAGGCCCTGGGCCGCCGTTTCGAAGGGACCAGTCTCAAGCCTCATGCCAAGGCCCGCAGGCAAAGCACACCAAGATTTTTCAACTAGTTATTGCCGATGGCCGATGGTCTGCGCGGCTTGCAGCCGGCAAATTCTCGCAATTTGCAACGCAGCCTGCCTTGTCAGCGCAAGGCGACGATCCCGACCACCCCGGCGGCCAGCAGCACAAACCCGGCGAACTCCGCCCCGCTCAGCCGCTCGCGGAAGACGCGCTGTGAGACGAGGTAGCTGAAATAAAGCTCGATCAGACCGAGCGTGCGTACCCGCGCGACCGGCTGCATCGCCATCGCGGTGAACCAGCACGCCGAGCCGAGCGCACCCATCCCGCCCGCCAGCATTGACACCCGCCACGCCTGCAACACGGCGATGACGATCGTCCGCCGGCGCCAGACCAGATAGCCGCCGAGGAGGACGGTCTGGAAGCTCTGCGCCCAGACCAGCGAATAGGCCGCGGCCAGCACGATCGACGGCGTCGTCAATGCCAGCGCCGCGCCGCGATACCCGACCGCCGCCATCCCGAACGCCGCACCCGAGCCCACTCCGAGCAACGCCGCCCGCGACGCCCATCCCTTCGCCAGTGCCGACAGGCTGCGCGTATCCGCCGGCACCGACACGAGCAGCACCCCGGCCGTCGCGACGACGATCGCAAGGATACCGATCCCGCTGACCCGGTCGCCCAACAGCACCAAGCCAAACACCGCGACCTGGATGATCTCGGTCTTGGTATAGGCGACGCCGAGCGCAAAGTTGCGCTCCTCCATGCAGCGCAGCAGCAGCGCGGTCGCGGCGATCTGGCTCAGCGCGGCGACGACGGTCCACATCAGGAAGGCTGCATCGATCGTCGGCAAGGCGCCCCCGCCCAGCCACAGCCAGACGACAACGAGCCATGCCACCGCGAACGGCATGCCATAGAGAAACCGCACCAGGGTCGCGCCCAGGGCGCCGAGATCGCCTGTCAGATGCCGCTGCGCCGCATTGCGCAGCGTCTGCGCCAACGCCGCCGCGATCGTGATCGGCACCCACGCATATGCCCAAGCCATGTGCTTCGCCCTTCGTTGCGGCGGGCATTGTCGCAGGGGAGCCAGGGTTTGAGAGGATGAGCAATTCTACCAGGATACCGCCCCCTGGACCGCGGGCGTCGCGCCCGCTTTATTGTCGCAAAGTGCGGGCGAGACGCAGGCGGTCCAGGGGGCAGCGCGATGGGCGACATCAAGACGGGCGCGGACCATATCCGCTCGCTCAGGGATGGCCGCGAGATCTGGATCGACGGGGCGCGGGTCGAGGATGTCACGATCCACCCGGCGTTCAAGAACGCGGTCGCCGCGGCGGCCTCGCTCTACGATTTCCAGGCCGCGCCGGAAAACCGCGAGTGGATGACGTTCGAATGCCCGGCCGCGGGCGGCTACCGGCGCGTCCACCGCTGCTGGCAATTCCCGACGAGCTATGACGAGCTGGTGGCGCGGCGCAAGGCGCTGTCGGCCTGGGCAGAGGTGTCGTGCGGGTTTCTCGGGCGCGCGCCGGACCACGTCGCCTCGGCGCTCGTCGGCCAGGTTATCGGGATCGATATCTTCCGGCGGCACGGCAAAAAGCGGGCTCAGGCGCTGCTCTCGTATTTCGACGAGATGAGCCGCAACGACCACTATCTCAGCTACGTCATCATCAACCCCCAGGCCGACCGCAACAAAGCCTGGGGCGCACAGCAGGA
>DASXFE010000079.1:0-20692 GCA_036489765.1 Allostellaceae bacterium | reverse complement strand
TGCCGCTTCCCGAGCTGTACAGCCGGGTCGAGCGGCACGTGCCGGCCATCGAATGGCCGGTGCTGGCCGAGGACATCGCCGCAATCCTCAAGCTGAAGCGCAAGAAGAACGCCGTTATCCTGGCGCATAACTATCAGACTCCCGATATTTTCCACACGGTCGGCGACATCGTCGGCGACAGCCTGGCGCTGGCGCGCGAGGCGGCCCGCACCGACGCGTCGGTGATCGTGCTGGCCGGCGTGCATTTCATGGCCGAGACGGCGAAATTGCTGAACCCGGAAAAGACCGTATTGATCCCGGATACGCGGGCGGGCTGCTCGCTGGCGGAGTCGATCACCGCCGCCGATGTCCGGTTGATGCGCGAGCGCCATCCGGGCGTGCCGATCGTCACCTATGTCAACACCTCGGCGGCGGTGAAGGCCGAGAGCGACATCTGCTGCACCTCGGGCAATGCGAAGAAGATCGTCGAGGGACTCGGCGTGCCCAAGGTCATCATGATCCCCGACGAATACCTCGCCCGCAACATCGCGGCGCAGACCAAGGTCGAGATCATCGCCTGGAAAGGCCATTGCGAGGTGCACGAACGCTTCACCGCCGACGATGTGCGGTCGATGCGCGAGAGCTATCCGGGGGTAACGGTTCTCGCCCACCCCGAGTGCCCGCCCGAGGTCGTCGCCGAGTGCGACTTCACCTGCTCGACCGCGTCGATGGCCGATTACGTCGGGCAGAAGCGGCCGGCGCGGGTCGTGCTGCTGACCGAATGCTCGATGAGCGACAACGTCGCGGTGCAGTATCCCGACCTCGAATTCGTCAAACCGTGCAACCTCTGCCCGCACATGAAGCGGATCACGCTCGCCAACATCCGTCACGCGCTCGAAACGATGACGCACGAGGTGACGGTCGCACCCGAAGTGGCCGACCGCGCCCGCCGCTCGGTCGAGCGCATGCTGGAGATCGGGTGACGAAATGGGCATCCCCCGCATCGTGGTCGAACCCATCGTCCGCGCGGCCCTCCTCGAAGACCTCGGCCGCGCCGGCGATATCACGACCGACGCGATCGTGTCCGAAAACCAGCAGGCGGAGGCGGTGATCGTGTCGCGGCAGGTCGGCGTGCTCGGCGGCATCGAGGCCGCGCTGATGGCGTGGGAGCTCCTAGACCCAACGCTGAAATTCGATGTGCTGACCCCCGACGGCACCCGCCTCGAACGCGGGTCGAAGGTCGCGGTCGTACGCGGGCGGGCGCGGGCGATCCTCGCCGGCGAGCGGGTGGCGCTGAACCTCCTCTGCCGCGTCTCCGGCACCGCGAGCGCGACCCGCGTCCTCGCCGACGCGATCGCCGGGCACAAGGCCAAGATCGTCTGCACCCGCAAGACCACGCCGGGCCTCCGTCTCCTCGAAAAATACGCGGTGCGGCTCGGTGGCGGAGCGAACCACCGCTTCGGCCTCGACGATGCGATGCTGATCAAGGACAACCACGTCGCGATGGCCGGCAGCGTCACCAAGGCGCTGGAGCGGGCCAAGGCAGCGGCCGGGCACCTGGTCAAGATCGAGCTCGAGGTCGACACGCTCGACCAGCTCGCCGAGGCGCTCGACTGCGGCATCGACGCGGTGCTCCTCGACAATATGGGCCCCGACACGCTGCGCCGGGCCGTCGCAATGGTCGCCGGCCGTGCCGTCACCGAGGCCTCGGGCCGCATCACGGTCGAGACCGTCCCCGCCATCGCCGCGGCCGGGGTGGATCTGATCTCGTCCGGCTGGATCACCCATTCCGCCCCGATCCTCGACCTCGGCCTCGATATCGACTGACCGAGTGGTGCGAGATGGCTGGCATCGCCGCAATGCATGCCGGCCGCGCCGCTTTTCCGTTTCCGCCGGGCGAAGAGCGCCCCATGTGTTCGCGCAACGGCTTCGGAAGGCGCGCGAACCATGGCTGCGCAGGATGTTTCCGCTCTGCGTGAGGCCCGTGAGGTCGCCGAATGGGGCGTGCCGACGCGGCGCGGCAACGCGATCTTCCAGGCCAAAGTGCTGTGCCATCGCGCAAGGCGTGGCGTCGGCAATCTCTTCGTTGGGCCGGCTCGGCTGGGCAAGGACGCAGCGCCGGAGTCTCCCGCCGTCCTTGGCGAGTCCCGGACGCCGCTATGGGCGGCAGGCGTCCCGGAAGAGCGCCGGTACGAGCTGGGCAAGGTCCACAATCTGCGGCGGGCGGCCGCCCGGATCGACGGCATCGTGATCCCGGCCGGGCAGGTGTTCGGCTTTTGGCGGCAGATCGGGCGGGTGAGCCGCCGCCGCGGCTTCGTCAACGGGCGCATGCTCAAGGAGGGGTGCCTCGTTCCCGCGGTCGGCGGCGGCCTCTGCCAACTGTCGAATGCGCTGTACGACGCGGCGCTGCAAAGCGGCTGCGAGATCGTCGAGCGCCACGCGCATTCCCGCATTGTCGCCGGCTCGGCCGCGGCGGCAGGCCGCGACGCGACGGTGGCGTGGAATTACGTCGACCTCCGCTTCCGGGCCTTCGCTCCGTTGCGGATCGAAGTGCGCTTGAGCGCGGACGAGCTGATCGTCCGCTTTCACGGGCAGCCCGGGCCGGGGCGGACGGCTTCCGGCGCCCCGACCAATGCGCCTGGCGATGCCCTCCCTGTCGCGCGGAGCTGTACGACCTGTGGCGAGGTCTCGTGCTTTCGCCATGAGTCTGCGCCGAGAGAGGAGGTCACTGGGTGCACGGCCTTCCTGGTCGACGAGAACTGGCCGGAATTCCGGGACTACGTCGCCGCGACGCGCCGGGGCGGGGATATTCTGGGCGTGCCGCTCGACCTCGGCCGCCACACCCCGGCGCGCTACCGTTGGGGCGGGGATGGGTTCGGGCGGACCGGGTCGGCCCCGCTCGCGGCGATTCTCCGCGCCGTCACGATCCGTCGCGCGCCGGCCCAGGGTGCCGCGCGACGGCAGGCGGAGCTCGCCGGGACCGAGCGTATTGCGGCGCGCCTGGCGCGCCTGCTGACCCCCGAGGTCACGAGCGTCTGCGTCGCGCAATCGCTGCTGCCGCATCTGTGGCGTGACGGACATTTCGGCGGACGCCGCATCGAGGTGCTGATGACGCGCCTGCCGATGGCAGAGCTGCAAAACCGCCTCGACCACGCCTTCGCCGAGCATCCCGGCCGCGCGACGCTCGGCGATTTCAGGGCCTCGTCCACCCTGGTCGCGGCCGAAACGGAAGCGCTGGCCCTTGCCGCCAGGATTATCACGCCGCACCGCGACATCGCCGCGCTGTTTCCCGGCAAGGCGCTGCTCCTCGACTGGCGGATGCCGGCGCCGCCCGCCGCCGCGCCCGCGGCGCCGAGACCGCGGCGGATCGCCTTTCCCGGCCCCACCGTGGCGCGCAAAGGCGCCTTCGAGCTGCGCGACGTCGCCGCCTCGCTCGGGCTCGAGGTCGCGCTCCTCGGCAGCGAGCTCGAAGGCGACGCGTTCTGGGGTGACGTCTCGACCTGCAGGCCGGACAGTGCGAGGCGCTTCGACGGGATCGCCGCGGTCGTCCAGCCGGCGCTGGTCGAGGACCAGCCCCGCCACCTCCTCGCCGCTCTCGACGCGCGCGTTCCGGTGATCGCGACGCCTGCCTGCGGGATCGGCCCGCACCCGTTGCTGACGCTGGTCCCGGCCGGCGACCCCCGGGCGCTGACCGCGGCTTTGGCCGCGGTTTCAGGGTGTGCTGTTCCTTCCGAGGATCGCTGACGCGGCGTCGACCAGCCGCCGGGTGTCGTCCTCCGACCCGACGGTGATGCGCAAATAGGGCGACGTGCGCGGCTTGTTGAAATGCCGCACCAGCACGGCACGCTCGCGCAGCGCCGCCGCCAAATCCGCCCCGTCGCGCAGTGGATGCCGGGCAAAGACGAAATTGGCGCTCGACGGCAGCACGACAAAACCGAGCCTCGTCAATTCCCGCCTCATCGCCTCGCGTCCCGCGGTCACCGCAGCGCAGTTCTCGCGGAAATACGCGTCGTCGCGTACCGAGGCCGTCGCCCCGGCCTGGGCGACGCGGCCGAGCGGGTAGGAATTGAAGCTGTCCTTGACCCTGCCCAACGCCTCGATCAGCCCCGTGTCGCCGAGTGCATAGCCGACCCGCAACCCGGCCAGCGCGCGCGACTTCGACATCGTCTGCACGACGACCAGGTTTGGGTGATCGGTGATCAGCGGGATCGCGCTCTCGCCGCCGAAATCGACATAGGCCTCGTCGATCAGCACCGGGATATCGGGATGCTCGCCGAGCAGCCGGGCAATCTCGGCCCGCGTCAGCGCGATCCCGGTCGGCGCGTTGGGATTGGCGATGACGATCGACCCCGCCTCGCGCCGGTAATCCTCGACCCTCACGCGCATCCCGTCGTCGAGCGGCACGGTCTCGCAGGCGATGCCGAACAACTGCGCCCAGACGGGATAGAAGCTGTAAGTCACATCCGGGAACAGCAGCGGCTTCGGCTGCTTCAGCAGCGCGACGAACGCATGCGCGAGCACCTCGTCCGACCCGTTGCCGACAAACACCTCTTCGGGCTTTACGCCGTGATGCGCCGCGAGCGCCTCGCGCAGCTCCGTCGCCTCGGGATCGGGATAAAGCCGCAGGCTCTCCGCCGCGGCGGCCCGCATCGCCTCCACCGCCAGCGGCGACGGGCCGAACGGGCTTTCGTTGGTGTTCAGCTTCACCAGATTGGCGACGCGCGGCTGCTCGCCGGGCACATAGGGCGAAAGCTCGCGTGCAACCTGGCTCCAGAACGGGTTCATCGCGTTGTCCGGCTCGGGGTCGACCGGCGGCTTATGCCATCGCCCGGCCGGCCGCGCCACCTCGGCCTGCCATCGGTTTGTGTGTCGGCGTTTTTGTGCTTGGATAGCGGGGTCCGAGGCCGACGGAGCCTTCCCCCATGCCCACCCTGTCCAACACCGAACCGCACCGCCTTTCCGCAATCCACATCGCCGGGGCGATAGACGCCGGGAGCCTCACCGCCGAGGCGGTCGTCGCGAGCTGCCTCGACCGCATCGCCGCGCGCGAGGGCACCGTGCGCGCGTGGGCCCATCTCGACCGCATGCAGGCCCTGGAGGCCGCGCGCGCCAGCGACAAGGGCGGCAAGGGTTTCCTCAAGGGCGTGCCGTTCGGCATCAAGGACATCTTCGACACCGCGGAGATGCCGGCCGGTTACGGCTCGCCGATCTATACCGGATGCCGGCCGAGCTGGGACGCGAGCGCCGCCGATTTGCCACGCAAGGAGGGGGCGGTCCTCCTCGGCAAGACGGTGACGACCGAGTTCGCCAACCGCCATCCCGGCCCGACCTCGAACCCGCACAATCCGGCCTATTCGCCGGGCGGCTCGTCGAGCGGGTCGGCCGCGGCAGTCGCCGATTTCATGGTGCCGCTGGCGATCGGCACCCAGACCGGCGGTTCGGTGATCCGGCCGGCGGCCTATTGCGGCGTGGTCGGGTTCAAGCCGAGCTTTGGCCTCTTCCCGCCCGCCGGGATGCACATGAACACCGACTCGCTCGATACGGTCGGGATCATGGCGCGCTCGGTCGCCGACGTCGCCCTCTTCCGCGCCGCGATGATGGCCGACCCTTACTCCCCACCTACGATGCCCGGCCGCGCCCCGCGCCTCGCACTCTGCCGCACGCGTCTGTGGGACCGGGCCCAGCCGGAGGGACGAGCGACGCTCGAAGCGGTCGCCAAGCAACTCGCAAAAGCCGGCGCCGAAATCGTCGACAGCGAGCTTCCGCCCGTCTGCGCCGCGGTATCGGAGGTGCAGCGCCGGCACAGCGCCTTCGAGGCGCCGCGCAATCACGCGCCGGAGCTTTACCGTCACCAGGCCTTGCTGAGCCACGACCTGCTCGGCGACGGGCGGATCGAGGCCGGCCGGCGCCTCTCGCTCGCCGAATTCCGCGCCGCGTGGCGCGACGCCGACCGGATGCGCGCGGCAGCACGGGAATGGGCCGCCGGGTTCGACGCGATCCTGACCCTCCCCGCGCCCGGCGAAGCGCCGAACACCCTCGCCCGTACCGGCGATGCGGGCTTCAACGCGCTCTGGACCGTCCTGCACATGCCGTGCCTCACCTTGCCGGCCGAGACCGGGCCGAATGGGCTCCCCGTCGGCATCCAGCTCGTCGGCCAGCGCTATCGCGACGCGCGGCTCCTCGATACCGGCCTCTGGGCCGAACGGGCGCTGGGAGGCCGGGCATGAGCGCCGCCAACGAGCTTTCGGGCGCCGAGGCCGTCGACCGGCTGCAGGCCGGCAACCTGACCGCCGAGGCACTGACGCAAGCCTGCCTCGACCGCATCGCGGCCCGTGCCTCGGTGAAGGCGTGGATCCACCTCGACCCCGAGCATGCGCTCGCCCAGGCTCGCGCCGCCGATCGTGCCGGCCGGCCGGGCCTGCTCGCCGGATTGCCGATCGCGGTCAAGGACGTCATCGACACCTTCGATATGCCGACCCAGCATGGCTCGCCAATCTACGCCGGCAACCGGCCCTTCGCCGACGCCGCCTGCGTCGCCCTCATCCGCGCGGCCGGCGGCACGGTGCTCGGCAAAACCGTCACCACCGAATTCGCCAACCGTTTCCCCGGCGCGACGGTCAACCCACACAACCCGGCGCACACGCCGGGCGGATCGTCGAGCGGCTCGGCGGCGGGGGTCGCGGATTTCCACGTTCCGATCGGGCTCGGCACGCAGACCGGCGGCTCGACGATCCGGCCGTCGGCGTTCTGCGGCGTCGTCGGCTACAAGCCGAGCTTTGGCGAATTCAGCCGCAGCGGCATCAAGATGCAGTGTCACAACCTCGACACGCTCGGCGTCATCTGCCGCGGCCTCGACGATGTCGCGCTGATGCGCGCGGTGCTGATCGACATGCCGCACAAGAAGGTCGACCGCAGCGCTGGCGCTCCGCGTATCGGCCTCTGCCGCACCCCCGGCTGGGACGCCGCCGACGCTGCGACGCAGGCGCTGATCGAACGCACCGCCGGGGCCCTCGCAAAGGCCGGTGCGGCAGTGACGGAGGTCGAGTTCGCCGCGCCGTTCCGCAACATCATGGATCACCACCGGCGCATCTTCAATTACGAGGCCTCGCGCAACTACGCCTACGAATACGACCGTCACTTCGACCAGGTCAGTCAGGTGCTGCGCGAGACGGTGCTGACACCGGGCCGCCAGCTCCCGACCGCCGATTACATCGAGGCGCTCGAAGTGTCGGAGGCATTCCGCACGCATCTCGACGACATCTTTGCCGGTGTCGACCTGCTGCTGACGCCGAGCGCGGCCGGCGAGGCACCCGAAGGCTTCAATTCGACAGGCGACCCGCGCTTCAACTCACCGTGGACCCTGTCGTGGGCGCCCTGCGTCACCTTGCCCGCCGGTACGGGGCCGAAAGGCTTGCCCCTCGGCATCCAGCTCGTCGGCCAGCGCTTTGCCGACGAAAAGCTGCTCGACGGCGCCGCCTGGGTCGAGAAGCATCTGAATTAACAGGAGGAACCCGATGATCTATGAATTGCGCGTCTATCACTGCGTACCCGGCCGCCTCGGCGACCTGGTCAAGCGGTTCGACACGATCACGCTCAAGCTCTGGGAAAAGCACGCGATCCATCCGGCCGGGTTCTGGACCACGCTGGTCGGCCCCGGCAACAACGATTTGACGTACTTCCTCAAATGGGAATCGCTCGCCGAGCGCGAGACCAAGATGGCCAAGTTCGGCGCCGACCCGGAATGGCTCTCGGCCCGCGCCAAGACCGAGGAAAACGGTCCGCTCGTCGCCTCGATCAGCAACCAGTTCCTGACGCCGACGAGCTTCTCCTCCGTTAAGTGACACCGATCCAAGGGGACATGACATGATCTACGAGTTGCGCGTCTATCACACGATGCCCGGCAAGTTGCCGGCGCTGCTCAAGCGTTTCGACACCATCACGCTGAAGATCTGGGAGCGGCACGGCATCAAGCAGGCCGGGTTCTGGACAACCCTCGTCGGCGAGTCGAACGCCGACCTCACCTACATGCTGAAATGGGAATCGCTGGCCGAGCGCGAGAAGAAATGGGACGCCTTCCAGGCCGATCCTGAATGGATCTCGAAGCGTGCCGAGACCGAGAAAGACGGCCCGATCAACGCGCGGGTCGAAAACTCGTTCCTGGTGCCGACCAGCTTCTCGTCGGTGAAATAACCGCGCTTTCCCCTCTCCCGCAGTGCGGGAGAGGATGGTTCGCGCAGCGAGACGGGTGAGGGCCGAGCAGCACGCTGTCGGCGCTCCCCTCACCCTTCCATCGCTTCGCGATGGCCCCTCCTGTTTGCCCGGGCGAGCCTCCATCTCGCGTGAAATCTCGTCACTCAATCGCCTTGGGCTCACTCTCATCTCGACGAGTATATCGCGCCGCGAGGGAACTTCCGATCAGCCGGCGAGCACCGGGAGCAATCCCGCCATGTCGGCGACGATCTGGGCGGCACCGCGCTCGGCGAGGCGGGCGGCGTGGCCGGGCGGGCAGTGGCTGCCGCCGGTGAAGCCGATCACCGTCATGCCGGCGGACGCGCCGGCCTCGACGCCGGCGAGGCTGTCTTCGATGACGACGCACGCCCTCGGATCGACCCTCATGCGCGCAGCGGCATAGAGGAAGAGGTCGGGCGCCGGTTTGCCGCGCTGGACCTGGACCGCGCTGAAGACATGCGGCGCGAAACGGTCGTAGAGGCCGACAAGCCCGAGTGCGTGTTTGAGCCGCGCCGGCGTGCTGCTGCTGGCGACGCAGCGCGCACCTGGCCACGAATCGAGCACCGCCCCGATCCCCGGCATCGCCCGGAGCTCGGCCTCGAAGATGGCGCTGACCCTCGCGTCGTGCCGCGCTGCGAAATCGCCGCCGATCTTGCGGTCGAACCGCCGCGCGAGATCGGCGACCATCTCGGCGACGCTGATCCCGACATAGGTAGAGAGGATCTCCGCCTCGGTCAGGATGATCCCGTCTTCGGCGAGACAGACAACATCCGCACGCACGGCGAGGTGCTCACTGTCGATGAGCACCCCGTCGCAGTCGAAGATCGCCAATTCGAAACGCATTGCCCCCGGCTGCGTGCCGCTGATCAGCGGTGGCCGCCACCGCCCGGGTGACCGCCCCCGCCGCCGCCCGGGTGACCGCCGCCGCCATGCGGAGCGCCGCCGCCATGAAACCCGCCGCCACCATGGAACCCGCCGCCGAAATGGGCCGGCCCCGCGCCGCCGAAATGCGCCGCACGCATCGCACCGCCGTGGAACGCCCCACCGCCATGGGAGGCGCCGCCACCGTGGAATGCTCCGCCACCGTGGAACGCGGCTCCGCCGTGGAACGCACCGCCACCGTGGATCGCGCCGCCACCGTGGATCGCGCCGCCACCGTGGAAGGTCGCCGCCGCGTGCGACGCATGGAAATGCGCGGCGGAGGCACCGGCATGCAGCGCGGTGCCCTGGCCATGGGTAAAGGTCGAGCCGTGCATCGCCGCCGCGGCCGGATCGCCGCCTCGGGTCGCGCCGAAATGACCCATCGCCGCAGCGTGCGCCACCGAGGCGTGCATCGCCGCCATGCGGGCGCCGTTGAAGCGGGCCGCGACCGCTGTGTTCGCATAAGCGACGCCGCCGCGATGCGCCGGATCGTGCGTCCAGGCGCCGCCGGCGAGCCGGTCGCCACCGATCACGGCAAACCGCCCAGGATCGACCGCAATGTACCCACCACCCCAGTTAAACCAGCCCCAACCCCACCAAGGATCGAAGGCCGCGGTGAGTAATACCGGCGGGTACCAGCCGATCGCCAAACCCGGTGCATACGCGAAGCCGACAGGTGCTGGGAAGGCGAAGGGGGGGTAGCCGGGGTAAAGCCACTCTCCATAGGCTACGGTCGGGCTGTACACCGGCACGACCACCTGCTGCGCCGTCACCGACTCGATCGAGATGTACTTGCCGCTGTTCTTGATCTGACAGCCGCATTGCGCGGTCTGTTTCAGGTTGCCGGCGGTCATCGCCTCGTGGCGCAGCTGCTGCACCTCGGCCATCACGTCGGCCTGCTGGGCAAGGAAGGCGTTGCCGAGGTTCTGCGTCCAAGAGATCTGCGTGCTCATCGTCTGCAGCACGCGCGGGAACGGCACCAGCGCGGTGACGCTCGGATCCCAGTTTTGCGATTTCGCCGCGTTGAGCAGCGCCTCGCCCTTCAGAGCCTTGTTGGCCGGCTGCTCGACCCAGCGCGCCGCCTCGACGACCTCGAGCGGATAGGTCGAGGCCATCAGGACCTGGCTCAGCAGTGGATCGGGATAAAGCGCGATCGGGGCGAGGAGCTGGGCAAGCTCGGCCTGCGGGAGCTTCTGCTGATTCTCGACCTGGGCCTGGGTTTGGGTCTGGCTTTGGGTGGCCGGAGCGGGCGCACCCGGAGGCGGCGTCTGCGCGGTCTGCTGCGGGGTCCCGGCGGGCGGCGGGATCGGAGTGGGCTGATTCGCGCTGGCCTGGGGCGGCGCTGGTGGCGTCGCGGCGCTATCGGGCTTCGCCGGCGGCGCGGTGTTTGCCGGCGGGATCGTCGGCGCCGGGGTCGACGCGTCGGCCGTCTGCATCGGCTGGTCAGACGCGGTTGGCCACGCCGTCTCCGGCGACATGTCGAGCGACAATGTCGCGAGCAGGTCGTCCGCCCGCGCCGGAAGCGCGAGGGCTGCGACCGAGGCGACCAGCGCCGTGGCCTTGAAAGCGGTCGCAATCTTTGTGCTTAACATCACTCACTCCTCCCGCCGGCACCGCGCGGTGCCGCGCAGCCACCACGCGGCTACGAGTGTTACGACGAATGACGCGTTTTTGTTCCCGTCGCTTTCGCCTTTTGCGGCGAGCCGACACCGGCACGTTCGAGTGCGGCGCGCTGCCGCTCAGCCAAAACCTTCTCGTCGAAATCGTCAATTAATTCATGGAACAGGCGGTGCCAGTTGATCTTCGCCTTTAAGTGCAGAAAGACCGAACCCAACCCGACTGCAGCGCGATCCATAAAGACGAACGCACGTGGCGGCGAGATCCCGCCGAGCCGCCGCAGATCCTTGTGGACGCTGTCGACGAGGCGCGGTCCCTCCGGGCCATTTTCCTTGCGCTCCTGGATCATCCGCGCACGGTCGTCGAGCAGCGGGCCATAGACGAACCGCGCCCAGCGGTTCAGCACCGCGATCATCTCGCGCGACAGCTCGCCAAACCCCCAGCTCTTGTAGGCGTGGATCGCGAGTTCTTCGTCGTCGCGCTCGAGCGCATGGTAGAGGTCGATGACCCCCTTGACGAACGCGGGCGGGAAAATCCGGACGCAGCCGAAATCGAGGAGGTTGACGGTGCGGTCCTGCGCGACCGTGTAGTTGCCGAGATGCGGGTCACCGTGGATGACGCCGTAGAAATAGAACGGCACGTACCAGATTCGGAACATGCGCAGCGCCGCCTCGTTGCGCCGTTCGAGCGGCGCATTCGCAATGTCGAGGATCGGCCCTCCGTCGAGCCAGGTCATCGTCAGAAGCTTTTTGGTCGACAGCTCCGGGAGCGGACGCGGCACCGCAACCCCGGGCTCGTCCTTGAGGATCTCGCGGTAGAGCCGCATATGCGCGGCCTCGCGCTCATAATCGAGTTCCTCGCGCAACCGCTCGGCAATCTCTTCGTGGATCGCTCTGGTGCTGACCGCGCGGTCGTAGCGCTCGTAGAGTCCCATCGCGAGCTTGAGTTGGCTGAGATCGGCCTCCACCGCCGAGCCCATGTCCGGGTATTGCAGTTTGCAGGCGAGCGGTGTGCCGTCCTTCGCGATCGCGCGATGCACCTGCCCGAGCGACGCCGCCCGGGCCGCCTCATGCTCGAACTTGGCGAAGCACCTTTCCCAATCCGCCCCCAACTCGCCCATCATCCGCCGCCGCACAAACGGCCACCCCATCGGCGGCGCGTTCGACTGAAGCTGGATCAGCTCCCGCACATACTCCTCGGGCAGCGCCTCGGGGATCGTCGCGAGCAGCTGCGCGACCTTCATCAGCGGCCCCTTGATGCCGCCGAGCGCGGCCTTCAAATCCGCCGCATGCCGCTCGCGATCGACGGTTATGCCGAGATACCGCTCCCCCGCCAGCCGAGCCGCCAACCCGCCCACGGCGCTGCCGACCCGCGCATAGCGGCGGACCCGGCCGGTAAAGCTGTTGTCGTCGGTCATGGCGCTCTGATCACGGTGGTGCGTCCGTCGAGACGCCCGCCGCGCGGGCGCCTCGGGATGAGAAGCCCCGGTTCTGCCAGTTCGGCCGCGCAACCGCCATCCTCATTCCGGGGCGCGCTCGAAAAGCGCGTCGCGAAGGACGCACTACGCCGATGTGGGCTCAACTCAGCCGCTCCAGCTCGTCGATGAACCCGGCGATCACGCCGAGCCCTTTCGACCAGAACCCCGGGTCCGCCGCATCGAGTCCGAACGGCGCCAGCAGTTCGCGGTGGCGGAGGGAGCCGCCGGTGCGGAGCATGTCGAGGTAGCGGGCGGCGAAGCCTTTGTGCGCATCTTCGTAAGCCGCGTAGAGCGAGTTCACCAGGCAGTCCCCGAACGCGTAGGCGTAGACGTAAAACGGCGAGTGGATGAAATGGGGGATATAGGTCCAGTACCAGCGGTAGTCGCCCTCTAGCCGGATCGCCGGGCCCAGGCTTTCGCGCTGGACCTCCATCCAGATCTCAGCCAACCGGTCGGCCCTCAGCTCGCCCTCGCGGCGCTCGTCGTGGACGCGCGTCTCGAAGGTGACAAAGGCGATCTGGCGGATCACCGTGTTGAGCATGTCCTCGACCTTTCCGGCGATCATCACGCGACGCTTGGCCGGGTCGCGCTCGGCGGCGAGGAGCGCGCGGAAGGTCAGCATCTCGCCGAACACCGACGCGGTCTCGGCCAGGGTCAAGGGCGTGTCGGCCATCAGCATCCCCTGCCCGCCTGCCAGGACCTGGTGGACGCCGTGTCCCAGCTCGTGCGCAAGCATCATCACGTCGCGCGTCTTGCCCTGGTAGTTCAAGAGCAGATACGGGTGCGCGGCGGGCACGGTCGGGTGAGCAAAGGCGCCCGGTGATTTCCCCGGCCGCACTGGTGCGTCGATCCAGTGCGACTTGAAGAATTTCGCACCGACCTCGGCCATCTCCGGGGAAAACGCCCGATAGGCCCCCAGGACGGTGCGCTCGGCTTCATTCCATGGTATGCCGCGGTCATCATCCTCGGGCAGCGGCGCATTGCGGTCCCAATACGGCAGCGCGTCGACGCCGAACCACGTCGCCTTCAGCCGGTAATACCGGTGCGACAGGCGCGGATAGCTCGCCCGCACCGCGGCGACAAGCGCATCCACGACCTCGTCCTCGACATAGTTCGACAGATTCCGCGCCGAGATCGGGTGCGGGAATTCGCGCCAGCGGTCCTCGATCTCCTTGTCCTTGGCGAGCGTGTTGGTGATGAGGGCGAAGACTCGTGCGTTGTTGCCGAGCACCGCGCCGATCGTCTCGGCCGCTTCCTTGCGCACCGCGCCGTCGGGGCTCGACAGCAGGTGCATCACGGCAGCCTCGGTCAATTCCTCGCCGCGGAACGGGAAGCGCAGATCGGCCGTCGTCTCGTCGAAAAGCCGGGTCCAGGCGTTGCGCCCCGCGACCGATTTCTCGTGCAGCAGCTTTTCCAGGTCGTCCGAAAGCTGGTACGGCCGCATCGCCCGCACGTCGCGCAACCACGGCCGGTATTTCGCCAGCGCGGGATCTGCGGCTTTCGCTTCGAGCGATCCGTCGTCGAGCCGGTTTAGCTCGAGCGTGAAGAACAGCAGCCCGGTCCCGATCGCGTTGACCTTTTCCTGCATCGTCTGGAAAAACTGCGCGATCTCGGGATCGGCGAGGTCGGCGGCACGGACGAGCTCGGCATAGCTCGACACCCGCCCGGCGACCTCCTGCAGCGCCTCGTATTCGGCAACGGCCGTGCCTAGCTCGGCACCGCTCATTTCAGCCAGTCGGCCCTGGTAGCGCGCCTGGAATTCCGCCGCCGATGTCTCCAGCGTCGCCAGATCGGCCTTGAGCTCGGGACTGTCGCGGCCGGGGTAGAGATCGGCGAGATCCCATTCCGGCAATTGCCCCAGCGCGTTCACTTCCGCCATCGCGACCTCTATTATGCCCCTGTCGGGATATTGGTCAGGATATAGGGGGAGTCGGCGCGCCGCGCCACCGCCGCGCCGAACCGGACATTTCGGGAGACGCCATGGATTACGCGAGTTGCCGCAGCCTGCCGGCGATGTTCTTCGCCGAGGCGGCGCGGCAGGGCGACCGGCCGTTTCTGTGGGCGAAACGCGGCGCGCCCTACCGGTCGCAAACCTGGGCCGAGACGGCGGGCGAGGTGCGCCGCCTCGCGCAAGGCCTCATCGCGCTCGGCATCGAGCGTGGCGACCGCGTCGCGCTCGTCAGCGAAAATCGCCCGGAATGGGTCGTCGCCGATCTCGCGATCATGGCGGCCGGCGCGATCACCGTGCCGGCCTACGTCACCAACACGGTCGACGACCACCGCCACATCCTCGGCAACAGCGGTGCGCGGGCGGCGATCGTCTCGACCCCTGCGCTGGCAGCGCGCGTGCTCCCGGCCGCCGAGCTGTCGCCGATGGTTCGTGCCGTCGTCGCGATCGAGCCGCCCGGGGGCGAGCCCAAGGTTCCCGTCCACCACTGGGCCGAGCTGATCGCCGCCGGCGGCGATGCCGATATCGACGCCCGCGTCGAGATGCTGGGGCCTGACGACATCGCCTGCATCATCCACACCTCCGGCACCGGCGGGCTGCCGAAGGGCGTGCTCCAGACCCACCGCAACATCCTGGGCAATTGCCGCGGCGCCTTCAAGCTGTTGGAGATGCTCGGCCTTGGTGACGAGGTATTCCTGTCGTTCCTGCCGATGTCGCATTCCTACGAGCACACGGCCGGCCTGATGTTTCCGATCTCGATCGGGGCGCAGATCTATTTCGCCGAGGGCGCCGAGACGCTGGCGAGCAACCTTGTCGAGGTGCGGCCGACGATCATGACCGCGGTGCCGCGCCTCTACGAAACCCTGCACCAGCGCATCAGCCGCCAGATCGAGCGCGAGCGGGGGCTGAAGCGGCGGCTCTTCGAGGGCGCGGTCGCGATCGGGCGCAAGAAGCTCGACGGGACGGCGTTGTCGCTCGGCGACCGCCTCGCCGACCCGCTGCTCGACAAGCTCGTCCGCGCCAAGGTGCGGGCGCGGTTCGGCGGACGGCTGAAGGCGATGATTTCGGGCGGCGCGCCGCTCAACCCCGAGATCGGCAGCTTTTTCGTTGCGCTCGGCGTGACGCTGCTCCAGGGCTACGGCCAGACCGAGGCGGCGCCGGTCGTGTGCTGCAACCCGCCCTCGCGCATCCGCATCAAATCGGTGGGGCTGCCGATCGACGGCGTCCGCCTCAGGATCGCCGACGACGGCGAGATCCTCGTCAGCGGCGACAATGTCATGAAGGGGTATTGGAACGACCCCGAATCGACCGCGCGCACGCTCGACGGCGGCTGGCTTCATACCGGCGACATCGGCCATGTCGACGCCGACGGCTATCTTCACATCACCGACCGCAAACGCGATTTCATCAAGAATTCGGGCGGCGACATGATCGCGCCGGCGCGGGTCGAGGGCGAGCTGACGCTGTGCCCGGAGATCGCCCAGGCGATGGTGTTCGGCGACCGCCGCCCCTACCTCGTCGCCGTCATCGTCCCCGACCCCGAATTCACCCACGACTACGTCCGCGCCAATGGCTGCCCCACCGATCTCGCCGGCCTCTCGACGGACGCCGGTTTCGCCAAGGCGATCGGCGACATCATCGCCCGCGTCAACCGCACCCTTCCCGCAATCGAACGCGTCCGCCGCTTCCTGATCGCGGCCGAGCCGTTTTCGACCGCCAACGGCCAGATGACCCCGACCCTCAAGGTCCGCCGCCACGCGATCCGCGAGGTCTACGGCCCGGCCCTCGATGCGCTCTACGAGGGCAAGGGGATGGCGGCGTAGACCCATTCCCCTCTCCGCCCGTTTGGGGGGAGAGGAAGGGGCACGTTGCGCAGAAATGGAAAGGTGAGGGGGCGCGCTGAGACGCCTTACGTTCCCACCTCACCCCGGCCCTCTAACCCCAATGGACGGAGAGGGAGCTTCGATCTAATCGCGCCGGAAATAATGCACCGAGAACAGTTCGGCGCGGTCGGTCCAGGCGTCGACGGGGCGAAAGCCGGCACGGGCGGCAAGGGCGCGGAACTCGGGGATTGCGTATTTGTAGGAGTTTTCGGTGTGGATCAGCTCGTCGCGGGCGAAGGTGAAATCGCGGCCGGCGATGCGGGCGGATTGCTCGGTCAGGCTTTTGACGTAGAGCTCGACCCGGCCGTTCGTCTCCGAATAGAACGCGACGTGATCGAACTGGTCGAGCCGGATGTCGCCGTCGAGTTCGCGGTTGATCCGCTCGAGCAGGTTGAGATTGAACGCGGCGTTGGTGCGCGCGGCGTCGTTGTAGGCCGCGTTGAGGATCGCCGGGTCTTTTTTGACATCGGCGCCGATGATGATCTCGCCGCCGGGACCGAGCAGCGCGGCGCAGTTCTTGAGGAACGCAACGACCCCTTCGGGCTCGAAATTGCCGATCGTCGAGCCGGGGAAGAACCCGACCCGCTTTCCGGGCTTGCCGGGCAACGGCGGCAGGCGGAACGGGCGCGTGTAATCGGCACAGACGGCGATCACCGGCAGGTCGGGGAAATCCCCGGCGAGCTGCTCGCCGGCTCCCTTCAGTTGCTCGCGCGAGATGTCGACGGGCACATAGGCCGCCGGGTTGTCGAGCGCGGCGAGGAGGATGCGCACCTTGCGCAGAGCCCCGGCGCCGAGCTCGATCAGCCGCGCGTTCGGCCCGACATGCGCGGCGATCTCGCCGGCCCGCGCCTCAAGGATGCCGAGCTCGGTGCGTGTCAGATAGTACTCAGGCACCTCGGTGATCCGCTCGAACAACTCGGCGCCGTGCGAATCGTAAAAGAATTTGCAGGGCAGCGATTTCGGCTCGCCCGAGAGGCCGTTCAGCACCGAATCGCGAAAGCTGTCTTCGCCCGGGGCCAAATCATGAAAGGTAAAGCTGCCACCATCCATCAGAGATCCTCCGCCAGGCGAAGCCCGGAAAACGCCCACCTGGCGGAGGGCGGGAAGAAGTTGCGATAAGTCCCGCGGATATGGCCCTCCGGCGTCACCGCCGCGCCGCCGCGCAACACCATCTGGCTCGACATGAACTTGCCGTTGTACTCGCCGACCGCGCCCGCTGCCGTGCGGAACCCCGGATATGGGGTGTAGGGGCTCGCAGTCCATTCCCAGACATCGCCGATCATCTGGCGCAGCCCTGGGCCGGGCTCGCTGTCGGGCGCCGGGTGGCGGAGACCGCACCCGCCCAGATTGCCGGCGAGCGGCAGATCGCGCGACGCGACCTCCCATTCCGCCTCGGTCGGCAGGCGCTTCCCGGCCCATTTCGCATAGGCGTCGGCCTCGTAAAAGCTGACATGCACGACCGGCTCGCCGGGCTGAAGCTTTTGTTCACCGGAGAGCGTGAACACGGTCCACTCGCTTCCGTCCCCGAGCCAGTAGAGCGGCGCCTCCCATCCCTGCTGCTGCACCGTCGCCCAGCCGTCGGACAGCCAGAATTCCGCCTGGCGATAGCCGCCGTCGGCGACAAACCCGGCGAACTCGCCGCAGGTCACCGGGCGGGTCGCGAGACGGAACGGGTCGAGCCAGGTCTTGTGCCGCGGTCCCTCGTTGTCGAATGCGAAGCCCGTGTCGTCATGCCCGATCTCGTCGAGCCCGCCGGGGAAATCGACCCAGCCCAGCGGCGCCGGTGCCGCGACCGCATGCGGCCGCGCCGGCTGATAGGCCGGGAGCAGCGGGTTCATCGAAAAGACGTGCTTGATGTCCATCAGGATCAATTCCTGATGCTGCTGTTCGTGATGAAGGCCCAGTTCGATCAGCGCCGCCGTTTCCGCCCAATCATCATCGCCGAGCCGTTCGATCAATTCGCCCATCGCCGCCGTCACGTGATCGCGGTAGGCGGCGATGCGCTCGACACCGGGACGCGACAGCAGCCCGCGTTGCGGCCGCGGGTGGCGCGGGCCAACCGCCTCGTAATACGAATTGAACAGATAGGCGAATTTCGGGTCGAATTCGCGATAGCGCGGAGCCAAGCGGCGGAGCAGGAAGGTTTCGAAGAACCAGGTTACATGGGCCAAATGCCATTTGGTCGGGCTGACATCCGGCATCGACTGGATCGCCTGATCTTCCGGCGTCAGCGACGCGGCCAACGCCTCGCTGTGTCGCCGCACCGCAACAAACCGGTCGTGCAGCGCAGCGCGATCGATCGGCAGCGTACAGGGCGGGTCGGCAAGATCGAGCACGGGGTCCCCCCACTGGTGATAACCCTCTGTCAACGCCGCCTGTTTGGATTCGTCATCCCGAAAGGCGGCGGGGCGCGAGATTGGCGGCTGGCGACGAAGCTGTAAACCTCTCGTTCCTTCGGCGCCGGTGGAAGTGACGATTTCAGGCGCCGGGGCGGCGGTGATAAAGGACGTAGATCACCACCATAGCCGCCGCCAGGGCAAACCAGGTTATCGCGTATTGCAGATGATGGTTGGGCAATTCGGGCAAGAGGCCGGTGCCGCCTTTGGGCCAGCCGCCGGGATTTTGTGTCGCATCGGCGTCGAGGTAGTACGGCGCGACCTTTTCCAGCCGGTCGGCCGCCGCCATCGCCCGCAGGTCGACCCAGAACCAGTGGTTCCGCGGCGCGTCGTTTGCGGGCAGGAACAGGTTGGGCTTGCCAGACGGCGGCAGGCGCACGACGCCGGTAACATGCTGCGTCCCGGAAAGCTGCCCGGCCTCGCGCTTTTCGGGGTCGCGCAATTCGGTCGGGATGAAGCCGCGATCGATAAAGACCGCCTCTCCCTCGGCGACCATCAGCGGGGTCAGGATCTGATACCCCTCGCGACCCGAGGGGGCGATCGCATGGAGATAGATCTCGCGGTCGTTGAGGAAGACGCCGTCGAGAGTAACGGCGCGGAATTCGAGCTTGCGCGCGTCGGCCAGGGTCCGCGGGGCCGGCACCGGTGCCGCCTTGGTCGCGGCCGCGCGCTCGGCGATCAGCCCCTCTTTCCAAAAGAGCCGCTGCACCTGCCACACCCCGAGCCCGAGGCACAGGAGCACGATCGGCACCGCGAAGAGCGTCGGGACAAGGCGCGGCTGGAAATTGATCGCCGGCATGTCGGCCTGTCCTCAGACTTGGCCTTGGCCGCGCAACAGCCCGTGCCGGTATTCGAGGGCGATCAGCCCGGCCTTGAGCGGTCGCAGCATTCCGATCGCGCCGACGAGGATGAGCGGCGTCCACAGCACGAGATGGACCCAGATCGGCGGCGAAAACCTGAGCTCGACAAAGGCGGCGAGCCCGACGACGACGAGCCCGAGGATCAGGATCACAAAGACCTGCGGACCGTCGCCCGCGTCGTGCGCCGAGATGTCGAGCCCGCAGACCGGACAGTTCGGCTGCACTGTCAAAAGGCCGGCAAAGACCCGGCCCTCGCCGCATCGGGGACAGCGGCAACCGAGTGCGGCGCGGCCGAGCGGCACCGCTGCCCGATGCGCCGTTCCCCGATCGTCGGATACGCGTTCGCTCACTCGCCGAGCGGGATCGCCGCGCCCATCCCCCACCAGTAGATGCAGACGAACAGGAACAGCCATACCACGTCGACGAAATGCCAATACCAGGCGGCCGCTTCGAGGCCGAAATGGTGGTCCGGCTTGAAGTGGTGCTTGACAGCACGCCACAGGCACACGGCGAGGAAGGTCGTGCCGACGATGACATGGAACCCGTGGAACCCGGTCGCCATGAAAAAGGTCGACGGATAGATGCCGCCGCTGAAGTGGAAGGTCGCGTGGCTGTACTCGTAGGCTTGGCAGGAGGTGAAGCAGAGGCCGAGGAGGACCGTCACGGTCAATCCCTGGACCAGCCCCTTGTACCTGCCCTCGAGCAGCGAATGGTGCGCCCAGGTTACCGTCGTACCCGACAAGAGCAGGATCAGCGTGTTGAGGAACGGGAACTCGAACGGATCGAACGGATGGATGCCCTTGGGCGGCCACACCCCGCCGACCGGATACAGGCTAGACGAGAAGAAGGCCCAGAAGAAGGCGGAGAAGAACATCACCTCGGAGGCGATGAACAGCGCCATCCCGTAGCGCATGCCGAGCTGGACGATCGGGGTATGATAGCCCTGGAACGTCGCCTCCTTGATGACATCGCGCCACCAGAGGGCCATCACGGCGAGCACGCCGATGCCGCCGAGGATCAACAGCGCCGAGGTCTCGCCGTGAAACCACAGCACCGCGCCGAGCGCCATCAGCCCGGCGACCATCGAGCCGACGAGCGGCCATGGACTCGGATCGACGAGGTGGTAGGCGTGCTTGTTCCCGTGGTGCAATTCGTGAGAGTCGGCGTGAGTGTCGGTCATGTCGTTCTGCCTGGCTCGGTCAATTCACGGCGGGTGTCGGAGTGCGCGGAGTCGCCGCGGCGCTCGGGATTTCGGGCTGCGCGGCCCGGAACATCGTATAGGACAGCGTGATCGTGCGCACATCGCGCGTATCGGGGGCGGTCAGCATGTCGGGATCGACAAAGAACACGACCCCCATATCCTTGCTCTCGCCCGGCTTCAA
>DASXFE010000057.1:0-16641 GCA_036489765.1 Allostellaceae bacterium | reverse complement strand
AATTCCTCCTCCATCGCCGACGAGATGTCGATCCGGCCCATTTGCAGAAACGGCGCCGGTCCCTGTGTCATTTCTATCGGATGCGTCTTCGTCGGGAAGATCTGGCGGTACCCGTTGATCAGGTAATTTCGCCCGATCGTCCCGCCCGATGCCCGCACGCGCTGCGTCGAGGGACGGAAACGGACGGTGTCGAGAAACGCGGCGGTGCGCAGGACATCCGGGGTTTCGAGCTCGTAGAGGGCGAGGTTCTTGGGGCCACCCTTGAGCGCGACATAGCAGCCGGCGCTGAGAAACCCCGGAATCGCGAGCAGGTGGGCGAGGTGCTCTTCCTCGTACCAGCGGTGGTAGTCGGCCTCGTGTTCCGGGCCGATATCGGCCCACACCATCAAGAGGCCGGTCCCGCGTGTCTTGGCCATGGCGTCCTCCCCACGATTCGCGTGCCCGTCATTAAACACGCTCGGCGCGCGGGGCGGAGGAAAATGCGCTAGAGTGGTCCCGCGCAGGGTCCCCGCCTGCCGCGACGTGGAGCAAGAGCCTTGTCGAGCCCCGAGGTCAGACGCCTCATCCGGCAATGGGACCGGGAGATCGACGACCAGCAGCGCGCCGAGACGGCTGGGCGCGAGAAGGGTCCGTGGCGGATCGTCTCCTGGTTCGCGCTGTGGCTGGTGTGGCTCGCGGTGCTGGTCACGATCGTCGAGTTGCTGCGGCCGCTGCGCTGGTAGCAAAACGGCCCCGCCGAGACGGGGCCGTTGAATTTGACATACTGGAGAAAGAGCTTACCGCGGTGGCGGCGGCGGCAATGCCGCGCCCGGGCCCGGGCCGTATGCGGCCGGCGGCGGGGCAGGCGGCGGGTAGCCCGGCGGCGGCGGCGCGCCAGGGACGGCGTTGCCCTTCGACGACATGCACTGAGCGTAATACATATTGTACTGACCCTGGATGCCGGCCCCGGCACGCGCCGAGTTCGAGGCGCCCATGCTGGTGCCGACGACCGCGCCCGAGGCCGCGCCGATCGCCGCGCCGCGCCCGCCGCCGATCGCCGCGCCGAGCCCGGCGCCGAGGGCGGTCGTCAGCAACGCCTCGCCGATCCCGGAATTGTTGGCCTGCTGGGTCAGCGGCGCGATCTGCTGGTTTGCATAGGCTTCGCAGGTCTGCTGGTCGGCGGCGAACTGGTCGAACGGCTTCCCCTGTCCCGGCATCACCGGCACGGTCGGCGCGACCACCTGTGGCGCGCACGCCGCAACCGTCAGCACGGCCGCCATAACGCCGGCCAGCCGTCCATCGATACGCTTCATTGATTTGTCTCCCTCGGTGCTGTCCATCCCCGCGGCCGCATTGTCACGGCCCGTTTACGGCGCAACATGGCCACCAGTTATTCGCGTCTTCCTTGAAGAATGTCCCCGGTCGCATTGCCCCGAAATCTGATCTAACCTTTCCGCGCAGAACATCATTCCTGGAGCTGGAGCCGACATGCCCGACACCCTGACCCTCGACGAGACCACCGCCGCCCAGCGCCAGGCGCGCGTCGATCTCGCGGCTGCGCACCGGCTCGCGGTCGAGCACGGCTTCAGCGAGGGGATCTTCAACCATCTGACGTTGGCGGTGCCGGGCCGGACCGACCGCTATTACCAGATCCCGTTCGGGCTGCATTGGTCCGAGGTGACGGCGAGCTGCTTCATGGAGGTCGCCTGGGACGGCACGGTGCTGGCCGGCGAGGGCGAGGTCGAGCGTTCGGCCTATTGCATCCACGCTCCGATCCACCGCCTCGTGCCGCAACACGCCTGCATCCTTCACACCCACCAGCCCTATGCGAGCGCCCTGGCGCGGCTCGAGGAGCAGGAGCTGCTGCCGATCGGCCAGACCGAGATCGGCTTTCTCGACAAGATCGCCTACGACCACACCTATACCGGCCCGGCGCTCGACCCGGCCGAGGGCGAGCGGCTCGCCGGCATTCTCGGCCCGGACAAGAAGATCCTGTTCATGGCCAATCACGGCGTCTGCGTCTGCGGCGGCAGCGTCGCCGAGGCCTATGACCTGCTCTATTACCTGGAGCGGGCGGCGCAGGTGCAGATCTATGCGATGTGGACCGGCCGCAAGCTCCGCGAGGTGAAGCCGAGCGTCGTCCGGGATACGCTGGCTCAATACGAGGCCTGCTGGCCCGATTACAGCAACAAGCCGAGCTACCAGCACCATTTCGACGCCCTGAAGCGCCTGCTCGACAAGCGCGAGCCGGACTACAAGGACTGAGGGAGGTTCCGATGAACGACGTTTTGCCGATGCGCAAGCTGGCGCCTGTCACGGAGGCGGTGAAGCCGGCGAAGTTTGCGCATTTCGTGCTGCGTACCGGGCAGATCGACAAGCTCGTCTGGTGGTACCAGACGCTGCTCGACGCCCGCATCGTGTTTCGCGACGATCGCCTGTGCTTCCTCTCCTACGACGACGAGCACCACCGGCTCGCGATCATCAATGTGCCGGGCACCCCGGTGCGCGACCGCGACATGGCCGGCACCGACCATGTCGCTTATAGCTACAACGGGCTCGGCGACCTCCTGGCGACATACCGTCGGCTCAAGGCGGCCGGGATTACGCCGAACTGGCCGATCAACCATGGGGTCACGACCTCGATCTATTACCTGGATCCCGACAACAACCGGGTCGAATTGCAGGTCGACAACTACAAGACGCCGAAAGAACTCGACGGGTATTTCCAGAGCGCGGCGTTTCGCGATAACCCGGTCGGCGTGACCTACGATCCCGAGGAGCTGTGCCGGCGCTATGAGGCGGGCGAGGCGATGGAGAGCCTGCTGGCGATCCCGCCGATGCCCGAGGGCAAGACGCCTCGGGACATGATCAGCAGCCGCTGACCCGCGCGTGGACCTCGAGGTCGAGCACCTGTCCCGCGATATCGCCCTGCGGGCGATTGCGATCGCCCGCAGGGACGTCTCGGGCGCGGCCGCGATCGATTTGCGCCTCGGCGTGTCGAGCGGCAGCGGCCGGTCGATCGTCCTCGACCTGACGCAGGTGTCGTTCCTGTCGTCGATGGGCATCCGCTCGATCCTGATGAGCGCAAAGGCGGTCGCAGCCGTGCAGGGGGCGGGATAACCGGCCGGACGCCGATCGTGGCGGTGCTGGCGCTGGCGCTTGCCGCGGCATGGCTCGGCGGCGGCGCGGGTGCGGAAGCGCTCGATCTCGGGGCCTACCTCGCGCAGTACCGCTGCCCCGGCGACGGGCTCCCGACCGCGTGCGCCGATCCGGCTCCACAGCGTGCTGGGGATGTCGTCACTTGGCGTCGTCACGACTGGCCGGCGCCGCGCGGCTACGTCGCGGAAGACGCCGTCATGCTCGGGCCCGGCGCCTATGCCACGACCTGGGCTTTCGCACCGTTCGGCCGCTTCGACCGGAGACACGGCGACGGCGGCGAGGTCTATCGTATCGAGAACGGCACCGTCCGCATCGCGCTGACGCAAGACGGCGGCATGCCCGGAATCCAGTATTTCATCGGCCGGAATTGCGGCGGGACCGGCTGGGTCGCGTTTCGCGCCGACGCGCCGACCGGCGCCTGGGCCACGCTCGTCGCAACGCTGGCGATTGCGCCGGCCGCGGGCGATTGCAGGCGGCTCAACAGCGCGTTCACCCGCTATCGCCGCGAGCAGGTGACGATGCCGTTCCTGGGCGGCGATGGTGCCCGGTTCGGGCTATCGGTCGACGCGATCGTCGCCGAGCACTTCAACGCCGTGACATTGGAGCGGGCGAGCGCGCTCGAGCGGTCGTATTTCGCCGCCGGTTGGGGCCGCCTGCGCTGGGAGGCATGGCGCAAGGGCGGCCCGGGTCCGGTCGACCTGACGGCGCGCTGTCCGGCAGATGTGGCGCCGGCCTACAGCGTTCCGCCGGCGCCGGGCTGGACGATGGTCGATTGTCGCACCTGGAGCCTCGTTGTCGCCGACCCGCCGGGCCGTGTCGCCGATTTCGCCTGGCCGGGGCTCGCCCTGTCGGGTGACCCGCCTTGACAGGAGTCGCGGGCGCTTCCCATGCTGTCCGCCCTTTCCTCCGCAGCGAGACTTCAGCAATGCTCAGCGCCGATCTCAGCGGCAAGACCGTGCTCGTCACCGGCAGCGCCTCGGGCATCGGGCTCGCGACGGTCGAGACCTTCGCCCGCTGTGGCGCCACGGTGGCGTTGAACCACCTTGCCGACGATCCGCGCGGCGCAGAGCAGGTCGCGCGCCTTAAGGCGGAGGGGCACAAGATCGTGGCCGCGCCGGGCAACGTCTCGGTGCCGGTCGAAGCGGAGGCCATGACGATCAAGGCCATCGACGCGCTCGGCCGGCTCGATTTCCTTGTCAACAACGCCGGGACGCCCGCAACCCCGGCGCCGATCCCGTTCCCCGACCTCGACCGGCTGACCGAGGGGTTCTGGCAGACGATCCTCAACACCAACCTGATCGGCCCGTTCCGCTGCACCCATGCCGCCGCGCCGGCCTTGAAGGCGGCGAAGGGTGCGATCTGCAGCACCGCCTCTATCGCCGGCGTTCAGGGCAGCGGCAGCTCGATCCCCTACGCGGCAAGCAAGGCCGGGGTCATCAACCTGACCCGCAGCCTCGCCCGCGCGCTCGCCCCGGACATCCGCGTCAACGCCGTCGCGCCGGGCTTTGTCGACAGCCCGTGGAACAAGGAATGGGACCCCGAGCGCAAGTCCGCCTCGATCGAGCGCACCCCGCTGAAGCGTCCCTGCCTGCCGCAAGACATCGCCGACGCGATCTTCTTCCTCTGCGCCGGCACCTCGATGGTGACCGGCCAGACGCTGATCGTCGATGGCGGGCTGACGCTGTAAGGACATAGCTCCCTCTCCGCCGGCGGGCGGAGAGGGGAAAATTGCTTGGGAGGAAACAAGATGGCCGAGACGGCTACGATGAACGGCTATGAGTGGTTGGCGCGGGCGTTGGCCGGGACCGGGATGACGCATGTCTTCTTTGTCGAGTCCTGCATGCGCCGTACGCTGCTGGCGCTTGATGATCTCGGCGTGAAGCCGGTACTGGCGCATTCGGAAAAGGCCGCCGCCTACATGGCCGACGGCTATGCGCGCGTCGCCAAGCGGCCGGGCGTATGCATGGCGCAATCGGTCGGCGCCGCCAACCTCGCCTCGGGGCTGCAGGACCCGTATCTCGGCCGCGCTCCCGTCATCGCGATCACGGGGCACAAGGAGCCCTCGTACCAGCACCGCAACTCGTACCAGGAAATCGCGCACGCGCCGCTGTTCTCGGCGGTGACGAAATTCTCGACGCCGGTCCTGTCGACGTCGGAGCTGCCGCGGCTGCTGCGCCACGCCTGGCGTTCGGTGTTGGCAGACCCGGTGCGGCCGACGCATCTCGACTTCAACGGGCTGCAAGGCGATGTCATCGAGCTCGGCCAGACCGCGGAGGGGACCGAGATCGAGCCCGAGGCGCGCAAGGTGCCGGTGCACCGCCCGGTCGCGGCCGAAGCCGATATTCACGCCGCCGCGAAGATCCTCCTCGCCGCGAAGCGCGTTTGCATCGTCGCCGGTGATACCGCCGCCGTGTCGGAGGCGGGACCGGAGGTGCTGGCGCTGGCCGAGGCGCTGAACGCGCCGGTCGGCACGTCGCTCGGGGCACGCGAGATGATCCCGACGCGGCACCGGCTCGCAATCGGCGTCCCCGGCAACTACTCCGCGCCGCCCGCCAATCGCATCGTCCACGGCGCCGAGCTGGTGCTCTACATCGGCTGCGATACCGGCGACCAGGTGACGCTGAACTGGACGATCCCGCCGCTCCCCACGCGCGTCGTCCAGATCGATGCCGATCCCACCGAGCTTGGCCGCTCGTACCCGAACACGACCGGGCTCTGCGGCGACCCGAAGGCGACCGTCGCCCGGCTCGTCGAAATCATCGGAAAGCCGGTGCGCGATTCGAGCTATGCCGACGAGGCCGCGCGCATCGTCGCCGACTGGCGCGCGAGCATGGAGGCGCTGGTCGCCAAGAACAATGCGCCGGTCTCGGTCGAGCGGCTCTGTGCCGAGATCACCAGGGCGCTGCCGAACGACGGCATCCTCGTCGCCGACACCGGGTATTCGGGCATCTGGACCGGCACGATGATCGACTTCAACGGCGCCGGGCAGACCTATCTGCGCGCCGCCGGGTCATTGGGCTGGGCGTTCCCGGCCTCGCTCGGCGCGGCCTGCGCGGCGGGGGCACGCAAGACGGTGTGCTTTACCGGCGACGGCGGGTTCTACTACCACCTTGCCGAATTGGAATCGGCGCGGCGGGCGAAGATCCCGGTGACCGTCGTCGTCAACAACAATTCCGGCTTTGGCCAGAACCTGACCGGCGTCAACCGCATCGCCGGCAATCGGCCGGGGAGGGGCGAGGAGCTGGTCCGCTTTGGACCGACCGACTTCACCAAGGTCGCCGGCAGCTTTGGCGTGCGGGGCATCCGCGTCGAGGATCCGTCGCAGCTTTCGGGCGCGCTCGCCGATGCGATCGCCGCCGACGAGCCGGTGCTCGTCGACGTCGTCACGCAGCTCGAGCCGCGCGCGCCGGAACCGTGGAGCCCGCCGCGCGAGCCCTGACGGCGTTGGCGGCGACGTAGACCGCGCGGTTTGTTTCGATGTTGTGCGCCGGCAGCCCGCGCCGCGGCGGGAATTGCCGGACCGCGCGGATGCGCTCGGCGAGCTCAAGGTAGTTGCCGATATCGAAGAACTCGACCGCGTTCGGGTGATACTCGGCAAAGCCGAGGAACGCGTGCGTGCGCGAGGCGATGACCCGGCAGCCGAGTTCGACGGCCTGCGAGATCGGCCCCGAGGACGACTGCCCGACCTCGAGGTATGGCAGCACGACGACATCGCACGCCGCCATCCCGCTGAGGAACGCTTCATCGTCGGGCGCGCCCATGAAGTGGAGACGGGACGACACGTCGCGCGGGTGCGGCCCGATCAACTCGCTCAGCCCCTGATCCGCTGTCACCGTCAACTGCACGTCGCCGCCGCGCATCTCGCCATAGGGCGTGGCGTCGGCATAGGCATCGTCGTAGAGCGTCGTCAGATAGGGGTGGATCGGCGCGCCTTTGACGATCTCGTTCGGGTGGATGCCGCCGAAGACCAGAAGGTGGTGGTCATTCGGCAGATGCCGCAAGGCGCGGATCGCGGTGCCGAGGCCTTTGTAATCGTTGAGGAAGCCGAACACTCCGATCAGCCGGGCGCCCCGGGGAATCTGTTCGAGGATCGGGAAATCGCGGTGCGCGGCGCGGCTGCGAATGGCGGCGGCGTCCGCCTCGGACAGAAACGCGAGCGGGTGGTCGTGGACGGTGTCGATCCCGTAGAGGTGCCGGAGCGCGCGCCGGTCGCGCCGGTTGTGGGCGATCGCCGCCACCGGAATTTGCCGCTGCGCGCGCCGCAGCACCCGCGCCATTCCATCCGAGAGGACCCCGCCGCGGCGATGCTCGGCGACGGTCCGAATCGCCTCGGGCGGCTTCAGCCGGCGCAGCGCGCGGAGGAAATCGGCCATCGGGAAGGGTGGTGGCGTATGCAGCGAGTGAAACGTGACCGACAGGCTGGGCGCCGCGCCCACGAGCCACGTAAAGCGCTTCAGGATATCCTTCGCGTCGCGCCCGAGCGTGCCGTGCTCAAGCTGGAGGTTGACCGCATCGAATTTCGGCAGCCGCTCGCAGATCGCGCCGATCGCGGCATCGGCCTGACGGCGAAGCCGTTTATGGCGGCCGCGCATCAGGTATTGATCGAGTTCGAGCACGGTCACGTCGAATGCCGGCGCGAGCTGTTTTTCGAGCGCGGCCGTATAAGCGCCGATCCCACAAAGCCGGCTCGTCGTCGAGACGATCGCCAGCCGCGGGCGAGGGACCGGCGGAGCGAGGGAGAGCGGCGGGAGCAGATCGATGAGGATGGTGTCCATGATCGTGTCTTCCATCGCTACAGGTGATCGCGGATCGATTGCAGCGTCAGGCTGCCGATCGCCCACACGCCAAAGCTGACCAGTGCGATGATGCCGATCGCCCGCCACCGTCTTGGGTAAAGCGCCGCCTCGGCGAGGCTCGGCGGAACAAAGCTGGCGACATAGACCTGCTGGCGGTCCGCGTCGGCGCGGGCGCGGTCGAGACCGTCGAGCGCATGCCGGTAGGCGTCCTCGGCAAAGCGCCGCCGATTGTCGAGCGCCTCGAAGGCGCCGACGGCGCTCGACGATGCGTCGCCGGCCGCCGGGGTCGGGCTCGCGACACTGGCGGCGAGCGCCCGGCGTTGGGCTTCGAGCGAACGGATCTGCGCCTTGAGCACGGCGATCGTCGGCGAATTGTCGTGCATGTAGGCGCGCAGCGTCGCCAAGCGCGTATTCGCGCGGATCAGATCCTCCTGCAGCCGCGCGGCGGTATCGGCGGCATTATCGGCGGTCTTGGTCGGGTCGATCAGGCCATGGCGATTGCGGAAGTCGCGGATCTCGGTCAGCACCGCCGCGAGGCGCTTTTCCGTGTCGCTGACCTCCGCCTCGGATTGGCGCAAGGCGTCGCGCCGCATTTTCAGCGATACGTCGTTGACGATTTTCTCGCATGCGGCGACGACGGCGTCGGCGACCGCGAGGGCGTCTTTCGGCGAGAAGGCGCGCACTGAGACGACGATCGTCGCATCGCCCGGGTCGTAGAACGCGTCGATCCGCGTGCGCCAATACTGTACGAGCGCCTCGATCGGCGCGGGGTCGGGCAGGCGCGCCCACCAGTCCGCGGCCGGCGCGGCGTAGAGTCGGCGCAGGTCGAGCGTTTTGCCGACATCGTCGACGATCGCGCGGCTGGTGGCGTACTCGACCAGCATCCGGCTTTCGAGGGCTGCCTGCGATTGCGCGGCATTGGCGGTGTTGAGCCAATCCGGCGCCGGCGCCGGCTCCTCTGCCGCGCGCAGCATGAAGCGGAACTCGGAGACGTACTGGTCCGAGGCGATGCCGAACCAATAGACCGCGGCCAGGGTCAACGGCACGACCACGCAGACGACGAACGACCACAGATGCACCCGCCGGGGCTCGCGCAGGACCGACGGGGCGGCCGGCGCCGGGTGCACCAGCGCCGGAAACCGCCGCGGCGGCGCCGGCCGACCCCGGGGCGCCCGCAGGTTCAGCATGGCGGCGGCTCGGCGAGGAGGCTGCGGCTGTAGCGGTCGAGCGCGCTCGTCATGTCGTCGCACAGCCGCAGCGCGCCGTCGGCGAGGATCGCACCGCGGTCGCAATATTGCCGGATCGTCTGCCGGTTATGGGTGACGAGGATGATGTCCGAGCGCGCCATCCGCTCGCGGAACGCCGCCGCACATTTGCGCCGGAACCGTTCGTCGCCGGTCTCGGTGACCTCGTCGATCAGGTAGACGTCGAAGTCGACCGCGAGGCAGGCGGCAAAGGCGAGCCGCGCCCGCATCCCGGCCGAGTAGGTGTTGACCGGCATGTCGAAGTACGCGCCGAGCTCGGCGAACTCGTCGACATAGCGCAGCATCGCCCGTACCGAGGCGCCGTAGACACGGGCGATGAAGACGACGTTTTCGCGTCCCGAAAGCGCCCCATGGAAGGTGCCGCCGTAGCCGAGGGGGAACGATACGCGGCCGTCGCGCCGCACAATGCCCTGGTCCGGCGGCTCGGTGCCGGCGATGAGGCGGATCAGCGTCGATTTGCCGGCGCCGTTGATGCCGAGAATGCCGAAATTGTGTCCGCTGTCGAACACAACGCTGGTGTTGTCGAGGATGATCTTGCGGCCGGCCGGCGTCGGGTAGCTCTTCGAGACGCGGTCCAGTGTGATCATAGCGGCTCGCTGATCCGCCGCCGCATGACGCGCTCGAGACCGAAGCCGGCGAGAAGGCCGGCGATCGCGACGGCGATCAGATAAGTCCGGTCGAGCCAGTGCGGCTGATATCCGGCAAAGCAGGCGCTGCGGAACCAGTCGATCGCCTGCAGCACCGGGTTCCACACGAGGATCTGGCGGACCCAGTCCGGCATCATGCCGGGTGCATAGAAGATGCCGGACGCGAAGTAGAGGACGCGCGTCGCCTGCACCCAGACCTTGTCCCAGGAGCGGATGCGCTGGGCGATGACGGCGTTGACGAAGCCCGCCCCCCAGCCGAGCGCGGCGATGGCGAGGAGCGCCAGGCATGCGTTCCACACGTCATCCGGCGCCCCGGCAAAGCCGAGCGCGCAAAACCCGGAGAGGAGGATCAGCGCGACGACGAGGTCGGTGACGACCTCGACGATCCCGCGCGCAAGAACGACGTCGAACTTGGTCACCAAGGGTAGTTGCAGGAGCGACCCGTTGTTGGGGATCGCGTGGACCATGTTGCCGCTCGTATGGATGAACAGGTGGTAGGGAAACAATCCGGTGAAATAGAAGACGAAAAAGCTTTTGCCGATCGGCGGCCGGCCGTGCATCAGGAGCGCGAACATCACCCACAGCACGGATATGTGGAGGAGCGGCTCGATCACCGCCCAGCCGTAGCCGAGCCGGCTTTCGCCGAACCGGGTCCGGGTCTCGCGGATGATCAGCGCGTGCAGCACCCGGCACTGGCAGCGCAGCGCATCGATCAGACGCGGCGCCTGGCGCTGTGCCCGGACCTCGCCCTCGCGGTGGGTGAAGATTTCGGGATCGATCGTCCCGAGGCGCCGGTTCAGCAGGTCGAGCACCGCTGTCGCGGCCTCGTCGTCATCGGGGAACTGGCCGAGCAGCCGGCCGCCGAGCGCGGTCGCCTCGCTGAGCCGGCCGCCAGCGAGAAATGCCGCGAACTGGCCGCGCTTGGCCTCACGCGAGTCCGTGTCGAGCTCGGCCGCATGGCCGAACGCCCCGGCCGCCGCCTCGCTCTCGCCCAGGCGGTACAGCACATGGCCCCGATGCAGGTGGTATTCGGCGTTGAGCGGCGCCGCGGTGACCGCCGCGTCGATCACAGCGAGTGCCGCCGCCGCCCGGTCGCGCGCCATCTCAACGCCGGAGAGGACCCGGAGCGCAGTGGCATTTCCGGCCCGTGCGACGGGAGCGATGATCGCCGCCGCCTCGTCGATCCGATCCGCGCGCATGAGCAATTCGCAGACATGGATCGCCGGCGCCGCATCGCCGGGCTCCAGGGCGGCGGCGTGCCTCGCGAGCGACAGCGCCTCGTCCTGGCGGCCGAGGGCAAGCAGCGCTGCCGACAGCGCCCGCAACGTGGGGTTGTCGTCCGGTTCCGCGTCGAGCGCGCGGCGGAGATAGGCGACGGCCTCTTCGAGGCGTCCACCGTCGATCAGCAGGCACCCGGCATGGAGCGCGAACTCGCCGCGCCCCGGCGCCAGATCGCTCGCCCGCATCGCGTGCGGGATTGCTCGGTCGAGGGCGCCGCTGGCCGCCAGCGAGCCGCTCGCATGGCGGTGCCCCTCGGTCCAGCCGGGCGACCTGTCGAGGAGGCATTCGTAGACCAGGGCGGCTTCATCGTGGCAGCCGCAATTGCTGAAGAGCCAGGCGCAGAACTGCGCGGTATCGGCGTCGTCGCCGGCGGCAAAGGCCAGCGCCCGCCGGCCGCATTCGAGCGCCTCGTCACGTCGGCCGCGATGGAAGAGGATTTCCGCGAGACGGCAGTTCAGTGCCGCGCCGTCGGCTCCCGGGTCGTCGTCGCGCCGCAGTAGATCGAGGCAAAGATTCAACTCCCCCGCATCCAGCGCCGTGAAGAACGTGGCGGGAGGTGGATCTTTGAAGGAGAATGACTCTGCGTTAGACAACTTATACGAGCATTCGCGGGGGAGCACCAACACTGACGTACCACGATAGCGCTCTTATCCTAGATCAATCAACTTTACGACGAATGTCATTTGATTTTATCTTTGTGCAGTGCAAAACACGCTCCTGATATTATCCCAAACTTGGCAGTCGAATGCAGCCGGCCCCATGATCGCCGCCTGGTTCGCGCGTTCTTGACTCGCCTTGCCCGGCGAACCTCCCTAAGCTGCCGCGAGCGAGCGGTGCAACGCCCGCGCGACGGCGCGGCGGGGCGAGGGAGGAGCAGGATGTCTTTCGAATTCGGCATGTTTCATGAGTTTCAGCGCACCGCCGGGATGACCGAGGAGCAGGCGTTCTCTATCTCGTTCGAGCAGGTCGATGCCGCCGAGAAATTCGGCCTCGACGCGATGTGGCTGGCGGAGATTCATGTCGCGCCCGAGCGGTCGGTGTGCTCGGCGCCGTTGACCCTCGCGAGCGCGATCGCCGCCCGGACGAAGCGGATGAAGATCGGCACCGGCGTGCAGGTATTGCCGCTGTGCCATCCGCTGCGTCTTGCCGAAGAGGCCGCGACCGTCGACCAGATCAGCCATGGCCGCCTGATTTTCGGTGTCGGCCGCAGCGGCTTTCCGCGCACCTACGAGGCCTATGGCGTGCCCTATGGCGAAAGCCGCGAGCGCTTCGCCGAGACGCTCGAAATCCTCAAAAAGGCGTGGACCGAAGAGCGGTTCTCGTACAAGGGCAAGTATTACAGCTTCGACAATGTCGCGCTGACGCCAAAGCCCTATCAGCAGCCCTGGCCGGAAATCCGCATCGCCGCCAACAGCGCCGACACCTTCCCGCAAATCGCCAAGCTCGGCCATGCCGTGTTTGTCGCGGTGCGGCTCGGCACGATCGAGGAGCTGGGGCCGAACATCAAAGCCTACCGCGATGCGTGGAAAGAGGCCGGGCATCCGGGCGAGGGCAAGGTGTTCCTGCGCGCCCCCGTCTATGTCGCCGATACTGACAAGGAGGCGATCGAGGAGCCCGAGGAAAGCATCATGTATTTCTATCGCTACCTCGGCGAGCGCCTCGAGGACTCGGCGACCCGCGCCGGCGTCCGCCAGGTCGAGGACCGCGCCGCGCGCGGCCGCCGGCTGCAGGAGATCAGCTATGAAGATGCGCTCAAGGAAAAGCTGATCGTCGGCTCGCCCGGCCGCGTCGCCGACCGGCTGATGGGGCTCAAGGAAACGCTCGGCCTCGACGGCATCCTCGCCGAGATGAACTGTGGCACCAAGATCCCGCACGAGCGGGTGATGAAGTCGCTGCAGCTCCTCTGTGAAGAGGTGAAGCCGACCTTCAATTAATAATCGTCGTCATTGCGAAGAGCCGTAGGCGACGCGGCAATCTCGGGCCGAGGAGGCTACCCCGCCTGAGATTGTTGCGCCGCGTCCGCAATGACGGAATGCCCTACCGCCGCTTCCAGGGCACGACCCAGCGCTCGACCTCGTCGAGGGCGACGCTGAAGGCGAAGCCCAGGACGGCGATGACGATCAGGCCGACAAACATCGTGTCGACCGCGATCAGCTGCCATGCGTTCCAGATCATGAAGCCGATGCCGTCCTGAGCCCCGAACATCTCGGCGACGACAATCAGAATGAGGCCCATGCCCGCGCCGAGCTTGATTCCGGCGAGGATCAGCGGCGCGGCGCCCGGCAGCGCGATCGTGCGAAAGGTCTGCCAGCGCCCGGCGCCGAAATTGCGGCCGACGTCGAGGTAGATGCGGTCGATCTGCATGACCCCGGCGGCGGTGTTGATCAGGACGGGGTAGAATACACCGAGTGCGACCATGACGATCTTCGACGCCTCGCCGAGCCCGAACACCAGGAGGACGAGCGGCAGGATCGCGCTTTTCGGCACCGGATAGGTGGCCGCGACGAGCGGATCGACGATCGCCCGCACCGGCCGATAAAGCCCCATCGCCAGACCCAGCAGCAGGGCGGGGACGCCGCCGGCCAGATAACCCCAGAACAGCCGGCCGAGGCTGACCGAAAGATTTGTCCACAGCTCGCCCGATGCGCAGAGCTGGACAAAGGCAACGGCGATCGCCGACGGGGACGAGAAAAAGCGCGTGTCGATGAGACCGAGCCGTGCGCCTGCCTCCCACAACACCAGCAGCGCGACCGGCGCGGCGAACCCGATCAGCCGGTCGCGGGCCGCCGGCGAGAGGCGGGGTGCGGCCGGCTCGGCGGCGGGCGGTGCGCCGGTGTTCGTGAGTTCGTCAGCCACCGATCCCCTCCTGGCGGCGGGCACGGTCGACCTCGTCGCGCAGGTCCTCCCAGATGCGGAAGACAAGAGCGCCGTATTCAGGGTCCTTACGCAGAGCCAGGACTCCGCGCGGGCGGGCAAAGGGCACCTCGACGATCGCCTTGATGCGGCCGGGATGCGCGGTCATCACGACGATCCGGTCGCCCAACGTCACCGCCTCGTCGACGCTGTGGGTGATGAAGATGACGGTCTTGCGGTCTTCTTCCCAGATCCGCAGCAACTCCTCCTGCAGCAAGGTGCGGTTCTGCTCGTCGAGCGCCGAGAACGGCTCGTCCATCAACAGGATTTCGGGGTCGGCGGCAAAGGCGCGGGCGATCGAGACGCGCTGCTTCATGCCGCCTGAAAGCTGGTGCGGATAGCGGTCGGCGAACGGGGTGAGGCCGGTGCGGTCTAGATAATGCCCGACCACCTCGCGCACCTGTGCCTTGGGCGCCCCGCGCATGTGGAGCCCGTAGGCGGCGTTGTTCCACACCGTCATCCAAGGAAAGATCGAGTCGCCCTGGAAGACCATCGCGTTGACCGGCTTTGTCGGGTTATCGGCGACGACGGTGGCGGCGCCGGCGCTCGCGGTTTCGAGCCCGGCGAGGATGCGGAGGAGGGTGGTCTTGCCGCAGCCCGAGGGGCCGACGATCGTGCAAAAGCTGCCGCGGCCGATCTCGAGCCCGATGCGGTCGAGCGCGGTGTAGGACCCGTCACGCGTGGCGAAGCGCTTGGTGAGGTCCAAAATGCGGATCGCCGGCTCGGCCATACCGGGGGTCATGCCGGCTTGTACGGACCCAGGGTCTTCAGCGCATCGTCGACCCAGGATTGGTCGAGCACGTCGGCGACGGCCGCGTTGCCCTCGATGAATTTCTGTTCTTTCCAGAAGGCCAGGTCGGTTTCGAGGCTCGGCGTGTAGACATGGCCGTCGGGGTCGCAGCCGTTGGGCACGACCTTTTTGTAGAGCTCGGGGTCCTTGTAGCGCGTGTCCTTGACGAGCATGTCGATCAGCTCGGCGGCGTTGGGGCCGGCGAAATGCCCGTCCTTGATGGCGCCGTTATAGAACCGTGCCGATTTGAGGTAGGCGAGCATGAATCGCTGGGCGACTTCCTTGCGCTTCTGCATGAACTGGCCGCCATAGAGAACGATCGAGATCGTCTGGCGCGGGTAGTACGCATCGCTCGGGAACTTGACGCCGATGCCCTTCTCGATGCCGAAGGTCAGGAACGGCTCGGGCACGATCCCGCCGTCTATCGCGCCGCCCTGAAGCCCCGTGATCATCTCGGGAAAGCCGAGAAAGACGTGCTGGATGTCGTCGTATTTGAGGCCTGTGCTTTTGGCTGCCTCGGCGACGGTCGAGCCGGTCGACCCGCCCTTGCCGGGTTCGGCGATCTTCAGCCCCTTCAGATCCTTCAGCGTCTTGAACTTGCCGCTGTCGACGAGCTCCTTGCGGATCAACAGGCAGACATAGGAATAGCCCGGCAGGTTCGAACCCTTGTCGGCGACGATCTTGAGCCCGATCCCGCGCGCGTCGGCGTTATAGAGCCCGGCGGAGGTGGCCGCGGCGGCGATGTCGATCTGGCCGGTGCCGAGCGGTGCGATCATGTGCGGCCCGGTCTGCATGTTGGTGATCGTGACCTTGAGCCCCTGGTCTTTCCAGTAGCCCTTGTGCTCGCCGATGAAGAGCGGCGCGTCGCTGATGACCGCCGGGCTGCCGATCTTGACCTCGTCAAGGTCGGCAGCGTGGCCGATCCGCGCGCCGGTCACCGCGAGCGCGCCTGTGCCGCCGGCGATATGCAGCAGCCTCCGCCGAGTAATCATCTGTTCTGCCTCCCGTTCGGGGCGATTGTCGCAAAACAAGCTCGCACTTGAAAGAGACTGGGCCTAAGAGTCGCGGCATGACGACGCACGACATCTTTCACCCCGACTTCAAGCCGCAACCGTATTGGTGGGAGGCCTATACGCCCGCGCCCGGCGAGCTCGCGCCGGTGCCGAAATCGGCGGGCGTGGCGATCGTCGGCGGCGGGTATGCCGGGCTGTCGGCGGCGCTCGAATTGTCGAAGCACGGGATCGATGCCGTCGTCTTCGAGCGCGGCGCGCTCGGTGTCGGGGCCAGCACGCGGAACGGCGGCGCGGTCAGCGGCGGGGTCAATATCGGCAAGAGCTTCAGCGGCCGCATCGCCGAGCCAAGCCCCGAACGCACCAAGGCGCTGCTGTCGGACGGTGCCGACGCGTTCAGCTTTATCGAGCGGCTGATCGCGGAGGAGCGGATCGAGTGCCACTGGCGGGTGCGGGGCCGGTTTGTCGGCGCCTGGACGCCCGGCCATTTCGAGTACCAGCACAAGCGCCTTGCCGCGCTCAACGCCGAAGCCCGGTCCGGCGCGTACATGGTTCCACGCGAAAGCCAGCGCGACGAGATCGCCAGCGACTATTACTACGGCGGCATGGTCGTCGAGCGCTCGGCGAGCCTGCACCCGGCGCTCTATTACAAGGGCCTCCTCGATGCCTGCCGCCGCCGTGAGATCGCGATCTGCGCCGACGCTTCCGTCGACGGGATCACGCAGAGCGGTGCGGGGTGGCGTGTCACGACGAGCCGCGGCACGGTCGAGGCCGGCGAGGTCGTCATCGCCACCAACGGCT
>DASXFE010000029.1:0-32516 GCA_036489765.1 Allostellaceae bacterium | reverse complement strand
GACATCGTCACCCCGGACGGCAAGCTCCACACCGGCGAGCCGAAGATTCAGGACGCGGTCTACAAGATGCTCGACCGGATGGCGACCCTCTACAAGAACGGAAACATCCCGCCGGGCTCGATCAACTGGAACGACGCCGACGACAACAACGCCTTTCACTCAAAGCTCTGCGTGATGGATTTCGACGGCACGCTGTCGACCGAACTCGCGATGCTCGGCAATCAAAAGGACGAGTACAACGAGGTGCTGACGATCCCGCCGCCGCTCGACAACGACGGCAAGCAGATGGTCACCCAGATGCAGGTCGCCGGGATGATGATCCCCAAGGGCGCGAAGAACATCACCGTCGCCAAGGACTTCAATAAATACCTGATCACGCCCGAGGTCCATGCCGAGCACATGAAGGGCGCGCTCGGCCGCTTTGTGCCGATCTATCCGGAGGTCGTCAAAAACGACACCTGGTGGACCGACCCCAAGCGCGACCCGCATGTCCCGCCCTATATCGCGCAAGGCCTCGACAGCCCCACCAAGCCCGACTATTTCGCCTACAACCCCGCCTGGGCCCAGGTTCGCGCCGAGCACCCGTTCAACGTCGCCTTCCACGAAGTCGTCGCCGACGCGAAGCCGGTGAAGGAAGCGGCGGCGAAGGCGCTGAAGCGGGTCGAAGATATTTTCGCGAAGTACCAGATCGGGGCGTGACCCTCCACGGTTCTTGCCGCCCTCACCCACCCGCAGGATGGGTGAGGGCGCGAAACGTCTGCCCCGCTACTCCTGTACGTAGCGCCAAGGCGTCGCCGGTTGCGGCGCCCCCTCGTCGATCGTCCATTGCGGGATCGACAGTCCGTCGCCGACATCGCTGAACACCATCCTGACGCGGGTCCCGATCCCGACCTTCTTGACGAGGTCTGGCGGGGCAAGCTGGCCGTCCGGGGTGCAGAGGTTGCCGATCACGCGCAACGCCTCTTCCGGCGTCGGCTGGCCCTTTTGCGTATCGAGGTCGACCAGCAGGATCATGTACGGCGTCTTGCCTCTGAACGCGGGTTGGATCGCGTGGTGCACCTCGCTGTACGAATGCACCGTGCCCTTGCCCTCGACCGGTTTCCAGGTCGATTCCCGGGCCATGCACCACGGGCACGCCGTCGTCGGGGGATAGCGGAACTTGCCGCAATCGTTGCACGCCTGCAGGTGATAGCCGTGCTCGGCGCAATGCTTGAAGTACGCGATGTTCTCGACATCGAGATCATCGATGTGGAGGTTCATGCCGAGGTAATTGCCGTCGATCGACATCTCTCGTCTCCCTGTGCTCAGCCGCGCCGCATGACCATCGACGACGCCGTCGCCGGGTTGGCCCAGCCGAGATTGGCGGTCACCTCCGGGTTCCTCACCTGGCGACAGCCGCCCTCGCTGTAGTCGTAGGTATGCTGCCGCTTGCCGTCGGGGCCGATCGGGCACGAGTCGTCGGCGTCGTGGCGGAGTTGCCGCGTGTTCTCGATCACCATGTTCATGCCGTGCGTATACCCCTCGCACAGATGGCCGCCCGAGGTGTTGTTGGGCCGCTTACCGCCGAGCGTAATCGTGCCGTTCGACACGTAGTCGCCGCCCTCACCCTTCTTGCAGAACCCGTAATCTTCAAGCTGGAGCATCGCGGTGAAGGTAAAGGCGTCGTAGGAGCCGGTGATGTCTACATCCTCGGGCCCCACCCCCGCGTTCGGCCACAGGATGTCTTTCGCGTAGTACCCGCCGACGGTCGAGATCGGCCCGTGCTGGTAGTGCATGTCGAGCCGTGGCTTGGAGCAGCGGCCGACCACGCCGCGGATCTGCACCAACGGCTGCTTCATATCCCTCGCGCGCTCGGCCGAGGTGACGATGACGCAGGTGCCGTTATCGGTCTCGACGCAGCAATCGAGCAGGTGCAGCGGCTTGCAGATAAAGCGGCTGTTGATCACGTCCTCGACCGTGAAGCGCTTCTTGTAATAGGCCTTCGGGTTGTTCGAGGCGTGTCGCGAGTGGAACATCTTCACATGCGCGACCTGCTCGGGGGTCGTGCCGTAATCGTACATGTGGCGCATGAAGCTCGGCGCGAAACTCTGCCCGGCGCTCTGCCAGCCATAGGCGCGATTGTGCAGCATGTCGCCCCCGACCGGCGCTGCCGATCGCGCCCCGGTGCCGCCGATGCGGACCTGCGAAAACCCGTTCATCGCGCGGAAGATCGCGACGGTCTTGCAGCAGCCGGCCTCGATGAGCCCGATCGCGATGCCGATGAGGGCCTCGGTCGATGAACCGCCGCCGACCACATCCATATAGAAATTCAGCCTCAGGCCGAGATCGCCAGAAATAAACGTGGCGCTCGTCGAATCCCCGCCCGAGTAATCGAGCATCCCGTCGATGTCGGAGGCGTCGAGACCGGAATCGAGGATTGCGTTGCGCACGGCCCAGGTGCCGAGCGCCCGCGTCGTGATCCCGGAGCCGCGGGTATAGGTCGTCTCTCCGATCCCGACGATGGCGTATTTGTCGCGCAGATATTTCGGGGTCGTCGCGTCGACCTCTTGGCGGGGTAGTGGCATGCAGGTCTCTCCTTAGACGTCACCGAGCGTACCAGGTTCTTGGACCAGAACCCGCAGCTTCGGCAAGAGCTGGGGCAGTTCCTCGATAACGGTTTTCCAGACAACCTGATGATCGATGTCGAAGTAAGCGTGAATCAAGCGGTTCCGCATCGACACCATCAGCGACCACGGGATGTCGTTCGCTTTTGCGCGCGTCTCGGCGCTGACTTTGCTGGCGGCCTCCCCGAGGATTTCAATGGTCCGCACCAACGCAAGAAGCAACATCCGATCGGAATCCAGATCGTCTCGTGTCCTGCCGGAAAGGAACCGGGATGCCGTCTCCGTAGCTTCGATCATATGCAGGAGCCGGACCCGGTCTTCAGGCAGCAAACTGAACCTCGGCAGTCCTCTCCACCTGCTGGCGGAAATGCGGGCTGAGTTCGGCGGCTGTCCGCAAATCCACCGGACGGCCCAGCAATTCCGACAAATCGGCTTCGATCTTGGCCAGTCCCAGGAACCCGGGAACGCCGCCCGGCTCGAATTCCACCAGCAGATCGATATCGCTGTCGGACCGCGCCGTGCCTTTTAGCCTCGAACCGAACAGCGCGAGGCGACGGATGCGGTGCCTGCGGCACAACCGTTCCAAGGCTCCATTCTCGGACGAAGACGTGGTCATTTCACACCTGTTCGGAAGTCAGCGGCCTTTCCAAGAAGGCGCTAAGCGGATCGGGCGCGTTCGCTCCGTAAGTCCCACGACCAAATGCCTTTACCAAAGCCGATAGAACTTGAGCGCGGTATTGTGGAACATCGCCGTCTTTTCGTCCCCCGAATACGGCTCAGCCACGCGCTTGAACGCGTTCCACAGATTGGCGTAGCTGCACATTCCCTTGTCGACCGGGAAGTTGCTTTCGAACATCGACCGGTCGGGCCCGAAGGCCTCGATGCAGGCGTTCAGGTAAGGCGCCCAGGCCTTCGCCAGTTGCTCCGACGACGGCGCCTTTTCCTGCTGGCCCATCTCGAACCCCATCAGCGACGGCATCCCGAGCCCACCGAGCTTGATGTAGACGTTCGGGTATTGGCCGAGCTTCTGGATCTGTGCCCGCCACTCGGTGAAGACCTCGTCGCGCTTGCCGTGATAAGGCCCGACACCGAGTGAGCCGCCGACATGGTTGAGCACAATCTTGGTCTCGGGAAACGCCCCGGCGAGGCTGATCAGATCGCCGAGCTGCGTGTGGAACATCCACGCCTCGAACGTCAGGTTCAGCGGCGCCAGCGCGGCGAACCCCTCGCGCCATTGCGGGTTGACGTAAAGCCCCTCGCCCGACCCCGACGTGAACACCCTGAGGTTCGGATCGCTGTGCCACGTCGCGCCGTTGCGGATCCCGCGAAAGCGGCCGCCGCCGGCGACGACATGCTGCTCGAGGATGCCCTTCGCGCGGCTGCCGACACGAAAATCGACGTTGCCGATGATCCCGGCGCAGGCGTGTGCCGGGCCGTATTTGCCGCTCTCGCTCATCGCTGCGACGCCTGCGACAAACGTCGTCTCGCCGAGCGAGCGTGTCTCGGCTGGTCCCGAAGCCCGGTACATCTCGCGGCATTCGAGGAACACGGTCGCGCGAATGTTATGCCCGCTGGACAGGTCCTCGACCAGGTCGTGCAGCAGATAGCGGTTGCCCGGCCGGTCCCACAGGTGGTGGTGCGGGTCGATGATCGGCCGGTCCGGCTCCAGCGCCGCCTCCTGCGTCGCGGCAAGCCAGTCCTTGCGGATCGGCAGGTGGCGCTGCGCGCCGCTCGATGACTGCATAGGAGGCTCCTCCCGGGGAACGAAGGTTTCCGCAAGTCTGCGATGCCGGCGCGGCGATTGCTATGGTTTTCCTGTAGCGCGGACGTGCGATCGGCAAAATCTGCAATCGAGCGAAGTGCCCGCGGGTTACGGAGCGGCCCGCCGCAGCTCGCTAGCCCGGCGGCGGGCGAAGGCAGCTTCTTCTCGATATTCCGCGTGCTCCAATGCCTCGGCGACCCGGCCCCAAAGCACAGCGGAGCCGGGCTGCTCGATCAGTGCGTCTGCGTAAAATCGCGCGGCGCGCTCCCATCGTCCCTCCGCGCGCGCCTCGTCTGCGCAGGCACGCATCGTGCGGCCCGGGGACAGAAATCGCGCAAGCCGCGACAGTGCGGATCGCCACAGCCCGGGACGCCGGCGCAGGATCTCGTCGACCGCGCCTCTGATCGCCGCATCGAACCAGATCGCGTTCATGTCCCGACCTGGCTCACATGGCGGGGTCCCAGCGAGGGTCCAGGACGGGGCAGCGCGCTTTTCGATCACCAGCTCGATTTCGTATCCGCCACCGGCATGCTCCTCGGGTCCGACATCGTACAGATACCCGGAATCCTGGTCGCGCACGTGCCGCACGCGATAGGTGTTGGGCGGCAGGGCAACCTCGAATTCGCGAAGCAACGAGGCGGGGGTGTAGAAGCGCTTGTGGTCGCCGTTCCACCTTGACGGCAGGCGCCAGCGCTTTTCGTAGAGGAATTGGTGCGGGACCACGCAGACGATGAACCCGCCGACCCGCAACACACGGTGCCAGTCGCGGATCGTCGCAACGTAGTCGGCGGCGTGCTCGAGCATGTGGCTCGAATAAACCGTGTCGACCGTGCCGTGCTCGAATGGCAGCCGCGACCCGTCATAGCCGGGGTAGTCGATATCGATGCCAATCGCATGTGGCAGAACCGGCGACGGATTATCGACCGAGCCGCGGTAGCCGATGTCGAGTACGATGTCCCCGGCCATGTATGTCGCGTAGAAGCCGCCGCGCAGCTTTTCGAGAAAGCTGCGTGAGGCCTCGCCGGTGACGGGCCAGTCTTCCGGCACGTTGTGGTTGCCGACGCGGTGAGTGGGCGCTCCGGATAGAGGCGGCGGATCGTCGGGCATCGGCTCGGCCTACACCTTCGCCAGCACCCGTTCCCGGAACCCGGTCATCTCGGCGACGACCTCGCCTTCCGCCGGTCGTTCGAAATCGAAGTCGATGGCCGTGACGCCGAGGTCTTGGAGCGCGTGGATGTCGCCGATGATGTCGGCGTCGCTGCCCGAGAAGAGGCGGCGCTCGCCGTCGCTGGCTCGCGGGGGAAGGGCGGCGCCGGTGCGCTTGACGCGATAGGTGAGGGCGACGGCGTCGGCGGCGCGGCCGGCGGCTCCGGTCAATTGGCGCAGGCGCGCAACCCCGGCTTTGTAGCGCGGCAAGCTGTCGAGGAGGTGCTGGTTGTTCGTGCCGATCGGATACCATGCATCGGCGAATTTGGCGGCGCGGCGCAGCGATGGCCCGCTTTCGCCGCCGACCCAGATCGGCAGGGGGCTCTGCGCCGGCTTCGGATCGAGCACGAGCCGGTTGAAACGGACGTATTTGCCGTCGATCTCCGGCTTCTGTTCGTCCCACAGGCGGCGGAACGCCGCGAGGTACTCGTCGGTGACGGCACCGCGTTCGGCGAAGGGGGTCGTCACCACCGCATCGAATTCGGCCTTGAGCCACCCGGCGCCGATCCCCACCGTCAGCCGACCGCCGGACAAGACATCGATCGTCGCCAGCATCTTCGCGGTCAATACCGCGGGACGATGCGGCACGACCATCACCGCCAGCACGAGCCGCACCCGGCTCGTCGCCGCCGCGAGATAGGCGGCGCAGGCGAGCTGTTCATGCCGGTACTGCGTGTCGACCGAATAGAACGCGCCCGACTCGGAATAGGGGTAACCCGGCTCGGCCATGTCCGGGAGGACGAGGTGGTCGGTGACGGTCAGGTAGTCGTAACCCAATTGCTCGCCTTGGCGCGCGATGCGCGTCATGATCTCGGGCGCAGCCAACGCCCCGCTGATCGGCAGGTTGAAACCGAATTGCATGGATACCTCCGCGCTCTATTCGCTGGTGACCCGCAACGCGCTCTTCGGCATGAACGCGCTGACCCTTGGCGGCTTCGTACTGATGGCAGTGGGGCTCAACCTCAGCCGGGCGCGCCGCATCCGCTCGGTGCTCGCCTTCGGGCTGATGGGAGCGGGGACGGCCCTGGTCTTCGCCGGACTCTATACGCTCCACCAGGCGGGTTGAGCTAGACCGCTTCGAGCTTGCGGTGCGGCGGTGGCGGAAGGTCGACCGCGATCGGGTCTCCGGGGCGGACATCGCCGCCGTTGATGACGATCGCCATGATGCCTGCCTTGCGAATGAGGTTGCCGTCGGCATCACGATCGAGCGTCGCCTTCATCAATCCCGGCCGCAGCCCGTTGAGTTGGTGGCACGGGTTGCGCAACCCGGTCACCTCGACGATCGCATCGTCGCCCAAATGCAACCGCGCCCCGGTCGGCAGAGCCAAGAGGTCGACCCCGGCCGTGGTCACGTTCTCGCCCATCTCACCGGGCGCCATGTCAAAGCCCCGCGCGCGCAACTCGTCCATCAGTTCGGCGTGGATTAGGTGCACCTGCCGCAGGTTGGGCACGGTCGGGTCCTTGGCGACGCGCGAGCGGTGCTTGACGGCGACACCGAGATGAGCGTCGCCCTCGACGCCCAGCCCTTCGACGAGCCGGATGCGGCCTTCGTTCGGCTTCGACATCGTATGCGTGCCGCTGCGGCTGACTGCCGTCACCGTCCCCCTCATCGCGCGGCCTCCGCCAGCGCCGCCTCGATCCCGCGCCCGACCGCGAGCAGATCCCGGTCCGCACCGTGCGCGCCGACGATCATCAGCCCGACCGGCGCCGAGCCCGGCTTCTGGATCGGCAGGCTGAGGGCGCAGCGGTCGAGGAAGTTGATGATCGCGGTGTTGCGCAGGATCAGCGAATTTAGCCGCCAGTAATCTTCGTCGCGCTCGAATGCGGCAAGCGGCGGTGCGGTGATCGCGACGGTCGGGGCGAGAAAGGCATCGAATTGAGCCGTCTGGCGGTCGACACGCGCAATCAGGCCGGCGCGGGCATGGCCGTGCTCGATGTATTCGACCGCGCTCAGGCCGCCGAAGCGCTCGATGCGCTCGCGGACCCGCCGGTCGTATTCGTTGCCGCGCCGGGCGATGATGTCCTTGTGCCAGGCAAAGGCCTCGACTGCCGAAAAGCCCCCTTTCGCCATCATCGCCGGGTATTCGTTGAGTTCGCTGAGCGGCAGATCGACGATCCGCGCTCCGGCACGCTCCAGCACGGCGCGGGCGTTGTCAAAGGCGCTGGCGACTTCGGGCGCGACCTTCTCGAAAAAGAACGTCTTCGGCACCGCGAGCCGCAGCAGATTGGCGGGGACCGGCTCCGGCGCCTCGGGCGCCTCGCCGGCAATCACCGCATCGGTGATCGCGCAGCAGGCGACGCTGTTGGCGAGCGGGCCGATCGAATCGAGCGTCGTCGACAGCGGGATCGCCCCGTCGCGCGACACGCGGAATTGCGTCGGCTTGAAGCCCACGACCCCGCACAGGGCGGCCGGCACGCGCACCGACCCGCCGGTATCGGTGCCGATCGCGACGACCGCCTGCTCGTCCACGACCGAAACCGGCGCTCCGGCCGACGACCCGCCGGGGATGAGGCTGCGGTCGAACGGGTTGCCGGGGGTGCCGTAATGCGGGTTGTAGCCGACGCCGGAAAAGGCGAACTCGGTCATGTTGGTCTTGCCGACGATGACCGCGCCGGCCGCCCGCAGCCGGGCGACGATCGGCGCGTCCTCGGTCGCGGGCGGGCGGTCGTCGAGCGCGATCGAGCCGGCCAGCGTCACTTCGCCGGCGACATCGAACAAATCCTTCACCGACACCGGCAACCCGGAGAGCGGCGACGTGACATACCCGGCCTGGCGCAGCGTGTCCTGTGCGTCGGCGGCGGCAAGTGCCTCATCGCGATAGACCTTCGTGAAGGTCCGCTTGCCCTCACCGGCCGGGTCGGCGATGCGGGCCAAGGCCGCCTCCGTCAGCGCCCGGCTCGTGGTACGGCCCGCGGCCAATTCCGCGGCGAGGCTCAACACGGTCTGCTTGGGCATGACGTCTCGCGCTCAGACAAATGCCCTTGAAGACAGGCGCGCTTTGGTTGCGCTGTCAAGCCTCGGCGTCAGGAGGGCTTGGCATCGTCGAGCCGCAGGACCAGCGTCGCCAGGGGCGGCAGGTCGATGTCGAGCGAGGCCGGTTGACCGTGCCGGGAATCCGCGCGGGCGACCGTGTCGTTGCCGTTGGCGTAGCCGGAGCCGCCGTAACAGGTTGCGTCGGTGTTGACGAGCGCGGACCACTTTCCGGCTTCGGGCACGCCGAGCCGATAGCCCGGCCGCGGCACCGGGGTGAAATTGCTGATCGACAACAGCGGGGGGCCGTTGCCGGCGGGCATCCGCAGGTAGGCGAGCACGCTCTGATCGTTGTCGTCGGACACGACCCAGCGGAAGCCGCTGTCGTCGTAGTCTCGCTCGTAAAGGGCCGGTTCGGCGGCGTAGACCCGGTTGAGGTCGCGCACCAGCCGCTGCACGCCGCGATGGGCGGGATCGTCGAGGCGGTACCACTCGAGCTGGCCGTCGTGGTTCCACTCGCCTTCCTGCCCGAACTCGCCGCCCATGAAGAGGAGCTTCTTGCCCGGATGCGTCCACATAAAGCCGAGATAAGCCCGCAGGTTGGCGAAGCGCTGCCAGTGATCGCCCGGCATGCGGCCGATCAGCGAGTGCTTGCCGTAGACGACCTCGTCGTGGCTCAGCGGCAGGATGAACCGCTCGGAGAACGCGTAGAGCATCCCGAAGGTCATCTCGTGATGGTGATAGTGCCGATGGATTGCCTCATGCCCGATGTAATCGAGCGTGTCGTGCATCCAGCCCATGTTCCACTTGTAGTGAAAGCCAAGGCCGCCTTCGTCGGGTGACCGAGTGACGCCCGGAAAGGCCGTCGATTCCTCGGCGACGAGGATCGTGCCCGGGCAGCGGTCGTCGATCGTCCGCCGCAATTCCTGCAAGAATCCGATCGATTCGAGGTTCTCCCGACCGCCGTAAACATTCGGGATCCACTCGCCTTCCTTGCGGCTGTAATCGCGGTAGAGCATCGCCGCGACCGCGTCGACCCTGAGCCCATCGGCGTGGAACCGCTCGAGCCAGTGCAGCGCGCCCGCGATCAGGAAGTTGCGCACCTCGTTGCGGCCGAGATTGTAGATGAACGTGTTCCAGTCCTGCTGATAGCCCTCGCGGGGATCGCCGTGCTCGTAAAGCGGTGTGCCGTCGAACCGGGCAAGGCCGTGCGCGTCGGTGGGGAAATGAGCTGGGACCCAGTCGAGCAGCACCCCTATCCCCGCGCCGTGACAGCGGTCAATCAACAGCGCCAGTTCCTCCGGCGTGCCGAGGAGGGCATTCGGCGCGAACTGGCCCAGCACCTGATAGCCCCAGGAGCCGGTGAACGGGTGGTACATGACCGGCATGAACTCGACATGGGTAAAGCTCATGCGCGAGACGTAATCGACGAGCTTGTCGGCCAGTTCCGACCAGCCGAGCGAGCGTCCGTCCGGATGGCGCATCCACGACGCGGCGTGCACCTCGTAGATCGACAGCGGCGCGTCGTGCGACTGGCGCCCGGCTCGGCCGGCGCACCACTCATCGTCCGACCAGCGGAACGGCGCGGGATCGTCGACGATCGAGGCCGTCGCGGGCGGCGGCTCGGCGCGCCACGCGACCGGATCTGCTTTTTGCGGCAACAGCGCGCCGTCTGGGCCGAGCAGCTCGTATTTGTAGAGCGCTCCCGGCGCGAGCCGCGGCACAAAGACCTCCCACACGCCGGCGCCGTGACGCAGCCGCATCGGGTGGCGGCGGCCGTCCCAGGAATTGAAATCGCCGACGACCGAGACTCGCCGCGCATTCGGCGCCCAGAGCGCGAAGCGCACGCCCGGCACGCCGTCGACGATCATCGCATGCGCGCCGAGCGCTTGTGCGAGGTCGCGGTGCTTGCCTTCGCCGAGCAGATAGACGTCGAGCTCGCCGAGCAGGGGGCCGAACGAATACGGGTCTTCGGTCTCCTGGACCGGCCCGCCCCAATCGATCCGTAAGAGGTAGGGGCCCGGCCCCGGGCTCGGGCCGACGAAGAGCCCGCTGTTGCGCATCGGCCTCAGCTCGGCGCGCAGGCTCGGTTCGTCTCGGGCGATCGCGGTGACGGCGAAGGCGCCGGGCAGCATCGCGCGGATCACCTCGCCTGCCGAGGTGGTATGGCGGCCTAGCACACCGAACGGATCGCCGTGGCGCGCCTCGGCGATGGCTTGCAGTGCCGGGGCGAGGGTCAGATCGTCATCCATCGGCGGGTTCCGTGACCGGGGCGGCGATCCGCGCGGCGATCCGCGCGAGGCCGAAAAGCGGGATGCCGATCCAGCCCGGGCGGTTGGCGGCTTCGTAGCAGATCTCGTACGAGGCCTTTTCGATAAGAAAGAGGTCGAGCAGGTTCGCCTCCGACGCTTCCGAAACCCAACGTCGCGGGCTTTCCGCCTCCACTTCGCGGTACGCCGTGAGAAATGCCTTGGACGCGTTCGCGGCGAAGCGGTCGAGGACATCGGTCTTGCGCGGAGCATCGAGCGCCGGCCCCGCGGCGCGGCTCAACGCGGCAGCGACCGCGTAGTCGAACGAGCGCAGCAGCCCTGCGGCATCGCGCAGCGGGTTCGCTTTCGCGCGGCGCTCGGCGAGCGGCCGGGCCGGCTCACCCTCGAAGTCGATGATGTAGGCATCGCCCGACGAGACGAGGACCTGGCCGAGATGGAAATCGCCATGCGTGCGCGTCTTCAGCGTCCCGGCCGCGGCCTTGGCCAGCCGGTCGATCGCGGCGCCCAGCGCGGTGCGCCCTTCCCGGACGAAGAGGGCGGCCTGACGGGCGTCCTCGCCGGGCCAGTCGCCGACGTTGCCGAGCGCGGCGAGCGCCGCCTCGAATTGGGCACGCACCGCGGTCGCCCACACGGCGCCGTCGGCTGCCGTGGCCTTTTCGGGGGAGAAGGCGGGGTCGTCGGTCGGCGTGGCGAGGATCGCGTGGAGCTCGCCGAGACGCTTGCCGATCGCGGTGGCGAAATTTTCGTACCCGGCCAGCGCGTCGGCGATGTCGTCGATCTGCGCGTCGGGATCGACCACGGCGGTCGAGGTGATGACCCGTGACAGGTAATCCAGCGTCCAGCTCCAGCCGTCGCCCTGATTGCGCAGGAAACCCTGGACGAGGACGAGCGTGTGCGGGGTGCCGTCCGGGTCGTAGCGCGTGACCTCGCCCAACAAAGGTGCGGTGTTGGCGAAGCCGTGCTCGGTGAGATAGCGGCCCATCTCGGCTTCGGGGTGGATGCCGGGGAACACGCGGCGCACCAGCTTGAAAATCGCGAGGTCGCCGATGATCAGCGAGCTGTTCGATTGCTCCGCCGAGAGACGCCGGATCTCGGGGTGGCGCGGCATCTTGATCTCCGCGAGGCGCCGCGTCGGCCGGAAGCGGATTTCCCCCGACGCGAGCGGACGCACCGCCGAGACCGCCAGCGCCCGCATCACCGTGACCGGCAAAGCGTCGGTGGCGAAGGCGTCGGTCAGGAACCCGATCTGCCGGCGCCGGCGTACCCGGGCCAGCGCGAGCTGCTGCGGCAGCGCGTCGCTCGTCTCGTCGTCCCAGGCGATCGCCAGAGGCAGCAGGTAGTTTTCAGTGCGGCGCGACAGGGTCACCTCGACCTCGGCGAGGATCATGTCGAGCTTGGCGCCCGTTACCGGCTCGGCCATCGCGAGACGCGCCGAGACGATCTTTTCGTCTTTCGACGCGAACCACCGCCGCCGCATCAGATAGGCCGGCAGCGCGTCCTCCTCAATGATCCGGCGCGGCTCCGCGGTCAGCACCTCGGCGATGTCGCCCCGGATGATCAGCGTCCGCAACTCGTCCATCGCCTCGGGTGCCGGCAAATGCCAATCCGGCAGGCTCGCGCTCGTGGAGAGGGTGAACCAATAGAACGCGAATGGGGGCAGCGTCAGCAGATACGGGAGCTGGCCTACCGGAGGAAACGTTGATCCGCCGGTCAGATCGACCGGGACGCGGCCGGAAAACTCCGACAGATCGAGCTCGACCGCCTGGATCACCCGCGACACATTGCAGACGCAGAGGATCGTCTCGTCCTCGTATTCACGCAGATACGTCAATACCTTGCGGTTGCCGGGATAGAGAAAGCGCAGTGAGCCGCGGCCGAACGCCTTGTGCCGTTTGCGCACGGTCAGCATGCGGCGGGTCCAGTTCAGCAGCGAGTACTGGTCGCCCGCCTGCGCCTCGACATTGATGGCTTCGTACCCGTAGACCGGGTTCATGATCGACGGCAGCACGAGATTTTCCGGGCTCACCCGCGAAAATCCGCCGTTGCGGTCGGGCGACCATTGCATCGGCGTACGCACCCCGTCGCGATCGCCGAGGTGATAGTTGTCGCCCATGCCGAGCTCGTCGCCGTAGTACATGACCGGCGTTCCCGGCATCGACAGCAGCAGCATGTTCATCAGTTCGATGCGGGTGCGGTCGTGCTCGAGCAGCGGCGCGAGCCGACGGCGGATGCCGAGGTTGAGGCGAGCACGCCGGTCGGCCGCATAGGTGGCCCACAGTAGATCGCGCTCTTTGTCGGTCACCATTTCGAGCGTCAGCTCGTCATGGTTGCGCAGAAAGATCGCCCACTGACAGTTATCCGGGATCGCCGGCGTCTGGCGGATGATGTCGCTGATCGGGAAGCGGTCTTCCTGCGCGATCGCCATGTACATCCGCGGCATCAGCGGGAAGTGGAACGACATGTGACATTCGTCGCCGTTCCCGAAATATTCCTTGGCGTCCTCCGGCCATTGGTTCGCTTCGGCGAGCAGCATCCGGCCCGGCGCGTAATCGTCGAGCGCCTTGCGCAGCTTCTTCAGGACCTCGTGGGTCTCGGGGAGATTTTCGTTGCTGGTGCCTTCGCGCTCGACGAGATACGGCACCGCGTCGAGCCGCAGCCCGTCGACCCCGAGGTCGAGCCAGAAGCGCATTACGGCGAGCACTTCCTGAAGCACGTGCGGGTTGTCGAAATTCAAATCGGGTTGGTGCGAATAGAACCGGTGCCAGTAATAGGCCCCGGCCACATCGTCCCATGTCCAATTCGATTTTTCGGTGTCGACGAAGATCACCCTGGTGTCGGCGTAGGCGTCGTCATGGTCCGACCAGACGTAGTAATTCCGCGCGACCGATCCCGCCTTGGCCCGCCGGGCGCGCTGGAACCAGCTGTGCTGGTCGGAGGTGTGGTTGACCACCAGCTCGGTGATGACGCGCAGGTCGCGTGCATGCGCACCGGCGACGACGCGCTTGAAATCGGCGAGGGTGCCGTAGTCGGAATGGATGCCGCGATAATCGGCGATGTCGTAGCCGTCGTCGCGCCGCGGTGATGGATAGAACGGCAACAGCCAGATCGCAGTGACGCCGAGGCTCTGGATGTAATCGAGCTTTTGCAGCAGCCCCGGGAGGTCGCCGACGCCGTCGTTGTTCGAATCGTAGAACGACTTCACGTGCAGCTGATAGATGACCGCGTCTTTGTACCATAGCGGGTCGGCCATCACCGGCAGGGTGCGCTTTCTTTTTCCCATTATGCTGCTCCGTCCGCAGGTCGGACGCGCCAGATCGCAAACGGCGTTACCGCCGGGTCGAGCCGGATGTGCTGGACCTTTCCGGTCCAGGTGAATTGGTGGCCGAGCATCAGGTCCATCACTGCAACCGAGGCCGCGTCCGATCGCCCCCAGAGCCACAGCGGCACTTCGATGTCGCATTCCTGCGCATAGCGCGGATCGAGGTTGACCGCGACGAGAACCACGTTTTGCAGGTCGCGCGTCGCCTTTGAGAAATAGAGGATCTGGTCGTTGAAGGCGTTGTGGAAGGTGACGCCGAGATGCGTCTGCAACGCCGGGTTGGCGCGCCGGATCTGATTGAGCCGGGTGATCTCGGCAATGATGTTGCCGGGCGCCTGCCAATCCCAAGCGCGGATCTCGTATTTCTCCGACGCGGCGTATTCCTCGCGGCCGGGCAACGCCCGCGCTTCGCACAATTCGAACCCGCTGTAGACACCAAAGAGCCCCGACAGCGTCGCCGCCAGCGCCGCGCGGATCAGGAACCCCGGCCGACCCGAATTCTGCAGGAAGACCGGGTTGATGTCGGGCGTGTTGACGAAGAAGTGCGGGCGGAAGAAGTCGCGCGCATTGGTCGTTAGTTCGGTGAGGTATTCGGTCAGCTCGGCCTTGGTGTTGCGCCAGGTGAAGTAGGTGTAGGACTGCGAAAACCCGATCTTGGCGAGCCGGTACATCAGCTTTGGCCGGGTGAAGGCCTCGGCGAGGAACACCGCGTCGGGATATTTTTCGCGCACCTCGCCGATCAGCCATTCCCAGAACGGTAGTGGTTTCGTGTGCGGGTTGTCGACACGGAAAAGGCGGACGCCCTCGCTGGCCCAGAGGAGCACGATGTCCCTGAGGGCCTCCCACAGCGACGGCACCGCGCTGTCGGCGTAGAAATCGACGTTGACGATGTCCTCGTATTTCTTCGGCGGATTTTCGGCGTAACGGATCGAGCCGTCGGGCCGCCAATCGAACCAGTCCGGATGTTGCCGCAGCCACGGATGGTCGGGCGCGCATTGCACGGCAAAATCGAGCGCCAACTCGATGCCGTGCCGTGCCGCCGCGTCGCGCAGCCGGCGGAAATCGTCGAGCGTGCCGAGCGCCGGGTGGATTGCCTCGTGCCCGCCCTCGTCGCTGCCGATCGCGTAGGGGCTGCCCGGCTCGCCCGCCTCGGCACGAGGCGCGTTGTCATGCCCCTTGCGATTGACCCGGCCGATCGGGTGGATCGGCGGGAAATAGAGGACGTCGAACCCCATCGCCGCGATCGCCGGGAGCCGCACGATCACGTCGGCGAAGGTGCCGTGCCGGTGCGCGTCGCCCGATTGCGAGCGAGGAAAGAGCTCGTACCAACTGGCGAAACCCGCGGCGCGGCGCTCGGCCTCGACCGGAAACTCGGCGGCGTGCCGGCGCGCGTGCGGCCGGAACCGGGCCGTCGCCACCAACTCCGCCGTCGCCGGGCTCAACAGCAGCCGCCGGCGCTCTTCGGCGTCTGCCCGGGTCAGTCGTATCGCCAGCGCTTCGAGGTCGCCCGCGACCGTGCGATCGGCGCGCGCAGCGACTTCCTCGACCAGCACCCGGCCTTCCTCGAGCTCCAGCGCGATCGGCATCCCCGCTGCGTGTTTCGTTTCGAGCTCGTGGGCGAAATTCCCGAACCGATCCTTCCAGGCGAGGACCGTGAAAACATAGCGCCCGATCCGCCCAAGCGGGAAACTCCCGACCCAGCGGTCGTTGCCGGTTTCGGCCATCGGGGCTTCGTGCCAGTCGTCCTCGTCTGCCGCCCGCCACAGGAGCGCTGCGCCGAGGCGGTCATGGCCGTCCGAAATGAGATCGGCCGCCACCTCGACCATTTCGCCGACCAAACGCTTTGCCGGGAAGCGGCCGTCCTCGACCGAGGGTGAAACCGCCTCGATCGCGATGCGCGGCTGCTCCGCCGCGTCGACCGCGCTTCGCCCGGTCCAACTGATCGGCGGTGCCGGGGTGATCCGCAGCATCCGTACTTCCGCTGGCCCGATCGTGACCACGCCGTCGGGTCCGGCCTCGTCGATCAGCGCGCCATCGAGCCCGCTTGCGGTCAGGAGCGGCGCCAGCGGTACGCGCACCGCGTCGTCGAGGCTGGCGTTGGCGAGCACCATCTGCCGGTGGCCGAGCAGCATCGCCGCGGCCGGCGCCCCGGGCGGCGACAGGGTGCGCAGCTCGGCTGCAGCCTCCTCGTGCGACCACGCCCAATGCGAATTGGCGGCGGCGATTTCGGCCGACAGGTCGAACGGCGCTTCGGCCACCAGGCGCGCGAAATCCTCGGGCCGGTCGCGGGCCGGGTCCATTTCGCGCGCCGCACCGAGTTCGAACCCCATCGGCATCATCCAGCCGGTGCCGTAGGCGGTCGCAAAGGCGAGAGCTCGCCGTGCTGCCCGCTGTGCCCGTCCGGTGTCCCGGAACGCCCGGCCCAGCCGGCGATCGAACGGTGCCTCGGGCATCGCGATCACCGGCGCTATGTGTGTCAGGCGATTGACCGCGTCCGGGAAGTCCTCGGTGCGATAATCCCATCCGCGCGAACATGAGGCGACGAGATCGAACCCGCATTGGGCGAGCGATCCGCTTTCCGAGCCGCGGGTGGCAGCCATGAACCGCGCGTCTGGGTGAGGCCGCCGCACCGCCGCGATCAGGCCGCGCCAAAACCGCGCCGGCGCCCGGTGCGGGGCGATGCATCGAAAATCGGCGATCCCGGCGTCGATCCATTCGCCGAACCGCCCGGCCCACCATTCGATCGCCCCGTCCGGTTCGCCATCGACGGACAGCCGCGCGACATCCGCGCGTTGCGGCTCGCGCCGCGGGTCGGGAAGGGTGTCGGAGCTATCGGCGAGATACCAGGCCGAGAGGCCCTTGCCGGCATGCTCGACGGCGACCCGGTGAACGACCACGTCGAGCATGGGTTGGAGCCCGCGGCTGCGGCAGGCCTCACCGAAGCGCGCCAGTGCCGGCGCCGCATCACCCGCGCCAAGCCGCTGGTCGATGCGGTCGTGATCGGCGGTCAGGAACAGGTCGCCGGCCCGCCCCGCCGCAAAGGGCGGCGCGATCGCGACCGTGTCGAACCGCATCGCCGCGGCGCGGTCGAGCTGCGCCGCCCACGTATCGACGGGGCCGGCGAGCAGCGGGTGAAGGTAATAAAGGCGAGTTGCGGTCATCCCCAGATTGGCCCCGCCGGCCTCCGACAGGAGGCATGGTGGCGTTGCGCGACTCGTCGTGGTTCCCTTGCCGTAGACAGCTAGACGCAGCCTTCGGTTCCGAAAAAACGACGGTGGAGAGCCCGTTTACGTGCCGATCAACCCAGTCAGCCGGCTGTGGAGGCTGGGTCTTCGACGATCTCGCAGAGCCCCATGCCCACGATGTCGTAGAACGAAACGCAGCGGCCGCCGAAGAGGACCGCCGGGGTCGGTGGGGACTTGCAGATCGCGCGCAGGCCGGCGTGGTCAAAGGCCGCCAGCGTCGCCGGCAGGTCTGCCGTCGCGTAGCACAGGTGGTAGACGATGCCCTCCGGCCGGCCGGCGATGAGCGCGTCGACCGGCGACTTTCCGGCGGCCGGGTAGATGATCTCGACATCGGGCATTGCGCCCGGATGCGAGCACATGATCAAGTTGACGTTCTGCGTGGGATCGAGCACCGGTGTGCCGATCCGGTAGCCGAGGCCGCCGACGAATTGCGTCGCGTCGTGCGGCCGGCGTACGGCCAGGCCCAGGTGGTGGAATGTCAGGCCGAACGTGTTCGGGTGATCGGACATGGGCTGCCTACGCGTCGGCGATTCCCTTCGCGCTCAACACTTCCTTGACCGTCGCGACGCTGCGCAGCGACACGATCTCGGCAGTGCTGAGCCGAATGTCGAACTCGTCCTCGATGGCCGCGACCAGGTTCACCGCCGTCATGCTGTCCCATTGCGACGTATTGTCGGGCGAGGTGTCGTCGGTGATCTCGACGGCGGCGATGCCGAGCACCTCGGCGACGATCCGGGTCACGCGCGATGTCATGTCTACTCCGCAACCTCTGCCAGGAACGGTTCGGCCGGCGCGCCGATGCGCCGGATATGGGCCGGAATGGCGGGCGCGGCGGCGAGATCGAGATGCCATTCCTGCGCGCCGATCGGGCGGAACCCCTGATCCGGCAGGAACGAGGCCGCCAGCGCGTTTTTCGCGGTCGGGACGAACGAGGCGCGAAATTCGCTCACCGCTTCCGCCCGCGCGTCGGCCGCAAGGCCACCGATCAGCGCCGCTTCGACCCCGCGACCCAATACCCGGCAGCTCATCAGCAGGGTGTCGAGCGTCCAGCGCCGGCGATCCGGCGAGACCCCCGCGATGATGACCCCGGTCAGCCCGTATTCGCCGAATTTGTCGGCCACGCGCAGCCCGTAGACGCGCCAGCCGTCGGTACCGGAGAGCGCGCGAATCTGGTCCAACGTCCGGCGGATCGTCGTCAGGTTGAACTGGTTGGTCTTGTTGATGAGCTGCGTGATACGGCCGAGATCCTCGGTCCCGGCGCGGAACAGGTCGATCTCGAGATCCAGCGCCTTGAGGAAATCGACATGGCTGATGCGAACCCCCAGCGTCTCGCGATCGCGCTCTGCACGCATCATGTCGGCGCGCTTGCGGTCTTCGCCGGTGACCCCGATCTGGTCGAAGAGGGTCAGCTCCTGCATCGCCGAAACGATGTCTGCCGGATCGGCCGGCAGGAGGAGACTCGTCACCTCGGGCCACACCTCGCGCATCTGGGCGACCTCCATCGGGTTGTCGTCGATGAAGACGAGGCTGTCGGTGCCGATGTTGAGCGCCTGTGCGATGAGCGGAATGTTCTCCGTCTTGGGGTGCCAGTTGATCTCCGCGGCCGAGAGGTGCGCGCGCTTCAGCACCATGCCGCCGTGCCTGTCGAACACCTCCCAGACATCGGCCTCGTTGTTCTTGCTCGCCAGGGCCAGCAGCACGCCCCGCGCGCGCCAGCCGAGCAGCAGTCTCTGGAAGTCGCGATAGGCGGTGCCGGGAAACTCGTCGCCGATCTGGATGCCGTCGATCCCGTCCTCGCCGACGATCCCTCCCCACAGTGTGTTATCGGCGTCGAGCACGACGCATTTCTTGGCCGGTTGCCGCGCCGCCATGATCAGCCGGCAAATCTGCTGGCCGGTGGGATAGAGGAACGCGTCGCTGAACGGCTGCCGGTACAGATACCATTTCCGCGGGTCGAACGAGGCGGCGAGCCCAACCTGGCGCTGCGCCGCATCGAGATCGACGAGCGAAACCCCGTCGATCTTGCCGAACGCATCGATATACTCGCCGACCAGATTCCGGTGCAGGCGGCCGAGGCCGTCGGGATTGCCGAGGGACAGAATCCCGTCCCCGATGTCCGTTGGATAGGGCGGCACCCCGGCAATCACCATCCCCGGGAAGCTGCTGCGGAGCTGGCGGATCATGGCGGCGAGCGAGGCGATCTTGTCGCTGGCTCCGGCGAGTGCGCCCTCATCGCCGGAGAGGAAACCGATCATCTCGTCGAGGACCAGATCTTCCAGCCGCCACAGCAGCACGACGATTTCGACAGGCCCGTCAAAGCTGGCCTCGGGGTCGAGGCAGGTCTGGAAGAGCTGGTTGTAGGGGCCGAGCCTGAATTCCGCCGTGGTGTCGCGCGCGAGCAGGGCTGCGCCGATGAAAGGGATCATTGCGTCCGCCGTAAAACTCGCGGCGACGCCGATCCGCAATGTTGGCGCAGGGCCGTCAGCGCGCACGAGATGCTCGCGCCACGCCTTTTTGGCGTCGATCGGACCTTTCCGCTGAAGCTCGTCCACGGACCCTTCAACCCCCGGATGAGCGTAGTGGGGCCGAGCATGCTCCATCAAGAAAGGATGGGCTGAAGCCCTTGCGCCGGGCGCAAAGGCGCGGGATGCCTTGATTTGATGCCCGTGTGCTTGTGGTTGACTCTGCCCGAACCGTCTTCCACGGTTTGCGCGATCGTTTCCGATTCGGACCGTACCTGCCTCATGAACCAGCCGGACCCCGCGTGGCCAACCCTGATATCCGCCTTGCATGGGGCCGGCCGCAAGGCCGCGCTCGCGATCACCGGGGGCGGCAGCGGTGCAATCGGCGAACTCCTGCGCGTCCCTGGCGGGTCGCGTCTTTTGATCGAGGCGCAGGTGCCCTACGACGGGTCCACGCTGGAAGATCTGCTCGGCTTCGACCCGGCTCAGGCGTGCAGCGCCGACACCGCGATCGCGATGGCCCAGGCGATCCGGGCGCGCGCCATGAGGCTGATGCCGGCGGGCACCGATCCTGTCGGTCTTGGTGCGACGGCGGCGCTGGTGAGCGATCGCCCGCGCAAAGGCGAGCACCGCTTTCACATCGCTTGCGCAGAGGCTGCCGGCGTCGCGCATTGCACCGTCACCCTGGCCAAGGGCCGGCGCGATCGCGCGGCCGAGGAAGACCTCGTGTCACGCGCGGTCGTCTTGTGGCTTGCACGCACCTGCGGTGTGGCCGCGCCGTCGCCCCACAGCCTCCTCGGCGCAGACGAACATTATGCCGAGGCACTGGTCGCGGCCGTGGACCCGCTCGATCGGCTGCTGGCGGGGGAGATCGATCGCGTGACCGTGCTGCCTGACGGCCAGATGCTGCTGTCGGCGCCGCCGCCCGCCGTGCTGTTCCCGGGCTCCTTCAACCCGATGCACGAGGGGCACGTCCTGCTCGCGCGGATCGCCGAGGAGTTCCAGCAGCAGCCGGTCGCCTTCGAGATTTCCGTCACCAATGTCGACAAGCCGCCGCTGTCGGGCGAAGTCGTACGGCATCGGCTCGCGCAATTCGCCTGGAAAGCGCCGGTGGAACTCACCCGCGCGCCGACCTTCGTCGAGAAATCGCGCCTCTTTCCGGGAACCATGTTCGTCGTCGGCGCGGACACCGCGGAGCGGCTGTTCGGGAAGAAGTACTACGGCGACGACGAAGCCCGGATGCATGCCGCCCTCGACGAAATCGCCGGCGCCGGAAGCAATTTTCTCGTCGCCGTGCGGCTCGACGGGGCAGGGCGGGTGCGTGCCCTGACCGATATCCCGATGCCGCAACGCTATGCCCTGCTCTTCACGGAGATTCCCGAGAACCATTTCCGCGTGGACACGTCGTCTTCCGAGATCCGGGCGCGGCGAGGCGGCACGTAACGGCGCGCCGCCGCCGACGTTGCTCTTCCGGGAGGGGGGAGCCATATCGAGTCGCTGCCATGGAAGTTGTTTTTGCCGCGCCGCCGCCACCATCCGAAGCCCCCCTGCGCGCCCTGATCGGAGAGGCGCGGCGGCGGGACGAGACCGGGACCGTCGCCGCGATCCTGGCCGCCGCCGAGCTGCCGCCGGACGCGCGTGAGCGGATCGCGCAGACCGCCGCCCGCCTCGTAGCGGCCGTCCGGGGGGAAGGCCTCGACCGCAGTGGCATCGACGCCTTTATCCATGAATACGCCCTCTCCTCGCGCGAGGGCGTCGCCCTGATGTGTCTCGCCGAGGCGCTCTTGCGGATCCCGGATACCGGCACGATCGACCGGCTCATCCGCGACCGGCTCGCCTCGGCCGATTGGGAAAGCCATCTCGGGCATTCCGGCTCGGTGTTCGTCAATGCCTCGACGTGGGCGCTGATGCTGACCGGGCGGCTCCTCGGCGACGACGACGCGCGCGACCTTGGCGGGGCCGTGCACCGATTTGCCGCACGGTCCGCCGAGCCCCTCGTGCGCCAGGCGGTGCTGGCGGCGATGCGCATCCTCGGCCGCCAGTTCGTGATGGGCCGCACGATCGAAGAGGCGCTCGCCCGCGCCGCGGCCAGCGAGCACCATGGCTATCGGCACTCCTACGACATGCTCGGCGAGGCGGCGCGGACGGCAGCCGACGCCGCGCGCTACCACGCCGCCTATTTGCACGCGATCGCCCGGATCGGCGCGGCCGCCGCGGGCCGTGCCGTCACCGAGGCGCCGGGGATCTCGGTCAAGCTGTCGGCGCTGCACCCGCGCTACGAGCCGGCGCAACGCGACCGCATCGCGCGGGAATTGCTGCCGCGGCTTCTCGATCTCTGCCGCGCGGCCAAGGCCGGCAATGTCGGCCTGACGGTCGACGCGGAGGAGGCCGACCGGCTCGAATTGTCGCTCGACTTGTTCGACGCCGTCGCATGCGATCCCGGCCTGTCGGGATGGGACGGCCTCGGTCTCGCGGTGCAGGCCTATCAGAAGCGGGCGCTCGCGGTCGTCGATTGGCTCGACGACCTTACGGCGCGATCGGGGCGGCGTCTGATGGTGCGACTGGTCAAGGGCGCCTATTGGGACAGCGAGATCAAGCGCGCGCAGGAGCGCGGCCTCGACTCGTACCCGGTCTTTACGAGAAAGGTCGCGACCGACGTTTCCTATCTCGCCTGCGCCAGGCGTCTCTTCGCCGCCGGCACCCGCATCTTCCCGCAATTCGCGACCCACAACGCTCATACGCTGGCGGCTGTCCTCGAAGTGGCGGGCGACCGGATGGATTGGGAGTTCCAGCGGCTGCACGGCATGGGCGAGGCGTTGTACGACGAGATCGTCGAGCCGATGGGGCGGCCGTGCCGGGTCTACGCCCCGGTCGGGAGCCACGAGGACCTGCTCGCCTATCTGGTGCGGCGCTTGTTGGAAAACGGCGCCAACACCTCGTTCGTCAACCGCATCGTCGACGAGCGGTTGCCGATCGACGCGATCATCGCCGACCCGATCGCCCGGCTGGCAGGGCTGGCCGAAAAGCCCCACCCGCAGATTCCGTTGCCGCGCGATCTCTATCGGCCGTCGCGGGCGAATTCGGCGGGCCTCGACCTCGCCGATCGGCAGGCGCTGTCGGAATTACGCGTCGGAATGGGCGCGGCGCTGCAAGCCCCGGCTTCCGCGGGGCCCATTGTCGCTGGGGTCGAAAGCGGCGATGCCGCGACACCGGTCTTCGATCCGGCGGACCGCCGGCGCGAGATCGGGCGGGTTGGCGTCGCGAACGCCGATCTGGTCGAAAAGGCGCTCGCCGCGGCCGCGCGTGCCGCGCCGGGTTGGGACCGTACGCCGGCCGACACCCGCGCGGCGATGCTGGAGCGCGCCGCCGACCTCTACGAGCGCGACCGGAACGAACTGATGGCGCTGATCGTCCGCGAAGGTGGGCGGACGATCCCGGCGGCCCTGTCAGAAGTCCGGGAGGCGGTCGACCATCTGCGCTACTACGCCGCTCGCGCCCGCGTCGAGTTTGCCGCGCCCGAGCCGCTCCCCGGTCCGACCGGCGAGCGCAACCAGATCGCGCTGCACGGGCGCGGGGTCTTTGCCTGCATTTCGCCGTGGAATTTCCCGCTGGCGATCTTCACGGGGCAGGTGGCGGCGGCACTGGCGGCCGGCAACGCGATCATCGCCAAACCTGCCGAGCAGACCCCGCTCGTCGCCGCCGCCTCGATCCGCCGCCTGCTCGCTGCGGGCATTCCCCACGACGTGATCCATCTGCTGCCGGGCCTGGGCGAGACCGTCGGTGCGACGCTCGTCGCCGATCAGCGGATCGCCGGCGTCGCGTTCACCGGCTCGACCGACACGGCCCGCGGCATCAACCAAACCCTCGCGGCGCGGCCCGGCGCGATCGTGCCGCTGATCGCCGAGACTGGCGGCCAGAATGCGATGATCGTCGATTCATCGGCCCTGCCGGAGCAGGTCGTCGCCGATGCGGTGATGTCGGCCTTCGACAGCACCGGCCAGCGGTGCTCGTCGCTGCGCCTCCTTTATCTGCAAGACGATATTGCCGACAGGGTGCTGCCGATGCTGGCGGGGGCCATGGCCGAGCTGACTCTCGGCGACCCGAGCTTGCTCGCCACCGATGTCGGGCCGGTAATCGACCTCGACAGCCTGCTGGCGCTCGATCGCCATGCCGAACGCATGGCGCGTGAGGCAAAGCTCGTGTTCGAATGCTCGCTGCCGCCGGCGCTTGATCACGGCACGTTCTTCGCGCCGCGCGCCTACGAGATCGACAGCGCGCGCCGGCTCGACCACGAGGTGTTCGGGCCGATCCTGCACGTCGTTCGGTGGCGTGCCGACCGGCTCGACGCGGTGCTCGACGAGATCGAAGGTACCGGATACGCGCTGACCCTCGGCGTCCACAGCCGGGTCGAGGCCACCGTGCGGCATATTCTCGGCCGGCTCGGCATCGGCAATTCCTACGTCAACCGCAACATGATCGGAGCTGTCGTCGGCGTTCAGCCATTCGGCGGCGAGCGGCTTTCCGGCACCGGCCCAAAAGCCGGCGGTCCTCGCTACCTGCATCGTTTCGCGACCGAGCGCACGGTCTCCGTCGACCTCACCGCCTCGGGCGGGAACGCGACCTTGCTGTCCATGGATGAGTCGGCAGGCCCGTGACAAGCTCGCGTGCAAATCCAGCCCTAGTCAGTCGTCGGTTCATCCGCCGGGCGCTCGGCGAGCGCCGTGCGAACACAGCCGTCGGCCGCCGCGGCACCCGAGCAGCTTGCGCATGTGAGCGCGCGACACCCCGACCGTCGAAGACAATTCGCTGATCGCCGAACTTCTCCGCCATCCCCGATTTCCTGACGCCCGCTAAACCCTGGCGCAGGGGATCATCACGGACTACGCGGCCAGCCGCCTCCTCAACAGGGTGTTCAACGACCGCGGCCGCTTCGTGATCGATCCGGCCCAGGCCGTGTTTCACGTGACGCTGCGCGCGGTCCGAGGTGCGAGCTTGGTGCGCCGGGCAGGGCGACGGCTGGTGGAACCGAAACGACCTCGCCGAGACTTCGGCGCTTGGGCCGGCTAGCGCCCGGTGACCACTGCGCGTTCTACTCGACGCCTTGGCGCGGGGTGTCGAGCGCCATACGCAGCATTTCCGCCAGATCTCCGCGTCGATAGGGCTTTGGGATCAGAAGGAACCCGCTTGACCCAAGGTCGGCGCGGGCGTCGGCTGCGTAACCGGAAGTCAGCAGCACCGCCAATCCGCGACGAAGCTTGCGCGCCTGGGTGGCCAGGGCGACGCCGGTCATGCCTCCGGGCATCAGGATATCGCTGAACAGCAGGTCTATCGGCTCGCTTGCTTTGAGATGGGCGAGCGCTTCCGCTCCATTGGCTGCGGTGACGACCCGATAACCGAGCTCCTCGACCATCGCAACGGCAACGCTGCGAACCTGTTCGTCGTCTTCCACGACAAGGATCGTCTCGTCGCCCCGCGGATCGCTGTCGAGCAGCGACTTCGAGGTCTGAGCAATGGCGGATGCGGATCGCGGCAGGTAGAGCGTCACGGCGGTGCCGCGCCCCACGGTACTGGCGATCCTGACGGCGCCCCCGGACTGGCTGACAAACCCGTACACTTGGCTGAGGCCGAGACCGCTGCCCTTGCCGATGCTCTTGGTGGTGAAAAACGGCTCGAACGCGCGCTTCGCCACATCCTCGTCCATGCCGGCCCCGTTGTCGGTCATGTCGACCCGCACGTACGAACCGGGCGCGATATCGGGCCTGGTTTCGTCGCCGGCAACCACAGCGTTGCCGAGCTCGATGGTCAGCCGACCGCCATCGGGCATCGCGTCGCGTGCGTTGATGGCGAGGTTGAGGATGGCGGCCTCGAACTGTGCCGGGTCGATGAGGCTGAGCCACAGCCCGGGTGCGGGAAGGAATTCAAGGTCGACGACATCGCCCAACGTGCGCCTGAGAAAATCGGCCATGCCGATAATCGTCGCGTTGATGTCGACCGTTTCTTCGTGCAGCACACCCTGGCGGGCAAACGTGAGAAGCTGCTGCGTCATCTGAGCGCCGTGTTGGACCGCGCGCAGCGCGGCGTGGATCAGCCGCCGCTGACGATCGAGCGAGGTCGGCCGATCGCTCGCGAGGACCGTCTCCAAGAGCTCGAGGTTGCCCGTGACGATGGTCAGCAAATTATTGAAGTCGTGGGCAATGCCGCCGGTAAGCTGGCCGATCGCTTCGAGCTTTTGCGTATGCCAGAGGATGCTTTCGGCTTCCCGGCGCCCGGCCTGTTCGGACATCAGCCGCCGGTGCGACTCGGCGAGTTCGCTGGTGCGCTCGACGACCTTGGCTTCGAGCGCATCATTCATCTGTCGCAGCGACTGCTCGGCGTGCCGCATGCGGAGCAGCGCCCGGACCACGGCGATCAGTTCGTCGGGTTCGATCGGCTCGATGAGATAGGAATCCGCGCCCGCTTCCAGTGCCAGCGCACGGTCCTGCGCGCTGATCAGCGCCGACGAGGTTTGCAGCAAGGCGATTTGTGGTGATGTCGCCTTGATCCGCCGACAGAACTCGACCCCGTCGCCGTCGGGCAGCCGCACGTCCATCAAGACCAGATCGGGCGCCGCCCTCGCAATCTGTTCGAGTGCCTCCTCTCCACACCCGGCTTCCGAGACGGCATAGCCTTCCCGTGCCAAGGTGTGCGCCTTGGCGTAACGCCCCCCCTCATCGTCGTCGACGACCAGGATGCTGGCGCCCGGGGCCGGGTTCACGCCGCGATCCCCGCCCGGCCGAGCGCATCGCCGATCGCGGCAACGAGCATCGACGACGACAGGTCGGATTTCGACAGGATCGTACCCGCCCGGCCGAGCTTCAGCCGTTGACCGCAATCAAGAATCATCGAGGTCAAGACGACCGCTGGAATGTCCGAGACCGAACCCAGTCGTTCGAGGAACTGGAAGCCGTCCATCCCCGGCATGTTGAGGTCGAGCAGCACGATGTCGGGCGGGTTGCTGCGCACAAGGGCCAGGCCTTCGGTTCCCGTTGCCGCTTCGCTGATTTCGTAAAGGCCGCGCGGCAGCAACTGACGCACCAGATAGCGCGACACCTCTTCGTCGTCGACCAGCAGGACCCGGGTCACCGACGACTGGCCGGTCATTCGATCGAGCACGCGAAGAAGCTGCTCGGCATCGATCGGCTTGCCGAGATACTCGTCGGCGCCGAGATGGATCGCTTTTGCCTCTTCCGCAGTCGACGAAAGCACGATCACCGGCAGGTCGGCGGTGATGTCCTGCTGTCGCATCTCGATCAGGAAGCGCCAAGTTTCCTCGCCTTCGAGCATGATGTCGAGGAGCACCGCGGCGGGCCGGTGGAGGGTGAGGGCCTCCCGGGCTTCGGCGACGGTGTGGGCAATGATCGGCTGATATCGCGACGGGGCCAGCATCCGCTCGACCGCGAACGCATCGGCGGAATCGTCCTCGACGACCAGCACCGGAATATGACCCGGCTCGATCTGCCATCGCCTCGACCAATCCGCCGGTTCGCGCGTCGAGCGGTAGAGGCGCGGGATCGACACGGAAAAGACGGACCCCTGCCCGGGCGCGCTTTCGAGCCCGACGCTGCCGCCGAGCAGCTCGGCGAGCTGCTTCGATAGCGGCAGGCCGAGACCGGTGCCCTTGATGCGGCGCTGGATCGGGTTCGCGATCTGGCCGAATTCCTGAAAGATGACGTCGTGATCGGCCTCGGCGATGCCGATACCGGTGTCCCGCACGCTGAAAGTGACCCGGTCGCTTTCACGGTCGTAACTGGCCCATACCCGCACCTCGCCGCGCTCGGTGAACTTGATCGCGTTCGAGATGAAGTTGCGCAGGATCTGCGACAGCTTTGCCTCGTCGGTCACCAGCGCCGGCACATCATCCGGTTCCTCGAACACCAGCGCGACGGCATCGCCGACCAGGAGCGGGCGCAGCATGCCGCGCAGCGTCGCAAAGATCTCGGCGGCGGCAAAACCGCTCGGCGTGACGACGATCTTGCCCGCGGCCACCTTTGCCAGATCGAGCAGGTCGTTGACGAGCTCGGTCAGGCTTTCGGCGGCCCGGCGGATGAACTGGACCTGTTTTTCCTGCTCTCCGGTCAGGTCTCCGTCGCTCCGTCCCAGGAGCAGGCGCGACAGGGCCAGGATCGAATTGAGGGGGGTGCGGAACTCGTGGCTCATGTTCGACAGAAAGCGCGATTTGAGCTCGTCGGCGCGGCGCAGATGGTCGGCGCGATCGTCGAGCTCGGCGTAGAGTGCGACGACTCCGCGGTTTGTCTCCTGCAGCTCCTGGTTGATCCGGCCCAGCTCCTCCTGGCGCGTCTGGAGCTCGCCGAGCTGGAGCAGCATGTCCTGGTTCTGGCGCTGGATTTCCTCGACCGGGTTGGCCGGGGCGTCGACCGCGAGGGTCTGGGTGATCCGCCTGATCGCCGCCTGGTCGAGCGGCGGCGCCCGGCGCGGCAGATGCTTGATGAGGCGAACCCGCGTTCCGCCGTTCGGCGCCGTTTCGATCGCGAAATCGTCCATCAAGCGGCGCGCGCCGATCAGGCCGACGCCCATTCCGCCAGCCGACCGGACCGACCCCTCGAGCACTGCGTCCAGCCGCGCGATGCCGGGGCCGCGGTCGCTGATCACGATCTCCAGCTGCTGCTGCTGCGGCGCGCCGCCCAGGTAGAACTCGACGCTGCCGCCCTTCGCGTGTTCTAGGGCGTTGCGTGCGATCTCGGAGGCGGCCGTCGTGATCCGCGTCTGGTCCTGGCCTTCGAACCCCATCAGTTCGGCAAGCCGGCGCGTGCGCTTTCGCGCGAGCACGATGTCGGTGTCGCTGGTTAACGGCAGCTTGAGGAGGCGTACGTTCATCGCGGCCGGATCACGGCGATGGTGGCATCGTCGCGCCCGCGCCGGAAATCGCGGAACAGCACCGCGGCGATCAGCGAGGGGTGGCACGCCGCGAGCCCGGGATAGTCGGCGATCCGCCAGCGGGCAGACAGCCCATCGGAATGCATGATGATGCAGGGGGTGCCCGAATAAGGATAGGTGAACTCGCGGATGCGTGATGCGACATGGCCTGCCGTGCCATTGTGCGAGACCATCTGCCGGGTGTCGGCTCCGGTCACGATCGCGGCAGAGATATTGCCGATGCCGACAAAGCGGACCAGCGCCTCGCCGGCGTCGATGCGGGCAACGGCGAGCGCGGCGCCGCGGGTGGGCGCCAGGGCGCGATGCATCCGCTCGGCCAGAGAGACGCAATCGTCGCTCGCGTGCTCGCTGAAAACCTTGGTCGCCAGCTCGGCTGCGTGCGCGGCATGTGCACCATGCCCCGATCCGTCGGCGACCAGCAAGGTTCGTCCCCGGCCATTGGCACCGAACGCCCATCGATCGCCGGACACCGTTTCGCCAGGGTATATCGCCGCGACCGCGCCGATGTCGGTGCCGGACGTGTCTGCGCGCGACGAGCCATCAAGAAGACGCGCCTGCACGACCGTCCCGAGACCGGGGCGCGAATATACGCCGAACAGATCGGCCTGCCGAGCGATTGCCCCCAACCCCGTTCCTGAGCTGCCGGCGGTCGAATGCCCGTCGGTTAGGGAGACCTGCAGATCGGTGATGCCGGGCCCTTTGTCGATCGCCAAGAACTCGACTCCGGTGCCCTGAGCGTCGCCGAACCGGTCCATTGCGATCATGCCGCCGCCACCGGGGGCGTGCTTGAGGATGTTGGTGGCCATTTCGGTCGCGATCAGCGCAGCTCGGCCGGCCCGCGTTTGGTCGGCGCCGGCCTTGCGCGCAAGCTCTCCTGCCGCCCTTCGGGCCTCACCGACATGACTCTGATCTGAGACGGCTGTAATCACGCTAGCGCCAACGAGCAAGAGTGACGATCGTCCCATGACCTGGGGTTGATTTGACCTGGAATTCGTTGCATAGCCGCTTTGCGCCGCTCATGCCGAGCCCGAGTCCATTACCGGTGGTGTAGCCGTCGGTCATCGCGCGATCGAGGTCCTCGATGCCGGGTCCCTGATCGGCGAAAGTCAGCCGCAGCCCGTTGCGCGTCCCCTCTCTCAGCGTCTCGATGAGGAGCGTGCCGCCACCGCCGTAATCGACCGTGTTGCGGGCGATCTCGCTCGCTGCGGTGATGATCTTGGTCTGATCGACGAGGCTGAAGCGGGTTGCGACCGCCTTGGTGCGCACGGCCTGGCGAACGCGGACCACATCGTCGGAAGTCGCGACAGTGATGACCTCGCTACTTTCGACCGGCACGCAGCTCTCCTCTGCCATCGATGATGCCGCGGATCATGGCGAGACCCTTGTCGACGTTGAGCGCCGTGCGCACCCCGGTCAGCGTCAGCCCGAGCTCGACGAGGGTGATTGCGACGGCCGGGCGCATTCCGACGACGACGGTGACCGCGTCGAGTACGCGCGACATGGCTGCGATGTTGTTGAGCATCCGGCCGATGAACGAGTCGACGATCTCGAGCGCGGAGATGTCGATCATCACCCCCCGCGCGCGGCTGCCGACGATGCGGACCGTCAGATCGTCCTGCAGCGACAGCGCAAGCTGGTCATGCATGTCGACCTGGATCGAGACCAGCAGGCAGTCGCCGATCTGCATGATGGGGATTTCGCCCATGCCGAGTTACTCGCCCAACTTGGGCTGAGCCCGATCGACGACGGCCTTGTTCATCCGGCGCAACGCCAGCGCGAACGCATCGGCCATCGTCGCTTTCGAGACGACGTCGAGCTCGAGCCCGAGATGGACGATCGTCTGGGCGATTTGCGGGCGGATGCCGCTGATGATGCAGTCAGCCCCCATCAGCCGCGCGGCCGAGACTGTCTTGATCAGGTGCTGGGCGACGAGGGTGTCGACGGTCGGCACGCCGGTGATGTCGATGATTGCGACCTCCGCCCCCGAGGTGACGATGCGTTCGAGGAGGCTCTCCATCACGGTCTGCGTGCGAACGCTGTCGAGCGTGCCGATCAGCGGCAGGGCCAGCACGCCGTCCCAAAGCTGGATGACCGGGGTCGAAAGCTCGAGCAGCTCCTCCTGCTGCCGCCGGATGACCTCTTCGCGACCCTTCTGGAAAGCCTCGATCGTGTAGAGGGCAAGCTTGTCGACCAGCAGCGATGCCGCCCAGGTCTCGCGCGCCAGCGCCTCGATGTCGTCGCGCACCTCTTGTCGCAGCAGCGTGAACAGCGGTTCCTTCAGCGACAAGACGAAAACGCCGGTCTCCGCCGGCGAAAAGCCCTGTATCGCGCGCTCGCCGGCCAGGGTGTCGAGAAACCCACGGGTAGCGTCCCATTCGGGGCCGGACAGGCTATCGAAAGTGCCGGATGCAAGGCCTTGCATCAGCTCGGCCAGGAAGCGCCTCGACTGGTCGGCCAGCTGCGCCTCGCTGATCTGCCCGTTGCCCGAAGCTCCCTCGCGTTTCTGGCAGGCCAACCACTCGGCGAGAAGCCGTTCGTGACAACGCTCGATCATTGCGGGAATCACCGTCTGCACTGCCTGCCGCATCATTCCGCCTTTCGACTAATGCGCGCCCTCCGCGTCGGAGCAAACAGGCTGACAGGGGGGCCGCATCGGATATAGTGCACGAAAGACGGTATTGGCACGCAACATAACGAGTCATGAAAATGGCCGCAGGTCCCGGGCCGAGAGATGGGGTGGCTGGAAAACGGATACTCCTCGTCGACGATGACGAGGGGTTCCGGAACGCCACGGCAGGACTCCTGCGCGCGGCGGGATATCACGCCCGCACGGCGCCGGATCATCGGCTGGCGCTGGAAATACTCGAGCGCGGCGAACCCGTCGACGTACTGATCCTCGATATCGTCATGCCCGATCGGGTCAATGGGTTCGCACTCGCGCGGATGGCCCGGCTTCGCCGCCCCGCTCTCAAGGTGATCTACATCAGCGGCTTCGACATCCCGGGCGCGGCGGGCGAAGCGCTGGGTCCCATCATCCGCAAGCCGCTCGACGACGATCAATTGCTCGCCGAGCTCTCGCGCTTCTTGGCCGAGTGACGAGGGTCAAGCGTCCGCCACTAACTCGCGGGCGGACACGACGGGCCACGGACGGATGCGGCGGATGGGGTGCATCATCGCCACGGAAGCAATCATGCGCCACATGACTGTCTTACAGGTGCGTGCTATTTTCTTCGCCTATGCCGATCACTGCATCGCGACCGGCGAGCGACCGGCCGGCGACCCGATCGAGCTAACTTGGCATTGGCATTACGAGCGCGAGCGCAAGCTTGCTGCGATCAAACGGCCGTATCGCCCACGTGGACTGAGCCGGGCCGCTTAGCGGTTTCCTGCAAACTCGGTTTTCGGATGACGGGCTGATCCAGGCTGCGCTGATTCAGGGAATCTAAACGCCCTCCGATCAATTTTGCGAGGGTAGACATGGATTTTAGGTGGGCACATGGCGATACTCGCCTGGCGGCCAGGGCGCGTTGCGGTGGGTTATCTCGCAGCGGTGGCGATCACCTCTGTTATTTTCTTCGCTGTTCCGATCTTGCAGTTCAAGGTTGTGGCTTCGTGGTCCTATTCGACAGCCTTTGCTTATTTCTATCCGTGGTATCCGGCAACTTTCATTCCCTGGCAACCGTCTCTCGTCTCATTTCTCATGCTATTTTTCTCCAATTTTCTGTACAGCATTATTCCATTTTG
>DASXFE010000157.1:0-110329 GCA_036489765.1 Allostellaceae bacterium | reverse complement strand
AGGGCCGTCGTACCGGCGACGGCCGGTATCCACTTATCCGGTGAACGAGCCGTTGAAAAGTGGGTCCCGGCCTCCGCCGGGATGACGCTAGGTTAATCGATCGAGGCTGGCCGAGCCTTGGCGATGCGGTCGAGTTCAACGAGCGTCTCAATCAATTCCGGCATCGCCTTGAGTGGCAGCATGGTCGGGCCTTCGGCGCCTGTCGTGCGGTCGGGGTCCTGGTGGCATTCGAGGAACATCGCGGCGACGCCGATCCCGGCGGCGGCACGGGCGAGGATCGGCCCCATCTCGCGCTGGCCGCCGGAGCGGTCGCCGAGCCCGCCCGGCTCCGCAACCGCGTGCGTCGCGTCCATGACGACCGGATATCCGGTCAGCGCCATGATCGGCAACGCGCACATATCGACAACCAACTTGTTGTAACCAAAGGCCGCACCGCGCTCGCACAACAGGATCTGCTCGTTACCTGTCGACGCGACCTTGCCGGCGACGTTCTTCATGTCCCAGGGCGCGATGAACTGGCCCTTCTTGATGTTGACCGGCTTCCCGGCCTTACCGGCCGCGATCATCAGGTCGGTCTGGCGGCACAGAAAGGCCGGGGTCTGGATGATGTCGGCGACCTCCGCGACCGGCGGGCATTGCTCGGGCGAGTGGATGTCGGTCAGCACCGGCAGCCCGCTCGTCTCGCGCACCTCGGCGAGGATCGGCAATCCGGCTTCGAGCCCGATCCCGCGGGCGCCGCCGATCGACGAACGGTTCGCCTTGTCGAAGGACGTCTTGTAAATCACCGGAATACCGAGCTTTTCGCCCATCTCCTTAAGCGCCGCGCTCATCTCCAGCGCATGCGTCCGCGATTCGAGCGTGTTCGGACCGAGGATGAACACCATCGGCAGATCATTGCCGACCGTGACGCTGCCGACCCTGACGTGACGGGGCTTCATGATCGCCTCCTGCTGTCATTGCGAGGAGCCGCAGGCGACGCGGCGATCTCGATCCAAGGAGCCTCCTGCGGCCCGAGATTGCTTCGTTTTGCTCGCAATGACAGCGGTTATACCAGCCGCGACTGATCGAGCGCGGCCTTCACAAACGAGGTGAAGAGCGGGTGCGGGTCGAAGGGTTTCGACTTCAGCTCGGGATGGAACTGCACGCCGATAAACCACGGATGCTCGGGGATCTCGACGATCTCGGGCAGCACCCCGTCGGGCGACATCCCGGAAAAGCGCAAGCCGGCTTCTTCGAGTGATTGGCGGTACCCGATATTCACCTCGTAGCGATGGCGGTGCCGCTCGCTGATCTGGGTGCCGCCGTAGATGGTGGCGACGCGGCTTTCGGGGTCGAGTATCGCGGGATAGGCGCCGAGGCGCATCGTGCCGCCGAGGTCGCCGTCGGCCTCGCGCTGCTCGATCTCGTTGCCGCGCAGCCATTCGGTCATCAGGCCGATCACGGGATGCTCGCACGGCCCGAACTCGCTCGACCCGGCGCCCGGCAGCCCGGCGAGATGCCGCGCCGCCTCGATCACCGCCATCTGCATGCCGAAGCAGATGCCGAAATACGGCACCTCGCGCTCGCGGGCAAAACGCGCCGCCTGGATCTTGCCTTCCGACCCGCGCTCGCCGAACCCGCCCGGCACGAGGATGCCGTGGACGCCCTCGAGCTGCCGCACCGCCTCGTTCTCGGCCTCGAACACCTCGCTGTCGATCCAGTCGATATGGACTTTCACGTTGTTCGCGATGCCGCCATGGGTCATCGCCTCGGCCAGCGATTTGTAACTGTCGGGCAGGTGCGTGTACTTGCCGACGATGGCGATCGTGACCTCGCCCTCGGGCTTCCTCACGTGCTCGACGATGCGGCTCCAGCGCGACAGGTCGGGCGCCGGCGCCTCGGTAAGACCGAAATGGCGACAGACCTCGCGGTCCAGCCCCTCCATGTGATAGGCGCCGGGGACGGCGTAGATCGTGTCGACGTCGAGCGCGGGAATGACGCAGCTCTCCCGCACATTGCAGAAAAGCGCGATCTTCTTGCGAGCCCCTTCCGGGATCTCACGGTCGCAGCGGCACAGCAGGATGTCGGGCTGGATGCCGAGGCCCAGCAGCTCCTTCGCCGAATGTTGCGTCGGCTTGGTCTTGAGCTCGCCGGCCGAGTTGATCCACGGCACCAGCGTCAGATGAGCGAACAACACCCGCTCTCGCCCGAGCTCGTTGCCGAGCTGGCGGATCGCCTCCAGGAAAGGCAGGCTCTCGATGTCGCCGACCGTGCCGCCGATCTCACACAAGACGAAATCCTCGCCGTCGAGATCGGCCAGGATGAATTCCTTGATCGCGTCGGTGACGTGCGGGATCACCTGCACGGTCGCGCCCAGATACTCGCCCCGGCGCTCGCGGGCGATTACGGTTGAATAGATCTTGCCCGTAGTCACGCTGTCCGTCTTGCGCGATGGCACGCCGACATAGCGCTCGTAATGGCCGAGATCGAGATCGGTCTCCGCCCCGTCGTCGGTGACGTAGACCTCGCCATGCTGATACGGGCTCATCGTGCCCGGATCGACGTTGAGATAGGGGTCGAGTTTCCTCAAGCGCACGGTGAACCCGCGCGCCTGCAACAGCGCCCCGAGTGCCGCCGAACACAACCCCTTGCCAAGGGAGGAAACCACGCCGCCGGTGATGAATACGAACCGCGTCATGGACCTTTAATGTAAAGTACCCACGCCGCCGTTCCCACGGGAAACTGAACGGCGATGTCACAATCCCGTCGTATCAATGGGTTGGGACGCCCAACCTCAGCGGCTCAAACCGGGATTTGTCCCTTTCCGCCAGTCAGGCCGCGGCCCGGATCGCCCGGCATGCGAGCAATCCCGGGGGAATCCGGGCGATCAGGCGATTCGCCGACTCGCGGCTCTACTTCGCGAGCGGGGCGCTTGGCGCGGTGGGCGCAGGGGGGATCGGCGGAGCCGGCTGTGTCGGCACTTGCGGCGCCGCAGGCGTCGTCGGGATCACCGGGCCCGCCGGAATATCCTGGATCAGTGAGTGCTGCGGCTGGCGGCCGACATTGCTCAAGACGACGAGCAGCACGCTCGTCACGAAAAATGCCGCGGCCAGCCCTGCCGTCGTGCGGGTGAGCAGATTTGCAGTCGATCGTCCGGTCATGAACCCCGACATCCCGCCGCCGCCCATACCGAGCGCGCCGCCCTCGCTCTTCTGCAACAACACGACGCCGACCAGCGCGATCGAGATGAACACATGCAGGATGAACAACAGGATGATCATAAGGTGTCCGGGGCAAAGAGCGGGTACACCCCTATCTAGCGCGTTCCCGGCAGGATTGCCATCGCGGGGTCCGGCGGCGGTGGTAGAGTGACGCGCGTATGGCGTCCTCGATCGGGTTTCGCATCCATCTTACGGGATTTCTCGTGCCGTTCGCGGCGGCGCTGGCCGTCTTTGCGCTTGGCTCCGGCGTCTCGGCGCAGAACGCGATCCCGCCCGGCGCGGTGCAGTGCAGCCAAGGCAGCTATTGCAACGAGGGATATCACTGCGGGCCGGGACGCAGCTGCGTCCCGAACGGGATGGTGGATTGCGGCGGCTACGAGTGTCCGGCCGGCAGCACGTGCGGGGTCGTGGCGCGCAACTGCGTGCCTCCCGGCAGCACCGAGTGCGGCAACGGCAAGCTTTGCGGCCGAGGCACCCACTGCGGCCAGCTCGACACCTGCATCCCCGACAATTCGGTCGATTGCGGCACTTATCTCTGCCCGGATGGCGCGACATGCGGGGCCTTCGGGCCACGCTGCGTACCCCCGGGAAACACCGAATGCCGTGACGGCGGGCTTTGCGGCCCGGGCTCACATTGCGGGCCGAGGACGAACTGCGTTCCGAACAGCCGATAACCCGCCGCTCGGTCTCCGCGGCCTATTGCGCCGCCTCGACGATCGTCCAGAAATCTTCGGCCTTGAGGCTGGCGCCGCCGATCAGGCCGCCCCCGACATCGGGGATCGCGAGAATGTCGGCGGCATTCTTCGGGTTCATCGAGCCGCCGTAGAGAACCCGCGTACCCGCCGGCACCGAGGCGCCGATCGCCGCATGGATCTCGGCGATGTCGGCGAGGGTCGGGGTGAGGCCGGTGCCGATCGCCCAGACGGGCTCGTAGGCGATGACGAGCCGCGCCGCCGAGGCGCCCGGCGGCACCGAGCCGGCAAGCTGGGTCGAAACGACGGCGAGCGCCATGCCGTCCTCGCGCTGGCTCCGCGTCTCGCCGATGCAGACGATCGCGATGAGCCCGGCGCGCCAGGCGCCGAGCACCTTCTCGCGCACCTGGCCGTCGGTTTCGCCATGGCCGTGGCGCCGCTCGGAATGGCCGAGGATGACATGGGAGCAGCCGAGATCCTTGAGCATCTCGGCGCTGACGTCGCCGGTGAAGGCGCCCTTCTCCGCCGGCGCGCAATCCTGGCCGCCAAGCGCTACGCCGCAATCTCCTAGAACGCCACCGACCGCGCCGATCACGGTTGCCGGCGGGCAGACAAGAATGTCGCAGGAAACGCCGCCGCCCCTGGCGCGCGTGGCAAGCCCGTCGGCCAGCGCGACCGCGTCCTCGCGCAACATGTTCATCTTCCAGTTGCCGGCTACGAGGTGTCGCCCTTGTGGCATGCAAGTTCTCCGGCTTTCGGGCGACCGGCGGGGATGGTTGCGGGTCCGCCGGCCCGTCTCTATCATCCGCGCACGATCACACCGGCCCGCGGGCCGGTCAACCGGTGTCCAAGACATAGCATTCCATGCTGCAAGCAATCCGCACGAGGGCGGGCGGCATCGTCGTCAAGACGCTGTTCGGCCTGCTGATCATCTCCTTCGGCTTCTGGGGCCTCTACACCCGGTCGTCCTTTTTCCAGGACAGCCAATCGCCCGAGGCCGACCTCGCCACGGTCGGCAATAAGACGATCCATGTTGGGGACCTGCAGCAGGCGTTGCAGCCGGCGCTGGAGCGGCTGCGCCAGCAGCTCGGCACCGCGGTCGACGCGGCGCAGGTCAAGCAACTCGGCATCCTCGATTCGCTGCTCGAGGGGCTCGTCGACCGCGCCCTTCTCGACCAGGAGGTCGACCAGCTCCGGCTCGATGTCTCCGACGAGGTGATTCGCGGCGCGATTGCCGGCAACCCCGCTTTCCGCGATGCCGGCGGCCAGTTCGACCGCAATCTGTTCCAACAGGTCCTGACGCTGAACCATTTGAGCGAAGACCAGTTCCTCGCCCGTATGCGTGGCGACGTGCCGCGCACCGACATCCTGCACGCGATCACCGCCGGGCTCGTCGCCCCGCGCGACGAGGTCAACGCGATCTATCGCTACCAGGCCGAAACGCGGACGGCCGATATCGTCGCGCTGCCGCTGTCGCAGGCCGCCGCGGTACCGGCGCCGAGCGACGACGAGCTGCAGAAATTCTACGAGGCGCATCAGGACATGTTCCGCGCGCCCGAATTCCGCGCTTTTACGCTGGTCAGCCTGACCGCGGCCGACCTGGCCGCAAAGATCACGATCCCTGACGACAAGCTCAAGGCCGAGTTCGACCAGCGCAAGGACGATTTCGCGGTTCCCGAGCAGCGTGACGTCGAGCAGATCCTGGCACCGAGCGACGATGTCGCGAAACAGGCCGAGGACGCGCTCGCCGCCGGCAAGGATTTCAAGGACGTGGCGACGACGATCGCCAAGCAGGATTCCGACACGATCGATCTCGGCCTCTTGAAGCAGTCGGAAATGCCGCAGGACCTCGCCAATGCGGCTTTCGACCTGCAACTCAACCAGAACAGCCAGCCGATCCAGTCCTCGCTCGGATGGCATATCCTGCGCGTGACCAAGATCGTGCCGCCGTCGACCGAGACCTTCGAGCAGGCCAAGCCGGCACTCAGCGAGGCGCTCGCCAAGGACGAGGCTCTCGATCAGGTCGATAAGCTCGGCAACAAGGCCGACGACGCGATCGCCGGCGGTGCCACATTGACCGAGGTCGCCGACAAATTCGGCTTCAAGACCACCAAGATCGAGGCGAGCGACATCAGCGGCCGCGACCCGTCCGGCAAGCCGATCACCCTGCCGATCGCCACGCCCGACGTGCTCAAGGCCGTGTTTCAGACCGAGCAGGGCGATACGAGCCGCGTCGTCGCCACCGAGGACGGCACGCTCTATGCCGTGCGCGACGACAAGATCACCGCGCCACGGGTCAAGCCGCTCGCCGAGGTCAAAGACCAGGCCGTCTCGGCGTGGCAGGCCGACCAGAAGCGCGCCGCCGTCGCCAAGCAGGCAAAGGACCTCGCCGCCGCCGTCACCCCCGACAAGAACCTGAAGGCGGTTGCCGCGGAACAGAAGCTGACGGTCACGACCTCCCCGCCCCTAACCCGCCGCCCGCAGGCCAACAGCACCGTACCGCCGGCGCTCGTCGGCAAGCTCTTTACCGCAAAGCAGGGCGCGGTCGTGTCACTTGACGACGAGGGCGGCGCCTATGTCGCCCAGCTCGGCGAGATCAAGGACCCGGGCACGCCAAGCGACACCCAGGCGACCCCGCTCCTCAATCAGCTCGCCCAGGCCATGCGCCTCGACATCGCCGACGAATTCACCAACGCCCTCAGGCAACGCTACCCGGTCAAGATCGACCGGGACGTGCTGAACAAGGCGTTCTGATCCGGTCGCGATGCAGATGTGATCACATCAGGATCGGATGGGGGGCGCTTCACCTCTCCAAACACAACGCGGCGAAGACGGCGTTGATGATCGGGATGCCGACGGCCCCGGCCGACGTCATCACCGATTCCGGGTGGAATTGCACGGCAGCGACTGGCAGGGTTTCGTGCTCGATGGCCATGATGACGCCGTCGTCGGTCTGTGCCGTCACCCGCAGCGCCGCCGGCAGGGTCGCGCGGCGGGCGTAGAGCGAGTGGTAGCGGCCGACCGTGAACCCGTCTTCGAGCCCGGAGAGCATCGAGTTGCCGATCACGCGTACGGGCGACGGCTTGCCATGCATCGGCACGTCGAGCACGTCGAGCGACCCGCCGAAATGCTCGACGATCGCCTGGAGGCCGAGGCATACGCCAAAGACCGGGATGTTGCGCTCGACGATGAGCGCCAGCGTCTCGGACGCACTGAAATCCTCCGGCCGGCCCGGCCCTGGCGACATCACGACGAGGTCGGGCGTCGCACCGGCGCGCAATTCGGCGCGGGCCAGATCGGGGCGCATCGTCGTCACCTCGGCGCCGGTGGTGCGGATATAGCCGGCGAGCGTATGGACAAACGAGTCCTCGTGATCGACGAGCATCACCTTGCGCCCGGCTCCCGCAGTCGAGGCCGCGATGCCGTTCGCGGCCGGCCGCGTCAGCCCGCGGATCGCCGCGAACATCGCCGATCCCTTGAGCCGGCATTCCGCCTCTTCGGCCTCGGGGTCGCTGTCGAACAGCAGGGTCGCGCCGGCGCGCACCTCGGCGATCCCATCCTTCATGCGGATCGTGCGCAAGGTCAGGCCGGTATTCATGTTGCCGTCAAAGGTCACGCGGCCGATCGCGCCGCCGTACCAGCGCCTTGCCGACCGCTCCTCCTGCTCGACAAACCGGATCGCCCACAGCTTCGGCGCGCCGGTCACGGTGACGGCCCAGGCATGGCTCAAAAACCCGTCGAGCGCGTCATAGCCGGACGCCAGTTCGCCTTCGACATGATCGACGGTGTGAATCAGGCGCGAGTACATCTCGATCTGCCGCCGCCCGATGACCCGGACCGAGCCCGGCACGCAGACGCGCGATTTGTCGTTGCGGTCGACATCGGTGCACATCGTCAGCTCGCTCTCGTCCTTGACGGAGTTGAGGAGCTCGCGAATGCGTTCCGAATCCTCGATCGCGTCGCGGCCACGCGCGATCGTGCCGCTGATCGGACACGTCTCGATCCGCCGTCCCTCGACCCGCACGAACATTTCGGGCGACGCCGAGACCAGGAACTCGCCGTCGCCGAGGTTCATCAGCGCCCCGTACGGCGCCGGGTTGCTCTGGCGCAGCCGGCGGAAGATCGTGCTCGGCGAATCGCTGCAACTTTCGGAAAACATCTCGCCCAGCACGACCTCGAACAGATCGCCCCGGACAAACGCCTCCTTCGCCCGCCGCACCATCGCCGCATATTCGCCCGGCCCATGGTCGCAGGTCTCGACCCGGGGCGCACCGGGATCGCCGGCCGAATATAAGGCGGCGGCGTTCCCCCTGCTTTTCCCGGCGCTCGACATGCCGTCCGCCGAGAATTCGTAGCGATGCACCTCCGACACCTGGCGCATGTGATCGGTGATGTGGATCTCGTCGGGGAGATAGAGCACCAGATCGCGCTGATCGGCGGCGCGCACCTGCTTCAACGCGATCGGCTCGAACTGGTAGACCAGATCGTAGCCAAAGGCGCCGTAGAAGCCGAGATGCTCGTCCTTCGCACTCGAGAAAAGGTCGATTAGCGCCCGCAGCGCCGAGAACACCGAGGGCTGCCGGCTGCGCTGCTCTTCCGGAAATCGGACGGACGGTTCGGCTATATTCGCTTCGACCCGCCCGGCATCTTGCGAGCCGATCGTCGCCCCCTCGACCGTCGCGAGGCCGCGAGCAAAGGCCGGGATCAGCACCGTGCCGCGTTCGTTGAGCGCCTCGACCGTGATTGCCCGCCCCCGCGCCGTCAGCACCAGCGGCGGGTCGGCAAACCCCATGTCGAGCCGCGTATAGCGCCCGGGAAACTCGAAGCTCGACGACAAGAGCACGCCGCGCCGCGTGTCGAGCGCGCCGGAGAGCTGGTCGTGGTCGCGCCGATAGGGACCGGTCCAGGTTTCCCGCTCGATGCGGATGCCGCCCTTGGTCTCGAAGCTGATGTGGTCCATCGCAACCCATCCGGTTGAGGCGCTTGGTGATCCGGGGGATGCGTCAGAAACAAAAAAGCCGCCCGGAACTCCAGGGCGGCCTCGGGAAATGACAATCGCCGGCGCCGCCTCTCTAGACGGGCCACCACCAGTTCGCGGTGTGCGCAAGCGCGATCATGGGCTGCTTATAGCAAGCGCGGTCCGCGACCGCAATGCGCCGTCATCCGCCTGTGCCTAGACGCCGAAGATCGCCCCGCGCACGTTGACCTGCTCGCCTCCGTTCTCGGCGACGGGTTCCGGCACGCCGCCAGGTCCCACGGCCTCGACGACCGAAAGCGGCGTGTCGCGGATCTCCCAGTACCGGCCATGCCCGGAGATGCCGATGCCGCCGCCGGTATCGTCGGAGTACCAGCCATCGCGCAATTCCACGACCTCGCACCCCGTCTCCCGCAACGCCGCGATGTCGTCGGCGTCGCCGATGCAGAAATGGTCCGACTTTCCGGCGGCGTTCGGAACGATGCCGGGGGTCTTGCGCGTGACCGCGATCCGCAGGCCCTGCCGTGCCGGCGCATCGCCGGCGCCTCGGACGATGAACATCATCGGCTAGCCCCTTCCCTCGCTCGCGAACCGGGCGATCCGGTCGACAAAGACGCGCGGCTGTTCCAGCTCAGGATGGTGGCCGGCGGCCTCGATGACCGAAAACTCGGCGTCGGGGATCAGCCCGGCATAGGCGCGGCCGTATTCCGGCGCCACGATACGGTCGCTCGCGCCCCACAACACCAGCGTCGGCACCGAGATCCGGTGCAGCCAGTGCTTGAGCTGCGGGTTGTACAGATGCGGGCGCCAGGCATAGAGGCACAGCGAATCCCAATTGCGCGCGAGCGTCACCATCGCCTCGTCGGTCATCGCATCGCCGATGACGGCGTGCCATCCCACACCATAGCTGCCCGGCGGGCAATCTGTCGGATCGTGCCAAGCGCGGCGATTGAGCTCGGCGGGGTTCGTATTGAACAGATGCGGAAAGTCCCGCTCCTCGCGTCCGGCGAGCTTGATGCCGAAGGCGTCGGCGAGAACCAGCTTGTCGAGCTTCGGGTGGCCGCCGACCGCGACTTCGGCGGCAATCCAGCCCCCGAACGAAAACCCGACCAGCGTCACTTTCGCCGCGGGCAGGGCGTCGAGGACGCCGCGATAGAGGTTCACCAGGTCGTAGACCGTGTCGCAGTCACCCGGGTCCGGCGACTTGCCGAAACCCGGATGCGACGGCGCGAACACATTGCCTTGCTCGCCAAGGAGATCGAGGAACGGCGCGGCCGGGCTGATGTTGTTGACGCCGTGCACCAGCAGGAAGGTCGAGGCGCCGTCCCGCGTCGCGTCGAGGCGCAGCATTTCGAGATCGACCGGCCCCACTTTCAGCCGTTCCGACCTCACCGCCGGGCGTTCGAGAACCTCGCTCATTGCGCCGCCGCCGCGGCCCGCCGCGCTTCCCAGCCGGTCTCGTCGGCGTCGATCGGCGGCAGGTCCTGCAATTGCGGCAAGACATATTTCGCCGCGCGCTTGAAGCTCGCCTCCGCCTCGGCATGGGTCACGAGACCCTGGCGCGTCATCATGATGACGTGGCAGATGCCGCCGACCCGCTTGCGGAGATCCTTGATCTGCCGGGCGACGGTATCGGGGTTGCCGGCAAACATTTGACCCTGGCCGACGAGCACGTCGGCATCGAGATTGGTCGGCCGCGGCCGCCGCGACGCCCCGCTGCGCCACGCCGCGGGCGCCATCTCGGGTGCGATCGCGCCCGGCTGGAATTTCGAGAATTGCGGTGCGCTCTTGATGCTGACCGTCAGGAACCAGGCGATCTTCTGGCCGATCCGCAAGGCTTCCTCGTCGGTATCGCCGACATAGGCAAAGGCCATATACGAAAAGCGGTCCTCGCCCGGCGCCGCCATCCCCGCCTCGGCCCGCGCCTTCTTGTAGGTGTCGAAGGCCTGCCGCGTCCGATCGTAACCGCCGAACAACAGCGTATTGACGATGTTGCGCCGCCCGAGCTCGGCGCAGGTCGGCAGATCGCTGGTGGCCGCCCAGAAATCCGGCCGCGGCTGCTGATAGGGGCGCGGCCAGATATTTACGTGCGGGTGAGTGAAGAACTTTCCCTCCCAGCTGAACGGGCCGTCCTGCGTGGTCAGGCTCTTTTCGATCAGATCGATCGCCTCCCACTCGCGCTCGCGGATGCGCATCGGGTTGGCGTCGCCCGAGACCATTTCGGTCGCGCCCGATTTGACAAAGCCGATCTCGAGCCGCCCTTTCGAGATCAGGTCGATCGTCGCATATTCCTCGGCGATCCTTACCGGGTCCGGCCGCACCGTGATCAGCGTGCCGAGCGACAGGATGCGGGCCTTTTTCGTGATGTTGGCGACGACGCCGGTGATGACCGGGCTCGCGGCCCACAGATTGTTGATGCCGGAATGGTGCTCGTTGGTGACGATGTTGAGGCCGATATCGTCGCACAGCCGGTATTCGTCGAAGATCTCGTCATAAAGCTGGGCCGCGATCTTCGGGTCGCAGTACTTGTTCGGCAGGCTCGCCCGCACCGACTCGGCCTGCTCCAGCACCTCGTTCGGGACGAACGGATAGGGGTTCTCACAATGGTTCCAGAGCTCCATCCGACCCTCTCCTCGGCAAGTGCCGAGTGTAGCAGAGCCCGCATCTCGAGAGGCAGGCCGACCGTGTCATCGCTGACCCGCAAATATTTGCTATAAGACCTTCATGCATATGCGGGAGCACATCGAGGCATGAGAGAGACGGCGGGCGACCTGCGCCCGACCCTGGCCCTTGTCGCCGCCGGGCGACGGCTGAGCGAACAGGAAGCCGAGGCGGCGTTCGAGATCATCATGTCGGGCGACGCGACGCCGTCGCAGATGGGCGCGTTCCTGATGGCGCTGCGCGTTCGCGGCGAAACCGTCGACGAGATCACCGGCGCGGCCCGCATCATGCGGTCGAAGGCGCTGATGATCGACGCCCCGCCCGGCACGATCGACACGGTCGGCACCGGCGGCGACGGCTCGGGCAGCTTCAACGTCTCGACCGCGACGGGATTGGTCGTCGCTGGCGCCGGCGTCCCGGTCGCCAAGCACGGCAACCGCGCGTTTTCGTCGCGATCGGGCGCCGCCGACGTCCTGACCGCGCTCGGCGTCAAAATCGACTGCGACATGCAGGTCGTGCGGCGCTGCCTGTGGGAGGTCGGCATCTGCTTTCTGATGGCGCCGCGCCATCACGGCGCGACGCGCCACGTCGGCCCCACCCGCGTCGAGCTGGGGACGCGGACGATCTTCAATCTCCTCGGCCCGCTGTCGAACCCGGCCGGCGCCAGGCGCCTCCTCGTCGGCGTGTTTGCGCCGCAATGGGTGGTGCCGATGGCCGAGGTGCTGGGCCGGCTCGGCGCCGAGCACGTCTGGGTCGCGCACGGATCAGGGATGGACGAGATCACCACGACCGGCCCCACGACGGTCGCCGAGTTCAAGGACGGCACCGTGCGCAGCTTCGAGGTCGTGCCGGAAGACGCCGGCATCCCGCGCGCCACTATCGACGACCTGAAAGGCGGCGAGCCTGCGCACAACGCGGCGCGGATGCGTGAGCTGCTCGGCGGCGCCGCAGGGCCGCTGCGCGACATCGTGCTCCTCAACGCGGGTGCGTCGCTGGTCGTCGCCGGAAAGGCCAAGACATTGCAGGAGGGTGTCGGTCTCGCCGCCCAGTCGATAGACACCGGCGCCGCCGCCGGTGTCCTCGACCGCCTCGTCGCGGAGACCAACAAGTGAGCGACGTCCTGACGGAAATCTGCGACCGCAAGCGCGAGCACGTCAAAGAGCGCAAGCGAGCGATGCCCGAGGCGACGTTGCTCAGACGCCTCGACAACGCCCCACCGCCGCGCGGCTTCGCCAAAGCCCTGGCAGGGAAAGCCGCCGCCGGACAATACGGCCTCATCGCCGAGATCAAAAAGGCTTCGCCGAGCAAAGGCCTGATCCGCGCCGATTTCGACCCCCCATCCCTCGCCCGCGCCTATCAAGCGGGCGGCGCGACATGCCTTTCGGTACTCACCGATGAGCCCTATTTCCAAGGCCGCGATGAATTCCTGACCGCCGCGCGTGAAGCGGCATCGCTGCCCGTTCTGCGCAAGGACTTCATCGTCGATCAATATCAGGTCATCGAAAGCCGGGTCCTCGGCGCCGATTGCATCCTGCTGATCATGGCCTGCCTCGGCGACGCGACGGCGCGCGAGCTGGCAGCCGAGGCGCATGGCCTCGGGATGGATGTGCTGGTCGAAATCCACGACCGCGCCGAGCTCGACCGCGCGCTCAGGCTCGAGGCCCGCCTGATCGGCATCAACAACCGCAACCTCAAGACCTTGCAGGTCGATCTGAAGACCGCCGAGACCCTGGCGCCGCTGGTGCCGAAAGACCGCGTCGTCGTTGGCGAAAGCGGGCTCAACACCCCCGAAGATCTCGACCGCCTCGCCGCCGTCAATGCGCACTGCTTCCTCGTCGGCGAGTCGCTGATGCGGGAAAAGGACGTGACGGCGGCGACGCGCCGTCTTCTGCGCCTCCCCGACCTCAGCCACGTTGACGCCGAGGGCCGCGCCCGCATGGTCGACGTCTCGGAAAAGGCCGAGACGGACCGCATCGCCGCCGCCGGCGCCCGTGTCGTCATGAAGCCCGAAACCCTCGCCCGCATCCAGTCGCACGATTTTGCCAAGGGGGACGTGCTGCAAGTCGCCCGGCTCGCCGGGATCATGGCGGCGAAGCGCACCAGCGACCTGATCCCGCTGTGCCACCCATTGGCGCTGACTTCGGTGGCCGTCGACCTTTCCTGCAACGCGGCGACCTCCTCGGTCGACATCACCGCGACCTGCCGCCTCCGCGGCCGCACCGGAGTCGAGATGGAGGCCCTGACCGCCGCGAGCGTCGCTGCGCTGACGATCTACGATATGTGCAAGGCGGTCGATCGGGGGATGGTGGTCACTGACCTGCGTTTGCTGAAGAAATCGGGCGGCAAGTCCGGTGATTACGAGGCAGCTTAGAAAATGACCCGTCCTTCCCCTTCATTCGTCACCTCCGCGAAGGCGGGGGTCCAGGGACAAGCGACGGAACGGTCGCCTCTGGATTCCCGCTTTCGCGGGAATGGCGAGAAAGGGAAAGTGACTGCGGGAGAACAACAATGATTTCCGTCGATGAAGCCCTGGGCCGCCTCCTGGCGCCCCTCGCCCCGGTCCCGCCCGAGCAGCTCGCCATCGCCGATTGCGTCGGCCGCGTTCTGGCCGAGAATGTCGCCGCCCGCCGCACGCAGCCGCCTTTCGCGGTCTCGGCAATGGACGGCTACGCTGTACGCGCCGCCGATGTCGCGACGGTGCCGGCAACGCTCAGGATCGTCGCCGAGATCCCGGCGGGCGCCGGGTTTGGCGGCCAGCTCGGCGAGGGCGAGGCCGCGCGGATCTTCACCGGCGCGCCGCTGCCGCAAGGCGCCGACACGATCGTGATCCAGGAAGACACCGAGCGCGACGGCGACCGGGTCGAGGTGAAGGAAGGTGCCCCCAAGGGCACCTACGTACGGCGTGCCGGGCTCGATTTCTCCGAGGGCGACGTGCTGCTCAAGGCCGGGCGCCGCCTGACCCCGCGTGACATCGGCCTCGCCGCGGCGATGAACCGGCCGTGGCTCTTCGTCTATCGTCGCCCGCGCATCGCCATCCTGTCGACCGGCGACGAGATCGTCATGCCCGGCGACCCGATCGGCCCGCACCAGATCGTCAGTTCCAACCTTTTGGCACTAGCGGCCTTCGTGACCGCGAGCGGCGCCGAGCCGGTCATGGTGGGCAATGCCCCCGACGACCCCGACGCGCTCCGCCACATCGCCGCCGCCGCACGGGGCGTCGATCTTTTCGTCACAACGGGCGGCGTCTCGGTCGGCGAGCATGACCTCGTCCGCGGCGTCCTCAGCGAAGACGGCCTCGCGATCGATTTCTGGGAAATCGCGATGCGCCCCGGCAAGCCGCTGATGTTCGGCCACTACCGCAACGTCCCGATGGTCGGCCTCCCGGGCAACCCGGTCTCGACCCTCGTCTGTTCCCTCATTTTCCTGAAGCCTGCGATCCAGCGTCTCTCCGGCCTTCCCGACGGCAGCGATCCGCCCGTCTCCGCCCGCCTCGGCCGCGCCCTCAAGCAGAACGACCGCCGCCAGGACTACCTCCGCTCCCGCCTTGAGCGAGCCTCCGACGGCGCCCTCACCGTCATCCCCTTCGAGCGGCAGGACTCATCAATGATGCATCCCCTCGCCGCCTCCGACTGCCTCGTCATCCGCCCCCCCCACGCCCCGGCGATCGACGTCGGCGCCGAAGTCCCGATCATCTCGTTCGGCGGCAACGCGCTGCCGCTGTGAGCAAATCCGGCGATGAGTCGGACAGGGAAGAGCTGATCCGCCGCCTTCGCTCATTCCGGGGCCGCCTCCCGGCGAACTTCAAATTCGACCGTCGGGAGGCTAACCGTCGTTCCCCAGAGCCGACAGACGAAATCACCGGCCTTTCGCGTACTCCAGAAAGTGCAGCACGTCGGCGTTGAATTGCGCCGGGTCCTGAAGGAAGGCGAAATGGCTGACTTCGGGCATCAGCAACAGGCCCGAGCCCGGGATGTTGGCGGCTATGAATTCGGTGTTTTCGCGCTTGATCGCCTCGTCGTGATCGGCATCGACGATCCAGGTAGGCGTCGTGATTTTCTGCAGATCGGCGGCGCTCCAGTTGGGCTGGGTCTCCCACATCTTGCCGATCTGGTCGAGGAACGGCTTGTACTCGGTCGGGGTCGGCGAGAGCGCCACGTATTCCGCTTCGGCACGGGCGATATAGGCGTTGAAGACCGGGCTCTTGGCGATGTCGGCAACTCCCGAGGGGTCCGAATTGGCGGCAAAGGCGAAGAGCCTCGAAAGCCGGTCGGAGTGGTGCATCGCAATGTCGAGCCCGAGGATCGCGCCGTCGCTCCATCCGACCAGCGCCGCCTTCGGCAGCTTCAGGAAATCCATCAGCCCAATGACGTCCGACGCCATCAGATCATACCCGTAGGGCCGATCGTCGCGCGTGCTGCGCCCGTGCCCGCGGCTATCCATGACGATGACCCGATATTTCGGCGCCAGCGCGCGGACGAGGAGACCCCAATAGTTCGAATTGGCCAGCCCGCCGTGCAGCAGGATCACCGGCTCGCCCTTTCCGAATGTCGCGTACCACACCTTGATGCCGTTGATTGGCGCGAGCCCGCTTTGCGTTGCCTGCGGCAGGGTCGGCGTCGCGGGCAGCGCCATCCATTGCGGCTCGGCGGCGCGGGCGGCGGCCGTCGCGAAGAGGAAAAGGATCACAACGAGGCACCGCGGCATCTTCCCCTCCTCCCGGCGTCTGCCGGTGCCGTGGAGTGTGCCCCATTCCGCGCTGTTCACAAGGCAGCAGCGAATGGAGACGATCGATGTACGTGGCACGGTTTTCCTACGATGTCCTGCCGGCCAATCGGCAGCAGGCGATCAAATTCATCCAGCGCGAGGCCGAGGCGGCGCGGCGCGACGGCTTGACCGCGCGAATGCTGGTACCGCTGACCCGGGGCCTCAATGGCGGGCCGGCGCTGCAATTCGAGGTGGAGCTCGCCAGCCTCGACCAGCTCGACCAGTTCCGTAATCGCGGCGTCGACTCGCGCGAGGAGACCGGCAATTGGATGAAGGCGTTCAGCGAGGTGCTGACGGCGCCGCCTAGCGTCGAGATCCTCCGCGTCGACGATGCGAAATAGCTACGGCAGCAGCTTCCCCGGATTGAACAGCCCTTGCGGGTCGAGCGCGGCCTTGATCTGACGCATCAGGCCGAGCTCGGGGCCGCCGCGCCAGTCGGGCATCATGTAGGGCTTGAGGCGGCCGATGCCGTGCTCGGCGGAAAAGCTGCCGTCGAGATCGCGAACGATCCCGTTGACCGCGTCCATCAATTCGTGGTCGCGGGCAAGGAAGGCGTCCGGGTCGGCGCCGTCGGGCTGCACCAGGTTGAAATGGATGTTGCCGTCGCCGAGGTGACCGAACGGCACGCAGACGATCCCCGGCACCAGCGCCTCGCACGCCGCGCGGGCCCGGCGGATCAGTTCGGGCACCTTCGACACGGGCACCGAGATGTCGTTCTTGACCGAGGCGCCGGCGCGCTTCTGCGCCTCCGAATGCTCCTCGCGCAGTTTCCAGATCGCGGCACGCTGCGGCCCGCTTTCGGCGATGACGGCATCGTCGATCAAGCCGTCCGCCATCGCGGCGCCGAGTGTCTGCTCGAGCTGGGTCTTGAGGTCGGCGCCTTGGCGCGGGGTCGCCAACTCCACCAGCACATAATGCTGCGCCGGATCGGGCAGCGGCATCATCGCGCCGGGAATGTGCCGCGCGACCAGGTCCATTCCGGCCCCCGACATGTACTCGAAGGCCTGGATCGCCGCCGCGTCATCGCGCCGGCATTGGCCGAAGAGCTTGAGCGCCGCCTCCTCCGATGGCACCGCGCACAGCGCCACGGCGAGCTCGCGCGGCCGCGGCTGGAGCTTGAGGACAGCGGCGGTGATGATCCCGAGCGTCCCCTCGCTGCCGACGAAAAGCTGGCGCAGGCAATAGCCGGTGTTGTCCTTGTGCAGCCGCCGCAACCCGTTCCACACCGTGCCGTCGGGCAGCACGACCTCGAGCCCGAGCACGAGATCACGGGCGTTGCCGTAGCGGACCGTATTGTTGCCGCCGGCATTGGTCGCCAGCACCCCGCCGATCTGCGCCGAGCCCTCGGAGCTGATCGACAGCGGGAAGAGGCACCCGGAGTCGTCGGCCGCCTGCTGTGCGGCCTTGAGCACGACACCGGCCTCGATCTCCATCGTCATGTCGACCGTGTCGATGCCGCGCACCTTGCTCATCCGCGACAGGCTGAGGATGACCTGCGACCCGTCCTCCGACACCGCCGCGCCGCCGACCATCGACGTGTTCCCGCCCTGCGGCACGATCGGCACGCCGCGCTCGACGCAGAGTTTGACGACCGCTGCGACTTCCTCGGTCGAAGCCGGACGCACGACCGCCGGCGTGGCGCCACGGTACAGGCGGCGCCAGTCCTCGCAATAGGGCGCGGTGTCGGCGGGATCGGTCAGTAGGCCGCGGTCGCCGACGATCTGGCGCAGGCGGAGCAGCAGGTCGTTGACGAGGGCGCTGTCGGGCATGGGCTACTCGGCTGCTTCCTTCATCGGCGCGGCGCATGGCGAGGAGCGCAGTGACGAAGCAATCTCGATCAGAGGAGTTTCCTGTGGCCCGAGATTGCTTCGCTGCGCTCGCAATGACGCCTTAGGGATACCGCGAAACGTCGGTCGCCTTTTCCGTGATGAACTCGAGCAGTGCGGGCTTCCCTTCCTGCGTCGCCTTGATGCCGCGCTTGATCGCTTCCTTGATCTGGCCCGGCTCGGTAACGCGTTCGCCATAGCCGCCGAGGGCCTTGGCGAAATCGGCGTAGTTGCCGCTGATGTCGGTCGAGCGGAACTTCTCGGTCGAGATCGGCATCACCTTCAGCTCGATCGCCATCGAGAAATTGTTCGACAGGATCGACAGGATCGGCAGCCGCTCACGCACGGCGGTCTCGAAATCCATGCCCGTAAAGCCGATCGCCGCGTCGCCCCAGAAATTGATGCAGAGCTTGTCGGGGTTCGCGAGCTTCGCCCCCATCGCGAGGCCGAGCCCGTATCCGAGCTGCGTGGTCTTGCCCCAGCCGAGATAGGAAAGCGGCTTGTTGCTCATCCAGAACGGCGATATCTGGTCGCGCGGGCTGCCCGCGTCATGGGTGATGATCGTGTTGTCGACATCGACGGTGTGTAGCAGGTCCCAGACGATGCGATAGGGCGAGATCGGCGCGGTGTTCGCCTCCAGCCGGTGCTTCCACTTGCCGAGCCATTCCTCGCGATGTCCGCGGATTTCGCGGGTCACCCCGGCGAGCCGGTCGCGCTGCTTGCCCTTGAGCCGGTCCTTGACCTCTTCGAGTACCGCGTCGAGCGTCAGCCCGGCGTCGCCGACCGCACCCAGGTCGACCGGGATGTCCTTGTTGATCGCATAGGCATCGAGGGTCGCGTGCGCGATCTTCTTGCCCGTCGGCATCGCGGTGCCAAAGCTCGTGCGGGTAAAGCTGCAGCCGATGCCGAAGATGAAGTCGGCGTTCTGCAGCGCATGCCAGAGGTGGGCGCCGATACCGATGCCGCCCGAGCCGAGCGACAGCGGATGGCTCTCCGGAAAGGCGCTCTTGCCCCCCAAGGTCGTCATGACCGGGGCTTCGAGGAGCTCGGCCAGCGCCTTCAGCTGCGGCCACGCCTTGCCATAGTGGACGCCCTGCCCGGCACAGATCACCGGCCGCTCGGCCGCGACCAGCGCCTCGGCAATCTTCGACACGTCCCGAGGGTCGGGGCCGCTCTTGAGCCGCGGCGCCGCCTTGTATTCGTCCACCAGCGCGTCGGGGATGTCGGAGCGCAGAATATCGGTCGGGAACTCGACCAGCACCGGGCCCGGCCGGCCGTTGCTGACCGTCGTAAACGCCCGCCGCAAGGCCTCGACCGACGCGTCGGCGACGGTCACCTGCTCGGACAATTTGGTCACGTGGCGGAAGTTGAGTGCCGCGTTGAAGTTCGGATGCACCTGGTTGATATTGCGTGCATAACCCGCCGGCAGCACGACGACCGGGGTCGAGTCGCCATAGGATTGCGCGACGCCGCCAAAGGCGTTCTCGGTGCCCGGCCCGTGCTGCATCACAAACACGCCGACCTTGTCGCCCGAGGTCGTCTTGGCGATCGCGTCGCACATGTGGAGCCCGATGCGCTCCTGCCGCACCATGATCGTGCGGATATCCTCGGCCGCCGCGCCCTCGATGATCGGGTTGACCGGATACCCGATCAGCCATTCGACGCCCTCTTTCTTGAGGATTTTGGCGATTGCGTTGATGACCTGCATCGGCGGGCTCCCTCGATAGGTGCAGCGGTGAATTGCTGCGACCAGCTTAATGTATCGAGGACGCCGGCGTATACCGGCTCATCGCGGGTGCGGCGTCAGCCTGAATTTCCGCGTCTGGAGGCGGAACGCGGCCCCTCAGATGGGCGGGCGCCGCCGGCGGGACAGCCCGAATATCAGGCTGATCAAGAAGATGACAATGAAGATAAAGAACAGGACCTTGGCGATCCCCGTGGCGGCCACGGCGATTCCGCCAAAGCCGAAAATGGCGGCTACGATCGCGATGATGAGGAATACTACTGCCCAGTACAGCATCAGCGTCACCCTGTGGCACGTCCATCCCAGAAACAAAGTTAAGGACTGAGAGTTCCACTGTGACGCTTGGTAAATGCGACGACCCATCCGGAAGACGGTCTTGGTTTAACTCAGATCAAATTCACGAAAAACACAGTTCGCCTTCGCCGATCGCGCCTACAGGTCGGTCTTGGTGGGATAGCCTGGGTTGAGCTGGGCGCGGGTCCAGCCCGACCAGTCGCCCTCGGTGGGGTGTTTCGGGTCGCGGTCGTGGCGCCAGCACAGCGCGGCGCCGTCGGGCACGTCGACCGAATGATCCTGGTCCTTCTTCATCACGATCTGCTGGCTCGACAGCACATTTCTGTCGCGCGTGTCGCAATTTGCGTTCTTGGTGACCAGGAGCTGAACGTTGACCGCCTCCCACGCCGGGTCTCGGAGCGTCAGCTTCGTCGTCCCCGTCGGCGCATCATCGCCGCCGCAGGCAGCCAGCAGCAAAAGACCGGCCAGCCACGCCAGATTACGCATCCCGTACCCCCCGTATCGACTGTGCGCCCTTTTCGGAAGTTTCATACGGCCGCACAAGCGGAAACAACCCCGCCCTTGGTCGCGGGTTCCGCTCTACGTCGGATCGTGAATATCAGTAGGGCTTGTCGCCCTTGACCTGGGTGCGATGCATGACGCGCCGTGCCTCGGGATCGAAGGCGTCGCGCCGGTGCATCGTGCAGCGGTTGTCCCACATGATCAGGTCGCCGACCTGCCACTGCTGGTACCAGGCAAGCTCGGGGTTGCTCGCATGCGCCCAGAGAGCCTCGAGCAGCGCCTCGCTGTCGGCGAGCGACATGCCGGGGATATAGGCGTTGCGCCGGCGGCCCAGATACAGCGCCTGGCGGCCCGTCACCGGGTGGGTGCGTTCGATCGGGTGGTCGGCGCCGACGGTCTGCGACGGGTCGGGTGCATCGACGTGACCACGGCGGAGCTCCCCGGCGGCGTTGCGGCTGGCGTCGTGGCGGCAGACGCGGCCCTTGATCGCCTGGCGCAGATCGGCGGGCAGCGTCTCCAGCGCTCGGTACATGTTGCTGAACCCGGTATCGCCGCCGCTTTCCGGCACTTCGAGCGAATAGAGCAGCGACGCGCGCGGCGGCTCGGCGATGTACGACATGTCGGTGTGCCACACCGCCTCGTAGGCGCCGAGCTGGCCGATCGCCTCGCCGTTCTCGACGACATTCGACACCACCATGATATAGCTCCGGCCCTCGTGCGCGTCGCTGCTCGACGCGACCGGCGCCCAGTCGAGCTCGCCGAAATGTCGGCTGAACCGCATCAGGTCGTCGTCACTAAGACGCTGGTCGCGGAAGCGCAGCACGAGGTTGTCGGCCCAGGCCTTCTCGACTGCCGCCATCGTCTCGGGCGTCACCGCACCGGCCAGATCGACGCCCTCGATATCGGCCGCCAGCGCCGCCCCGGTCGGCCGCACCCGCACCTCTCGCCTGTCGATCACCGCCGCCATCGCGCACCCTCCCGTCGTCGTCCTCAGAAGATGCGCCCTCCTGCAACGCCATGCAACGCGGGGCGGGCAGACCGGCGCAGGCCATCGGTGCGGACAATGCGGCGGGCGGATAAGCTCTCCGTTAACGAAGATGGACGGCGCCGGCGCCGTCTTTGGGAGGAAGCACCTAGACCCATGCAGGCCGCAGCAGCACGTACCCCTGAGGCCCAGCCCCTGACGCCCGAGATCATCGGGCGCGCCATTGACAACATGGGGCTCAACGGGGCGCTCAAGTTCATCATCGCGGTCGCAGCCGCCGGGTTTCTGTTCGATTCGTTCGACATCACGATCGTCGCCTACGCGTTGCCGAAGATCCGCGTTGAGTTCGGCCTGTCGCCGCAGCAGATCGGGCTTGCCGGCTCGGCGGCGCTCGCCGGGATGGGGGTCGGGTCGTGGTGCTGGGGCTGGGTCGCCGACCGCTGGGGCCGCCGCATCGTCTTTGCCGCGACCGTGCTGACCTTTTCGCTGTTTACCGGGATCGCCGGGCTGTCGATGTCTCTTGGCATGCTGGTGGGCGCGCGGTTCCTGACTGGCCTCGGCCTCGGCGGAATGGTGCCGATCGATCAGGCCCTCGTCACCGAGTACGCGCCGGCCGGCATTCGCGGCCGGGTCGCGGCGATGCTGCCGATGTCCTGGCCGATGGGCTATTTCTGCGCCGCCGGCGCCGCGCTGGCCCTGGTCCCGCATGTGAGCTGGCGCTGGCTTTTCGCGATCGGCGTGCTGCCGGCAATCCTCGTCTTCCTGATCCGCCGCACGGTCCCGGAATCGCCGCGCTGGCTTGCCGCCCAGGGCCGCCAGGAGGAGGCACGCGCATCGCTCGCCTATGTCGGCGTCACCGAGGCAGACCTCGCCCAGGCCGGGCGCCAGGTGGCGGCGATGCCCGTGCGGCCGGCGGTACCTGAAGCGACGTTCGGCGACCTCTTCACGGCGCCCTATGCCCGCCGCATCGTCCACACCTGGGCCTTGTGGTTCTGCTCGAACTTTGCGGCGACGGGGTTTTCGGTGTGGCTGCCGACGATCTACTCGACCTACTACCACATCGAGCTGAGCCGGACGCTCTTCTACACCTTCATCGTCGCTGGCACGCAGGTCGTCTCGCGGCTTTGCGCGGTCGCGATCGTCGATGTGATCGGCCGGCGCCGGCTGATCGTGCTCGGCTACGGCATCGCCGGGATCGCCGCGCTCGGCTTCACCCAGGCGATAACGGAGACGAGCCTGCTGCTGACCGCGATGGCCTACGCCTTCTTCCAAGACCAGGGCTCGCTGGCGATGACCGTGTACACGCCCGAGGTCTACCCGGTGCGCATCCGCGGCAAAGGCACGGCACTGGCGATGGGGTGGGGCCGTTTTGGCGGGATGGCCTCGCCGCTGATCGCGGGCGTCTTGATCGGGCTCGGCAACCTGACGCTGGTCTGGTGCATCATCGCCGGGGCCATGCTGCTCGCCTCGGGCCTCACCTTCCTCCTCGCCTACGAAACCCGAGGCAATCTCGAGCTGGTGTCGAGCGGCGGCTGAACGTCGCCGACGGGTCTTTCACCGCGCCTTTCCATTGATCGGCGGGGGGCAGACCGGTACGTTGCCGGCCCTAACCTTTGGCCCTCAAAAGGAGAGGCAAATGCCCGACGATGCTCGCAAACCGGCGATCGACAAATCGCGCCTGCCGAGCCGCCACGTCACGGTCGGGCCCGAGCGCGCGCCGCACCGCGCCTTTCTCTATTCGATGGGGCTGACGCGCGAGCAGATCGAGGACCAGCCGCTCGTCGGCGTCGCGACGACCTGGAACGAGGCGGCGCCGTGCAACATCGCCCTCTCCCGGCAAGCCCAGGCCGCGAAGAAGGGCGTCGCCGCCGCGCACGGCACGCCGCGCGAATTCACGACGATCACGGTCACCGACGGCATCGCGATGGGCCATGCCGGGATGAAGGCGTCCCTCATCAGCCGCGAGATCATCGCCGATTCGGTCGAGCTCACGATGCGCGGGCATTGCTATGACGCGCTCGTCGGCCTCGCCGGCTGCGACAAATCGCTGCCCGGCATGATGATGGCGATGGTACGTCTCAATGTGCCCAGCGTCTTCATGTATGGCGGGTCGATCATGCCGGGCCGCTTCCAGGGCCATGACGTGACGATCGGCGATGTCTACGAGTGGGTCGGCAAGCACAGCGTCAACGACGCGACCGACGAGGAATTGCACGAGCTCGAATGCGTCGCCTGCCCGTCATCGGGCTCGTGCGGCGGCATGTTCACCGCAAACACGATGGCCGCAGTGTCCGAGGCGATCGGCCTCGCCCTCCCCGGCTCGGCCGGCGCGCCGGCGCCCTACGACTCGCGCGACGCCTATGCCGAGGCCTCGGGCCAGCAGGTCATGGAGCTGATCCGGCGCAACCTGCGGCCGCGCGACATTGTCACCCGGAAGGCGCTGGAAAATGCCGCGGCGGTCGTCGCGGCGGCCGGCGGCTCGACCAATTCGGGGCTCCACCTGCCGGCGATCGCCCATGAGTGCGGGATCGATTTCGACCTGCACGAGGTCGGCAAGATCTACGCGCGCACGCCCTATATCGGCAACCTCAAGCCGGGCGGCGAATATGTGATGAAAGACCTTTACGATGTCGGCGGCGTGCCGGTGCTGATGAAGGCGCTGCTCGACGGCGGGTATCTGCACGGCGACTGCATCACCGTCACCGGCAAGACGATCGCCGAAAACCTCAAGGACGTGAAGTTCCCGAGCGGCCAGAACGTCATCCGCCCGACCTCGAACCCGTTCTCGCCGACCGGCGGCGTCGTCGTGCTCAAAGGCAACCTCGCGCCGCAAGGGGCGATCGTAAAGGTGGCCGGGATGGAGCGGCTCGAATTCACCGGCCCCGCGCGCTGCTTCGATTGCGAGGAGGACGCGTTCCAGGCCGTCACCAACCGCACCTACAAGGAAGGCGACGTCATCATCATCCGCTACGAGGGCCCGAAGGGCGGCCCCGGGATGCGGGAGATGCTGCAGACGACGGGCGCGCTCGTCGGCCAGGGCATGGGCGAAAAGGTCGCGCTCATCACCGACGGCCGCTTCTCCGGGGCGAGCCACGGCTTCTGCATCGGCCATGTCGGGCCCGAGGCGGCGGTCGGCGGCCCGATCGGCCTCCTCAACGACGGCGACATGATCACGATCGACGCGGTCAAGGGCACGATCGACGTCCAGCTCTCCGACACCGAGCTCGCCTCCCGCAAGGCCGCTTGGACCCCGCGCCGCCACGATTACCAGTCGGGCACCCTGTGGAAATATGCGCAGACCGTGCAAGACGCCGAAAAAGGCGCCGTAACCCACCCCGGCGCCCAGGCCGAAACCCACATCTACGCGGATATTTGAGCGCCGGCAGTAACGCCGTGCGTCCTTCGAGACGCCCGCTCCGCGGGCTCCTCAGGGTGGGGTAGGACGGTGGTGGCATCCCCAATCCCTCCTCATCCTGAGGAGCGCCCTCAGGGCGCGTCTCGAAGGACGCACCACCTCTATCCCGGCCCCGCCGGATGCTGACCACCTACCTCTGGGTCGCCCTCGGCGGCGCACTCGGCAGCACGGCACGATTTGGGATAGGCGGCGCGGTCGCGGCGTGGCTCGGCCCCAATTACCCGTGGGGCACGATCTTCATCAACATCATCGGGTCGTTCGTCATCGGGTTCTACGGCGCGCTGAGCGGCCCGACCGGCGCCATGCCGGGGTCGCTGAATGCCCGCGCCTTTGTCCTCGTCGGTATTTGCGGCGGGTTCACGACATTCTCGTCGTTCAGCTTGCAGACCCTGGAGCTGGCGCAACAGCAGCGCTGGTGGGGCGCGGCGGGAAATGTCGTGATCTCGGTCGTCGCGTGTTTAGTCGCGGTCTGGGCCGGCGTCGCCTTCGCCCGTTTGTTTGGCGCCCCACCCCTCCCGGATTAGAGGTAGGGCGGAAAAGCGGAGCGCGTTCCGCCGTCGGCGGCGCGAAGATTGGCGGAATGCGCCTACGTTTTTCCGCCCTGCGGCCTTTACCCGATCAGCTGCGGCAGCCTTTGCACCATCCAGCTATCCGCGGCATCGAGCGCGCGGGCGACGGCTTCCGGCCCGCGGCTCATGCCTTCGAGGCGGAGAAACTCGACCGACGGGATGCCGATCGTCTCAAAGATCACGCGCACGTAATCGGTCAGGTGGTCGGGCTGCACCGGCGGGATCGTGACGAAACCGCCATGCGCGGTGACGATGATGACCGGGCGGTCGCGCAGCTGGCCGATCTTGCCCTCTCGCGTCGATTGGAAGGTGCGGCGGATGCGGACGATATGGTCGATCCACGCCTTCAGCGTCGAGGGCACCGAGAAATTGTTCACCGGCGTCCCGATCACGACGAAATCCGCCGCTTCGAGCTCGCGGATATAGGTCTCCGACAGCGCGAAGCGCGGGTCGTCATCGGGGGTCGGCGACAGGATCGCGTCGTAGAGGTCGACATCGGGATGCGGCGGGTTCTCTGAGGCGAGGTCACGGGTGACGATCGACGCGCCGGGATGCCGCGCCGCGATCCGCGCGACGACCTCGCCAGCCATTCGCCGGCTGTGCGACGCCGGCCGCGGGCTCGTGAGGATTTGCAGGATCGCGGTCATCACAGCTCCCGGCTGAACCTGAGGGCGCGCGCGAGCAGCCCCTGGCGATAATAGAAGCGATGGGCAAAAACATTGTCGATGCCGGTGTCGAGCACGAGCCGCTTCAGCCCCGTCTCGCGCCCGATCGCCGCGACCCCTTCGAGCAGCTTCGCCCCGAGCCCCTCGCGTCGCACGCCCTCGGCCGAGACGAGATCGTCGACATAGATGAACCGGCCGTGGATCAGGTTCTCCTCGACCCGATACCCGGCAAGCGCAACCGGCACGCCGTCGCGCCACCCGGCGAGGAGCCGATAGCCGGCCTCGCGCTGCTGCCTCGTGACCCGTTCGATCAGCTCGTCCGGCCCGGTAAGGTGCGGCCGCAGCGAGCGCATCACCGGGAAACAGGCGGCGATTTCCTCGGCAGTCTCGGCGTGCCGCAATTCGAGCGCGCTCACGGGGTCGGGTGCTCGTAGCGCAGGCTGATCGCCAGCCGGTTCCACAGATTGATCATTCCAATCAGCGTCGTCAGGTCGACGACCTCCTTCTCGTCGGAAGGCTTGCGCAGCGCGTCATAGGCGTCGTCGGGCGCCTGGGTGTCGGCGATGGGGGTCACGGCCGGGGGCAAAGCTGATAGGCGTTCAGGCGATGCGCACGCATGGCAGTCCCTTCCCGTTGTGGACACCGAGAAGGTAGGCATCCGTCGACGTACCCGACAGGGTCAAAAGCGGCCTACGCGAACGCCGGCATCACCTCTTTCGCGAACATCCGGAGGTGATCGCGGGAGCCACCGACGTCGATGACCATGATGTATTCGACGCCGCCGGCCTGGAGCTTCTTGATCCGCTCGATGATCTCGTCGGGCTTACCGAGGAGCGCGTCGGTTTCGTTGGCGCGGCGCATCTCCTCTTCGGTCAGGCGGCGGCGCGGGCGGCCGAGGGTCGGCGACCCGCCGGTCGGCGACAGCGACAGGTCGGCCACGTTCTGCATGAACCGCATGCGCAGCTTGTGCGCCGCCTCGCGCTCGTCGTCGTTCATCGCGATGTGGAGGGCCCGGGTCAGCCCGACCATCGATGAATCGTAGGTCCGGCCCAGTCCTTCTATCTGCCGCCGATAGATCGAGATCCCCTCGGCGACGACCTCCGGGCTGCCGGCCTGGCCGAGGAGCAGGTTGTAGCCGAGATCGGCGGCGTTGCGGATCGATCCCGGGCTCGCCGCGCCGACCCAGAGCGGCGGGTGCGGCCTTTGCACCGGTGCCGGCTCGACGACGACATCCTCGTAATTCCAGAACCGGCCGTGATGCGAGAACCGACCTTTCGTGGTCCACGCCTTGCGCAGGAACTCGACGGTCTCCTCGAACCGCGCCTCAGCCTCCTCCATCGGCATGCAGAAGCCGTGGAACTCGCCCCAGCGATACCCCTTGCCGATCCCGAAATCGAACCGGCCGTTCGAAAGGAGGTCGAGGGTAGCCGCCTGCTCAGCGAGCAGCGCCGGGTTGTGCCAGGGCAACACGAGCACGGCGGTGCCAAGCCGGATTTTCGAAGTCTTGGCCGCGAGGTAGGTCAGAAACCCGAGCGTCGCCGAGATCTGCCCAAACCCGGTGAAATGATGCTCGACCAGGAACACGCTGTGATAGCCGAGCTCCTCCGCCTCGCAAATATAGTCGACGTAGTCGGTATAGATGCGGCTGTCGCTCGCCTGCTCGCCCATCTCGGTGCGGGCACCGCCGAACAATCCAAACTTCATCCGCCGCCTCTCACATCTTCTGTGTCATTGCGAGCGCAGCGCGGCAATACCGATCCGCAGGAGGCTCCTCCGCCCGAGATTGCCGCGTCGCTACGCTCCCCGCAATGACGCTAACGGACTTACGGCGCCTTCTTCGCGTCCGCGTACGGGTAGTTCAGCTTGCCCGTGGCGTATTTCGGCGGCCACAGGATCGTTTGCCGGCTGTCGTTCTTCCACTGCGCGAGGTCGTCGCCCTGGACGCCGTGGTATTGCACCATCAGCACGCGCGGCTCGGCCCATTCGCCGTTCGACCCGTACTTGATGTCGCCCTCGATCGTCTTGAACGTGTTGGCGCGGAGGAAGTCGGCGAGCTTACCCTGGTCGAGGCTCTTCGCTCCCTCGATCGACTGCTGTACGACCTGCATGTTGGCGTAAGCGAATGGCGCCAGATAGTACCCGAGCGGGTCGACCCCGGCGCCCTGCGCCTTCTCCTGGTATTTCTTCAGGAACTCGTCGACGCCGGGAAATTTGAGCGTCGGCGCCGGCTCCCAGAAATCATAGGTTACGATGCCGTTGAGCTGCGGCCCGAGCTGCTTCTTGAAGTTCCCGTATTGCAGCCCGACAAGCCCGCCGCCGAACAGCTTCGCGTTGAGGCCGATCTCGTTGGCGGCGCGCACCATGCCGACCGCGTCGGGCGGATACGAGGCGCTGTACACGACATCGGCGTTGGACGCATTGATCGCGCGGATGATCGGGCTGAAATCGGTCGTCGTCGGGGGATAGGTCTTGTCGTAGACGATTTCGAGCCCGGCTTCCTTGGCGTTCTTCCGCGCGCCGTCCGAGGCGTTTTTCGGGAACTCGGCATCGGCGGCGATGATCGCCAGCGTCTTCGGCTTCGGCTTCTGCGCCGCGGCGAGCTCGAAGAACCCCTTCGAGAAGCTCGCGCTGGGGTCCGGCCCGCCGGCCGGCTGCATCGAGAAATACCGGTCGTAGTGGAATTCCCTGTTCACATCGAGGCCGAACAGGCCAAAGAACGTCATCTTGTGCTGAATCACGATCGGCATCGCCGGCGCCAACAGGTTGGTGCCGTAATCGCCGACGATGATGTCCACCTTGTCGACGTCGAGGAGCTTGGTGAAAAGGCCCGGGACGGTCGCCGGGTTCGACTGGTCGTCATAGTGCACGAGCTGCACCGGCCGGCCCATGATCCCGCCCTTGGCGTTGACCTCCTCGGCCCAGATCTCGATCGCCAGCAGCGCCTGCTTGCCGGCCCCCGCGAGCCCGCCGGTCTCGGCCATGCCGAACCCGATCTTGATCGGCTGGCCGGAGGGCGCCTGTGCCCGTGCCTGCCCCATGCCGCCCGCGAGCAGCAGCGCCGCCCCCAGCAGCATCGCAAATGACTTACGCATCTCCGCCTGTCCTCCCCGATTTTGTTGCGGCGATCCTAACCGATTGCGCGAATGGAACATCCCGCAAAAGTGCCGCAAGGAAAGGAGCGCGGCCGTCGCCGGATTCCCCTCTCCGCCGATCGGGGCAATGACGCGGGATCAAATACCGATGCGTGCCAGATATGCCTCCGGATAGCGCGGCCCGGCGGCGGCGCCCGGAGCGAAGACATGGTTCAGCGCGTCCTCGGTGTCGGCGTTGAGCTTGATCCCGGCCGCGGCGGCGTTCTGTTCGAGATAGTGCGTGTGGCTCGTCCCGGGGATCGGCACGATGTAATCGCCGCGCGACAACACCCAGGCGAGGCAAAGCTGCGCCGGGGTGCAGTTCAGCGATGCGGCATGCGCCTTCAATTCTTCGACGAGGGCCAGGTTGCGGCGCATGTTGTCGCCCTGAAACCGCAGCATGCGGCGGCGGGCATCGTCCTCTCGCAGCGTGTCGAGCGTCGTCACGTTGCCGGTCAGAAAGCCCCGGCCGAGCGGGCTATAGGGCACAAAGCCGATCCCGAGCTCCTGACAAGTCGGCAGGATTTCCGCCTCCACATCGCGCGACCACAGCGAATACTCGATCTGCACCGCGGCGATCTTGTGCACCGCATGCGCCCGCCTGAGCGTCGCCGCACCGACCTCGCAAATGCCGAGATGCTTGACCTTGCCGGCCGCGACAAGCTCGGCCATCGCGCCGATCGTGTCCTCGATCGGCACGTCGGCGTCGACGCGGTGGATATAGTAGAGGTCGATCACGTCGGTCTTGAGCCGCGCGAGGCTCCTGTCGCAGCATTCCTTGACGTATTCGGGCCGCCCGTCGGCAAGCTTGGGCCCGCCCTGGAGCCCGATATTCCCGAACTTGCTGGCGATCGCGAACTCGTCGCGATGACCGGCGACCGCTTCGGCGATCAGCTCCTCGTTGCGCCCGGCGCCGTAGGCGTCCGAGCTGTCGAGAAAATCGACGCCCAGCTCGCCCGCCCGCCGGATCGTCGCGATCCCCGCCGACCGGTCGGGATCGTCATAGAACGGCGTCATCGTCGCGCAGCCGAGCCCGACCGCCGACACCTCCAGATCGCCCAGTTTCCGCCGCTCCATCCAATCTCTCCAATTCCGTAGCAAGGGCTGAGCATAGCGACGCCCGTCAATTTCACCACAGAGCCACCGAGACACGGAGGTATCGAGCGCGAAGCACCTCTGTGTCTCGATGCCTCTGTGGTGAATCCTCTTTGTCGATGGGCTTCGCTATGCTCGGCCCATCCTACCACCCGCCCATGACGGAGAACCGGAATGCCTCGCTATCGCGTCAAGGAAGAAAGCGAGCTCAACGCCGAGCAGCGCCGCGTCTACAACGATTGCAAGGCGGGTCCGCGCGGCGCGGTGCCGCCGCCGGTGCATGTGTGGCTCGACAGCCCCGGCCTCGCCGACCATGCGCACAAGCTCGGCGGCCACGTCCGGTTCGGGACCCAGCTCACCAACAAGCAGACCGAGATCGCGATCCTCTGCACGGCGCGCTATTGGACCGCGCAGTTCGAATGGGCCGCGCATGTCCGCCTCGGCCTCAACGCCGGGCTCAGCCAGGAGCAGATCGACGCGATCGCCGAGCGCCGAGCGCCCAAATTCGACGATCCCGACGACCAGATCGTCTACGACTTCGCCAACAATTATTACCGCGACCACCGCGTCGACGATGCGACCTACGCCGCCGTCGAGAAACGCTGGGGCCGCCAGGGCGTCGTCGATCTGGCCGGGCTGATCGGCTACTACTCGTTCGTCTCGGTCACGCTCAACGTCTTCGACGTGCCGACCCCGCCGGGCGCGAAGCTCCTCGAAAAGTAGGGCGGGTGAGCGAAGCGTAACCCGCCATCGCCGGTCGAACGGCGGAATGCGCTTCGCTTTTCCGTCCTAGGAACGACCCTCGGCGGCGCAGCGGCACTGGTCGACCTGGTGCAGCTCGACCATGTTTCCGCTGGGGTCGTTGACGAAGACCTGCTCGGCCTCGGGCCCGTTGATCCCGGTCATCGACCAGTATTTGACCCCGAGCCGGTCGAGCTCGGCCTTGGTCGCCTGGATGTCGGCGACCGAGAGCGCGACATGCGGGATCGTCGGGTCCTGGCCGGGCCCCTTCGCGAGCGGCGACGGCTGAGCGCCGGCGATCAGGTGGATCTGCCCGCCCTCGCCGACATTGATCCAGAACCCGGGCACGCCGGGGATCGTCGGCCGCCCGGGATCGGCGCCGAGGCCGAGCACGTCCTTGTAAAACCGCTGCACCGCGGCGAGCTTCTCCGCGTCCGCGTCGATCCGCGTCGCGTGGTGGTGAATGCCGAGGATTTCGATGGCCATGGGGTGCTCCTAAGTCGGTTGGGGATGCGGGCGTCTCGCCCGCGCTCCTCCTGCGCAAGCGCCGGAAGGCAAAGGAGCGCGGGCGCCGCGCCCGCCCCTCCCTTTTCGTTCAAGTCTTCTCCACATTCCACATCAGGATCGCCGGGGCGAGGAGCCGGCCCTTGATGTTGTTCCGATAGGCGGTTTTCTGCATGAACATGCCGGTCGGAATGTAGGGGACGCTCTTGAACGCCTCTTCCTGAAGCTGCACCGCGATCTTCTTGCGGTCGTCCGTGGTCGTGGCCTTGATCCAGGCGGCCCGCAGCTCCTCGATCTTCGGGTCCTTGGCCCAGCCGAACCAGGCGCCGTCGCCGTTTGCGCGCAGCCCCTGGTTGACCGTCGGGTCGAGCATGTCGGCGCCGACCCAGCCGGTGGCGAACACGTTCCACCCGCCCTCATCCGGCGGCTTCTTCGAGGCGCGGCGGGTGACTTCTTGTCCCCAATCCATCGCCTGCAGATCGACATTGAGCCCGAGCTTCTTCATCAGGTCGGCGACGACGACCGCCCCGGTATGCGGCGGTGCGAGATCGACCCCGTCGAGGACGACGATCTTCTCGCCCTTGTAGCCGGCATCGGCGATCATCTTCTTCGCCTTGTCGAAATCGCGCGGGCCCGTCAGCGCCTCCGACCCGGCATCGCTCGACATCGGCGTGCCGCAGGCGAAGAACGAGGCGCAGACCTGCCAGTTCTTCTTGTCGCCGGCGAGGGTGGCCATGAAATCCGCCTGGTTGGTGACCGACAGCACCGCCTCGCGCATCTTTTCATTGTCGAAGGGCGGAAAGAGCTGGTTGAACCGCACCATCGTCATGATGCCGATCGGGTCGTAATTGGCGACCGTCACATCGGAATTCGCGGTCAGCACCGGCAGGAGGTCGGTCGGCGGATCCTCCCACCAATCGACCTCGCCCGCGTTGATCGAGGCGGCGGCGCTCGTCTTGTCGGGCACGTAGAGCCACTCGACCCGGTCGACCTTCGCCACCTTGCCGCCCGACGCCCAATCGGGCGGCTCCTTCCGCGGCACATAGTCGGCGAATTTCGTATAGACGACCTTGTTGCCGGGCTGGAACTCGTCCTTCTTGAACTGGAATGGCCCCGACCCGACCATCTCGGTCACTTGCGTGAACGGGTCGGTCTTGGCGAGCCGCTCGGGCATGATGAACGGCACGAGGGTCGACACCTTCGACAGCCCGTCGATCAAGAGCGGAAATGCCTCCTTGAGCTTGATTGTAAAGGCCTTGTCGCCGTCGGGCGCCATCTTGTCGATCGACTTCGCCATCACCTGGCCGAGCGCGTCGCGCGCCATCCAGCGGGTCAGCGAGGTCGTGCAGTCGATGGCGCGGACCGGCTGCCCATCATGGAATTTGAGCCCGTCGCGCAGCGTGAAGCTGTAGGTCAGCTTGTCGTCCGACACGTGGAAATCGTCGACCATCTGCGGGTGCGGCTGAAATTTGGAGTCGAGCGCGAAGAGGGTGTCGAACACCATGTACCCATGGTTGCGGGTGACATAGGCCGTGGTCCAGATCGGATCGAGCACGCGCAGGTCGGATTGCGCGATAAACCGCAGCGTCTTCGGGCCGGCCGCGCGGGCGCTCGTCCATGGCGCGGTCGCGGCGAGCGCCGCGGCGCCGGCCGCTGTTTTGGCGAAATCCCGCCGCGTCGGATGTTGTGTCATTGGAAGCCTCCCCTGCTCGCTTTGATTGCGGGGAGGATAGCAGGAACCATGCCGGTTTGCCCGACAAAGCCGGGACGGACCGGCTCGGAGGATGCGTCATGCGATCACATCTCGCGATCATCGTCGCGGCCCTGTTGACCGGCACGCCGGTGATGGCGCAGAAGCTGCCGGTGCCCTCGCCCTCGCCCCTGCCAAAGCACATTTCCGCCGCCGCATCCGGCTGCCCGACGACCTATGCGCCGGTCTGCGCCAAGAAAAGCGGCGATGCGAAGAGCTACCGCAACGACTGCCTGGCGCGCAGCGACGGCGCCGGCAACGTCAAGCCCGGCCATTGCAGTCCCGGGGACTGATGCGGCTCGACGATTTCGACTACCCGCTGCCGCGCGAGCGCATCGCCGCGCACCCGGCCGAGCCCCGTGAGGCGGCCCGGCTCCTCGTCATCCCCGCGGCCGGCGATTTCGCCGACCGCCATATCGCCGACCTGCCCGATTTGCTGCGCCCGGGCGATCTTCTCGTCTTCAACGACACCAAGGTGATCCCGGCCCACCTTACCGGGAAACGCCGCGAGGCGCGGGTGGAAATCACCCTGCACCGCGATCTCGGCGGCGGCGCCTGGCGCGCCTTCGCCAAGGGCGCCCGACGGCTCCGCCCCGGCGACCGCATCGCCTTCGCCGAGGATTTCGCCGCAACCGTCGCCGAAAAGCACCCGGAAGGCGACGTCACCCTCGCCTTCGACCTCGACCCGCCGGCCTTCCGCGACGCCTTGCAGCGCCACGGCGTGACGCCATTGCCGCCCTACATCCCGCGCCCTGGCGGGCCGGAAGGCCGCGACCGCGCCGACTACCAGACGATGTTCGCCCGCCACGAAGGCGCCGTCGCCGCACCGACCGCCGGCCTCCATTTCACTCCGGCCCTGCTGCACGCGATCGAGGCGCGCGGGATCGAATGGCTGACCCTGACTCTCCATGTCGGCTCCGGCACCTTCCTCCCGGTCAAGGAAGACGACCCGCGCGACCACAAGATGCACGCCGAATGGGGCACCCTCAGCGGAGACGCCGCCCGCCGCCTCAACGAGACGCGCAGACGCAGCGGCCGCATAATCGCCGTCGGCACCACAAGTCTCCGCCTCCTCGAAACCGCGCTTGCCGACAATTCCGAATTCCACCCCTTCGCCGGCGAAACCCGCCTTTACATCCTCCCCGGCACAAAGGTCCGCTCGATCGATCTGATCCTGACGAACTTCCACCTGCCGAAATCGACGCTGCTGATGCTCGTCGCCGCCCTTGCCGGCCTCGGCCGCATCAAAGCCGCCTACGCTCACGCCGTCGACACCGGCTACCGCTTCTTCTCCTACGGCGACGCGTGCCTGATCGAAGTCGCCGACTTGGACCGCGGGCGTCTCGCCCGCAATCCGGCGTAAGATGCGGGCAGCCAGCGAGAAACCGGACCTCGACCAACACGCGATGACCCTCGCCTTCGACATCACCGCTCGCGATGGCCGTGCCCGCACCGGCCGCCTCCATACGGCGCACGGCACGATCGAGACGCCGGCCTTCATGCCCGTCGGCACCGCCGCGACGGTAAAAGCGATGACGCCGCAATCCGTCGCCGAGACCGGCGCTCGGATTGTCCTCGGCAACACCTACCACCTGATGCTGCGCCCCACGGCCGAGCGGGTCGCCGAGCTCGGAGGCTTGCACAAATTCATGAACTGGCCGCACGCGATCCTGACCGATTCCGGCGGGTTCCAGGTCATGTCGCTGGCGAAGCTGCGCACCATCAGCGAACAGGGCGTCGCCTTCCGCTCGCATCTCGACGGCAGCCGCCATCTCCTGACGCCCGAGCGTTCGATCGAGATCCAGCACCTGCTCGGCGCCGACATCACGATGGCGTTCGACGAGTGCGCGGCATTCCCGGCCGAGCGCGAGGCGATCCTCGCGTCGATGGAATTGACGCTGCGCTGGGCCGACCGCTCGCGCCGCGCCTTTGTCGACCGGCCGGGCCACGGCATCTTCGGGATCGTCCAGGGTGGCGTTCACCCCGATCTGAGGGAGCGCTCGGCCGCCGGCACGATCGCGATCGGGTTCGACGGCTATGCGGTCGGCGGGCTCGCGATCGGCGAGGGGCAGGAAACGACTTTCGCGGTGCTGGATGCGACCGTGCCGTGCCTCCCCGAAGACCAGCCGCGCTACCTGATGGGGGTCGGCAAGCCGTCGGACCTCGTCGGCGCGGTCAAACGCGGGATCGACCTCTTCGATTGCGTGCTGCCGACCCGCTCCGGCCGCACCGCCCAGGCCTTCACGCGACAGGGCGCCCTCAACCTGCGCAACGCCCGCCACGCCGCCGACCCGGCCCCGCTCGATCCCGAATGCCGCTGTCCCGCTTGCACCGGGTTCAGCCGCGCCTATCTCCATCATTTGGCGAAGAGCGGCGAGATCCTGGCGAGCATGCTGCTGACCCAGCACAATCTGACCTATTACGCTGACCTGATGGCCGGGATGCGCGCGGCGATCGCCGCCGGCAAGCTCGCCGACTTCGAGGCCGCACCATGAGCGACCTGACCCAGCTCGGCCATCGCGTGCCTGTTCCCGCCTCGCCCGAGGAGGCGGTGATCGAGACCGTCCCCAATCCCCACGCCGGCACCCTCTACGCGGTGCGCTTCACCTGCCCCGAATTTACCACCCTCTGCCCGATCACCCGCCAGCCCGATTTCGCCCATTTCGTCATCGACTACGTGCCCGACGCGAAGCTCGTCGAAAGCAAGTCCCTCAAACTTTTCATGGGCTCGTTCCGCAACCACGCCGCGTTCCACGAGGACTGCACGCTCATCATCGCCAAGCGCATCCTCGCCGCGGCCGCCCCCCAATGGCTGAGGATCGGCGGCTACTGGTACCCCCGCGGCGGCATTCCGATCGACGTGTTCTACCAGACCGCCGCGCCCCCCGACGGCCTCCATCTCCCCGACGCAGGGGTGGCGGCTTATCGGGGTCGCGGATGATGTCTCGCCGCCTTCCCCCGGTGTCCTGCTCCCTCTCCGCCCTTTGGGGGGAGAGGGCCGGGGCGAGGTGGGCGCGCACCGACCCCGAACATTCCCACCTCACCCTCCCATCGCTCCGCGATGGGCCCCTCCCTCTCCCCCCGATGGGCGGAGAGGCGCTGTGACAAAAGCGATCCGCGAGGCGATCCGCGCCGAGGCGCTCGCGATGGGATTCGACGCGGTCGGATTTGCCGAGGCCACATTGGCCAAGGACGCGCGCGCCGGGCTCGCCGAGTTCCTCAAGCGCGGCTATCACGGCGAGATGGGTTGGATGGCCGACAAGGAGGCGCGGCGCGGCGATCCGCAGGTGTTGTGGCCCGAGGCGAAAACGATTGTCGTGCTCGGGATGAATTACGGCGGCGAACCCGGGGAAACGGCGGACGATTGCGGCATCGTCTCGGTCTATGCGCGCGGCAAGGATTATCACGACACGGTCAAAAAGCGCCTGAAACGCCTTGGGCGCTGGATCGCCACCGAATGGCCGGGCGAGTTGAAGGTGTTCGTCGACACCGCTCCGGTCATGGAAAAGCCCTTGGCCCAGCAGGCCGGGCTCGGCTGGCAGGGGAAGCACACCAACCTCGTGTCGCGCGAGTTCGGCTCGTGGCTCTTTCTCGGCGAGATCTATCTGAGCCTCGCGCTCGACGCCGACCCGGCCGAGGAAGACCATTGCGGCACCTGCCGCGCCTGCCTCGACGCCTGCCCGACCGCCGCCTTCCCGGCGCCGTACAAGCTCGATGCGCGACGGTGCATCTCGTACCTGACGATCGAGCACAAGGGCCCGATCCCGCCCCACCTCCGGCCTCTGATCGGCAACCGCATCTTCGGCTGCGACGACTGCCTCGCCGCCTGCCCGTGGAACAAATACGCCCGCGCGGCCGGCGAGCCCGATTTCCTGCCGCGCGAAGCCCTGACCGCGCCCCGCCTCGCCGAACTCGCCGCGCTCGACGACGCGCAGTTCCGCACCCTCTTCGCGGGCACCTCCGTCAAACGCATAGGTCGAGAGCGTTTCGTACGCAACGTGATGATTGCAATCGGCAACGCCCGATACGATCTCGGGCTCTTCGAAGCCGCGAGGCGCGGCCTCGAAGACACCTCACCCCTGATCCGCGAAACGGCCGAATGGGCCGTCGCACGGCTTTCCGAAAGGGTCCCCCGATGATCGAGTTGCGTCCTTTTGCCGAACTCGGCCAAGAGCATCTCGGCTGGCTCGACACGCACTACCATTTCTCGTTCGCGCATTACCGCGATCCCGAGCGCATGGGCTGGGGCTCGCTGCGGGTCTGGAACGACGACGAGATCGCGCCCGGCCAGGGGTTCCCGCCACACCCGCATCAGGACATGGAGATCATCACCTATGTCCGGCGCGGCGCCGTCTCGCATCAGGACAGCCTCGGCAACAAAGGTCGCACCGAGGCCGGCGACGTGCAGGTGATGTCGGCCGGCTCGGGGATTCGACACGCTGAATACAATCAGGAGAACGAACCGACGACGCTCTTCCAGATCTGGATCATCCCGAGCGAGCGCGGCGGCGATCCGAGTTGGGGCACCCGCCCCTTCCCGAAGGGCGACCGCGCCGGCCGTTTCGTGACGCTGGCAAGCGGCCGCGATGGCGACGACGACGCCCTCCCGATCCGCACCGACGCCCGCGTCCTCGGCGCGACGCTCGAGGCCGGGAGCGAGATCGAATACAAACTCGGCTCCGGCCGCCACGCCTATCTCGTTCCGGTGACCGGGACGATCGAGGTCAACGGCGTCCGCGCCGGCGCCCGTGACGGGCTCGCGATACAGGATGAGGCCGCGCTCAAGGTGAAGGCGAACGAGGATACGGAATTGGTGTTGGTCGACGCGGCGTAGAAAGCAAGGGAGCACGGGCATCCGACCCGCATGTTTCCCGGAAATGCGGGCAAGACGCCCGCGCTCCTATCCTAAAGCGCCTTCGCCCCGGCGAGCTCGATGTTGATTTCGAGCAGCGACGTGTCGCCCGCTTTCCCGACGTTGACGTGGATCATCTCTTCGTTGATCTGGCAATAGCGGGCGACCACGGCGAGCAGATCCTTTTGCAGCCGCGGGAGAAAGTCGGGCGCATCGCGGCTGGCGCGTTCATGGGCGAGCACGATCTTGAGCCGCTCCTTGGCGATCGACGCGGTCTTCGGCCGCGGCGAAAAGAGAGAGCTGAACAGGCCCATCTATGCCCTGCCAAACAAGACGCGAAAAAAGCCCTTCCGCTCGGGCTTGACGAAGCGCATCTCGCGCTGCTCGCCGAGAAAACGCGCCACGGCGTCGGTATACGCCCGACCCGCCGAGCTCTCCGGATCGAACACGACCGGCGTCCCGGTGTTCGATGCCCGCAGCACCGATTCCGATTCCGGGATCACGCCGAGAAGCGGGATCGACAGGATCTCCTTCACGTCCTCGACCGCCAGCATCTCGCCTTTGGTCACCCGTTCCGCATCGTATCGGGTCAGCAGCAGATGGATGTCGACCGGCGGCTCGTTGCGTTCGGCCCGCCGCGAGCGCGACGACAGGATGCCGATGATGCGGTCGCTGTCGCGCACCGACGACACTTCGGGGTTGGTCACGATGATCGCTCTGTCGGCGAAATAGAGTGCCGTCACCGCGCCGTGCTCGATGCCGGCGGGGCTGTCGCAGACGATGTAGTCGAAGGTTTTCTTCAATTCGTCGAGGACGCGCTCGACCCCCTCGCGCTTCAGCGCGTCCTTGTCGCGGGTTTGCGAGGTCGGGAAGATGTAGAGGTTGTCGTTGCGCTTGTCCTTGATGAGGGCCTGGTTGAGGTTCGCGTCGCCATTGATGACATTGATGAAATCGAACACCACGCGGCGCTCGCAGCCCATCACCAAGTCGAGGTTTCTGAGGCCGACGTCGAAATCGATGACGACGGTCTTATGGCCACGCAGCGCCAAGCCCGCGGCAAACGCCGCCGAGGTCGTGGTCTTGCCGACCCCGCCTTTGCCCGACGTGACAACGATCACCTGTGCTGCCAACGGGCCCTCCCCTCGCCGCGCCCGGTCATCCCCGACAATGAGCCCCCGCCATGATGCGCGTCAAATCCTGGTTATGGTCAACTGATCTTCGACCAGCACGATCTGCACCGGATGGCCGCGCTGATCGATCGGCAACTGATCGCTGACGAGATAGCGCCCGGCGATGCTGACCAGCTCGGCTTCGAGCCGGTTGCAGAAAATCCGCGCGTCGGCATCGCCGTTTGCCCCGGCCAAGGCCCGGCCGCGCAACACGTTATAGACATGGATGTTGCCGTCGGCGATCAGCTCCGCGCCCGGGCTGACGGCCGCGGTCACGATCAGATCGGCACCGGGGGCGTAGATCTGCGTGCCGGACCGCACCGGCTGGGTAACGATTCGCGCCTTTTGCGCGGGCGGAGAGGCTGCCGCGGTCGGTGGGGCGGCGGGGGCGCGGGCGGGCTGTGCCGCGGTCGGGGCAAAGCTGGCGAGGCCGCTGGCCATGGCGGCTTCGAGCTGTTCAGGCTGGGCGTTCTGCACTCCGACAAGCGCCAGCGTGAAGTCGCGCAGCACGGTGCGGGCTTCGGAAAAATCGTCGGGAGAGTCGAAGCCGCCAGCCCCGCGCAGGTCCAGCACAACCGGTGCGCCCAGAAAAAAACGCGGGCTGCGCTCGACTTGCTGAGCCAGCTCGTGCTCGAAAGACGCGTCGCGCAGCATGCCGGCGCGAACCACCATGACGGTAAACAACGCCCCCTGGACGAGTGTCCCCGCCGCCATCCCGCCGCCGTTCCTTGATGGAAACATAAAGATCGTGATCGGAGATGAGGGGTTAGCGCCAAATCGGCCACGCCGCAACGGGTTTCGCCCGCAATGCCGCCCGCCGCGCTCGCCAGCCCCCTTTTGTTTGGGCGGTATTCGCCCCGTGGTAGATTACAAAAAGTTCATGTCTTGCCGGGAAAGGACCCGCACATGCAACCGTCATGGTCTGAGTTTCTCCTCTCCGCCGCCGGGAGGGTCTCGCGGTCTCAGTTCTGGCTGCGATGGGTGCTGCCCTACCTCGTCGCGACCATCATCATCGAGTTCCTGCTGTTCATGCTGTTCGATCCGTGGGTCGCGATGGTCATCATGTACATCTACCTATTGGCGATGCTGTGGCCGAGCATTGCGATCTACGTCAAGCGGGCGCACGACCGGGGCCGGTCGGGCTGGTTCATCCTCTTGTTCCTGGTCCCGATCCTCAACCTCTGGCCGTTTATCGAGCTGTTGTTCCTGCCCGGCACCTCGGGCAACAACAACTACGGCTCGGACCCGGCCTCCGCCTAGCCGCCCCGGGGACTAAAGAGCCTCGACGACGCGGCGGATGAACCCATCCGTCGCAGCCCGGTCGATCCAGCGCACCACGGCGACGATGTCGAGCGCTGGATCGATCCAGGTAAGATTGCCGCCGGCGCCGCTGGCGAAATAGCTGCTTTCGGGGGCGCTCGGGTAGAGCGCCTTGTTCGTGTTCAGCCACCACAACAGGCCATAGCTGGGATAGAGCGGACACGGCGCCCGGCACTTCTCGACCCACGCCTCGGACAGGATGCGACGTCCGTTCCAGACGCCGCCGCGCGCCATCATCAGCCCGATCCGGGCCTGGTCGAGCGCGTGGATGAACATCCCTCCGCCCCAATGCGACCCGCCCGACACCGATTGCATCCGCTGCCCGTCGATCTCGACATAGGAATTGCGGTAGCCATGCCATTCCCAGTCGGCCGAGGCACCGATCGGGGTCATCACCAGCTCGCGGAACACGTCGGGCAACGGCCGGCGCCACACGCGCATCAGCGCGAGGCTCAGCCGGTTGACGCGGACGTCGTTGTACTCCCAGAACGTGCCCGGCGCGCGCAGATCTCGGTGCGTACCTTTCTTTCCTTCCGTCGGGCGGCCGCCGATCGAGCGGTTGCGGTCGAGCAGGTCGGGCTTGTCCCACAGCGTCCCCTCCCACTCGGAGGTCTGCTGCAGGAGATGCACCCAGGTGATCGCATCGTTGTGCGGCGGGTCGAAGCCGCCGTCGTCGACGATCTGTCGCACCGGCGCGTCGAGGTCGGGGATCATGCCGCGGTCCCAGGCGATGCCGGCGAGGATCGACAGGTAGCTCTTGGCGATGCTGAAGGTCATGTCGACCTGTCTCACGTCGCCCCAGGAGGCGACGATCCGCCCGCCGCGCGTGACGACCCCGTTCGGCCCGCCGCGCGGCCGGACCGGCCCCAGCGCCTCGTTCCACGGCGGCATCTCGTCGAAATCGGTCTCGACCATGTGCTGGAGGTCGCGGCTCCATTTCGTCTCGTGCTCGGCAGCCTGGGCCGCGGCGTCGGCGATCTTTGCCGGGTCGAGACCGGCGGCATGCGGCTCGGCGCGATCCCACGCAGGGTCGGCAGGCGGGAAATAGGTCATCGGGCGAGGTCTTCCACTTGATTTTCCGGGCTTCCGCACGAAGTCGTGCCATAGCGGCGCGCGGCCGAACAGCCCAAACGGCGATTCGGTGGGCATCGCGGCCCTTTGTCTGCTAAAATATGGGTGTTGTAGTTTTCGAGGTCGTCGACATGGGTTCCATGAGCATCTGGCATTGGCTTGTCGTCTTGGCGGTGGGCCTTCTTCTGTTTGGCGGCCGCGGCAAGCTGACCAACGTGATGGGCGATTTCGCCAAGGGGATCAAGGCCTTCAAGCAAGGCATGAAAGAGGAAGAAGAGCCGGAGACCGCGACGGCGTCGCCGGCCCAGGTCACCCCGCCCCCGGCTGCCGCGACGGTCTCTGCCGAGCCCAAGCGCGAACACGCTTGACCCTCGGCCTTAAAAGCAGCGGCAAGTTGCCGCTGCTTTTGTGTCTCTTCCCTCTCAACCCAAGATAGACAGGACTTTCATGCCGCGGTTCGAGGGCACCCAGTCGTATGTCGCGACCCAGGATTTGCAGGTCGCGGTCAACGCCGCGATCGCGCTCGAACGCCCCCTCCTCGTCAAGGGCGAGCCTGGCACCGGCAAGACCATTCTCGCCCATGAAGTCGCCCAGGCGATTGGCAAGGAGCTGATCACCTGGCACATCAAGTCGACGACCAAGGCGCTTCAGGGCCTTTACGAATATGACGCGGTGTCGAGATTGCGCGACGGCCAGCTCGGCGACGAGCGAGTGCGCGACATCGCCAATTACATCAAGCCCGGCAAATTGTGGGACGCGTTCGAGGCCGACAAAGCCCCGGTCCTCTTGATCGACGAGATCGACAAGGCCGACATCGAGTTCCCGAACGACCTCCTCCTCGAACTCGACCGGATGGAATTCTACGTCTACGAACTGCATAAGACGATCGCGGCCAAACAGCGCCCGATCGTCATCATCACCTCGAACAACGAAAAGGAGTTGCCCGACGCCTTCCTGCGCCGCTGCTTCTTCCACTACATCCGCTTCCCCGAGCGCGAAACGATGGAGCAGATCATCGAGGTGCATTTTCCCGGGCTGAAGGGCGAGCTCGTCCACGAGGCGCTGACGATCTTCTACGACATCCGCCAGGTCCCGGGGATGAAGAAGAAGCCCTCAACCTCCGAGCTCCTCGACTGGATCAAGCTCCTGTTGGTCGAAGACGTGACACCCGAGGTCCTCCGCACCCGCGACCCCGCCAAGCTGATCCCGCCCCTGCACGGCGCCCTCCTCAAAAACGAGCAGGACGTCCACCTCTTCGAACGCCTCGCCTTCCTGCATCGACGCGAAGGACGGAGCTGATGCCCGCCCATAAAGGACCGCGGGCGTCTCTCCCGCACTCAAGTGGCGATGCGGGCGAGACGCCCACGGTCTTGCGGGAGGACGATCTCTTCGAGATGGCGAACCTTTATCCGGATGAGACCGGACTGCCGATGACCGTGTGGGTGAGCCCGCGCGGAAACGCCCGCCATGACGCCCGGGTCAAGGTTAACATGACCCACGGACACCGAATCACCATTGAGAATACGGCGGTCGTCACGATCCGTCCGTCGCCTCACATCATTTCGGGACGCCTTTCGTCCGAAGACGAGGAGCTGGTGTCTCGCTGGATCACCCTCAATACTACGGCCCTGATCGCCTATTGGGATGGCGATATTGGCACGATCCAGTTGGCGCACGCCCTTGTGCCGCTGGCGTCGTAGTCGCCCGTGTTCATCTCCTTCTTCCTCGAACTCCGTCAGGCCAAGGTGCCGGCGTCGTTGCGCGAGTTTCTGACGCTGTTGGAGGCGATGCAGAAGCGGGTCGCGGCTTTCGATATCGACGAGTTCTATTACCTGTCGCGCACGACCCTCGTTAAGGACGAGCGGCATCTCGACCGGTTCGACCGCGTGTTCGGGCATTGCTTCAAGGGCATCGAGACGCCGGAGGACCCGAAGACCGAGCTGCCGGAGGAATGGCTCAAGACGCTCGCCGAGCGGCTCCTTTCCGCCGAGGAAAAGGCACAGATCGAGGCGCTGGGCGGCTGGGAAAAATTGATGGAGACGCTGCGCGAGCGGCTCGCCGAGCAGAAGGGGCGCCACCAGGGCGGCAAGAAGTGGATCGGCACGGCCGGCACCTCGCCCTACGGCAATTCCGGCTACAACCCCGAAGGCGTCCGCATCGGCGGCGAAAGCAGGAACCGGCGCGCGGTCAAGGTGTGGGACAAGCGCGAGTTCCGCAATCTCGACGACACGGTCGAGCTCGGCACCCGCAACATCAAGGTCGCGCTGCGCCGGCTCAGACAATTCGCCCGCGAGGGCGCCGATCTCGAACTCGACCTGCCGCAGACGATCCGCGACACCGCGCACAACGCCGGCTGGCTCGACCTGAAGCTGGTGCCGGAGCGGCACAATGCCGTGAAACTGCTGCTGTTTCTTGATGTCGGCGGGTCGATGGAAGACCATGTCCGCGTCTGCGAGGAGCTGTTCTCGGCGGCGCGCGGCGAGTTCAAGCACCTCGTGCACTATTACTTCCACAACTGCCTCTACGACACGGTATGGAAGGACTCGCGGCGGCGCCATGTCGAGCAGTCCAATGTGCTCGATATCCTGCGCACCTACGATCCCAACCACAAGATCGTGCTGGTCGGCGATGCCAGCATGAGCCCCTACGAGATCGATCGCGAGGGCGGCAGTGTCGAGCGCTGGAACGACGAATCGGGCCAGACCTGGATGCGGCGGATCCTTGATTTCTATCCGAAGGCCGTGTGGCTGAACCCGGTACCGGAGAAATACTGGGGCGGCACGACGAGCATCGGCATGATCCAGGCGATCATGGAAGGGCGCATGTTCCCGCTGACGATCGAGGGGATCGATCGCGCGATGCGGGAGCTGACGCGGTAGGCAGTCATCGGATCGCGCGCGTCTCGCTCGTCCCTCCAAAAGAATGGATGAGACGCCCGCGGTCCAATACCGTTCCTACGCCGCCTTTTCCTTGGCGTTTTCCTTCGGTCGGATGTAGGCGACCGCGGCGTGGTCGCCGCAATAGGGTTTGCCCTGGAGGGGGGATGCGCCGCAGAAGTGGAAATCCTCGTCGCCGGGATGGCCGATCGGCCACATGCAGACGGGGCCGGTGAACTCGAAGACAAACCGGCGCGGCGCCGGTTTGACCGTGACCACCCGCGGCACCAGCCCCAGCCGGTGAACCTTGCCGATCACCGCATTCTTGGTGACGCCGATGCGCCGCCCGATCTCGGCTGTGGTGACCCCCTCGTCCCACAGCCGTGTCAACTCGTCTATGCGTTGGTCTGTCCAGATAGTGTCTTGCATGGCCCCCGACCCCGTATCATGTGGCAGTCCCCACTGCCATCACTAGATACGGTATCATTCTTGTATGTCGGCGCCAACAGGCAACTATATCTAGTGGTTAGCGATCGAAATTACGGCGATATGTCAACACCTTGGAGAAATAGGCTGAAACGCGGTCGAGCGGCGTCAGGCCCGGCGCCATCAATTGATCGAGGTCCGCCCTCAGATAACCGGCGTAATAGGGCTCATGAAAGGCGATCGGAAACCATTCCAGCGTCGCGTCGTAATCGGGTTCGTCGCCGAGCTGGAGCGAATCAACGAGGATCAACACCCCGCCGGGCTTGAGGATGCGGCGGATTTCGGCGGCGACATCGCGCCGCGCCGCCGGTGGCAATTCGTGGAGCAGGTAGACGCAGGTGACGATGTCAAACGAGGCATCTTCCATGGGAATCGATTCGGCGGCGCCTTCGATCAACTCGACCCCGGACCATTCGGCAAGCCGTCGGCAGGCCACATCCAGATATGGCGCCGAAAGGTCGAGACCGGTCACCGCCAGCCGCGGGTGGTTGCGCTTCACCTCACGCAGAAACAGCCCGGTGCCGCAGCCCAGATCGAGCAGCTTCGCGCCGCCCGGCTGTCCGGCCACGGCCTGCCGCAGCGGCACCAGCGCCTGCCGCCGCATCGCTGCCGCGCCGCCGCCGAACAGGATCTCGACCTGGTAGTCGTACCGCTCGGCCGAAGCGGCGCTGAGATACCCGTCGCTCTGGAAATGGAATTTCTGCAGATAGTAGCGCGGGTACTTCCCCGGCGGGGCCTCATCGATCCGACGGTCGCCGCGCTCACCGTGGCGCAGCGCCTCGACATCGCGGAGGTCCGCAAAGAAATCGACGGCCTGCCTGAGCGCATCGGCCGGGCTGCCGCGCCAGTCATCGGGCGGCAAATAATGCCCGGCCTCGATGTTGCGCCAATCCTGTACCAACAGCTTGCGGAGGTCGGAAAGCAGCCGGCGCCGGTCGGGAACCCGCCGTCCGCTTAGGTGTTCGGGAATGGGCAAGGGTCGCGCGACCCGCTGGGCCAGGATCTTCTGGCCGAAGAACCACCCTATGCGCGCCGCCTGTCCCGCCCCAAAAACCAGCCTGTCGAATGAGGATGCCATGATGCGCAACAGGTATCACCACGCGCCGGGTTTGCAATGCCCGAGCGCTCGGCTTTAATCCAGCGGTTGAACCAAAGGGGCACAATTTCATGCCGCGATTTCGGACCCTTGACGATCTCGACGTCGCCCAGAAGCGCGTGCTGGTGCGTGCCGATCTCAATGTGCCGGTCAAGGACGGCCAAGTCACCGACGCGACGCGCATCGATCGCCTCGCGCCAACGATCGAGGATCTGATCGAGCGCCAGGCGCGGGTCGTCGTGATGTCCCATTTCGGCCGCCCCAAGGGCGTCGACCCCAGCCAGTCGCTGAGGCCGATCGTACCGGCGCTGAGCGCGGCGATCGGCGGGCGCGACGTCGCCTTCGCGACCGACTGCGTCGGGCCGGAGGCGAGGAAAATCGTCGACGCGCTGCCGCCCGGCGGCGTCGCCCTCCTCGAAAACCTGCGCTTTCACCCGGAAGAAGAGAAGAACGACGAGGGGTTTGCGAAAGCTCTCGCCGAACTCGGCGACGCCTATGTCGACGACGCGTTCTCAGCCGCGCATCGAGCGCACGCCTCGATTGCCGCCCTCGCCCATCTGCTGCCGGCCGCCGCGGGCAAGAACATGCAGGCCGAGCTTGAGGCGCTGTCCCGCGTGCTCGAGGACCCCGAGCATCCAGTCATGGCGCTGATCGGCGGGTCGAAGGTATCGACCAAGCTCGAGCTTCTCAAATTCATCACCGGCAAGGTCGACCGACTGGCGATCGGCGGCGCGATGGCGAACACCTTCCTGGCGGCGCAGGGTCGGCCGGTCGGTCGCTCGCTGTGCGAACCCGACCTGATACAAACCGCCCGCGACATCCTTTACCACGCGGCCGATCGCGGCTGCTCGATCATCCTGCCCGACGACGCGGTAACGGCGGAAAAGCTGGAGCCGGGCGTCTTGACCCGTACGGTCGGCGTCACCGCTGTGCCGACCAACGCGATGATCCTCGATGTCGGACCGCAAACGGTCCATCGCATCACCACCGCGCTCGCCGACTCGAAGACACTGGTGTGGAACGGGCCGATCGGCGCGTTCGAGACACCGCCCTTTGACCGGGCGACGATGGCGGTCGCGAAATCGGTCGCCGAGTTGACCCGCTCCGGCCAGTTGATGAGCGTCGCCGGCGGCGGCGACACGGTCGCGGCGCTGGCGATCGCCGGCGTCACCGACGACCTGACCTATGTCTCGACCGCGGGCGGCGCTTTTCTCGAATGGCTCGAAGGCAAGGAGCTGCCCGGCGTCGCGGCGCTCGCGACCGAGTAAAGCCTCCGTCCCCGTCCATTCCCGCCCTGGTTACCTCCCGCTTTTCCTGGTGGGCGTCCGCGGGGTAAGGATGGCGAAACACGCTTTCGCCGCCTCCTGAAGCTCGCCGCCGTCCCGCCGCACCCGTAAGGCGGAGCCGCGCGGTCAGACGAAGGCGCGAAGCCGGCGGGCCGTCTCCTCGGCGATATACTCGACCAGCGCGGCGGCGCTCATCTCCTTCGTCAGCGCCGCCGACTGGCCGCAGGTCAGTGCGGTCCAGTCGCGGTCGCCAGCCTTGGCCAGCGGCTGCGTGAGCGTCTGCTGTGCCGGCACCGGCAGCGGCAGCAATCCGGACGCGGTGAGGTCGTCGATGATGGCGTTCCGGATATAGCGGCACGCCCGGCCGCTGATCACGTCGCTGACGACGGTGCAGTCGTCGCCCGCCTCGGCCAGTGCGGCGCGGTGCGCATCGCGGACTTCGGCCTCCTCGCAGCGCAGGAAGGCGGTGCCGAGCTGCACCGCAGTCGCCCCCAGCATGATCGCGGCCGCCGCGGTGCGTCCGTCGGCGATGCCGCCGGCGGCGATCACCGGCACCGACACCGCGTCGACGATCTGCGGCAATAGCGCAAAGAGCCCCGGCTGGCTGCCGATCCCGACGTCCGTAAAGGTCGCGCGGTGGCCGCCGGCCTCGGTGCCCTGGGCGATGATCGCGTCACAGCCTTGCGCCTCCAAGGCCCGCGCCTCCGCGACCGTCGTCGCGCTCGACATGACAAAGATGCCGGCCGCCTTGATCGCTGTCATCACGCCCGGCTCGGGCATGCCGAAATGAAAGCTCACGACCTCCGGCTTGGTCTCGAGCAGCAGCGCGATGTGATCTCGGCCGACATCGCTGACCTGGCCGCCCGGCTGCGGTACGGCGCCGAGGCCGCGCTGGTCGTACTGCGCTTGCAGATGCTGTCGCATCGCCTCGGTCGCCTCCGGCGTGGCGGCAGGGTCAGGCCAGAGGGGATAATTGACGTTGAGGGTACCGCCGCTTTGCTGGCGAAACCCGGCGATGCGGCGACCGGCCTGCTCGGCGGTGCGGTTCCACATGCCGAGGCCGCCAAGCCCGCCCGCATTGGTCACCGCCGCCGCCAGCGCCGGCGTGCTGGCGCTGCCCATCGGCGCCTGGAAGATCGGAAATTTGAGATTGAGGCGTTCGGTCAGCGTGTTTGACGGCCACATGCGGCGTCTCCCCAGGTTTCTTGCTCCCCAGGGAATAAGAGCGGCGCGGCAGGGTCAACCCCCTGCCGCGCGCCCAATTGCCGCCGCCTCTAGTGGTTGGCGTGCCAGTGGCTGTTACGCATCACCCGACCGGGAAGCGCACCGGTGTGCTTCTTGTCTTCGAGCAGGATCTGGCCGTTGACGATCGTGTGCGAGACGCCTTCGGAGGTTTCCTTGATGCGCCAGCCGCCGGCCGGGAAGTCGTGGACGACCTCTTCCTTGCCGCACTTCACGGTGGCCGGGTCGAAGATCACGATGTCGGCCGCCATGCCGGGCCGCAACAGACCACGATCGTAGAGGCCGAAGGTCGTGGCCGAGTCGAAGGTAAGGCGCCGCACCGCCTGCTCCAGCGTCATCACCTGCTTCTCGCGCACCCACTCGCCGAGCAGCTTGGTGATGTAGCCGTAGCCGCCGTGAAACTGCACATGCGCGCCGCCGTCGCCGAGCCCGATCACCGCGTTCGGGTGGGTCAGGATCTTGCTGAGAGCCTCGTCGTCGATGTTGTTCTCGGCTTGCAGCAGGCGGGTTTCGAGCTTTTCCTCGACGACGAGGTCGAGGAGGGCGTCGATGACGGTCTTGCCCTGCTTTTCAGCGATCTCGCCGATCGACTTGAACTGCATCCAGCGGTTCTTTTCGAGCGCCGGCTCGTTGACCCAGATGTAATTCCACCAGGTCTTCGAGATACCGACCGCGCTGTCGGGCTTGTTGACGACTGCTTCCTGGTGGAGTTTCGCGCGAATTTCGGGGTCGGCGTAGAGGCGCAGCTTCTCGTCGTTCGGCATCAAGAGGATCGGGTGCCAAGTCGGCAGGCCGCGGAACACCTGGGTGTTCTTCATCGTGAAGTCTTGCGTGACCCGATTCGGGCTGCACATCGGATAGGCACGAATACCCATCGCCGCGGTTTCCTCGATGCGCGCCATGTGGATCTTCCACTCGTCGGGGCGGCGCATCGTCTGTGACAGGCTGTTGTAGACCACGGTACGGCCGCACGATTCGGCGAGCCGGCGCATCATGCCATCCTTCAGCTCGACATACTGGCCACCGCCGGCCTGGACCGTACCGGTGCCCATGTCGCGCAGCACGTCGCAGAGCGCGAAGATTTCGCTCTCGTCAGCCCAGAGCGCCGGAATCAGCGTGCCTTGCGGGTCGAAATGCCCTTTCTCGCGCGATACCGACAGGCCGAGCGCCCCGGCGGCCATGCCGTCGCGAACGACATCCTGCATCGCCTTGATCTGCGCCTCGGTCGCGCCGGGCTTCTGGCAGTCGTCGCCCATCACGTAATGGCGGACGGCGGTATGGCCGATCAGATTGCCGATATTGATGCCGAGATGGTTGTCGAGCCGGTCCATGTATTGCGGGATCGTCTCCCAGTCGAACTCGATGGTCTTGAGCACGTCCATCGGGATCGCTTCGACGTAGCTGAGGAACTCGGCGAGCCGCAGCTCGGTGCCCTTCTTCACTGGCGCCAGCGACAGCGAGCAGTTGCCGAAGATGACCGTCGTCGCGCCGTGCTCGGGCGAGAACGTGCAAAGCGGGTCCCAGGTGACCTGGGCGTCGTAATGGCAATGATTGTCGATAAATCCGGGCGCGACGGCCTTGCCGCCGGCATCGATGGTCCGGTCCGCAGGGCTGGACAATTTGCCGATTTCGGCGATCTTGCCGTCCTTGACGCCGACATCGCCGCGATAGGCGGGCATCCCCGAGCCGTCGACGATTGTGCCGTTCTTGATCAACAAATCGTAGGCCATCGCATCCCTCCCGAACCGATCGTGCGAAAACTGTAGCACGCAATCGTGATCGCACCCGCGCTTTCGCCGCATGCGGGCATGCGCCTCGGGAACGGTAGACCGCGTCCGTCACCCCGGCGAAGGCCGGGCCCTACGCTTCAGACGCACGAGCGGTGGACCCGTGGATCCCGGCCTCCGCCGGAAAGGCGGCAGGATTGATCGCCTCCGCAAGCACCTTTTTCAATCCCGATAGGACGGATCGAGGCGGTCGGCGAGGCGGAGGCAGGCGGCCCAGTCCTTGCCGCCTTCGAGGAAGCTGCCGGCTTCCATGAACTGGCCGTGGGCGTATTCGCAGGCTTCCTTGCTCGGGACCGTATAGTTCCCCTCGCCCGCCGCCAGCGCCGCGATCTGGCCCTGGCATGCCATCTCGAGCCAATGATGATTGACCACGCACTCCGCCGTGCTGCCGCCGCAGATGAGGACGCCGTGGTTGCGCAGAATCATGAATTTCCCGCCTTCGAGGTCCCGCACCAGCTTTGGCGTCATGTCGTGGTCGAACTCGAACCCCTCGAAGGCATGGTATTTCAGCTCGCCGTAGAAGCGGAGTGCATGCTGGTTGATCGGCAGGAGGCCGAATTTATGCGCCGCGACGCCCATGCCGGCGACAGTATGGGTATGCAAGGTCGAGTTGAGATCGGCCCGCGCCCGCAACAGCCCGGCATGGATGATGAGGGCCCCGCCCTTGATCGTGCGTACATCGGTGTCGGTGACGACGTTGCCGTCGAAATCGACGGTCAGCAGCGACGAGGCGGTGACCTCGCAGAACATCCAGTCGGTTCGCTTGACCAGCATCCGGTCCGGCTGGCCCGGCACTCGCAGCGCGAAATGGTTGTAGGTCAGGTCGTTGACGCCGTAATGCGCCAGGACGCGATGCCCGGCCGCCAGTTCGACGCGCGCCGCCCACTCTTCGGCGCTGACCTGGTCACGGACGGATTTGGTCTTGGCGACGAGCGAAACGGCCATGTGACTTCTCCTCGGCTCAACGGTTCAGCCAGCGGCGGGCGAACCCGAGCAGGCCCTGCGGCAGGAACAACACGATCAGGATAAAGATAACCCCGAGCGGGATCAGGTAGAATTCGGTGAAGAAGCGCGAAAAGGCCTCGCGCAGCAGCAGGAACACCCCGGCACCGACGATCGGACCCACCAGCGTGCCGACGCCGCCGATGACGTTGTAGATGACAGTCTCGCCCGAGACGAAAAAGAACACGAAATCGGGCGCGGCGAACTGGTTCTGCACTGCATAGAGGACGCCGGCGAGCCCGGCGAAGAGACCCGACAGCATCACGGCGACGATCTTGTAGCGCTCGACCGGATAGCCGATCGCCCGGGTCCGCGCCTCGTTCTCGCGGATCGATTGCAACACCATCCCGAACGGCGACTGCGTCAGGCGCCGCAGGATCAGGTACGACCCGGCGACGACCGCGAGCACGAACCAATGCAGCACCGACGGGGTGAAGCGGATCGAGAAAAGCCCGTCTATCGCCAGCGGCGGCCGGCGGAAATTGAGCCCGTTCTCGCCGCCGGTCACCGCGGTCCAGGTGAAGATCACGACATAGAAGATCTGCGAGAAAATGAGGGTCGTGATCGTGAAGTAGATGTCACGCAGCCGGGTCGAGAAATAGGCGACAAAGGCGGCCACCGCCGCCGCCGCGGCAAGCCCGCAGACCAGCGCGAGCCAGAGGTTGGGATGGCGCGCGTCGATGAGGGCCATCGCCGCGCCATACATGCCGAGCCCGAAAAATGCCGAATGACCAAACGAGATCATCCCGGCATAGCCGATCAACAGATCGGACGACATCGCGAGGAGACCCCAGATCAGGATCTCGGTCAGGAAACGGCGCCAGAACTCGGGCAGCACCAGCGGCGCGACCGCCAACAGCATCACGATGATCGCAAAGCCGATCCAGTAGATCGCGAGATGCCGGCTCATTTCGGTGTCGGCACGAACAGCCCGGTCGGGCGGAACAGCAACGTCAGGATCAGCACGACGAACGACACGATGATCGCCTGCGAGGGGCTGACCCAGATCGCGGCGTAAGCTTCGAGAAGGCTGATGAAGATCGCCGCGGCGATCGATCCGCCGAGGCTCCCCATCCCGCCGACCACGACGACGATAAAGGCCTTCAACACCCAGCTCAGCCCCATCTGCGAATTGACGCCCGACAAGGGGCCGAACAGCACCCCGCTCGCGGCCGCCATCGCCGACCCGATCGCAAAGACGCCGCACAAGACCCAGGGCACCGGAATGCCCATCGCCTGAGCCATCACCCGGTCCTGCGTGGTCGCCCGGATCCAGATGCCGTAGGTGCCGAATTTGAGAAACAGCCACAGCCCGCCCATGATCGCGCCCGCAAGCGCGGCGATCAGCAGCCGGTACCACGGGTATTGCAGGTAAAAGAAGACGAACTCGGCCTCCGTCGCCTCTGGCAGGTTGCGGGCGACGGGGCCGAACTGCCACAGCGCATAGTTCTGCAGGACAAGCGACAGGCCGAATGTCGCGAGCATGGTCGTCAGCGGGTCGCGGTTGATGAGCGGCCTCAGCGTCGTCAGGTAGATGATCGCGCCGACCACCGCCATCACCACCGACGCGACGATCAGTGCGAGCCAGAAGCTGCCAGTCGCCGCCCCGACGACGACGCCGACATAAGCGCCGAGCATGAAGAGCTCGCCATGCGCGAAATTGACGACGTCCATGATGCCGAAGATCAGCGTCAACCCCGACGAGACAAGCGCCAGGATCATGCCGGTGACGACCCCGTTGACCGTCTGGATCAGGATTTGCTCGACCGGAATGTGCATCGGGTTCCCTGTTGCAATGTCATTGCGAGGCGCCGGAGGCGACCCGGCGATCTCGGCCCGAGTACGCGCCCCTCCGAAATTGCTGCGCTTCGCTCGCAATGACGAGACGCGGGGCACGGGCAGCGTCCATCATCCTCACACCCCCAAATACTGGTGAATGACCGGGTCGCCGACGCTGAGCTCGGACGACAGGGCGTGGTGGCGGACGACGCCTTTTTCGATGAAATAGATGCGCTGGCCGGCATCGAGCGTCAGCGGCACGTTCTGCTCGACGAGGAGGACCGCGACGCCGTCGTTGTGCAGCACGTCGATGATCGTGCGGATCTGCCCGACCATGCGCGGCATTAGCCCCTCGGTCGGCTCGTCGAGGAGCACGATCTTCGGCTCCAGCATCATCGCGCGGGCGATCGCCAGCATCTGCTGCTCGCCGCCCGAGAGCGTGCCTCCTGCCTGGCTGCGCCGCTCGGCGAGAACCGGGAAATATTCATAGACCTTGCCGACCAGCCGCGCGCGCGTCGCCTTGGTGACGCCGGAGCGGTCGAGCCCGGTGCGCAGGTTCTCCATGATCGTCAGTTGCGGGAAGATGCGCCGCTCCTCGGGCACATAGGCGATGCCGATCCGCGCCAGGCGATGCGACGGCAGGCGCTGGATCGCATTGCCCTCGAAGACGATCCGCCCTTCGGCCGGGTGAACGAGCCCGGCGATGGCCTTCAGCGTGGTGCTTTTGCCGACGCCGTTGCGGCCGAGCAGGCCGACCACTTCGCCGCGCCCGACCTCGAGCGAGACGCCGTGAAGGATATGGCTCTTGCCGTAATAGGTGTGAATGCCCTCGACCACGAGCAGGGGTTCGCTCATTGCCCACCGCCCCTTGGACCGCGAGCGTCTCGCCGGCAAGCGGCGCCGGATGCGGGCGACACGCCCGCTGCCCAGATTCCGTCGGTGCTCATGTCTTCAGATAGACCTCGAGCACTTGTGGGTTTTCGCGGATCTCGGCCGGCGTACCTTCGGCAAGGATCTGGCCGTAGTGAAGCACCGTGATCCGGTCCGCGAGCCCCATCACGACCTCCATGTCGTGCTCGACGATCAGGATGGTCAGGTCCTTGGCGATGCGCCGGATCAGCTCGACCGTGCCGCGGGTCTCGGCCGCGCTCATCCCGGCGGTCGGCTCGTCGAGGCAGAGGAGCTGCGGCTCGGTCGCGAGCGCGATCGCAATCTCCAGCGTGCGCTGCTCGCCGTGCGACAGGTTGGCGGCAAGCTCGTCCTCCTTGCCGAGAAGCCCAACCGCGGCGAGCGCCTCTTCGGCCTTCTCGCGAATGTCGGCGAAATCCTTGTGATGACGCACGAGATTCCACGCATGCCGACGCGACTGCGCGGCGATCCGCACATTCTCCAGCGCGGTCGCGTTAGGGAGGATATTCGTGATCTGGTACGAGCGAGCGATGCCGCGCTGCGAGATCTGGTTGGGCGGCATGCCGCTGACGTCGATGCCGTTTAACAGGATCGCGCCGGCGGTAGGCCGCTGCACGCCGGTCAGGCAGTTGAAGAACGTGCTCTTCCCCGCGCCATTCGGCCCGATGATCGCCCGTACCTCGCCGCGCCCGACCGCGAAATCGACGCGGTTGAGCGCCGTGAGTCCACCGAAGCGGACGGTCAGTGCATCGGTCCTGAGGATGGTCTCGGCGCCGCCCCCGACCTGTTCGGGGGGCGGCACCGCGGGCACGGGTTCGCCGGCCACCTGAAAGACAGCCGCTCAGGTGCTGAAATGGCAGGCCGGCGGCACGAGGGTCTTGTCCTTCGTGACAACGTCCTTGATGACGTAATTGTTGTCGCGGACCTCGAAGAGGAACTCGCGGACAAAGGCCTGATGGTCTTCCTTGCGCAGGGTCTTATCGCCCTGCGGGAAGTCGTCGCTCTCCTTCATCTCAAGGCCTTCGAGCGCCTCGATGAGCTTCATCGAATCCGCGGCGCCTTGGAACCCCGATTTCTCGATCCCGATCTTGAGGCAGTTCATTGCCTCGAACGACGAATCGACGTAGCGGTCGGGCCGCGGGGCGGCGGGGGAGACTTGTTTCAGCCGCTCCATCGCCTCCGCGACAAACGCCTTCTGGTACGGCGTGTTGAGCGGCCCGTCTTCCGCCGGGATATAACGGTCGATCCCGGTGAAACCGTCGATCTTGTGGCCCAGGCCCGGCAGGTTGCTCGGCGCGACGACGGCGCCGTCGCCGGCGAATTTGTACTTCTTGGTCAGCCCCAGATCATAGGCCTGGTTGCCGACCGTGACCCCGTCCTGCCCGAACAGAATCACGAAGACACCATCGAACTCGCCGGTGATTTTTGAGAGGAACGGGGTCATGTCGGCCGTGTTGACCGGGATCCCGGTCGCACCCACCATCTCACCGCCGTTTTTCTTGATCTCGGCGGCATAGGCGTCGCGGGTCGACTGGCCCCAGGAGTAGTCGGCGTAGATGATGTGCCACTTCTTGCCGATCTTGTTGACGAGGTACGGCGCCGCCGCGACCGCCTGGGCCGGCGCATAGTCGTAGGGGCGGAATGAATAGCGGCTGCATTTCGACGTCGTGATCGTCGTGTCGAGGCACACCGAGATCATGTTGACGACCTGATGGTCCTCGTACACGGGCATGCAGGCGAGGCAGATATTCGACAAGACGCCGCCGACATGGGCGTCGATCTTGTCCTCGGTCAGCAGCTTCTCAGCCTTGCGGCGGCCGACATCCGGCTTCGACTCGTCGTCCTCGGGGATGAGCTTGACCGGGCGGCCCTTGATCCCGCCGGCCTTGTTGATGCGGTCGACCGCCATCTGCACGCCGACCAGCCCCATCTTGCCGACCGGCGCCCCGGGGCCCGTCAATGACGAGACGCTACCGATCTTGAACGGCTCGCTGTCGGCAAGCGCCAATTTGAGCGGCGTTGCCGCCATCGCAACCCCGCTCAGCGCGCCAAGCTGCAGCGCGCGGCGGCGCGTGATCATGTGCTGAACCATAATGCCTCCCCTCAACGTTTATTCATTCGCAAGTCCTGTGCCGAACCTGCGCGTCATACGACAGATAGATAGCCACCGCTACAATCTGTGCGCAACCTCTTCAAAGACTGTCTCGCCTATGCGCCCGCCCGCTCCCGCCCCTCTCTTGTGCGGGGAGACGACTCGCGCATCGCTTTAGAAACTTTGAGTTGCTTGGAACGACGCGGTGGCCTATCACCCAGTGTGAGATAGCTTGAGATTGCAAACACCGGTTGAAGCAATGTTCGGGATCATCCTGCAGTCCCTCAGCGCATTCTGCCTCCTTCTCTTACCAGCGCTACTGCGATCAGCGAGCGCCGAAACGATCAAGCTAGATTTTCAAGGCGGTGTATACACTGTACCCGTGCGTATAAATGATGCCTTTACGCTTGGGTTCGTTCTCGACAGTGGTGCCTCAGACACGTCAATTCCGGCCGACGTCCTCCTAACTCTCTTTCGGACGCGAACCATCGCCGCGACCGATTTCATAGGCACTCGAACATATGTGTTAGCAGACGGATCACGCGTTCCAGGCGACCGCTTTATTGTTCGTGAGCTAAAAATTGGCGACCACGTGCTTAAAAATGTCCAGGTGAGTATAGGATCTGTCAAAGGAGAGCCCTTATTAGGCCAGAGTTTTCTCTCTCGATTACCATCTTATACTATCGACAATCGCCAGAAGGCGTTGGTTATTGGCGAAGGTGACGGCACCGACCCAACTCAAACGTCGAATGTACCGCCAGACCAATCGTCGCCACCTGCGCTTGTTAATGCGCAGCCCCGCTCTGTGATGCTCTGTGGCCACGAAGTGGATTTTGCCCTTCATCACAACGAGTCACCGTTACAGCAAGGATACTTAGGAGCATGGGCGGGCGTTTGGAACAACACGAGCCACATATGCGGCGGAATGATCGTCGAGGGAGGCGATGACGAAGGAGATGTAGACCTCATATATATTTACGGCCCCAGTGCGCTAAGTAGCCAGTTTCCCTGGAAGCAGCAGAAAATATCGGGGACGATCGACGAGGGCGGGATACTTACGTTTCGAGATGAACAAGGGAGCCAATTTAGATTCTCGCTGTCAGGAAAAGACAGACTGGATGGAATATTTGCGGGAAAATCAGGCAATCTAAGCTCCCGTTTCGCACGAGTTATCCAGTGATTTTAGGATATTTTCGCCGCGCGTCGATCAATCTGGCCCATTCGTTCTGTTTAATTCTTTCAGCAATTTTACTCCTTGAACCAAATATTGCGTACCCAAAAGAAAATGGTGCAATTTGCAACGGACTTCTGAATAATCGACTGGACTCCCCGCTCCAGCGTAATGACACCCATGCCATCGATCGGTTCAATGCCATAAATAGGCAAGTGAGGCATTTCCAAAAGGACATTGTTTTCTTAGGAGATTCGCTAACGGAGCGATGGCCTGAATCTGTTTGGAACAAATACTTCTATCCATTGCGCAGCTTGAATGCGGGCGTAGATGGTGACCGCACCGAGCACCTCCTGTGGCGTATAGATCACGGAAATTTAGACGGAAACCCACCAAAGATCGTTGTCCTGCTTATCGGAACGAACGATCTTGGACACGGGCGGTCGGCAGAGTTGACAGCGGAGGGCATACGGACCGATGCAGCGCGCATAAGCGCCCGGTTACCCGCCTCTAAGATATTGCTTCTCGGTCTTCTGCCACGCAGCGATCGGTTCGGTCGCGATATTTATCCCGTTAATCGCCTTATCGCTGCGTGCAATGGCGGAATGATTACTTATGCCGACGTAGGCCGGCAGCTTCAGAGCCTGGCACCGAAGAGCTTATTCATCGATGGAGTGCATCTTACCGACCTAGGCTATGAAGAGTTGTCGAAATATCTGCGGGTCATATTGCTGAGTCTCCTCGGCGTCCAGTGATGGAGATCGTCTGCAAGGAACGATCGTCTCTCTTCACGCCTCGTTGGTCATGATGATCGTGCCGCTCGCGGCGAACATGCCGCCGACGCCGTGGCAGACCGATAGCTTGGCGCCCGGTACTTGGGCCGGGGCGATCCCGCGCATCTGGCGGACGCTCTCCTGCAGCGCATACATCCCATACATGCCGGAGTGCATGTAGCTGAGACCGCCGCCGTTGGTGTTGAGCGGCAGCTTGGCGCCCGGGGCCGTGTTGCGGTCCCAGATGAACGAGGCCGCCTCGCCGCGCTTGCAGAAACCGAGGTCTTCGAGCCCGTAGATCGGCAGATGGGCAAAAGCGTCGTAGATCATCAGGTGATCGACGTCGCTGTGCTTGATCCCCGACTCCTCGAAGGCTTTGGCGCCGGCAACGCGGAACGCGCTCGACGAGGTGAAGTCCTTCATCTGGCTGACCATCGGCGTCTCGACCGATTCGCCGGTGCCGAGCAGATAGACAGGCTTTTGCGGAAAATCCTTGGCCCGCTCGCGCGAGACGAGGATCAGCGCGCCGCCGCCGTCGGTGACGAGGCAGCACTGCAACAACCGGAACGGGTACGCGATCATCCGCGAGTTCAACACGTCGTCGATCGTGATTGGGTCGCGGAAAGTTGCGCGCGGGTTCTTCGCCGCCCATTCGCGCTGAATGACGGCGACCATCGCGAGCTGCTCGTGCGTCAGCCCGTACGTCTTCATGTAACGCAAGACCGGGATGGTAAAGAGCGTCGGGGGGCCCATCGGCCCATACGGCGCCTCGAACTGTCCGGCGAGGCTCCCGGGCGACGCCGCGGGGCGGGTGCGGGCGACGCCGGAGCGGCCGCTTTCGCCGTGGGTGATCAAGACCGTGCTGCACAACCCGCTTTCGATCGCGGCAGCGGCGTGGCGAACGTGGATCATGAACGAGCAGCCGCCGACCGCGGTGCCGTCGACCCATTTCGGGGTCAGGCCCAGATAATGGGCGACCGTGGTCGGGGTCTCGCCGGCGGTGGCGATGCCGTCGATGTCGGAGGGTTTGAGCCCGGCATCCTTCATCGCGTTGAGCGCAGCGTCGGCGTGGAGGCCGATCTGCGAGAGTTCGGGAATGCGGCCGAGCTCGGTGGTCTCGGCGGCGCCGACAATGGCGATCGATCCTGGTTTCATCGGGTCAGCCTTTCGCCAATCAGCTTTTTGAGGGCCGGAACAAAGGAAGCGTGATCTCGTCGTCCATCTTCTCGAAGGCGACCTCGACCGGCATGTCGAGCACCAGCGCCTCGGGCGTCTGCGGGCAATCGACGATGTTGGTCATCATCCGCGGCCCCTCGTCGAGCTCGACGACCGCGATCGCATAAGGCGGGGTGAACCCGTTTACCGGACGGTGGTGGATCACGTAGCTGTAAAGCCGCCCCTTGCCGCTCGCCTTGAACACACTGACCTCGCGGGCGGCGCAATGCGGGCAGAACGGGCGCGGCGGGAAGTAGACCTTCCGGCACGCGTCGCAGCGCTGCAGCCGCAGCTCGCCGGATTTGGTGCCGTTCCAGAAATGCTGCGTCTCGGGCGTCGGTTGCGGCCGCGGCCGCTGTCCTTCGGGCATGTCGAGTGTCCCAGGGTTGATGACGAATCAAGTTTGACGCGCGCAACGCCCTGCGGCAAACAGGACGTGTGCTGCATCGCACAATAGGGAGGCAAGCGATGATCACCCCGTCCTACGTCCGCACGATGGCCGCCTACAACGCGGAGATGAACCGGCGCCTTTACGCCAATGCGAGCAACCTCGGCGAGGCCGGGCGCCGCGCCGACCGCGGCGGGTTCTGGCATTCGATCCACGGCACCCTCGTCCACGGCCTGTGGGGCGATTTCCAGTGGATGTCGCGCTTTGACGGCTGGGAAAAGCCGGCGACGCCGATCAAACAGAGCGACCATTTCGTCGAGGAGTTCGCCGATCTGTGCGAGCGGCGGGTCAAGGCGGATGCCGACATCACCGCCTGGTCGAACAAGGTCGACGATGCCTGGCTCGACATCGATCTCACCTGGTTCAGCGGTGCCGCGCAGCGCGAGATCAGCGCGCCGAAGCGGTTTCTCGTCACCCATTTCTTCAATCACCAGACCCACCACCGTGGCCAGGTCCACGCGATGCTGACGGCGGCGGGCGAGAAGACCGACGACACCGACCTGTTTCTGATCCTGCCGGGGATGGTTCCTTAGCCCTCCGATCTCAGGTCGTTCCGGAGTATTCAAATCGCCGCATGATCTTGCCGTGGTTTCTCGCTAGCGGGTAAGTTTGCCGTAACAAATCCTACCGGACAGGCGTGGCGCCAACGCTCCCCCGAGACGGGGCGGCGCGTCGGGAGTTGTGTGCCCTGTTCGGAGGAAACGCTTATGGCCGCCCCACGCCGTGCTGCCGCGGCAGCGACGACGATCGCCGCCCGCATCGATCGCCTCCCGGCGACGAGCTACACCCGCCGCCTCGTCATCCTGTTGTCGATGGGCGCGTTTTTCGAGGTCTACGACAACGCGCTGACCGCCTTCATCGCGCCCGGACTCTACAAGGCCGGGATCATGACCGCGACAACCGCCGGGTTCTTCGATGTGCACGGTTACGCGAGCCTCGTCGCCTCGACCTTTATCGGCATGTTCATCGGCACGATGCTGTTCAGCCCGCTGTCCGACGTGTTTGGGCGGCGCGTGGTCTTTACCTTTGCCCTCTTGTGGTACTCGGTCGGCACCTGGGGCATGGCGCTGCAATCGACCGCGATCGGGCTCGACGCGTGGCGGCTTTTCGCGGGCATCGGGATCGGGGTCGAGTTCGTGACGATCGACACCTACCTGTCCGAGCTCGTGCCGAAAGAGCGGCGGGGCGCCGCCTTCGCGCTGAGCCAGACGATCCATTTCTGCGCCTATCCGACCGTCGCCCTTCTCGCCTGGGGCCTCATTCCCCGGACGATTGCCGGCTTTGACGGGTGGCGCTGGGTCGCGATCGCCGGCGGAGCCGGTGCGATCGTCGTGTGGTTTCTGCGGCTGAGCCTGCCGGAATCGCCGCGCTGGCTCGCGCAGCACGGCCGGCACGCCGATGCCGAGCGCATCATCACGATGATCGAAAACCGGGTTCAGGCCGAAACCGGCCGTCCCCTGCCCCCACCCGAGATTCTCGCCAACGAGGTCGAGGAGAACCGCGGCTCGTGGTTCGAGATCTGGTCGAGCCCCTATCTCCCGCGCACGATCATGATGATCATTTTCAACCTGTTGCAGACGATCGGGTACTACGGGTTCGCGAGCTGGGTCCCGACGCTCCTCGTCTCGCAGGGGATCACCGTCACCAAGACGCTGGCCTACAGCTTCGTCGTGACCTGCGCCGCGCCGGTCGGCCCGTTTCTCTGCACCTTTGTCGCCGACAAGATCGACCGCAAATGGCTGCTCGGCGGCTCGTGCATCTCGCTCGCCGTGTTCGGCGTCATCTTTTCGCACCAGACGACGGGTCCCGGGATCATGGTCGTCGGCATCCTGATCCAGATCTCGAACACGCTCCTGTCGTGGTCTTTCCACGCCTATCAGGCCGAGATATTCCCGACCCGCATCCGCGCCCGTGCAGTCGGCTTCGTCTATTCGTGGAGTCGGTTCAGCGCGATCTTCACCGGATTCATGATCGCGTTCGTGCTCCGCAATTACGGAACGACCGGCGTCTTCGTGTTCATCGGCGCGGTTATGATCGCGGCGGCGCTGCTCATCGCGACGGGACCGCGCACCGCGCGCCGACGGCTCGAAGAAATCTCGGCCTGACCACCTTGCGCGCCCATGTATGAGGGGTGACACCCTCGGAGGGCGCGATGAGCGGAACCACCCGGCGCGAGCATGACAGCCTCGGCGAGATCGAGGTTCCGGCCGATCGGCTATGGGGCGCTCAGACCCAGCGCAGCCTCGAGAATTTTCCGATCGGCCGCCCGCGCTTCGTCTGGGGCCGCGGCGTCCTCCGCGCCTTCGGCCTCGTCAAGAAGGCCGCCGCCGAGGCCAATGCCGAGCTTGGGACGCTCTCGGCCGATACGGCCAACCGCATCGCCGCCGCCGCAGCGGAGGTCATCGCCGGCAAGCATGACGGTGAATTCCCCCTCGTCGCATTCCAGACCGGCTCCGGCACCCAGTCGAACATGAACGCCAACGAGGTCGTCGCCCGCCTCGCCAAGGTTCACCCGAACGACGACGTCAATCGCAGCCAATCCTCGAACGACGTCTTCCCGGCCGTCATGCACATCGCCACGGTCGAGGCGATCGAGAACACCCTGATCCCGGCGGTCCACCGGCTGCGCGATACGCTGCACGGCCGTGGACAAGCGCTCGCCGACATCGTCATCATCGGCCGTACGCATCTGATGGACGCGACGCCGCTGACGCTCGGTCAGCTCTTCTCGGGCTGGGTCGCCCAGCTCGACGAAGCGCTGCGCTCGGTGCGGACGCCGCTGGAACAACTCTACGAGCTGCCGCTCGGGGGCACCGCCGTCGGCACCGGCCTCAACGCCCCACCCCGCTTTGCCGAATTGGCGATCAAGGCGATCGCGCGGGACACCGGCCACGCGTTCTGCCCGGCGGCCAACCTGTTTGCGGTGGGATCGAGCCACGATGCCATGGTGAGCGCGAGCGCCGGCCTGCGCACGCTCGCGGTGGCCCTCTTCAAGATCGCCAACGACATCCGCTGGTATGCGAGCGGCCCGCGCGCCGGCCTCGGCGAATTGATCCTGCCGGAGAACGAGCCAGGTTCGTCGATCATGCCGGGCAAGATCAACCCGACCCAATGCGAGGCCATGACGATGGTCTGCGCCCAGGTCTTCGGCAACGACCACACCGTTGCCTTCGCCGGCAGCCAGGGCAATTTCCAACTCAACGCCTACAAGCCGATCATGCTGTTCAACGTGTTGGAGTCAGCCGAACTCCTGGCCCAAGCCTGCGCCTCGTTCCAGGAGCGCTGCGCCCGCGGCATCGAGGCAAACCCCGCCCGTATCCGCGAGCACCTCGACCAGTCGCTGATGCTGGTGACGGCACTCAGCCCGCATATCGGTTACGAGAAATCGGCCGAAATCGCCCTCAAGGCACACCGCGAAGGGTCGAGCCTTCGGGAGGCGTCGCTGAAGCTCGAATATCTCACGGAAGCGGAATTCGACGAATGGGTGAGGCCCGAGGCGATGACGTGATTTATCCCGGCAGCCCCGCAACGACGTCGGTCAGCCGCAGGGCGACTTCCCGTGTTTGCTCGACGTGTTCGATGGGAACCACCAGGTCCTGCCCGGTCTCATAATCGGCCACGGCCTTCGCAAGATGGGGTTATCGACGATGATTGCGGGTATGCCCTATCACACCGCACTCACTGCAGCGTCAGCCCCTGCGGCCGAATAAGGCCGTCGGGATAAGGGGTGAAGCCTTTCAGCTTCGTGGTCGCGGCGTAGAGCCACTTCTGGTGCCAGAGATAGATGATCGGCCGGTCTTTCAGCACGTGATCGGCGACGATCTTGTACTGGGCGAGCCGTGCGGCGGGGTCGCTGGTGAGGCGGGCGGCATCGAGGGCCGCGTCGACGTCCTTGTTGCAATAGTGGGTGGTGTTGAGCCCCTTCGGCCCCTTGCACGAAACGAAATTGTAGATGTTGCCGTCGGGGTCGGTGCGCCCGCTCCAGCCGACGAGAAAGGCCTGGAAGTCGCCCTTGACCGACAGATCCAGCGCGGAGGCGAATTCGGTCGCGCGGAGCTTGATGTCGAACCCCGCCTCGCCCGCCATCGCCTGGATTACCTGTGCGGCCCGCTGGTTCTCGGCGCTGGTCGGCACCATCAACTCGAATGATGGTTTTGGCACGCCGGCCGCCGCGAGCAGCGCCTTCGCCTTGGCGACATCGCGTCCGGGGATCGGGTGGTCCTTGACATAGTACCGGTTGTTCGGGGCTACCCACTGGTTGCCTGGCTGGAACTGGCCGTTGAAGACGACCTGGTTGAGCGCGTCGCGGTCGATCGACCATTCGAGCGCCTCGCGCACCCGCGGGTCCTGGCCAAGCGGGCTCTTGGCGCGATCGCCGTTCCCGGCATTGATCGTGAGGCCCGTATAGGCGAGCGACGTTATCGATGAGAGCTGCAGCCGCGAATCGTGCTTGACGGTGTCGAGGTCGGTCGCCGCGACCCGCTCGATCAGGTCGAGCGAGCCCGATTGCAGATTGGCCAAACGGACAGTCGAATCGAAGATCGGCTGAAACACAATCTTGTCGAAGTGGATCGCGTCCTTGTTCCAGTAGTCGGCGAAGCGCTCGAGCACGATGCGGTCCTGCGGCACGCGCTCGACGAATTTGAACGGCCCGGCGCACACTGGGTGGCTGGAGAACTTGTCGCCCTCCTTCTCGGCCGCGGTCGGCGACACGATCATTCCGGCGCGGTCGGTCAGCGCGGCGAGGAGCGGCGCGCTCGGTTCCGACAAAACGAGCTTGACCGTGTTGTCGTCGATCACCTCGACCGACTTCACCGCGCTGATCTCGGCCTTGCGGTTCGAGCCGGGCAGGTCCAGGTGCCGCTCGATGCTGTACTTGACCGCGGCGGCGTTGAACGGCGTGCCGTCCTGGAACTTGACGCCCTGGCGCAGGTGGAAGACGAGGCCCTTGTTGTCATCGACCCAGTCCCACGACGTCGCGAGTTGCGGCACGATGTCGAGCTCCGGGCTGATGTCGACCAGCTTGTCGCACAGCGAGGCAAAGACGATACGGCCGACATAGGTGCGCGCCAATGTCGGGTCGAGGAGGTCGGGGTCCTCGGCGAGGCCGATATGCAGCGTCTGCGCGCCCGCTCCACTCGCCAGCATGCCGGCGGTCAGCATCAGCCCTGCCAGGATCGCCAGAATCCGCAACCTCATGGTGTAAGTCCCCCGCTCGTTTCCGCCGCTTCCGGGCGGTCGAAATATGCCTGCAACCGCGCCAGCCTTGCATCGGCCGCGCCGCGGTCCGGTGTCGCGGCGGTGGGCGGTAACTCGCGCCAGAAATGGCAGGCCGTCGCGTGGCCGCCGCCATCGTCGTCGAGCGCCGGGTCGTCGGTCGAGCAGCGCGCCTCGGCAAAAGCGCAGCGCGTGTGGAAGCGGCAGCCCGACGGGGGCGCCAGCGGGCTCGGAATCTCGCCCGTGAGCAAGGAGCGCTCGCGGCGCAGTGCCGGGTCGGGGATCGGCACCGCGGCCAGCAGCGCCCGGGTATACGGATGACGCGGCGCCGAGAAGAGGCGCGCGGCCGGCGCGGTCTCGACGATGCGGCCGAGATACATGACCGCGATCCGGTCGGCGACATGCCGCACCACGGCGAGGTCGTGGGCGATGAACAGAAGGCTCAGCCCGAACCGCCGCTTGAGCGCCTGCAGCAGGTTGATGATCTGCGCCTGGATCGAAACGTCGAGTGCCGAGACCGGCTCGTCGCACACGAGCAGCTTCGGATCGGCGGCGAGCGCGCGGGCGATGCCGATGCGCTGGCGCTGGCCGCCGGAGAATTCGTGCGGATAGCGCCGCGCCTGGCCGGGCCTGAGGCCGACAAGGCTCAGCAACTCGGCGACCCTGCGCGGCCTTTGTGCCGGATCGACCGTGCCGTGCAGGCTCAGCGGCTCGGCGAGGGCGTCGCCGATCGTCATCCGCGGGTTGAGCGAGGCGTAAGGGTCTTGAAACACCATCTGCGCCTCGGCCCGGAGGCGGCGCAACTCGGCGCCGTTGAGCCCGCGCACGTCGCGGCCGGCAAAGGTGATCGCCCCCTGATCCGCCTCGATCAGCCGGAGCAATACCCGACCGAGGGTCGACTTGCCGCACCCGGATTCCCCGACGAGCCCCACGGTTTCGCCGCGCCCGATATCGAGGCTCACACCGTCGACCGCCCGCACCGCGGCACGGCGCCGGCCGAGCCAGTCGCGCACCGGGAAATGCTTGACCACGCCGCGGGCCGCGAGCAGCGCCTCGGTCATGCGGCGAGCACGGTCTGGTCCAGCGGGGCGCGGCGGCACGCGGCGCGGTGTCCGGTCGAAAGCGCGATCATCTCCGGGTCGACAGCGCGGCATTCGGGCTCGGCAAACGGGCAACGCGGGGCAAAGCGGCAACCGGCCGGCATCGCCAGCGGATCGGGCACGTTGCCCTCGATCGTCGCCAGCCGCGCCCGCGTGCCGGCAAGGCGGGGAACGGCGCCCAAAAGGCCGATCGTGTAGGGATGCTGCGGCGTGGCAAACAGCTGGTCGACCGGTGCTTCCTCAACGATCCGCCCGGAATACATCACCGCGACCCGGTCGGCCGTCTCGGCGACGACGCCGAGATCGTGGGTGATGAGCAGGATCGCCGTGCCGGTCGCCGCCCGCAATTCACGCAACAGGTCGAGGATCTGCGCCTGAATGGTGACGTCGAGCGCGGTCGTCGGCTCGTCGGCGATCAACAGGGCCGGCGAACAGGCGAGCGCCATCGCGATCATCGCCCGCTGCCGCATCCCGCCCGACAGCCGGTGCGGGTAATCGTTGGCGCGCCGCTCCGCCGCCGGCACGTGCACCCGGCGCAGCATCTCGATCGCCTCCGCCTTCGCCGCGCGCGGCGACAGGCCGCGATGCCGCACCAGCCCCTCGCCGATCTGGTCGCCGATCGTGAAAGCCGGGTTCAGCGAGGTCATCGGCTCCTGAAAGATCATCGCGATGCGAGAACCGCGATACGTCCGCCGCTCGGCCGGCGCGAGCCGGTTGAGTTCAACCCCGTCGAAGCGGATCGAGCCGGAGACGCGCCCAAGGGGTTCGGGCACCAGCCCCATGATCGACAGCGCGGTCATGCTCTTGCCGCAGCCGCTTTCGCCGACCAGTGCCAGTGTCTCGCCACGCTGCAACGACAGCGACACCCCGTCGACGGCGGTGATGATCCCGGCATCGGTCGAAAATTCGACGTGCAGATCTTCTACCGACAACAAATTTGAGGTCATGCCGGGGCCTGAGTGGAGCGAAGGAACCCGGAACCCGTCAACCCGGCCCTTGGAAGGTTCGCCACAGCGGTCGAGCCGACTTTCACCAGCCGGTGTTCATGGCTTCCGGGTTCGCCGGGTTGCGCCGCCCCGGAACGGCAATCGAAAAAGCGGGCCGAAGGCCGCGCAACATCATCGTCCGACCGCGTAGGTCTGCATTCCCCTCGGGTTCGCGCCGGCCTTCAAGATGACGCCCTCGTCGGTCTCTTCGCGGGCGCACGCGGTCAGCCGCCCGCCCGACCATTGCTCGCCGACCGAGACGCGGTGTCCCTTCGCGGCAAGCGCGCGGCGGGTTGCCTCGGGCATGCGGCCCTCGACGGTCAGCGAGCCGGGCTCCGCGGCGCGTGGATAGAACGAGCTCGGCGCGTGCCCGGTGTTGAATTCGGGGCAGTCGATCGCCTCCTGCAAGTTCATCCCGTGATGGACGTGATGCAGGAAAAGCTGGGTCGACCATTGGTCCTGGCCGTCGCCGCCCGGCGTGCCAAACGCCATGTAAGGCTCGCCGTCCCTGAGCGCGAGCGTCGGCGACAGCGTGCTGCGCGGGCGCTTGCCGGGTTCGAGGCTCGACTGGCTCTTCTCGTCGAGCCACGAGATCTGCAGGCGGGTGCCGAGGCAGAACCCGAGCGCCGGGATCACCGGCGACGATTGCAGCCAGCCGCCGCTCGGGGTCGCCGAGACCATGTTGCCCCAGCGGTCGATGATGTCGAGGTGGCAGGTATCGCCGGCAACCGCGCCGAGCGGGCTGACCGTCGGCTCCCCGATCCCGGCGAGAAGCCCGACGGTCGGCTCGCCGATCCCGGCGATCGGCCCGACCGACTTGCCGCCGGCGACGACGTAAGGCTGGCGCCCATCGGGGCTTCCAGGCCGGAGATCGAACGAGGCCCGGCTGTCGATCAGCTTGCGCCGCTCGTCGTTGTAGGCGGGGCTGAGCAGCGTCTCCATCGGCACGTCGACAAAATCCGGGTCGCCGTACCACGCCTCGCGGTCGGCATAGGCGAGCTTGCTGGCCTCGACGACCGTATGCACGAACTCGGGCCCGGTCGGGTCGGTGTCATCGAGGTCGAGACCGCTCAACAGCGCGAGCTGTTGCAGCAGCACCGGCCCCTGCCCCCACGGCCCGCCCTTCATCACCGTATAGCCGTGATAGTCATAGCCGACCGGCGCTTCGACCGGCGCCTGCCAGCGCGCCATGTCGTCCGCGGTCAGCACGCCGAAATGCCGCCGGCCCGAGGAATCGAAGACCTGGTTCTGCCGGCAGAACGCCTCGGCTGCCTCGGCGACAAAGCCGCGGTACCAGGCGTCGCGGGCGCGGTCGATGCGCTGCTCGCGGGATCCGCCTCCCGCCTCGGATTCGGCGAGGACGCGCTTGTAGGTGGCGGCCAACCCAGGGTTGCGGAACAGCTTGCCCGCGGGGGGCGGCGCGTTGTTCGGAAGGTACAGCGCCGCCGAGGTCGGCCATTCCTTGCGGAACATTTCGGCGACGGTCCCAATCGTGTTGCAGGCCTGGAAGACGAGCGGATAACCGTTCTCGGCATAGCCGATCGCCGGCGCAAGAAGCTCCGGCAGCGGCATTGTTCCGTAATCGCGCAACATCCGCGCCCACGCATCAAACGCGCCCGGCACGACAGCGGCCAGGAGGCCGGTGCCGGGAACCAGGTCGAGCCCGAGCCCCCTGTAATGGGCGATCGTCGCTCCCCGCGGCGCCGGACCCTGGCCGCAGATCATCCGCGCCTGTCGCGCCTTGTTGTCCCAGACAAGCATCGGCGCATCGCCGAACGGGCCGTTCAGGTGCGGCTCGACGACCTGCAGCGTAAACCCGGCCGCGACGGCGGCATCGAACGCGTTGCCGCCGCGTTCCAGAACGCCCATCCCGACCGCCGAAGCGAGCCAATGCGTCGAGGCGACGACCCCGAACGTCCCACGGATTTCGGGCCGGGTGGTAAAGGCAGGCATCGACGTTCCTCGGGCTGAAAGACGAGGGGCAGGGTAGACCAGTGAAACGAGCGTGGATACGGCGAAGAATTACTCGGCCGCGGCGTCGCGCATTCGCGATTGGGCGTCGAATTCCTCGGCGACCTTGGCGTCGTGTTCGAGCAGCGCGGCCGCGTCGACCGAGGCGAACTCCATCGCCCCCATCGCGGCAAAGGCCTCCTGGACCTTTGTGCCCCAGAGGCCGATATCCCGCACAGTCGGGACGATGCGGCTGAAGATGCGGCTGCGGAACACCTGCATCGTCTCGGACTGATCGACGAGTTCGAGGCATTGCTCGATCGGCAGCCCCAGCCGCTGCCATACTTCGAGCTGGTTGAAGCGGTCGCGCATGTGCCAGCAGGCGTCGACGACGAATTCCTCCCGCTCGGCCCGCTCGGCGTCCGAGAGCTGCGGGTAGTAGTCGCGGAGCGCCAGGCGGCCGAACGCGACGTGCCTGGCCTCGTCCTGCATGACGTAAGCGTTGACGGCCGAGGCAAGCGGGTTGCGCGACTGGTCGCGGATCCGCTGAAAGGCGGCGAGCGCCAGCCCCTCGATCAGGATCTGCATCGTCAGGTAGGTCATGTCCCAGCGGCGGTCGCTGAGCCCGCTTTCGAGAAGCGATTTGAGCCCGTGGGTGATCGGATAAGCGAGCTCGAATTTTTCGTGCAGCAGCCGCGAATAGGCCTCGACATGGCGCGCCTCGTCCATGACCTGCGTCGCCGCATAGAACTTGGCGTCGATGTCGGGGACCGTCTGCACGATCTTCGCGGTGGCGATCAGCGCGCCCTGCTCGCCGTGCATGAATTGCGAGATCTGCGACGCCTGCAGGTGATGCCGCACCTGCCGGCGCTCGGCCTCGTTCATCTTGTCCCAGACCGTCGAGCCGAAGATCGGGATCACCCGGTCGTCGAGCAGCATCGGGTTTTCGGGGTCGAGGTCCTGCTCCCAATCGATCCGCTCGGCCGCATCCCATTGCTGCCGCTTGCCCTTGTCGTAGAGCTGCAGCAGCCCGGCGCGGTTCTCGTCGTATTCCCAGGTAAATGCCGCCTCGGTATTTCCCTCGAACTTCCACTCGGTCTGCTCGACCGGCAGCGTGTAGCGATAGGCCGTGGACATCGGACGTGCTCCCGCGCACCCGGCGCTCCACCAACTATAGCATCAGACCGCCTCGAAGAGGATGTCCTGCGCCCCCTGCCACAGCGTCAGCTCGCCAAGCGGGCGGATATTTTCGAGGCCCTCGGTGATGGTCAGAAAGTGGCTGCCGGCGAGCTGGCCCACCTTGCTGGCAAAGCGCACGGCGCCGTAGGCCAGAAGGATCTCGGTTTCGCTGATGCCGCCGGGGTAGAGGAGGATCTGGCCGGGCGCGGGATAGCTCGTCGCATTTTCGAGCGGGAGGCCGAGATCGAGGCCGCCGAGCGGGATCCAGCAGGCCTCGCCGCTCCAGCGCACGTGGATGATGCGCTCACGATACGGGAGCATCGAGAGGAACGTGGTGCAGGTTTGCGGGGCAGCCGGTTCGAGCCGGGCGCCGAACACGTGAGGACCGGCGGTAATGCGGAGGTCGGGCATTCCCCTACCTGTCATTGCGAGCGGAGCGAAGCAATCTCGATCCGCAAGAGGCTCAGGCCATGGGGATTGCCGCGTTGCTCCGCTCCTCGCGATGACGGCTCAGTCATCCCGGTTCAAGATCTCTATCACGCCTTCCGCCGGGTCGACGCGGAGCTCGTCGCCGGTGCGGATCAGGTCGGTGACATCGCCGTCGAAGCGGTCGACCATCGTCGTCCCGGCCAACGCCGCGCCTTGCGCAAGGATCGGGTTGACACGGTTGAAGACGAGCGCCAGCGGGATGACGCCGCGCGATTTCATCTCGTGCAGCATCCACGCGGTCGCGACGCCGCCCTTGGCCTGATCGAGGACGAGGATCCGTCCCCGGTAACTCTGCCCGGCGAGCGCATGGGTCGGCCGCGAGAACACCCCGGCCTTGCGGTCGAGGTCGTAGCGGGCGCTGAAATTGTCCTTGGCGACGAGCGCGGTGCCCGTGACCGCGGGGCCGATCCCCTTGTGGCAGCGCAGGGTGACCGGCATCAGACGACCCGCCCGGCAACGGCCGAGTCGACACAGCGTTCGAGGCTCGCGAGCGTCGGCTTGTACCCATAGCCGCCGATGATGTTGGTGAGCTTCGCCGAGTTCGTCAGCAGGCGCGTCCAGCCATTCGCGGCGGCAAGTTCGCCGGCATAGCTCTGGTAAAAGCAGATGCCGGCGGCGACGACGGCGCCGGAAGCCTCGATCCGCGCCGTCAGCCCCATGCGGTCGGCGGCGGATTTGATCTCGGGCGAGGTCGCGACGAGAAGCGTCGTTTCGCCATGCACCCGGCGGCCGTCGAGCGCGTCGGCGACGGCGGCCATTTCGATCAGTGACAGTTGCGGGGCGGCAAAGACGACGACGTCGACCTTGTCGCCCTTCGAGTCGTACGAAGCGAGAAAAGCGTCGATCTCGGCGCGCCCGATCGGCGTCGCGCGCGGCTTGCGGCCCGCGAACTCCACCTCTTCCGGCGTCACGCCCGGCATGTGGAACAGCGCGACCGAACCATAGCTCGCCAGCGCCGCGCCGAATTGCTTGAGCGCGTCCGAGCCGGGTGGGGCCTCGATCCCCTCGATCACCGGCACCGCCCAGTACGACCCGGCAGCGCGGCCGACGATGCCGCCGAGCGCGCCCCATTCTGCGAGGTCGCGCGGCGCGGCGGTCACGCGAAAGCGCTGCGTCGCGCGACGGGTCTCATCGAGATGGTAACCGTAGCGCGGGGTGCGGCCGGTAAGGCCGGCGGCCAGAGCAGAGGGACCGCCCTCGAAATTGCTGCGGGCGCCGAAAACGCTGTTCGAATAGATGACGACGCCGGTATCGCCCATCGCGAGGTGCTCGCCGTAGGTCGGCGGCAGGATCGTCTGATAGTTGATGCAGGTATCGGTCATCAGCACGCCGAATTCGCGGAACGCGGCGATCGCCCTTGCCTCCAATTCCGCCATTGCCTCGGTCTGGCCCAGCCGTTTGTAGGTGGCGAAATCGAGCCCGCGCGGGTCGGTGATCGTCGGCACCCGGACGCGTCGGTCGGGCATCGCCGCAAGGCGTTCGAGCAGCGCGACACCGGATTCGCCCAGCGACTCGGTATCGGCCATGATGTGCGCGTGGCTCACCGGCACGAAGTCGGCGGCGTCAAAGAATTCGCCCACCTGAATCTGATGCCCGATGGCCCAGCGCCGGACTTCGCCCAGTTCGCCGGCGCGCATCGCCCGCTCTTCGTCGGAGAGCCGCATCGTCTAGGCCCGCGGCACTTCGACGAACCCGTGCGGCCCCAGCGGCGGGGCGTAGAGCACCAGCACCTCGAGCGTCTCTTCGCCGACCGTGATGACCTCGTGCGTGACGCCCTTGGGAATGCGGATCACCGTGCCGGGGCCGCATCGCCGCGGGGCTTCATCCCCCAGCGCCACCTCGGCCTCGCCTTTGAGGATGTAGACGATTTGCGCCTCGTCGACGTGGTAGTGCCGGCTCGCCTCGCCGCCCGGCGCGACCTGCCCCAGGATCATCTCGAACCCGGCGCCGAATTCCCGCGTCACGAGTAGGCGATTGACCGTGCCGTGGTGAGCCGGCGGCGAATAGCCCGGCAATTCCGAGATGTGCTGGATGAGCTCGTCCGCCGGCATCGCCGCCCTCCCCGAAACGGTCTTGGCGCGGGCACTCTAGGGAGGGACAATCGTCCAAACAACCGGGAGAACCGTCAGATGCCGGTCACGATCTATCACAACCCGCGCTGCAACACCTCGCGCAAGACCCTGGCGCTCCTCCGCGACAAGGGCATCGAGCCGACGGTGATCGAATACCTGAAGACGCCGTACACGGAGGCGCAGCTCAAGACCCTGCTCGGCCAGATGAACCTGCCGGCGAAGGCAATAGTCCGGAAGAAGGAAGCCGCCGAAGCCGGGATCGACGCGGCAAAGTTGCCCGAAGACGCGCTGATCGCCGCGCTGGCGAAGAACCCCATTGCCGTCGAGCGCCCGATCGTCGTCTCCGGCGGCAAGGCCGCGCTGGGGCGCCCGCCGGAGAAGGTGCTGGAGATTTTGTAACCTTGCGGCGGTGAAAGCCCCCACCCTAACCCTCCGCTGCTTGCGGGGGAGGGAATCATAGGAAGCGGCACAGCGAGCCCCTCCCCCGCAAGCGGGGGAAGGTTGGGATGGGGGCTTTGGTTGAGCCTAATCCCTCGGCGTCGGCGCGTCGTAATCGTCGCCGCAGAACGTGCCGCCCTGCCGCGCCTCGGAGACTGGATGGGCGCCCGGCGGCTCGGCCGAGAGCACCTGCGCGGCTTGCGGCTCGGAATCGTCTTCCGGCTTGTACCCCAGCCGGTAGGCGTTCGAGTTGTCGTACCATGAGCGTTTGTTGTCGGAGACGCCGTAGACGATCTCATAGCGGATATCGGGGTGTTCGAGCCCGATCCTGACCAGTTGCGTCAGGTCGCGCGGGCTCACCCAGATCGACAGGCGGCGCTTGTCGATCGGATGGGTGCCGAAATTGCCGATGCGGATCCCCATGAACCCGATGCCGTGCTTGTCGGAATAGAGGCTGCCGATCGCCTCGCTGAACGCCTTCGACACGCCGTAGCGGCTGTCGGGCCGTACCATGACCGTGTGGTCGATCACCTGGTCGCGCCTGTAGAACCCGACCGCATGGTTCGAGGTCGCCATGACGATGCGCTTGACCCCGGCCTTCCGCCCGGCTTCGAACACGTTGTAGAGGCCAACGATGTTGCCGTGGAGGATGGTCTCCCAGGTGTTCTCGCCCGAGATGCCGCCGAGGTGGATGATGCCGTCAACGCCCGCAACCATCTTCTCGACCGATGCCATGTCGCCGATATCGGTCTGGTCGACCTCCTCGCCGTCGCGCGCCGGAGCGATCGCGACCCGGTCGGACAGCCGCAGCACCGGATAGACCCCGCGCAACGTCTCGCGCAGGGAACGGCCGATGCCGCCGCCGGCGCCGGTGATCAGAACGCGATGCATGGGGGGACTCCTTCGTTGTATCCAGACGTTACCAACGCGATCCTATAGCGCGCCGGCGAGCGCGTCGCGTTGATCGTGGAAAATCTGGCGCACCCAGTCCATCACCGCCCGCACGCAGGCGGCGCGGCGCAGGTCGCGGTGGACGATGACCCAGTACTCGGCGGCGATCTCCGGGATCGGCGGGGTCAGGCGTTCGAGCAGCGGGTCGGCGTCGGCGATAAAGCAGGGCTGGATCCCCTTCCCCGCCCCGGCCCGGATCGCGGCGAGGTGCATCGTGCCGGACGAGGCGCGCAACGCAATCGGCTCGCCCGCCTCTCGCGACCGCTGCGCCGCCCACCGCGCCGTCGGGTAATGCGCCTGCTCCTCGGTATAGGTGACCCAGGCGTCGCTGGCCGATCCGGCGCGGCGGTAGACGGCGCAGGCGAAGGCGCCGAGCTTCGCAACGTACAGGTCGCCGCTCTCCGGCGGATGATGACGCACGGCGAGATCGGCCTCGCGCCGCGCGAGGTTCGCGGTCTGGTGCGATTCGACGAGTTCGAGCGTGATGCCCGGCGGCAGCGTCGTCGGTCCCGTCTGCGACAGACACCGCGCGAGAAGCCCGGCCGCCCACTCGCCGACCGACACCCGCACCGTACCGCACAATTCGGGCGAGGCCGCGGCGCGACGCCGCTCCAGCATCAGCGCCGCACTCTCGACGCTCTCCGCCGCGGGCACGAGCTGCTCGCCGGCCGCGTTGAGGCGCAACCCCTCCGGCAGGCGGTCGAACAGGGTCGGCCCGCCGAAAGTGGCCTCGAACGAGGTGAGACGGCGGCCCATCGTCGGCTGGCTGAGCCCGAGTGCGCGGCCCGCGGCGCGCAGCGAACCATGCCGCGCCACGGCCAGGAACACGCGGACATCATCCCAATCCATGCTGCCGCCCCCGCTCGACAGCGCACGCCGACGCTCGGGATCGCGGCGAAATTCGGCACCCGGAATCGGGGTATCATCGAGTGGCGTCATGATACAATCATGTATCGCTACCTTTCGAATTTGTCGATGGTGAAATTAAATCATATCGCTATTGTCTCACCAACGCAGATCGGGGCGGGCTGACGGAAAGACAATCCGTCGCAGGGCGCGCTCCGCGCTATCATGAGTGCCGCGCAAGGAGAGAGCCGGATGACCACGATCCTCGATCTTAAGGGCGCTCTGGCGAAGATGCCGATGATGCAGGGACGACGCCCGGAATCGACCGAGGCCGAGCGCAAGGTGACGGGCGCGTTTGTCACGCTGGCGCCGTTTCGCGACGGCAACATCTACAGCGCCAAGTTTTCGGGCGAGGCCGCCTGGGAGCGGCATCCGAACGGCGACGAGCTGGTGCAGATCGTCGACGGCTCCTGCACGATGCATCTGATGACCGAGAGCGGCCTCGAAAGCCACGAGGTCGGGCCGGGGACGACCGTCGTCGTGCCGCAGAACCTCTGGCACCGCTTCTCGGCTCCGAACGGGGTCAGCATCATCACGGCGACACCGCGTCCGACCGAGCATCTGACCGTGGATGTCGATGACCCGCGCATGCTGAGCGACACGCAGCGGGCGGCCAACTCCGAAGAGAAGGTGCGCTGAGATGTATTTCGATCGGCGGCTCTGGGAGCTGACCCGCGGCCTCAGGGGCCGTATCGCAGCCGCGATTGCGATCGGCCTCGCGGCGGCGGCATTCGGCATCGCCCGATTCACCATCCTCGGCACGCTGTTGGCGCTGGTCTTCGCCGGGGCCGCGGTCGGGCCGATCGCGCTGGCGGCCCTCGGGGTTGCCGCGGCGGTGATCCTGCGCGCGGCGCTCGATTACGTGCGGACCGTGATCGCGCACCGCACGGCCGCGGTCGTGCAGAACGACCTGCGCCGCCGCCTCTACGACAAGATCGCCGAGCTGGGTCCGGCCTGGTTCGCGGGCGAGCGGACCGGTGGGGTCATGCTGTCGGTCGTCGACGGGGTCGAGCAATTGCAGACCTTTTTCGGCCAGTACGTGCCGCAGGTCTGCGTCGCCGCGCTGACGCCGATCGCGATCTTCCTCTTTATCGTGTGGTGGGACCTGCCGGTCGCCTGCGTGATGCTGGCAGGCGCGCTCGTGACCCTGTTCGCGCCGATGATCTTCAACAGGATCGAGGGCGGCCGCGGGCGGAAGCGCCACGAGGCGATGAAGGGGTTCGGCGCCGAGTTCCTCGACGCGGTGCAGGGGCTGCCGACGCTGAAGGCGTTCGGGCAGAGCCGCGCCTACGGCGTCCGGCTCGCCGAGCGGGCGCGGTATCTGTCGGAAACGACGATGAAGGTGCTCGCGACCAGCGTGATGACGCGCGGCATCACAGACTGCGGCGTCGCGTTCGGCGCCGCCGGAGCCTTGGCGCTCGGCGTCTACCGCGTATCGCACGGCGAGACGACGATCCAGGCCTTGCTGATCGTGCTGATGGCCGGCACCGAGGTCTATCGCCCGCTGCGCGACCTCCGTGCGGTGCTGCACCAAGGCATGACCGGCCAAGCCGCGGCGGCCGGCATCAACGACCTCTTCGCCGCCACTCCCTTGGTGCCGCCGCACGCGCCGGTGCGCGATATTCGGCCCGTGTCGCTCTCACCCACAATCGCGTTCGAGGATGTCGGCTTTGCGTATCCCGGCGGCCGCGGCAAGGCGCATGACGGGCTCGCGTTCACGGTCGCGGCCGGCGAGAAGATCGGCATCGTCGGGCCGAGCGGATCCGGCAAATCGTCGGTCGCGCGGCTCCTGCTGCATCTCTTCGACCCGCAATCGGGCCGGATCGCGATTGGCGGCGCCGACCTGCGCACGCTCGACCCCGACGAGCTCCGCCGGATGATCGCGGTCGTGCACCAGGACACCTACCTGTTCCACGGCACCGTCGCCGAGAACCTCAGGCTCGGCAAGCCCGAGGCCACGCAGGCCGAGATCGAGACCGCGGCCCGCGACGCCAATGCCCACGAGTTCGTCATCCGCCTGCCGCAGGGCTACGAGACCATGATCGGCGAGCGCGGCGCCAACCTCTCGGGCGGCCAGCGCCAGCGCCTGGCGATCGCCCGTGCCCTGCTGCGCGACGCGCCGATCCTGATCCTCGACGAGGCGCTCTCGTCGGTCGACGCCGAGAACGAGGCGGTGATCCAGCAGGCGATCGATCGCCTGGCGCGTGGCCGCACGACGCTGATCCTCGCGCATCGCCTCTCGAGCGTCATCGGCGCCGACCGCATTCTCGTGCTCGACCACGGCAAGGTCGTCGAGACCGGGCGCCACGCCGAGCTGATCCGCCGCGACGGCCCCTACCGCCGGCTGATGGGCGCGCAGGCCGAGGAGCAGGGCGACGATCTCGATCTCGCCGAGGAATTCGCCGGAGACGTCCCTGCCGAAGCAGCCGAGGCGACCGATTATGGCGTCGCGCCGACTGCCGCGACCGCGGCCGCCGCGGGGCAAGTGGGCGGCGGCAGGACGCTCGCGATGCTGATGCAGATCATCGCACCCTGGCGGAACCAGTTCGCGGTCGTCGTCGGCGCCGGCCTCACCCGCGTCGCCGCCTTCATCGGCGTCGGCATCGTCGGCGCGCTCGCGGTCGCGGCGGTGAAGACCGGGGCGCCGTACGGCCATCTCCTGGTTTGGCTCGCGGTGACGGCGCCGCTCGCGGGCCTGCTGCACTGGGTCGAATCGTGGAAGGCGCACGACATCGCCTATCGCCTCCTCGCCGAGCTGCGCATCGACCTCTACCGAAAGCTCGATGCGCTCGCACCGGCCTATCTGGTGCGGCGGCGGTCGGGCGACCTGATCGCACTTGCCAGCCAGGACATCGAGACGATCGAGTATTTCTTTGCCCACACGGTCGCGCCGGCCCTGATCGCGATCCTGGTGCCGAGCGCGGTGCTGGTCACGCTGGCGATCGTCGCCTGGCCGATCGCGCTCGCTCTCCTGCCGTTCGTGCTTTACGCGGGGCTCGCGCCGGCGGTGACGCGGCGGCGGATCGACAGCCTCGGGGCCGAGGCGCGCGAGGCGCTCGGGCTCCTCGGCGCCTACGTGACCGAGACGATCCAGGGCCTTTCCGACCTCGTCGCGTTCCAGGCCGTCGAGCGGCGACGCGACGGGTTCATGGGGGCCGTGCGCGCCTATCAGGCGACACGGCTACAGCTTCTCTCCGACCTTGCCGTGCAGACCGCTCTGTTCGAGATCGCGACCGGGCTCGGCGGGCTCGCGGTCGCCGTGGCCGGCGCCTGGCTGGTGGGGCAGCACGAGTTGGCGGCAACCACCCTGCCCCTCCTCATCCTGGTCGCACTCGCCTCGTTCCTGCCGATCTCGGAGATCGCACAGGTGAGCCGCCAGCTCGCCGACACGATCGCCTCGACCCGCCGCCTCTACGCCGTCCATCACGAGATGCCGCCGGTTGTCGACGGACCGCTGCGTCCGCCGATGCCGGACGGCGGTTCGGCGATCGCGTTCGACCATGCGAGCTTTGCCTATCCCGGCGCGCGGCGGCCGGCACTTGAAGACGTGTCGCTCGACATCGTCGCCGGCAGCACCGTGGCCGTCGTCGGGCCGTCCGGCGCCGGGAAGACGACGCTCGCCAACCTGCTGCTGCGCTTCTGGGATCCGCGCGACGGGGGCATCCGGATCGACGGCGTCGATCTGCGCGAGTTCGGACTCGACGATCTGCGCGGCCGCGTATCGCTCGTCTCGCAGGACACGTATCTCTTCAACGACACGCTGCGCGCCAATGTGCGCCTCGCGCGGCCCGAGGCGGACGAGGCGGCGATCCATCGGGCGCTCGATCAGGCGGCGCTTGCCGAATTCGTCGACAGCCTGCCCGAGGGGCTCGACACGCGCGTCGGCGAGCGCGGCGTGCAGCTTTCCGGGGGCCAGCGTCAGCGCGTCGCGATCGCGCGCGCCTTCCTCAAGAACGCGCCCACCCTGATCCTCGACGAGGCCACCTCGCATCTCGACGCGGTCAGCGAGGCGCAGGTGCGCGCCGCGCTCGATGCGCTGATGCGCGACCGCACGACGATCGTCATCGCGCACCGCCTGTCGACCGTGCGCAACGCCGACATGCTGGTCGTGCTCGATCGCGGGCGTCTCGTCGAGACCGGCAGCCATGCCGAACTCGTTGCCCGCAACGGGCTGTACGCCCGGCTGATCCGGCGGCAGCTTGCAGGCGCCCAGGAGCCGATCCGCGCGGTCGGCGATTAACCTGTCTTGTTAACAGGCTCCTAACCTCATCGGCTTTATCCTGCCCCTGAACCGCCATGATGGCGGCAGGGAAAGCCTATGGCCGAAGACGGTTTCACCCCGGAGCAGCGCCAGCGCCTGACCCACATCTGGGATCGGCTCTACGAGCTTTATCTCGAACAGGTCAACGGCGCCCGCGATTCCGGCCAGATCGATACGGAGATCCAGTCGCTGATCGCCGAACGCGACGCGATCCGCCCCTGGGGCTGGAACACGGGCCAGAACTGGAAGGACGGCATCCCGCCCGAGGAACTTAAGCGGATGATGGGGCAGAAGTAGACGTGAGGGAGTGCGGGCGTCTCGCCCGCATCCAGGATATCGGCATCGTGGCGCACGAGCGCCGCGGCGATCGCGGCAAGGCGAGTTCGGCCGCCCTGGCGGATGTTCCAGGCAACGAGAACTGTCTGCGGCCCCGCGTGCTTATCGCGGCCGCGGCATCGCCCGCCCGCTGACCTCGTTCCCGGCATCCGCCGACATGCGCAGGAACAGCGGCACCGACGATAGGGAGATCCCCCCGACCGTCAGCAGCGCGACCGAGAAGTCGCTCGGAGTCAGCCGGCCCTCGCCATGCGCCGACAGCAACAGGTAGAGGATCGTCGCTCCGGTGCCGACGCCGACGCTCTGCGACAATTGCTGGCACATGCTGGTGAGGCTCGTCGCCCGGCTCAGCATCGGCGGCGGGACATCCGCATAGCTCAGCGTGTTGATGCTGGTCATCTGCAGCGAGCGGAAGAACCCGCCGGCCATCAGCAAAACAAAGATCACCGCATGCGGCGTGCTCGGCCGGAAGAACGCATAGGCGAAGATGAACGCGGCCCCGACCGCGGCATTGCCGACGAGCACGTTGCGGAACCCGAACCAGCGCAGGACCGTCGTCACCGAGGTCTTCATCGTCATCGCGCCGGCCGCCTGGGCAAAGGTCAGGAGGCCCGATTTGAGCGGGCTCAGTCCGAACCCGATCTGCAGCATCAGCGGCAGCAAAAAGGGCAGCGCCCCGGTGCCGATGCGAAAGATGAACCCGCCCAGCGTCGCCGCCGCATAGGTCGGGATGCGCAACAGCGCGAAGTCGATGATCGGGTGGTCGACCCGCGCCGCGTGCCGCACATAGAGAAAGACGCAGATCCCGCCGCACCCCAGCAACGCTGTCGACAGCCACGCCGGCAGCGCGCCGCGCCCCAGTGTCTCGAACCCGAAGGCGAGCGTCGCCAGGCCGATCCCGGTCAACACGAACCCGCCGAAGTCGAACGGGCGCGGCAGGCCTTCCTCGATGTTCTTGATCACCAGGTTGATCAGCAGCACGCCGATCACCCCGATCGGGATGTTGATGAAGAAAATCCAGCGCCACGACGCATAAGTGACGATGAAGCCACCGAGCGGCGGGCCGACGATCGGCCCGATCAACGCCGGCACGCTGACGAACGACATGGCCCGCACCAGCTCGGACCGGGGCACGCTGCGCAGGAGGACGAGCCGCCCGACCGGCACCATCATCGCCCCGCCCATTCCCTGGACGATGCGGGCGATCACCAGCATCCACAGCGAATTCGAGAGCCCGCAGGCGATCGAACCCAGTGTGAACACCACGATCGCACCGCTGAACACATGCCGCGCGCCGTACCGGTCGGCGGTCCACCCGCTGATCGGGATGAAGACGGCGAGGCTCAACAGATAGCAGGTGATTGCAACGTTGAGCTGCAGCGGGCTTTCGTTCAACGACCGGGCGATCACGGGCAGCGCGGTCGCGATGATCGTCGAATCGAGGTTCTGCATGAACATCGCGCAGGCGACGATCAGCGAAATAACGAGCTGGCGCGAGGGCGACCACATGCGCCAAGCCTATACAGCAGTGCGGCGCTGCGGAAGCATGGTGCGTCCCTTCGAGACGCGGGCTGCGCCCGCTCATCAGGATGAGGTATGACTTTGATGGCCCCTACGATTCTTCCTCATCCTGAGGAGGCGGGGAGCGCCGTCTCGAAGGACGCACGACGGGTCGGATGATCAAAAACCGTCTCTTCCTGATGATCCTCCAGCACCCGCAGGAGCAGCGGCAGGCGCTGTCGACGGCGGCCGAGATCACCGCCGCCGTGACGAACGCCAAGGTCTCGGTCGGGCTCTCGTGGCCGAATCTGGCGCGCGCACTCGGGGGTGAGGCAGATCCGCGACGCTGGGGCGTGCTGTATCTCGGTTCGGCACGGCCGGCGTCCGAGTTCGAGATCATCGCGCTCGATGGGCGGGAAGAGCCGGCAAACGGCATCCCGGTGCTGCGCCGGCTCGACGGGATCGTGCTGCTCGACGGCACCTGGAGCCAAGCCAAGGCGCTCTGGTGGCGCAACCCATGGCTGCTCAAGCTGCAGCGGCTCGTGCTCAACCCGCCGCGCCCGGCGCGCTACGGCAAGATCCGGCGCGAGCCGCGGCGCGAGGCGCTGTCGACGATCGAGGCCGCGGCGTTGGTCCTGAGCCACGCCGAAACCCGCGACGAGGCCGCCGCCGCGCTCCTCGCCGGGCTCGACCGCCTGATCGCTACCGCCCGCTGAACAGCTCGGCCGCGTCGTGCGAGAGCGCGGCGAGCGAATCATGGCGGAGGTACAGCATGTGGCCGCCGTCATAGACCTTGATCCGGATCGCCTGGCGGACCGCTGCCGGCAGCGATAGCTGGTCGATCAGCCAGCGCGACGACAGGTAGGGCGTCACGAGGTCGTGCCGCCCGTTGGCGATCAGCACCTTGGTCTGCGGATGCGCGAGAAGCGCCTGTTCGAGGTGGGTCAGCGCGAAGGCAAGCCCGCCCTCGCCCTTCCCGGCGTCGTCCCAATCCCAGCTGCGGTTGACCTCGTGCGGCAGCACGCGGTAGGGCAGCTCGGTGTGATAGCCGAGCGCGTCCGGGGCGTAGGCATTGAAGGCGGCGGTGAACGCCGCGGTGGCCGGCACGAGAACAGGGTCGCCGGCCTCGTCATCCCAAGGGTTGCCGCGCGTCGCCCGCTTTACGGTGCCGTCATAGAGGCTGAGGATCTGGTGCTCGTCGCGGCGCGCCATCCGCACGTACATCATGTTCGACACCCGGCCGCGGTCGCGCGCGACCGTATCGTCGTCGAGGCCGATCGTCGTGGCGAGCTTGGCGATGAACGGATCGTCCTTCGCGGGCAGCCCCGTCATGTGGGTGAGCCCGTTGATGTAGTCCCCAAGCGCGAACTGCTCGACCTTGGCGGTGTCGTCGGCCGATAGCGGCTTGCCGGCGAGCGCGGCAGCGGTCGCCGCGTAGGACGGGATCTCGAACGCCGGGCCCATCGGATCGACGATATTGTCGCGTATCAGGCTCATGTCGAGCGCGGGCGAGATCATGACGAGGCCGTTCGGGGTGAGGCCGATATCCTGCACCAGCGTCTGCGCCAGCGCGGCGACGCGATAGCCGCCGTAGCTTTCGCCGACGAGGTAGACCGGCGACGGCCAGCGCTCATGCCGGGTCAGCCACAGCCTCAACACCGAACCGAGCGAGGTTAGATCGCCGCGGACATTCCAGAACTGTTTGCCGGGGTTGCCGCCTTTCCCCTCGTCCTTGCCGTCGGCCTTTTTCTCCTCACCGTGGCTGAACCCGGTGCCGACCGGATCGACAAAGACGAGGTCGGTAAAGGCGAGCCAGCAATTCGGATTGTCGACGAGCTTGTACGGCGGGTTCGGCAGCGACCCGTCGCCGGGCGTTTCGAGGATGCGCGGACCGAGCGCGCCCAGGTGCAGGAAGACGGACGCGGCGCCAGGCCCGCCATTGAAGACGAAAGCGACCGGGCGCTGGCTCCCCGCTGGCGCGTCGGCGACATAGGCGACCGTGTAGACCGACGCGGTGGTGTCGCCTTTCCGGTCGGTCAGCGCGAAGGTTTCGGCGATCGCGCGATAGCCGAGCGATTTGCCGTCGAGCGTGATCGAGTGGCGGGTTTCCACCTTTGCCGGGAGCTGTGTCGCCGCCGCCGGCGGCTTGTCGTCGGCATGTGCGAGCGGCGCCGCGACGAGCAGCAGCAACGCCGCGATCAGTGCTCTGCTCATCGGTCCACCGATCCGCTGTTGGAGGCGCGCGGTAAATGGCACTGCCGGCGTGCCTCGGCAATAGCGCTCGGCAGCCCCCTATGTGTGGACGACGCTCGACTGCGGCGCCACTGCCGGCAACTCGCTCGCCGTCTTGAGCCGCGCGTTGATGACCGGCCGCAACACGAAGAAGCCGAGCAGCGCCGCAACCGCGTTCATCACGCATCCGGCGGCATAGACCGCATGCCAGCTTCCGGTCAGGTGGGTCAGAATATTTCCGAACGGCACCAACAGCGAGGCCACGCCCTTCGCCGTGTACATGATGCCGTAGTTGACGGTGACGTATTTCCGCCCGAACGCGTCGCCCACCGTCGCGGCGAACAGGCTGAAGATGTCGCCCCAGAACAGAAAGACGAGCGCGTCGGTGACGATGAACGAGATCGCCGTCGTTCCGAAAAACCCGAAAGCGGCGATGCACAACGCCTCGAGGCCGAAGGCGATGCCCATCATGTTGGCGCGGCCGATATGATCCGAGAACCAGCCGTTGAGCGGCCGCCCGACGCCGTTGGTGATGCTGTGGAACGTGAGCGCGGCGACGATCGCCGGCGTCGTGATCCCGAAGATCGTGACGAGCTGATTGGAGAGCCCGCGCTCGGCGGCGATCGGCGATAGCTGGGCCGCGGACATCAGCCCCCCGGCCGCAACCAGGAAGAACATCAGGTACATGATCCAGAAGATCGGCGAGCGCACCGCGCGCTGCGGCGGCACGTCGTCTTCGGCGCCTTGGAGCGTCTTGATGTTGTCCATCGGCGGCATCTCTTCCGTCCCGGGCGCGCGGATGAAGTTCGAGACGACCACGATGATCACCCCATAGATCAGCGCGAAGACGAAGAACGTGTGCTGGTACCCGCTCGATGAGATCATCGCCCGGATCGGCGCTATCGTGATCGCGGCGCCGGCGCCGAACCCCGCCGCGGTCAATCCGCCGCAGAGCCCGCGTTTGTCGGGAAACCATTTCAGCGCATTGCCGACGCAGGTCCCATAGACGGCACCGCCGGCAAATCCGGCGACGGCCCCGCCGAGATAGAGCATCCACAGCGACGAGGCGTAGGAGTCGATCGCCCAGGCGACGAACGTCGCGACGCCGCCCGCCGCGATCATGAAGCGCGGCCCGATCTTGTCGACGATGTAGCCCTCGAACGGCACCAGCCATGTCTCGCACAAGATGAAGATCGTGAAGGCGACCTGGATCTCGGCCTTGGACCAACCGAACTGGTGCTGTATCGGCAGGACGAACAGGGTCCAGCCGTATTGCAGATTGGCGACCGACGCCATGCAGACGATGCCCAGCACGAGCTGGAGCCAGCGATAGCGCTGGTACGATCGCGCCGCTTCGGGATTGCCCTGAACGCTGCGGGCCATTTCCGTCCCTCCGTATTATTGGCTTTATTGCAGTCCGGGCGGAGCCAGCGACCGATGAGCCTTCGTTAGCTATGCGCGCCACGCGATCGGCTCGAATAATCCCCAATGTTCGGAAACGCCCTCTCAGTCCTAGACTAGCAAACGTTGGGTCGCATCAAATGTGACAGACGGGCGCACGCCCCGCGCGATTTGCCCTCCCGGCGGAGCGGAGAGACTACCTAGACCGACTGTTGTCCCAAGTCTTTGCACCATGCTCAAGTTTATGATCTCGCCTTTATTCCCGCGCCCTCTCACAAAGCCGTGAGCGTATTACGATCAGCGGGCTTGCCTCGCTCCACCGAAAGGAATAAATGCCGCCGCCAAATGGGCGACCGAGTCGCCCCGGGGGGAGGCAGAACCTTGGCTCAGAGTTTGCCCGCACGCGGGTCGGGAATTTCCAACGGCGGGCGTTGGGCGCAGCTTGCGCTTGGCGTTGCCTGCATGATCCTGATCGCCAATTTCCAGTACGGCTGGACCCTGTTCGTCGCGCCGATGCAAAAGGCGCACGGCTGGACGGCCGCGGAAATCCAGGTGGCGTTCAGCGTATTCGTCGCGCTCGAGACGTGGCTCACGCCGATCGAAGGGTGGCTCGTCGACCGGCTCGGCGCACGGCGCGGACCGCCGTACATGATCGCGTTCGGCGGGGTGCTGGTTGCGCTCGGCTGGTGGGCGAACGCCCACGCGGCCTCGCTCGGGATGCTCTATCTCGCCGCGGCGCTTACCGGCACCGGCGCCGGCGCGATCTACGCCACCTGCGTCGGCAATTCGGTCAAATGGTTCCCCGACCGTCGTGGTCTCGCGGTGGGGTTGACCGCTGCCGGGTTCGGGGCCGGCGCTGCCTTGACCGTCATTCCGATCCGCGCGGTGATCGCGGGCTCGGGCTATGAAATTGCCTTCATGCTCTTCGGCATCGGACAGGGGCTCGGCGCCTTTATCCTCGCGTGGTTCCTGCGCGCGCCCGAGGCCGGTGAGGTGCCGGCGCCGAAGACCGTCACGGTAATCCAGACGACCCGCAGCTACACGCCCGCGGAGATGCTGGCGACGCCGGTGTTCTGGCTGCTTTACCTGATGTTCCTGCTCGTCTCGGCGAGCGGGCTGATGGCCACGGCGCAGATCGCGCTGATCGCCCGCGATTTCAAGATCGCCAACGAGCCGGTGCTGTTCGGCGCGACGGCCCTCACCGTGGCGCTGATCGTCGACAACGTCGCGAACGGCGGGGCGCGACCGCTCTTCGGCTGGATCTCGGACAATATCGGGCGCGAATACACGATGGCGCTCGCGTTTTCGCTCGGCGGGATCAGCTATTGGCTGCTCGGCTCGGCCGGCGGCTCGCCGTGGGGCTTCATCATCTGCGCCGCCCTCATCTTCCTGACCTGGGGCGAGATCTTCAGCCTCTTTCCGTCGACCTGCACCGACACGTTCGGCCCGAAATACGCAACCGCCAACCTGAGCTTCCTCTACACGTCGAAAGGCGCGTCGGCATTCCTCGTGCCGCTCGCCAACGTGATCAAGGGCGCGACGGGAAGCTGGCATATGGTCTTCGTCGTCACCGCGCTGATGAATTTCGCGGTGGTGCTGCTCGCGCTCTTCGTACTGAAGCCGATCCGCGGACGGCAGATCGCGGCGATCGCCGCGACAAAGGCGACCGTGACCGCCTAGTCCGGCGCGCTTCTATATACGGACGGGCGCGAGCCCCTGCCGCCTGACCGCAGGCCGCCGCCAGCGGCAGCGTTTCTCGACGAGGTGCCACGACAGAAACGCCGTCGGCACCGCGATCGCCGTCGAGATCAGGAACAGCGCCCACCATGTGATGTGGCCGCCGCTCGCGTAGACGACGCATTGCTCGATCGGCCAGCCGTAGATGTAGAGCCCGTACGACAGATCGCCGTACCGCGCCGCGCGGATCGGCGGCAGCCGTGGTTCGAGCGCGAGCCGCAGAATGAGGAAGCTGCCGAACACCGGAAAAGCCGGTACGAACACCCGCGCCGGCACGCTGACCACCAGCCCGGCGACGGCGAGCCAGATCCATTTCCACTCGAAGAACCGCGGTCCCCGCAGCCGATATGCGCACATCCCGGCGGCAAAGAACCCCATCAGCCAGCCGGTGCTGCCGATCAATGCGCCCGAGGTGTCGACTTTGAGGCAGACGACCCCGCCCGCGATCATGACCAGGGTAACCGGAACCGTGAGCAGGCGGCACAGGCCGAGGGTGCATAGCACGAGGTAGAGCAGCGCCTCGCTCGGCAGGCTCCACAGCGGCCCGTCGATGATGCCGCCGATATTGTTGTGCCAGAACTCGACTCCGGGCAGGCGGTTGTAATCGATGTCGAGCACGGCGTTATGGAGGAGGAAGAGATAGGTCTGGGGCCGGGTGAAATACTCCGACGGCGGCAACGAAGAGACCGCCGGGCCGATCACGAACACGCAGACGCAAAGGCAGGCGATGAGCCCCGGAAAAGTCCTTAGCGCCCGCTTCGCCAGGAACACCCAGGGTGACGGGGTCGCCTCGAAGCTCTGCGAGATCAGATAGCCGCTGATCGTGAAAAACATGAACACGCCGACGAGACCGAGGATGGTCTGCCCGCCGGTCACGATCATCAGCGGATCGTGGTCTTGCGAGTTCTCGGCCAGAAGAAAGGCGTGGGAAAAGATCACCGACAGGGCGGCCAGCAGCCGCAGCAGGTCGAAATTGTTGTGCCTCTCCATCCCGCCCTCATTGCCTCCGGCGGTACGATAACGGCAATTCGCGGAAAACATTTCGCCCGCTCTTGCCCCGTGGCACGGATTGGGGAATAGAGTGGCGCGGATGCGGTTGGAGGCCCGGTTCGATGCGCGTCGTTGCCGTCATGTGTCTACTCGCCCTTGCCGGCTGCGCCGGCACCGCGCGGATCGAGGGTTTTGCCGCCACCGCTCCCAATGGCTTCATCTATAGCGCCCACACCAACACGGTCATGACCGTGAACGACGACGGCGTCGCCGAACGCATCCGCCGCGACTGGCTCGCCGATGCGCTCAAAGCGCATGACATGTGCGCAAACGGCTACGTCGTCGATTCGCGCCGCTTCGAGCCCGAGGTCAACGGGCCGTTCGGGAACGGCGGCAACATCGTCTATGCAGGACGCTGCGCCGCGCTAGCGCCCCCAGTAATCGAACAGCGGCCCGACACCACCCTTGACCGGATCGTTCGCGGGTAGCGCAACACGCGCGACATTGGCCGCGGCGCGGTCGTGTTCGGCGGCCTTGGCGCGGCAGATGTCCGGGCTCTGCCCGTCAGGATAGGACCCGATCACCAGAAGGTCGCCGCTCGCCGCTTCGCATTTGTGCGCGACACCAGCCGGGATGACGACGACGTCGCCGGCGCGGAGTTCGATGCTCTCGCCCTTCTCGCCGCCAAGCCGCACCCGGGCCGAGCCCGCGGCGATGCCGAGCACCTCGTGGGCGGTGCTGTGATAGTGGTGATGCCCGTAGATACCGTTGCGCCACGGGTTCGGCCAGCCGTTCCTGTTGAACAGCGCGATGCACTCCCGGGCCCGGTCGTTCCCGTCGCTCAGCACCCCGCGATAGACGACGAGCGGCAAGGTGTTGTTCGGCACGACCCCGTCATCGGCAAGCTCAAGCGTCTCGATCTCCATCCTGCACTCCCGTCGGATGCCCTTCGCCAGGCTAACGCCGTGCGGGAGGTTTCACCACGAAGGCACGAAGAACACGAAGAAAAAGGCGCACAGCGCCAGAAATCGCCACAGAGGCGGCCTGGTTGTCACGCACGCCGCGCGCCCCCGTACCCTCCGTGGTGTGGTCTTCGTGGCGAACCCCTCTTTCTATTGCGATTGACGCCCTCAGCCCCGATGTTCCCGGAATGCTGAACCTCCTCGATCGTGTGCTGTACCGCGACGGGCTGATGCTGATCATCGACAAGCCCGCCGGCATCCCGGTCCATGCCGGGCCGGGCGGCGGACCCAACCTCGAGCAGGGGTTCGATGCGCTGCGGTTCGGGCTGAGAAACCAGCCCGCCCTCGCCCATCGCCTCGATCGCGACACGAGCGGCTGCCTCGTGCTCGGGCGTCATCCAAAGGCGCTCCGCAAGCTTGGCGCGCTGTTTTCGACGGGGCGGGTCGAGAAGACGTACTGGGCGGTCGTCGCCGGTGTCCCCAAGGAGCCGGAAGGGAGGATCGACGCGCCCTTGAAGAAAGAAACCCGCGGCCGGGGCTGGCGGATGATCGTCGACGCTGTCGGGCAATCCGCCGTCACCGAATACCGCATCCTCGGCACCGCCAACGGCCGGGCGTGGCTGGAATTGCGGCCGCTGACGGGCAGGACGCATCAGATTCGGGTGCATTGCGCGCGGCTCGGCTGCCCCGTCGTCGGCGACCCCGCCTATGGTGGCCCTGGCGATTCGCCGCTCCTTCTTCATGCCCGGGCGATTTCGCTGCCGCTCTACCCGGCCCGCGACCCGATTGCAGCGGCGGCGCCGGTACCGGCGCACATGCTCGCGGCGCTCGGCGGGTTGGGCTATGATCCGGCTCTAACGGCGGAGGCCATTCCCGCATGATCCCGCGCTACAGCCGCCCCGCAATGGCGGCGATCTGGCGGCCCGAGAATTATTTCCGCATCCAGCTCGACATAGAAGCCTTTGCCTGTGAGGCGCAGGAAGAGCTCGGCGTGGTCCCGCCCGGCACGGCCAAGGCAGTGCGCGAGCGCGGCAAGTTCGAGGTCGACCGCATCCGCGAGATCGAGCGCGAGGTCCATCACGAGACGATCGCGTTCCTGACCAACGTCGCTGAGCATGTCGGCCCCGAGGCGCGCTTCGTCCATCAGGGCATGACCTCGAGCGACGTGCTCGATACCTGCCTCGCCGTCCAGCTCACCCAGGCCGCCGATATCCTCCTCGCCGACCTCGACGGCCTTCTCGCCGCCCTGAAGCGCCGAGCGGTCGAGCACAAGATGACCCCGACGATCGCCCGCAGCCACGGCATCCATGCCGAGCCGACCACGTTCGGGCTGAAACTCGCCGGCCACTGGGCCGAGTTCGCCCGCAACCGCGACCGCCTCGTGGCCGCGCGCAAGGAGATCGCGACCTGCGCGATCTCCGGCGCTGTCGGCACCTTCGCCAATATCGACCCGCGCGTCGAAGCGCATGTCGCGAAACAGCTCGGCCTCTCTCCCGAGCCGGTGTCGACCCAGATCATCCCGCGCGACCGCCATGCCGCCTTCTTCACCGTGCTCGCGCTGATCGCGGCGGCGATCGAGCGGCTCGCGACCGAGATCCGCCATCTGCAGCGCACCGAGGTGCGCGAGGCGGCCGAGTATTTCGCCGAGGGGCAAAAAGGCTCGTCGGCGATGCCGCACAAGCGCAACCCGATCCTCTCCGAAAACCTGACCGGCCTGTCGCGGGTGATCCGCTCGACGGTGATCCCGGCCCTCGAGAATGTCGTCACCTGGCACGAGCGCGATATCTCGCATTCGTCGGTCGAGCGCATCATCGCCCCCGACGCGACGATCGGGCTCGACTTCGCGCTGGCACGCCTCACCGGCCTTGTCGACAAGCTGATCGTCTATTCCGAGCGGATGCAGGCCAATCTCGACGCGCTCGGCGGCCTCGTCGATTCGCAGCGCTTCCTGCTGGCGCTCACTCAGGCCGGAATGAGCCGCGAGGACGCTTACCGCCTCGTGCAAAAGCACGCGATGGCGTCATGGCACGGCGGCGGCCGCTTCGCCGACCTGCTCAAAGCCGACCCCGAGATCACCCGCTATCTCGACGCCAAGGCGATCGACGGCTCCTTCGACACGACCTATCACACCAAGCACGTCGACACGATCTTTCGCCGCGTATTCGGGGAATAGATCTATTTGTGACCCCGCCGGTCTTTCGCGGAACTAGACCGTCAGGCGCGGCGATTGGTGCGGCGGGAATGAGCTGGGACGCCGCTAGAAGGGCCTTTTCGCTTCGAGTCTTTCAAGCAGGCGGCGGCTGTTCGCTACGTGCCACTGGCTGCGGGCGATCCGTTCCTCGGTATCGACGACACACTCTTGCTGTGCCGCCGACAGCTGATTGAACGGAGTCGGCCGAAACAAGCGAGGGACCGGGATAGGGCGAGCGGCTTGCCAGAGGTCGAACGACTGACAGCTATCCGAGCAGGCGTCGAACAGGGCAAAAGCCATTTCGACTGCGGATTGATCGTTGTCGGCGCTGAAATCATGCCGACCTTGGATCATGGCCGGCCCGATGAAGTAGATGCGATAGTCGGCCATAGCCTCCACAGGATAGCACCGCTTGGCAGGGATGGTCTCGCACTGAATCCGTGAACCTGAGTTTGCTGCCTGATTCCGGGGCGAAGGCGATTGAGGCCCTACTCCACCATCAGCTCCTGCCGCGCATGCGCGGCGAAGTGTGCCAGCTCGAACGCGATCTGGTCGGTCGTCGTCGTGCACCCCTTGGCGGTAAGGTCGGCGGCCACCTTGTCGACGACGTGGCTGTCGCCGCCATGCTCGAACTCGGCGGCCACGATGGTCTTCGCATAGGCGGCTGCGGCCGCGCCCGATAGCCCCATGCGCTCGGCCGCCCATAACCCCAGGAGGCGGTTGCGCCGGGCCGTCACCTTGAAGCGGAAATCCTCGTCGTGCTTGAACCTTGCCTCGAATTCCTTTTCCCGTTTGTCAAACGTCGTCATGCTGGCCTCGCTACATCGGCAGCCTCACTCACTCGGCAGCCTTTACCTCAGATTGTGCCCCGCATCCGGCCCTGCAAGTTTCCCATGTGCACCTTCGTCATCCTGCGCCGGCCCGAGCATCGATGGCCGGTCATCATCGGCGCCAACCGCGACGAGAAGATCGATCGCCCCGCGGTCGCGCCCGCCCGCCACTGGCCCGATCGCGAGGAAGTTGTGGCCGGGATGGATCTGCTCGGCGGCGGCTCGTGGCTCGGGGTCAACGATTGGGGGCTCGCGGCGGCGATCCTCAACCGGCACGGCTCGCTCGGCCCGGATGCGAACCTGCGCTCGCGCGGCGAGCTGGTGCTCGAGGCGCTAGACCATGCCGACGCGGTCGCCGCCGCCTCGGCCCTGACCGAGCTCGACCCGGCCGCCTATCGCAGCTTCAACCTGATCGTCGCCGACAACCGCGACGGGTTCTGGCTGCGCCACGCCGGCAGAGGAAAGATCGAGGCGTTTCCGCTGCATGACGGCCTGTCGCTGATCGCGGCTGGCGATCTCGACGAAAACGAGACGCGCCGCATTGCCCTTGCCCGCCCACGCTTCGAAGCTGCCGCTCCGCCCGACCCGGACCGCGACGATTGGAGCGATTGGGAAAACCTCCTCGGCGATCGGTCGTGCCCGCCCGGCGAGCCGGTCAACGCGGCGCTGCGATTCGAGACCGGGACCGGCTTCGCGACGCTGTCGAGCGCACTGATCGCGCTACCCGCGATCGGCGCCGAGGCGCCGCGGCCGCGCTATCGCTATGCGCAGTGGCTGCCCGAGCCGGCGCCGTGGCGCGAGATCGTGCCGGCTGCTATACGGGGCGCATGAAAGCGCGCATCCATGTCAGGCTGAAGCCCGGCGTGCTCGACCCGCAGGGCAAGGCGATCGGCACCGCCCTCAAATCCCTCGGCTTTGGCGGGGTCGACGGGGTTCGGCAGGGCAAGCTGATCGAGCTCGACCTCGCCGACACCGACCCCGCCGCCGCGCGCACGCGCGTCGAGGCGATGTGCCAGCAGCTCCTGGCGAACCCGGTCATCGAGGATTACGCGATCGAGCTGGGGTGAGCCCTCACCCGCGCTCGGCCAGCCTCACGACATTGGAGGCCGCGGCGGAGGGCGGGCGGCGCATCGCGGCGCGGACCTCGGCCGCCAGGTCAGCGAGGCGAAAGGGTTTCTTGATCAGCGGGTCGTCGCCGATCGTCGAGTGGTCCATTGCGCTGAGATCGGCATACCCGGTGACATAGAGGACCCGCAGCCCCGGGTTCGTCTCCCGGGCACGGCGGACCGTCTCGATGCCGTTCAACCCGGGCATCGCGATGTCGGTCAGCCACAGATCGTAGGCCTCTCCGCGTTCGAGCGCGTCGAGCGCGGCGTGTCCGCTTTCGGCCTCGGCGACGCCGAAGCCGAGTTCGCGCAGCATCTGCACGCTGACCTCGCGCACCGGCGCGTTGTCGTCGATGACGAGAACGCGGCCGCCGGTCCGCTCGGCAGCCGCGCGGCTGCGCTCGCCCTCGGCGCTGACGGCGGTCGCGGCGGCACTCGGCAGGTAGAGATGCACCGCAGTCCCTGCATTGATGCGGCTGTCGATCTGCATCGCGCCGTTCGACTGCCGCACCATGCCGTAGACCTGGCTGAGCCCGAGCCCCGAACCCTTGCCGACCTCCTTGGTCGTGAAAAAAGGCTCGACCGCGGCGTTCAGCACCTCTTCGGTCATCCCGGTGCCGGTGTCGCGCACGGTAAGACAGATGCAGTCGCCGCCGCCGAGCTCGGCCGGCACCGGGTCGACGCCGCGCGCGAGGTTGCGGGTCTCGATCGTCAGCGTCCCGCCCAACGGCATCGCATCGCGCGCGTTGATCGCGAGGTTGAGAACCGCGACCTCGATCTGCGTCGGATCGACGAGAGCCGGCCACAATTCGCGGGCCAAGAGCGTGTTGACCCGGATCGTCGTGCCGATCGTGCGGGTCAACAGGTCGCGCATGCCGTCGACGACCCCGTTGAGGTCGACGGCGCGCGGCTGCAAATGCTGGCGCCGCGAGAATGCGAGAAGCTGCTCGGTCAGCTTGGCGCCGTTCTCGGCCGCCCGCTGCGCCGCCGCGAGATAGCGCGACGAGGTCGCGTCGCCGGCGACGCGCGGCGTCAACAGCTCCATATTGCCGATCACGGCGGTCAGCAGATTGTTGAAATCGTGCGCGACCCCCCCGGTCAACTGGCCGACCGCCTCCATCTTTTGCGACTGCCGCAGACGCTCCTCGATCGCCTCGCGCTCGGTGATGTCGCGGGCGGTCGCCATGATAAAATCGTCGCCCTCGTGCTTTTCGGGCACCTTGACGAACATGACGTCGACCGTGCGCGTCCGCCCGGCCATCGTCCGTCGTGCCGTGTAGCGCTGGTTCTCTCCGGTACGGATGCAGGCGCGCATGAGCCTCAGCGGCAGCTGCGCCGGCTCGACGCCGAGAACCTCCTCGAGCGGCCGCCCGATTACCTGTGCCCGGCCGAGCCCATACGCGATCTCGGTCGCCCGGTTCATGTCGGCGTAGACAAAGCGGCCGTCGGCCGTGGCGCGGAACAGGGTCAGCCAGTCGGGCGAGTTGTCGAAGATCGCCTGCATCTGCGCGCGGCTCGCGTCGAGGTCGCGGCGACGCTTGGCGGCGCGCTGGGCGAGGCGCTCGTTGAGGTCGCGCAGGCGCCGCTCGTTCTCCCGGATCGCGACGGCCGCGACCTCTTCGTTGTGCCGCCGGCGCGTGCTGTTGATCGTGATTCCGAGCATCCGCGGGGTGGCGCCGTCGGCGCCGGCGACGACCTGGCCAAGGAACACGACCCAATGCGGCTCATCTCCGGGCCAGATCAATCGCACCTCGACCCGCATCGGCCCGAGATGGCTCCGGAGCTCGGCAAACGCCTCTTCGGCCGCCTGCCGGTCGGTGGGGTGGATAGTGCCGATCAGCCGCGCGTAGAGGTCGCTCTCGCCGCCTGGTGCAAGCCCCATATTGCGGAACATCTGTGCCGACCAGTGCATCCGGCCGGTCGCAAGATCCCACGACCACGTGCCGATCTCACCGGCTTCCAGCGCCTGCCGGTAATCGTCCGCGTCGAGCGCGCTCCCCACCGGCGGATCACCATGCGACGACAACGTTCGAGACCTCGCCAACTGTGTGTCAATCCTATCACGCTGAACCGAGTTTGCCGCCAAATCATGAAGCCTTTCCGTCGCCTCGCAAAGCGCGCGGCAATTTCGCCGAATTAACTAACTATTTTATGGAAATGCCGCCAATCTGTAGGCGAAGTGGGCATCACCGAGCCGAGGGCATTTGGGGGCGCATGGCGATGTTGCACGTTTTCTTGATGCGTTCCGCGACCAAACTTCTCTCGGCGATTCTAGGCGGCACCGGCGTGTTTTGCCTTGTCGAGAGCTTCTCGATGCCGGTGCTGGCATTCCACGCGATGATCCTGCTGGCGACGGCGATAGCGATCACCGGCCTTTCCCGGATCTGACGGGCCGCGCAGCCCGGCCGCGCGTCGGCACCATCCGCGGTTCTTGCGGGCCGGTGGCACGCACGCTATGTCACGGGCAGACCCTCAAGCCGAGGTGCGGTCCGATGAAAGCCGCCGTCATCATCTTTCCGGGCTCCAACCGCGAGCGCGATGTCTGCAGGGCGCTCAAGCGGGTGACCGGGCATGAACCGGCCTGCGTCTGGCACCGCGACACCGAATTACCGGCGGCCGACCTCCTGGTTCTCCCCGGCGGATTTGCCCACGGCGACTACCTGCGCTGCGGTGCGATGGCCGCCCATTCCCCGATCATGCGCGAGGTCAAGGCACGCTCGCAGAAGGGAGTGCCGGTGCTCGGCATCTGCAACGGGTTCCAGGTGCTGACCGAGGCCGGGATGCTGCCGGGCGCTCTCCTCCGCAACAAGACGCTCAGCTTCATCTGCCGCGATGTTCATCTCCGGGTCGAGACGAGCCAAACGATCTTTACCTGCGGCTACGAGGCCGGCCGGGCGATCCGCGTGCCGGTCGCGCACGGCGAGGGCAACTACACCGCCGACCCGGACACGCTCGACCGCCTCGAAGGCGAAGGCCTCGTCGCCTTCCGCTATTGCAGCCCGTCGGGCGACCTTACCGACGAAGACAACGTCAACGGCTCCGCCCGCTTCATCGCCGGCGTCTTCAACGACACCCGCACAGTCCTCGGCATGATGCCGCACCCGGAAAACGCCACCGACCCTCTCGCCGGCGGGACCGACGGGTGCGGGCTGTTCGAAGGACTGGTCGGGGCCTTGCAATGAGTTCGGAAGTGGACCGCGGGCGTCCCGCCCGCATCGTCGGTAAGGGGCGGACGAGACGCCCGCAGTCCCTATGACCCGCAGTCCCTATGACCCGCAGTCCCTATGAATAGCAACGTCACCCCCGCGCTCGCCGCCGAGATGGGGCTTAGCGCCGAGGAGTTTGCACGGGCCGAAGCCATCCTCGGCCGCACGCCCAACCTGACCGAACTCGGCATCTTCTCGGCGATGTGGAGCGAGCACTGCTCGTACAAATCGTCGAAAATCTGGCTGAAGACCCTACCGACAGAGGGGCCGCAGGTGATCTGCGGGCCAGGCGAGAATGCCGGGGTCGTCGATATCGGCGACGGCGACGCGATCGTCTTCAAGATCGAGAGCCACAACCACCCGTCCTTTATCGAGCCGTACCAGGGGGCGGCGACCGGGGTCGGCGGCATCCTCCGCGACGTGTTCACGATGGGCGCGCGGCCGATCGCGATCCTCAACGCGCTGCGCTTCGGCAGCCCCGATCATCCGAAGACCCGGCACCTCGTGGGCGGCGTCGTTGCCGGAATCGGCGGCTACGGGAACTGCGTCGGGGTGCCGACGGTCGGCGGCGAGACGCAATTCCATCCGAGCTACAACGGCAACATCCTCGTCAACGCGATGTGCGTCGGCCTCGCCCGCGCCGACCGCATCTTCTATTCGGCCGCGTCCGGTGCCGGGAACTCGGTCATCTATGTCGGCGCCAAGACCGGGCGCGACGGCATCCACGGCGCGACGATGGCCTCGGCCGAATTCGGCGAAGGCTCCGAGGAAAAACGCCCAACCGTGCAGGTCGGCGACCCCTTCACCGAGAAACTCCTGATCGAGGCGTGCCTCGAACTGATGGCCGGCGAATCGATCGTCGCGATCCAGGACATGGGCGCGGCCGGCCTCACCTCGTCGGCGGTAGAGATGGCCGGCAAGGGCGGGCTCGGCATCGAGCTCGATCTCGACAAGGTGCCCATGCGCGAGGAACGCATGATCCCCTACGAGATCATGCTGAGCGAAAGCCAGGAACGGATGCTGATGATCCTCGCCCCCGGCAGCGAGGACGAGGCGAGGCGCGTCTTCGAGAAATGGGAATTGGATTTCGCCGTGATCGGCCGCGTCACCGAGACCGGCCGGCTGATCCTCAAGATGCACGGCGAGCTGGCGGCGGACATCCCCCTCGATCCGCTCGTCGGCCAGGCGCCGCTTTACGAGCGCCCGTGGCACCCGACACCGCCGGCGCCCGAGATCGATCCCGCGGCTCTTCCCGCTCGCGATCCGCTCGCGGCGCTCGTCGAGCTCATCGGTTCTCCCGACCTCGCCTCGAAGCGTTGGGTGTGGGAGCAGTACGACCAGCTCGTGCTCGGCAATACGGTGCAGCGTCCGGGCGGCGACGCCGCCGTCGTGCGCATCAATGACGGGCCCAAGGCGCTGGCGCTGACCACCGACGCAAACCCGCGCTATTGCCGTGCCGACCCGGCACGCGGCGGCGCCCAGGCGGTCGCCGAGACCTGGCGCAACCTGACCGCCGTCGGCGCGACGCCGCTCGCGATCACCGACAACATGAATTTCGGCAACCCCGAAAAGCCCGAGATCATGGGCCAGTTCGTCGGCGTCACCGAAGGGATGCGCACGGCCTGCACGGCGCTTGCCTACCCGGTCGTCTCGGGAAACGTGTCGCTCTACAACGAGACCAGCGGCGCCGCGATCATGCCGACTCCGGTGATCGGCGGCGTCGGGCTCATCGCCGATGTCGGAGCGGCGGTGACCCTCGCCCTCAGGAGTGAGGGGAATGCGCTGATCCTGATCGGCGAGACCCACGGCCATCTCGGCTGCTCGCTCTATCTCCGCGAGATCGAGGGCGACGACGGCGGTCCGCCGCCGCCGGTCGACCTTGCGGCGGAGCGGCGGAATGGCGATTTCGTCCGCGCGATGATCATCCAGGGCCGCGTCGCCGCGTGCCACGACCTCGCCGAGGGCGGGCTTCTCGCCGCGGTGGCGGAGATGGCGATGGCCGGCGGCAATGGCGCCGCGCTCGACCCGACACCCGAGACGATGCCGGCGCACGCGTGGTGGTTCGGCGAGGACCAGGCACGCTATCTGATGGAGACCGCGGCCCCGGCCGAGATCATGCTGCTGGCCGAGGCGGCGGGGGTGCCGGCGCGGCGTGTCGGCACGGTTTCCGGGGCTGCGTTGACACTATCGGGCAGCAATGCCATATCGGTTGCGCAATTGAAAAGCGCAAACGAAGCTTGGTTGCCGGCCTACATGGCGCAGAGCTGACAGCAATTTCAGCGGAGTGTCCGCGATGGCGATGGACGCGGCGATGATCGAACGGCTGATTCGGGAGAGCCTGCCCGACGCGCGAATCTCGATCGAGGATCTGCGCGGGGACGGCGATCACTATGCCGCCCACGTCGTCTCCAGCGCATTCCGCGGCAAGAGCCGGGTCCAGCAGCACCAGATGGTATACCAGGCGCTGCAGGGCCGCATGGGAAACGAGCTTCACGCACTGGCGCTCCAGACCAGCGCCCCCGAAGACAAGGTCTAGCCAGGACTTAGCCCAGGATTCACAAAGGACATCGAGATGGACATCGCTACCCACGAACGCATCCGCCAGCAGATCGCCGAAACGCCGGTCGTTCTATTCATGAAAGGCACGCCGGTCTTCCCGCAGTGTGGGTTCTCGGCCGCGGTGGTGCAGATCCTCAGCCACCTCGGCGTCAAGTTCAAAGGCATCGACGTGCTCTCCGACCCGTCGGTGCGCCAGGGCATCAAGGAATTCTCGAGCTGGCCGACGGTTCCCCAGCTCTATGTCCAGGGCGAGTTCGTCGGCGGCTGCGACATCATCCGCGAGATGTTCGAGACCGGCGAGTTGCAGCAGGTGCTCGAAGAAAAGGGCGTTCCCGTCAGGGCCTAACGCCAAAATTCCGTGCGGCTCTGTTAATTCCGGATTGGGAGGCGCTTGCCTCTCATCCTAGCCGGAGGCGCGCATGGTCTTCGATGCGGTATTCCTCTCGCGCCTGCAATGGGCCTGGGTGATCGCCTGGCACATATTGCTGCCGGCGTTCACGGTCGGCCTCGCCTCCTATATCGCCGTGCTCGAAGGCCTCGGCTTCTTCACCGGCAACCCGGTGTGGCGGCGCATTTCCGAATTCTGGATCCGCATCTTCGCCGTGTCGTTCGGCATGGGGGTCGTATCCGGGATCATCATGCCGTTCCAGTTCGGCACGAACTGGGCCCGGTTCACCGACGCCACCGCCGATATCCTGTCGCCGCTGATGGGATACGAAGGGCTGATGGCCTTCTTTCTGGAGGCGTCGTTCCTCGGCGTCCTGCTGTTCGGGCGCCGGCGCGTCTCGCCGCTCCTCCATTTCGTCGCCGGCTTCATGGTCGCCTTCGGGACGCTGCTGTCGTCGTTCTGGATCCTGTCGGCCAATAGCTGGATGCAGACGCCGCAGGGCTACAAGCTGATCGACGGACGCTTCGAGCCCGTCGACTGGCTGCAGATCATCTTCAACCCGTCTTTCCCATACCGTCTCGCCCATACCGTGACCGGGTTCTACATCACGACCGCCTTTGTCGTGATGGGGGTCGGCGCCTGGCTGCTGCGCCGCGCCAAGGCCGGCGAAGAAGCCCGAATCATGATCCGGATGGCCCTCAACCTGCTGATCGTCCTGGTGCCGGCGCAGATATTCCTCGGCGATGCGCAGGGGCTCGACACGCTCGCGCATCAGCCGGCCAAGATCGCCGCGATCGAGGGCCGCTACGACACGGTCCAACCGACGCCGCTGACGCTTTTCGGCATCCCCGACGACAAGAACGCGGTGATGCGCGACGCGATCGAGATCCCGGAACTCGGCAGCCTCATCCTCACCCATTCGTGGAACGGGGCGATCAAGGGGCTCAAGGAATGGCCGCCCGATGACCGCCCGCCGGTCGGCCCGCCATTCTTCGCCTTTCGTATCATGGTCGGGATCGGCTTTGCGATGCTGCTCATGGCGGTTGTCGGCCAGCTCCTGCGCTGGCGCGGCCGCGTGTACGAGGCGCGCTGGTTCCTCGGCCTCTGCCAATGGACGGCGCCGCTCGGCTTTATCGCCGTCATCGCCGGCTGGACGGTGACCGAGGTCGGACGCCAGCCATGGACCGTCTACGGCCTCTTGCGCACCGCCGACTCGGTGTCGCCCTCGCTGACCGCCGGCCAGGTCGCCGTGTCGCTGGCGCTCTACATGGTCGTCTATCTGGTGATGTTCCCGACCGGGATCGCCGTGATGGCCGGCTTTGTCCGCCGCGGCATCGGCGGCAGCGAACCCCACCCCGACCCGATCGAAGGCGGACGGCCCGAGCAGCCGTTCGCGGCGGCGGCCCGTTCGGGAGGAGGTGAGCGATGACGGCGCTCGACCTCGTCCCGCTCTGGACCGTGCTGCTGGGGCTTGCAGTCTTCTATTACGTCGTCTTCGACGGGTTCGATCTGGGCGTCGGGATCCTCTACGGCTTCCTCCGCGACCCGACGGAGCGCGAAGCGGCAATGAGTTCGGTCGCGCCGATCTGGGACGGCAACGAAACCTGGCTCGTCTTCGGCGGCATCGGCTTGATGGCGGCGTTCCCGCTCGCCTTCGCGATCATCATCCCGGCCGTCTATTTCCCGATCCTGATCATGCTCTTGGCGCTGGTGTTCCGTGGCGTCGCCTTCGAATTCCGCTTCACCCGCCCCGCCCTGCGCCGCTTCTGGGACCGCGCCTTCTGGGGCGGGTCGGCCGTCGCGACCCTCGCGCAAGGGATCGTGCTCGGCACCTTCATCCAGGGATTTGCGGTCAATGGCCGCCAGTTCGGCGGCACCTCGTTCGACTGGCTGACCCCGTTCGCGCTCCTGACCGGGGTCGCGCTGATGTTCGGCTACGCCCTCCTCGGCGCCGGGTGGCTGATCCTCAAGACCGAGGGCGCGCTGCAGGATCGGGCACGCCGCGCCGGCCGTGTCTGTCTTGTCGGAGTGCTGATCGCGGTAGCCGGCGTCAGCATCTGGACCCCGATCGCCCATCCGGACATCGCCGCGCGCTGGTTCTCCTGGCCCAACATCGCCTTCCTCTCGCCGGTCCCGATCCTGACGGCGGGTTTGGTCGTCATCGAATGGGTCGCCCTCGGGCGCCGCACCGAGCTCGTCCCGTTCCTCGGCGGCGTCGGCCTCTTCCTCCTGTCCTTCATCGGCATCGCGATCAGCCTGTGGCCGATGATCGTGCCGTATCACTACACGCTGTGGCAGGCCGCCTCGTCGGAAAGCACGCAAGCCTTCCTCGCGGTCGGGACGCTGTTCCTGCTGCCCGTCATCCTGATGTACACGGGCTGGTCGTACTGGGTCTTCCGCGGCAAGGTGCGCGGCGAGCATTACTGAGCGGCTCTCCTTGCGTGCCCGCTTTCCTTGCGTGGCGGGCCGCGATCTGTATAGTGCGCGCCTCCCTTGCCGGCCCGGTCTCAACCCCGCGCCGGCTGTACCCGGAGCGTCCGGGTCGTCGCAACCGTAAGGGGCTCGCATCATGCCGCTCTACGAGAATGTCTTTATCGCGCGTCAGGACATATCCGGCGCGCAGGCCGAGGCGTTGGCCGACCAGCTCACGCAGCTCATCGCCGATCAGGGCGGCGAGGTGAAAAAGCGGGAATATTGGGGTCTTCGCAACCTCGCCTACCGCATGAACAAGAACCGCAAGGGCCACTACGTCCTTTTCAACATCGACGCGCCGGCCGCGGCGATCGCCGAGCTCGAGCGCACGATGCGGATCAACGAGGACGTGCTGCGCTACCTCACCATCCGCGTCCCCGAGCTCGACGAGAACCCGTCCGCCGTGATGCAGAACCGCGGCAGCCGCGAAGACCGGCCGCGCCGCGACCGCTACGAAGACCGCTACGAGGATCGGGGTCCCCGCGAAGACCGCGGGCCGCGCGAAGACCGGCCGCCGCGTGAGGAGCGGCCTCGCGAAGCGCCGGTGGAGGCATAAATGGAAAGCCAAGGTGGCGAACGGGGCGGCCGTTCGGGGGGACCTGCCGCGCGTCGGCCGTTTTTCCGTCGCCGCAAATCGTGCCCGTTCTCGGGCCCGAACGCCCCCAAGATCGACTACAAGGACACGCGGCTCCTGCAGCGCTTCATCTCCGAGCGCGGCAAGATCGTGCCGAGCCGCATCACCGCGGTGTCGACCAAGAAGCAGCGGGAATTGTCGGGCGCGATCAAGCGGGCACGGTTTCTCGGCCTCTTGCCGTACATGGTGAAATAGGCAGGCTTTGCGATGGGCCGGCTCACGGCAGCGCTGGCGGCCGTCGCGTTGGGTGTCGCGGGCGGCGGCCTCTACCTGGCGGTCCTGCTCGGCTCGCCGGGGGCGCTGATCCTTGTCTATCTGACCCAGTTGCCGCTCTTCGCCGCCGGGCTCTGGCTCGGCGTCGGTGCGGCGGCGATCGCGGGGTTGACCGCGACCCTGATGCTGCTCGCGGCAAGCGACCTATTGGCCGCAGCGGTCTTCGCCGGTCTCAACGTCGTGCCGGTGACGATCCTCGTACGGCAGGCCCTCCTCGCCCGGCGCCAGTCCGACGAGACGGTTTTGTGGTATCCGCCCGGTCTCCTGACCGCGTGGCTGACCGCCATCGCGCTCGCCGGCATCGGCATCGCCGTCATCATCTTCGGCGGTCCCGAAAACCTGCACGCGGCGTTGCGCGCCGTCGTCCAGGAGGCGCTCGACCGCCTCCATTTCCAGCCGGGCGTCGCCAACGAAGGCGATATTGCCGACGCGCTGTCGCTGGTCGTCCCCGGGATTATCGCCGGGTCCTGGATGGTCATGGCGATCATCAACGCGACGCTCGCCCAAGGCGTCCTATCGCGGTTCAAGCTGAACTGGCGCCCGTCGCCCGACCTCGCGTTGCTCGACCTGCCGCTATGGCTCCCGCTCGCGCTCGCCGTCGCGGCGGCGCTGACGATGTTCGGCGGTGTCGGGCGGTTTTTCGGCGTCAATGCGATCGTCACGCTGTCGGTGCCGTTCTGCCTCGCCGGGCTCGGGGTCGTGCACGCGCTGACCCGCCGGCAGTCAAACGCGCGCTTTCTCCTCGTCCTCTTCTATGTGCTGGCCGGATTGTTCGGCTGGCCGCTTCTCGTCGCCACCGCGCTGGGCCTCCTCGAGCCCTGGCTGGGGCTCAGGCGGCGCTTCGCATTCGGCAAAGGAAACTCTCATGGTTGATCTGATCCTGCTCGAACGCATCGAGCACCTTGGCCAGATGGGCCAGATCGTCAAGGTCAAGCCCGGCTACGCGCGCAACTTCCTCCTACCGCAGAAAAAGGCGATGCGGGCGACCAAGGACAACCTCGCCTATTTCGACACCCAGCGCGTCCAGCTCGAAGCCCAGAACCTGAAGCGCAAGGGTGAATCCGAAGAAATCGGCACCAAGCTCCAGGGGCTGCGGGTCGTCCTGATCCGCCAGGCCGGCGAGGGCGGCCAGCTTTACGGCTCGGTCGCGGCACGCGACATTGCCGACGCGGTGACTGCGGCCGGGTTCACGGTCGGCCGCCAGCAGGTCATCCTCAACCGGCCGATCAAGACGATCGGCCTGCACCCGATCCGCGTCGCGCTGCACCCCGAGGTTTGGGTGACGGTGACCGCCAACGTCGCGCAATCCGAGGAAGGCGCAAAGATGCAGGCAGCGGGGATCAACCCGCTGGAAATCCGCGATGAAGACGAGGCAGAAGAAGCACCGGAAGTCGAACAAGAAGCCGGACCGGAAGCGTAATCGGCAGTCAAGGCCTTGTCATTGCCCACGCATTAGGCGGATAGTAACGCGATCGGTAGTGTTTACGATCTCGTTACTATGTTGCTCGCTCGTCTGCTTTCCCGCACCATCTCGCTCGGTCGGCTGGGCCTGATCGATGCCAATGGGCACCGCCATGACATCGTGGGGACCAAGCCCGGTCCCTCCGCGACGATCCGCCTGCACGACAAGGCGCTGCACTGGAAACTGGTGGTGCGTCCGTATCTCTATCTGCCCGAAGCCTACATGGATGGGACGCTGACGATCGAAGAGGGCAACCTTTACGATTTATTCGACATCTTCGCGCTGAACATGCGCGCGGTCGATCAGCTTCCGCTCGTCCGTTTCGCCGAGCGGGTAAACCGCATCTTGCGCAGCCTCCACCAATACAATCCGGCTCCGCGCGCGCAAAAGAACGTCGCCCATCATTACGACCTGTCGGACGAGCTCTACGAATTGTTCCTCGACCGCGACCGGCAATACTCCTGCGCCTATTTCCTCTCGCCCGACGACGACATCGACACCGCACAGCTCAACAAGCGGCGCCATATCGCGGCGAAGCTGCTGTTGCGGCCGGGGCAGAAGGTGCTCGACATCGGCTGCGGCTGGGGCGGGCTCGCGCTCTATCTCGCTGCGGAATGCGGCGTCGACGTCACCGGGCTGACCCTGTCGCAGGAGCAGCTCAAGATCGCCGAGCACCGGGCGGCGGCGGCCGGCTTGTCGGAGCGGGTGCGTTTCCGGCTACGCGACTACCGCGAGGAAACCGGGCAATACGACCGCATCGTCTCGGTCGGCATGTTCGAGCATGTCGGGGTCAACCATTACAGCCAGTTTTTCGCCGCGGTCGAGCGGCTGCTCGCGCCGGACGGCGTGATGCTGCTGCATGCGATCGGTCGGATGGACGGCCCGGCCACGACCAATGCGTGGTTGCGCAAATACATCTTTCCCGGCGGTTACTCGCCCGCCCTGTCGGAGGTCACGCCGGTCGTCGAGCGCACCTCGCTGTGGATGACCGACATCGAGATCCTGCGCCTCCACTACGCCGACACGCTGCGCGCCTGGCGGGCTCGCTTCAACCAGCATCGCGACCGTATTCGCGCGATCTACGACGAGCGGTTCTGCCGGATGTGGGAAACCTATCTGGTCGGCTCCGAACTCGCCTTCCGCCGCCAGGACCATATCGTCTGGCAGATGCAGCTCGCAAAGGCCGTCGACACCGTACCGCGGACCCGCGACTACATGTTCGACTGGGAACGCGAGCATCGGGAACCCGACGAACAGGCGGCGTAACGTATTGTCATTGCGAGGGGCCGAAGCCGACGCGGCAATCTCGAGCCTAAGGAGACTCCCTTGCCCGAGATCGCTTCGCTCCGCTCGCAATGACAGCAAACGGGAATAGCAAATCGGCAACCCGCTGATCCCGCGAGCATACTGGGACAATCCCCAGGTTCCTCGCTTTGTCGCCGGCGATTGCGGCCCGAACCACCGAGCCGCGGTGGTATCTTCGGGCGATGGAAAGCACGACCTCCCGCGTCACGCCGCTTCGCGAAATCGACCTTGACCGCGTCCCTGCCCCGCCCTCCAACGCCGAGGCTGAACAGGCCCTGTTGGGCGCGATGCTGATCAACAATGCGGCGCATGGCCGGGTGTCGGATTTCCTGCTGGCCGAGCACTTCGCCAACGCGGTCCATGGCCGCATCTATGCCGCGATCGGCAAGTTGATCGACCGCGGCCAGGTCGCGAGCCCGGTCACGCTGAAAAACCTGTTCGACCAGGACGGCGCCCTCGCCGAGATCGGCGGCGCGCAGTATCTCGCTCGTCTCGCCGCCTCCGCGGTCACGATCATCAACGCCGAAAGCTACGGCCGCTCGCTTTACGACCTCCACCTGCGGCGCGAGCTGATCACGGTCGGGCAGGATGTCGTCACCGACGCCTTCCGCCAGGACCTCGACGACGACGCCGTGAGCCAGATCGAGCGCGCCGAGCAGAAGCTGTTCGATCTTGCGACGACGGGCGAAGCGGAAAGCGGGCTCCGCGAATTCAAGTGGGCGCTGACGGAGGCGATCCAGAGCGCCCAGAGCGCGTTCCAGCGCGAGGGGAAGACGGTCGGCGTCGCGAGCGGCTTTATCGACCTCGACAAGAAGCTCGGCGGGCTGCACCCGTCCGACCTGATCATCCTCGCCGGCCGGCCGTCGATGGGAAAGACCGCGCTCGCGACCAACATCGCCTTCAACGCCGCCAAGGCCTGGCGCCGCGGCGCCGCGCCGGGCGAGGCCGAGGACGGGGCGGTCATCGCGTTCTTCTCGCTCGAAATGTCGGCCGAGCAGCTCGCGACGCGCATCCTCTCCGAGGAATCCGGCACCTCGTCCGACCGCATCCGCCGCGGCGAGGTGCGGCGCGAGGATTTCGACAAATTCGTGCTGGCGAGCCAGCGCCTCGCCGAGGTGCCGCTCTATATCGACGACACGCCGGCGATCAGCATCGCCGCGCTCCGCACCCGGGCGCGGCGGCTGAAGCGCCAGCAGGGGCTCGGGATGATCGTCGTCGATTACCTCCAGCTCATGCGCGCGTCCAGCGGCGCCGGCGCCAACGAAAGCCGGGTCCAGGAAATCTCCGAAATCACCCGCGGGCTGAAGGCGATCGCGAAGGAGCTGAGCGTGCCGGTGCTGGCCCTGTCGCAGCTCTCGCGCCAGGTCGAGAACCGCGAAGACAAGCGCCCGCAACTCGCCGATCTGCGCGAATCCGGCTCGATCGAGCAGGATGCCGATGTCGTCATGTTCATCTTCCGCGAGGAGTACTACCTCTCGCGTGCCGAGCCGCTGATGCGGCCCGACGAGGACGCGGCCAAATTCAACGACCGCCACGACCGCTGGCGCGAGCGAATGGAGCAGTCGTTCGGGCTCGCCGACGTCATCATCGCCAAACAGCGTCACGGCCCGATCGGAACCGTGAAGCTGCATTTCGAGGCCGAGACCACCAAGTTCGAGAACTACATCGGCCCGGAACGCGTGCCTGAGGCCGAATACTGAGTTTCGGAGGACCGACATTCCCTATACTCGCCCACCCCCGCAAAAGCCGGGGCCCATTCTTCAGCCGCCCGAGCCTCGGATGAAGGGGTCCCGGCTTTTGCCGGGATGCGGCAAGTAGGGAAGCGTGCCGACCGATCCAGCAACCCGTGCCGGCGCCGTCCTCGAGATCGATCTCGGCGCGATCGTCGCGAACTGGCGCCTCCTCGCAGCGCGCGTCGCACCGGCCATTTGCGCCGCGGTAATCAAGGCCAATGGCTACGGGCTCGGCGCCGCTCCGGTCGCCCGGGCCCTCGATGCCGCCGGCTGCCGCACCTTTTTCGTCGCGACGCTCGACGAGGGGATCGGCGCACGCGCGGCGCTCGGGCCGGGGCCGGAGATCGCCGTTTTCAACGGCCCGCTACCGGGCACCGAGCGAGAGTACCCGGCGCACGGACTGACGCCGGTGCTCAACGATCTCGGCCAGGTCGCCACGTGGCGGCGCCTGAATGCGCAGGCGATGCTTCACATCGATACCGGGATGTCGCGCCTGGGCCTGCCGCCGCGCGAGCTGGCGCTCCTGGCCGACGATCCGACGCTGTGGCAGCCGATCCCCCTCACTGCGGTCATCAGCCACCTCGCCTGCGCCGATACGCCGGATCACGCGTTGAATGCGGCACAGCTCGCCCGCTTCCTGGCGGCAAAGGCGCACTTCCCGGGACTGCGCGCGAGCCTCGCGGCGTCTTCCGGTATCTTCCTCGGACGCGAATATCACCAAGATCTGGTTCGTCCCGGTGCCGCGCTTTACGGCGTCAACCCGTGCTCCGCGAGCCCCAATCCCATGCGGCAAGTGGTTACGTTGAAAGGAAAAATCCTGCAGGTCCGCGAGATTGACAGGGGTGAGTCGGTTGGTTACGGTGCCGCGCACACCATGCCCCGGGCGGGTCGATTGGCGACCGTGGCCGCGGGATATGCCGATGGCTGGTTGCGCGCGATAAGCCACCGCGGCAGCGGAGTTATCGCCGGGCAGCGCACACCTCTCGTGGGCCGGATATCGATGGATTTGATCACGTTCGATGTCTCGGCAATCGACCCGGCGCTGGTAAAGCCCGGCGACAGCGTCGAGTTGCTCGGTGCCGCTTACGGCGTCGACGCGGCCGCCGCCGATGCCGGCACGATCGGCTACGAGATCCTGACCTCGCTCGGCAGCCGCTATCACCGCGTCTACCGCCCCGCGGGGCCCGAATGATCGGGTTCCTGGCGTCGATCGGCGCGATCTTTCTGGCATTTCTGGCGGCGACGGGGCGGCTGTTCCTGTTTGCCGCGCGCGCCCTCCTCGCCGGGCTGACCCCGCCCTATTACCCGCGCCTCCTGCTGCGGCAGATCCTCAACATGGGGTATTTTTCGCTGCCGGTGGTCGGGCTGACCGCGATCTTCACCGGCATGGTGCTGGCGCTGCAATCCTATATCGGCTTCAGCCGCTTCAACGCGTCTAGCGCGATCGCCTCGGTCGTCGTGCTGTCGGTGACGCGCGAGCTGGGGCCGGTGATCGCCGGGCTGATGGTGGCCGGACGGGTCGGCGCGGCAATGGCGGCCGAGATCGGCACGATGCGCGTCACCGACCAGATCGACGCACTGACGACCCTCTCGACCGACCCGCTGCGCTACCTCGTTCTGCCGCGCCTGGTCGCCGGCCTCGTGACCTTGCCGGCGCTGGTGCTCGTCGCCGACATCATCGGCGTCTTCGGCGGGTATCTCGTCAGCACCTACAAGCTCGGCTTCAACGTGCAAAGCTACCTGATCAGCACGAGCCAGCATCTCGAAACGATGGACGTCGTCTCCGGGCTCATCAAGGCCGCGGTGTTCGGGTTCATCATCGCGCTGATGGGCTGCTACCACGGCTACAACTCGCGCGGCGGCGCCGAAGGGGTCGGGCAGGCGACGACCTATGCCGTGGTATCGGCTTCGATTCTGATCCTCGTCACCGACTATCTCCTCACCGCGGCCTTGTTCGGCGGATGAACACGACCGCGACGCCGAAGATCGCCGTGCACGGCCTCCACAAATCCTTCGGCGAAAAGAAGGTGCTGGACGGGGTCGACATCGATTGCGGCGTCGGCGAAAGCCTCGTCGTGATCGGCGGGTCAGGAACCGGAAAATCGGTTCTCGTCAAATGCATCCTGGGGCTGCTGACGCCCGACGCCGGATCGATCCGGATCGACGGCGAGGAGACCGCGGGGCTCGGCCGGGGCCAGCGCGAGGCGCTGATGCGCAAATTCGGGATGCTGTTTCAGGGCGGCGCGCTGTTCGACTCGTTGCGCGTGTGGGAGAATGTGGCGTTCAGCTTGGTGCAAGGTCGCGGCATGGAGCGCGGCAAGGCGCGCGAGATCGCCTTCGAGAAATTGGCCGCGGTCGGGCTCGGCGCCGAGGTCGGGGAATTGCGCCCGGCAGAGCTGTCGGGTGGGATGCAAAAGCGCGTCGCCCTCGCCCGCGCGATCGCCGCCGAGCCGGAGATCATCTTTTTCGACGAGCCGACCACCGGGCTCGACCCGATCATGGCCGACGTCATCAATGACCTGATCGTCAAATGCGTGCGCGAAGTGGGTGCGACGGCCGTCTCGATTACCCACGACATGGTCAGCGCCCGCAAGATCGCCGACCGCATCGCGATGCTGCACAAAGGCCGGATCATCTGGCAGGGCCCGACCGCCGAGATCGACACGACCGACAACCCCTTCGTCGACCAGTTCGTCCACGGTCGCGGCGAAGGCCCGATCCAGATGGAAGTGCGCGCAGGATGAAAAGCGGCCCGCGCTATGCGTGTCAGCAATGCGGGGCGACATACCCGAAATGGGCGGGGCGATGCGAGGCGTGCGGGGCGTGGAACAGCCTCGTCGAAGAGATGCCGCGTTCGGGTCCGCCGAAAGGTCTTGGCGGCGGCAAGGGACAAACGCTCGATTTCGTCGGGCTCAAAGGCAACACCGACGGGCCGCCGCGGCGGTTCTCCGGCATCGCCGAGTTCGACCGGGTCTGCGGCGGCGGGCTGGTCGCGGGATCGGCAATCCTGGTCGGCGGCGATCCCGGCATCGGCAAATCGACCCTGTTGCTGCAGGCCGCGGCCGCGCTGGCACAGCCGGACGCCCCAACCGCGTACATCACCGGCGAGGAGGCGATCGACCAGATCCGGCTGCGCGCGCAGCGCCTCGGCGTCGCCAACAGCGCCGTGCAGCTTGCGAGCGCGAGCAGCGTGCGCGACATCGCCGCCTCGCTCGACAGCGGCCGCCCGCCGCACTTCGTCGTGATCGATTCGATCCAGACGATGTATCTCGACACCCTCGACAGCGCGCCGGGTACGGTCAGCCAGGTGCGAGGCTCGGCGCAGGAGCTGATCGCGCTCGCCAAGCGGCGCGGCTTCGTGCTGGTGCTGGTCGGGC
>DASXFE010000070.1:0-23645 GCA_036489765.1 Allostellaceae bacterium | reverse complement strand
ACGACAATCGGCCGGTGCTCGGCGGTGATCGTGCCGATTTCGGGGATTGTCACCTGGAAATCCGAGAGCAGTTCGAGGAGGTAAGCCTCGAACGGCTCGTCGGTGCGGTCAAGCTCGTCGATCAGCAAGACCGGCGCGCCGCCGATTTCGGGTTCCAGAGCCTGCAGCAACGGCCGCTTGATCAGAAACCGGTCGGAGAAGATCGTGCTTTCGATTTCGTCGCGGTCCCGGTCGCCCGCCTCGGCGAGGCGGATCTCGATCATCTGGCGGGCGTAGTCCCATTCGTAAACCGCCGAGGCGACGTCGAGCCCCTCGTAGCATTGCAGGCGGATTAGCTTTCGCTGCAAGGCGCTCGCCAGCACCTTGGCGATCTCAGTCTTCCCGACCCCGGCCTCGCCCTCGAGAAACAGCGGTCGCTTCAGGTGCAACGCCAGATGCACCGCGGTCGCCAGACTGCGGTCGGCGACATAATCGGCGCCGCCGAGCATCGCGAGCGTCGCGTCAACCGAAGCGGGCAGGGCAAGGGCGTCTGGCTTAGCCATCGAGGGTCTGGTCCGATCGCAACAAAATCCCTCTCCCACGAGGAAGAGGGACAACATCCTGTCGAATACGCAAAATTTAGTCGAGGCGGGGCGCTAGCGCCACCCCGCGCATCAGCGGCGGTTACGGCGCCGGCTTGACGTCGCCGCCGATTTCGGGCGCCTGCTTGGTGCCGAGCAGCAGCATCCATTCACCGGATTTGAGCCCCGCGATCGCGGGATCCGCGAGCTGCATTTTTACCGTGATGGGGGAGGCCGTATTGGCGGGGAGAGGCAAAGGCAGCGTGCCCGGGTCGCCGTCCTTTGTCGCTGGCGGCGAGAGCAAAGCGGCCATCGTCGGGGGCGCCGAAAGACCCGAATAGTCGATCGTCCCGGTCAAGGTCTTGCTGGCGGTATCCAGCGACAGGCTCGCTGTACCCTTGCCGGGTCCACCTTGCTTGTCGGGTCCGAGGGTCGCGGTGAACTTGACCGTATCGGCCCAGGCGGTGCCGGTGATAATGCACAGCAAGATCGCGCCGCTGAATGCCGCAAATCTGCGCACTATTTTTCTCCTTGTCGGAATATGTGCGGCGAAACTAGCCGACCCTGCCCACACCCGGAAAGCGCCTTCACATCGGCAAGATGGCAGAATAGCGGACACGCATATGGCTCAGTTACTTGTCCGCGGTCTCTCGACCGAGCTCACAGAGACCTCGAACCGCCGTGCCGCAGCGCATGGTCGCAGCGCCGAATCATCTTAGGGATGCTTTGCTTCCCAATGACGGCGGCTTTTGGGAACGCGCAGCGGAGCTGCGGGAAGAGCTTCGCGGCCGCGTTTCCACTGATTCGGCGGAGCTGATCCGGCAGGACCGTGACGTCAGGTGATCTGGCGGGGCCGGTCCAAATGATGGCTACCCGCAAGCCGCCACGGCGCGGCGGGCCATCACGTTGACGAGGTGGGCGCGGTATTCGGCGCTGGCGTGGATGTCGCTGTTGAGACCATCTTCCGGGATCGCGATGTCCTTGATCGCGTCGGCGCTGAAAGATTTGCCGAGCGCGGCTTCCATCTCGGGCACGCGGAAGACGCAGGGGCCGGCGCCGGTCACCGCGACGCGTACGCCGCCCGCGGTCCGCGCGACGAACACGCCGACGATCGCATAGCGCGAGGCCGGGTTGCGGAATTTCTGGTAGGCGGAGGCCTGCGGCTTCGGGAATTTGATCGCCGTGATGATCTCGTCTTGACCGAGCGCGGTCTCGAACATGCCGGTGAAGAAACCGTCGCCGGCAATCTCGCGCTTGGTGGTGACGACGGTCGCCCCGAGCCCGACGACCGCCGCGGGGTAGTCCGCCGCCGGGTCGTTGTTGGCGACCGAGCCGCCCATCGTGCCCCGGTTGCGCACCGCCGGATCGCCGATCATGCCGGCAAGTGCGGCGAGGCCCGGGATCACGCTTTTGACGACGGATGAGCGGTTGACGTCGATATGCCGCGTCATCGCGCCGATCGTGACGCCCCCGCCTTCCTCCTTGATCCCCTTCAACGAGGCGATCGAGCCGAGATCGACGAGGTCCGATGGTTTCGCCAGGCGCAGCTTGAGCGTCGGGATCAGGGTCATGCCGCCGGCAACGAGCTTGGCCTCTTCCGCGCCCAGCAGCTTGGTGGCGTCATCGAGGCTTCCGGCCTTGTGGTAGGTGAATTCGTACATCGGGCCTCTCCCTGTTACGCGGCCTGGGCGGGATGGTTCTGCTGGATCACGCGCCACAGCCGTTCCGGCGTCGCCGGCATCTCGACATGGCGCACGCCATAGGCTTTGAGCGCATCGACGATCGCATTGGTCAGCGCCGCCGGAGCGCCGATCGCGCCGGCCTCGCCGCAGCCTTTGACGCCGAGCGGGTTGTGGGTGCACAGCGTGACGTTGGTCGACAGCGCGAAGGACGGCAGATCGTCCGCCCGCGGCATCGCATAGTCGTTGTACGAGCCGGTCAAAAGTTGCCCGGTCGACTTGTCGTAGACGCACCCTTCGAGAAGCGCCTGGCCGATTCCCTGCGCCAGCCCGCCATGGACCTGGCCGGAGACGATCATCGGGTTGATGATCCGTCCGAAATCGTCGCTGGCCGTGAACCTGCAGATCGTCAGGTGTCCGGTATCGGGGTCGATCTCGATTTCAGCGATATGGGCGCCCGACGGGAAGGTGAAGTTCTTTGGATCGTAGAACGCCTGCTCGTCGAGCCCCGGCTCCAGCTCCTCGTGCGGGAAATTGTGCGGCACGTAGGCGGTCAGCGCGACCTCGCCAAAGCTCTTGGAACGGTCGGTGCCGGCAACGGTAAAGGCGCCGTCCTTGAACTCGACATCCGCCTCGGAGGCTTCGAGGAGATGGGCGGCGATCTTCCTGCCCTTGGCTATCACCTTGTCCATCGCCTTCATGATCGCGCTGCCGCCGACCGCCAGCGAGCGCGACCCGTAGGTCCCCATGCCGTAGGGGATCTTGTTGGTGTCGCCGTGCACGATCTCGACGCTGTCGATCGGCACGCCGAGCCCGTCGGCGACGAGCTGGGCAAACGTCGTCTCGTGGCCTTGGCCGTGGCTGTGCGAGCCTGTGAGAACGCTGATGCTGCCGGTCGGATGGACGCGGATCTCCGCACTCTCGAAGAGTCCGGCACGGGCGCCGAGCGAGCCGACAACCGCTGACGGAGCGATGCCGCAGGCTTCGATATAGGTGGCGATGCCGATTCCGCGCAGCTTGCCGCGACCGGCCGCCTCACGCCGGCGCGCCTCGAACCCGGCGTAGTCGGCTGCCGCCATCGCCTTGTCGAGCGTCGCGAAATAGTCGCCGCTGTCGTATTGCAGCGCGACCGGCGTCTGGTACGGATAGGCGTCGCGCGCGATGAAGTTCTTGCGCCGCAATTCGGCCGGATCGACGCCGAGCTCGTCGGCCGCGAGATCGACGATACGTTCGAGGAGGTACGTCGCCTCGGGCCGCCCGGCGCCGCGATAGGCGTCGACCGGCACCGTATGGGTGAAGACCGCCTTGGTCTCGACGTAGATCGCCGGGGTCGTATAGGTCCCGGCGAGCAGCGTCCCGTAGAGGTAGGTTGGGATGCAGGTCGCAAAGGTCGACAGATAGGCGCCCATATTGGCGATCGTCGACACCTTGAGCGCGGTGAACTTGTCGTCCGCGTCGAGCGCGAGCTCGACATGGGTGACGTGGTCGCGGCCGTGTGCGTCGGACATGAAGCTTTCCGAGCGCTCGGCGGTCCACTTGATCGGCTTCCGCACCTTGCCCGCCGCCCAGGTGACGATCGCCTCCTCGGCGTAATGGTAGATCTTGGACCCGAACCCGCCGCCGACATCCGGCGCGACGACGCGCAGCTTCGCCTCCGGGATGTGCAGCACGAAGGCGCCCATCAACAGGCGGATGACGTGCGGGTTCTGGCTCGTCGTATAGAGCGTGTGCTCGCCGGTCGCCCGGTCGAACTCGCCGATCGCCGCGCGCGGCTCCATCGCGTTGGGGACGAGGCGGTTGTTGACGAGGTCGAGCTTGACGACCCGCGCCGCCTTGGCGATCGCCGCGTCGACCGCGGCCGCGTCGCCGAGACCCCAGTCGTAGCAGAGATTGCCCGGCGCATCGGGCCACACCTGCGCCGCGCCGGATTTGACCGCCGCGGCGGCGTCGACGATCGCCGGCTCGACCGCATAGTCGACCTCGATCGTCTCGGCGGCGTCGCGTGCATGGCCGAGCGTGTCGGCGATGACGACCGCGACCGGGTCGCCGACATGGCGCACCCGCCCGTCCGCCAGCACCGGATGCGGCGGCTCCTTCATCGGGGAGCCGTCCTTGTTGTTGATGAGCCAGCCGCAGGGGAGGCCGCCGATCCCGTCCTTCGCCATGTCGGCGCCGGTGAAGATCGCGACGACTCCCGTCGCACCCGCCGCCGCCTTGGTGTCGATCGAGCGGATCGCTGCGTGGGCGTGCGGGCTGCGAAGGATATAGGCGTGGAGTTGGCCAGGGCGGTCGATGTCGTCGGTATAGGTGCCCTGGCCGGTGATGAACCGGTAATCCTCCTTGCGGCGGACCGGCGTGCCGATCGACGGGGCCATCAGTCGTGCCCTCCCGAGGGAACCGGGTCGCCTCTCATCGCGGCAGCCCCCGCTTTGATCGCGAGCACGATGTTGTGATAGCCGGTGCAGCGGCAGAGATTGCCCTCGAGATATTCGCGAATCTCGCGCTCCGACGGATCGGGGTTGTTCTTCACCAGGTCGAGCGCCGACATGATCATGCCCGGCGTACAGAAGCCGCATTGGAGGGCATGGTTGTCACGGAAGGCTTCCTGCATCGGATGCAGGTCATCGCCGTTCGCGACGCCTTCGATCGTCTTGACGTCGCAGCCTTCGGCCTGAATCGCGAGGAGCGTGCAGGACTTTACCGCCTCGCCGTTGACATGTACGACGCAGGCGCCGCACTGGCTCGTGTCGCAGCCGACATGGGTCCCGGTGAGGCCGAGGATTTCGCGCAAGAGCTGAACCAGAAGGGTGCGACCCTCGACGGTGCCGCTCGCCGGTTTGCCGTTGACGGTCAGGCTCACCGTTTTCTGCATCGAAATCCTCCCTCGAAATCGCGTGGTTGCCGCGTCTAACCAGCCGCGATCGGCGGGAGTTTCGTGCGCCGCCGCCTGCGGGTCAAGGCGGCATTGCTGTCGAATTCTGCGTTAATTCGAGTGAGATATAACGCTCTACGGCTGCGTTACGGCGGCGGCGAATTTGGCGAAGAAGTCGTCGGCCATCTTGCGCGCGACGCCATCGACGAGACGCGAGCCGATCTGCGCCAACTTGCCGCCGACCTGGGCCTGGACCCCGTATTTCAACACGGTCTCGCCGCCGTCTTCGCTGAGCTCGACCGTCGCGCCGCCCTTGGCGAACCCGGCGATGCCGCCAGTGCCCTCGCCGCTGATCGTATAGCCCGACGGCGGGTTGAGATCGCTCAGCCGGACCTTGCCGTTAAAGGTCGCGCTAACCGGGCCGACCTTGGCCCGCACCTTTGCGGTGAATTCTGTATCGGAAATCTTTTCGATCTCCTGGCACCCGGGAATGGACAGCTTCAGGACCTCGGGGTCGTTGAGCCCCCGCCAGACCTGATCGCGCGACGCCGCGATGCGCCGTTCTCCTTGCATTTCCATGATGCGTCATCCTCGTACCATGGGGAAAGTGTGGGCTGCCGCGCGGCTGAATGCAACCGCGCGGCAGCGCCGAAGCATCGCGCGTCAGCGCCCGCCCTGCCAGGGCTCGAACTGGTCGAACGAGGCCAGGCAGTCGCCCCGCAATGCCCTGTCGGTCCGGATCGGGCCGCATTCCTTGCGCATGCGGTAGTGGCGGAACCCGAGGTTGGTTTCGAGCAGATAGTCGTAATGTCGGCTCGCCGCGACGTTCGCTTCGGGGCTCTGGCCAACGCGGTACGACATGTTCTGCGCAGACGCCGCCGTGCTCAAGGCGCAAATCCCGGCGAGGATCGCAAAAGCAGTCAAGTATTTCGGCATGGGGGGATCTCCGAATAGCTTTCGGCGCGGAGTATGACCCCCTTGGACCTGCGCGCACAGCGTTTGCTGCGCCAGATCGATCCACGCGACCCGCGATTTTTGTTTTCGGCCGATTTTTCCCGTCGTCAGACGGCTGCCACAGCCTCGATCGGGGCACGACCGAGTTCGGGCTGGCTCTAGCGCGAGCTCGGTGTTCCTAATCCGGCACCACGGCGATGGCGTTGATCTCGATCAGGTAATCGGGGTGGGTCATCTTGACGATCTCGACCATTGTCGAGGCGGGGAGGGGCTCGTGGAAATACTCGCGCCGGACCTTATGGATCGTGTCGAACTGCTCCATGTTGCGGATGAAGACATCGACCCGGCAGATGTCGTCCATCGCGCCGCCGGCGGCCTCGACCGCCGCCTTGATGTTTTCGAGCACCTGGCGCGTCTGCGCCTCGATGTCGCCCACGCCGGCGATCGAACCATCCGCCCGCCGCGCCGTCATCCCCGAGATGAAGACGAGCCGCCCGCGCGCCTCGATCGCGGTCGCGTGTGAGAACACGCCGCTCGGCTGACGCAGCTTGTCGGAACGGATCTGCTGTTTCGGCATGGCACTTCCCCCTCGTCGCCGGTTGCTATACGACGGACCCGATGACCCTACCGTTCCAGACCCGATTTGTCGCGCTCTCGGCCGAGCGTTCGCCGCTCTGCGTCGGCATCGACCCGTCCCGCGAAAGCCTCGCCGAATGGGGCGTCGCCGACGACGCCAAAGGGTTGCGACTGTTTTGCAAACGCCTCGTCACCGCCGCCGGACCGCTGGTCTCGACGGTAAAGCCTCAGGTCGCCTTTTTCGAGCGCCTCGGCCCCGCCGGAATGGAGATTTTGCGCGACACCGTCGATCAGGCTCACGCGCACGGCGCCCTCGTCATCCTCGACGCGAAACGCGGCGACATCGCGTCGACCGCGACCGCCTATGGCGAGGCCTTTCTCGGCCCCGACAGCGCGTTCGCCGGCGACGCGATCACGGTCAGCGCCTATCTCGGTTTCGGCTCGCTCACCCCGATCCTCGACATCGCCCGCGCCGCTGCTGCCGGCGTCTTCATCGTCGTGCGCTCGTCCAACCCCGAGGGAGGCGACGTCCAGCGCGCCAAGCTCCCCGACGGCAGAACCGTCGCCCAGCACCTCGCCGACCGGATTACCGCCGACAATGCCGCCGTCGCCGACAACGGGCTCGGCCCGATCGGCGCCGTCGTCGGCGCTACCCTTGGCGACGAGACGATGGAGCTCGTCGGGCGCCTGCCGAACGCGCTGATGCTCGTGCCCGGCATCGGCGCGCAAGGCGCGACCGTCGCCGATGTCCGCGCCAATTTCGGCCCCCACGCGGCGAGGGTGATCCCGACGATCTCGCGCGGCGTCTCCCGCGCCGGACCCGACCCCGACGCGCTGCGCCGTCGGGTCGAGCAATACGTCGAGGAATGCCGCAGCCTCTCGGCCTGAAGCGGAACCGTCGTTGCCTCCGATCGTTGCCTAGTCGAGCTGAAATGCTTGACGGAAACGGGAGGTATAGATGCTCGTCAAACCAAGAAATCATCGGTTAGGCCGGGTTGCGGCACTGGCTGTCAGTGCGGTGGCGCTCGCGGCGTTGGCAATTCCGATGCGCTCGGCGGAGGCCCAATATTTGGGTTGGGATTTCGGCAACGGGATCGGCGTCGGGATCGGAACACCGCCATCGGCCTACGGAGCCTATTACGGCGATCCGTATTACCGGCCGTACTACCGGCCTTATTACTATCACCGGTACTACTACCCGTATTAATGCGCGGGAGGCATGACCGGGCGGGTGCCGTTCGCGGCGCCTGCCCGGTGCGTGCGCGGGAACTCTGTTCGTCCGGGGCCGTTCGCCGGGCACAGCATTGATGCGAGGAGGTTTCCATGAGCGCGACTATGCGAGTGCGCGGGGTCGCCCGGGTGGCGACCATTGCTTTTAGTGTCGTGATCCTGGGCGCGCTGGTGGTTCCGATGAACTCGGCCCAGGCGCAGCTTACCCTCGTCGATTTCGGCACCACGTCGTTGCCGCCGTCTCCGACCTCGGTGCGGCTTACCGGCACTTATGCACGCTCGGTCCTGGTGTGGCCGGGTGCCGCACGGCTGCCGGTGGTTATGCCCTAAAGGTCCGGCAAGCGTCGGTGCTTGAGCGAGCGCGGCAGCACACCGCGCTCTCGCGGATCCGGGAAGGAAACCGCCCTTCGATCATAAACGACAAACCCGGCGCGCTGGTAGTTCGGCAGCGCGCGCGGGTGGTCGTATGTGCAGGTGTTGACCCTCAGCCGGTCGAGCGGCCGCGACCAGGCGCGATCGACCGCCGCCTGGAGCAGGAACTGCCCCAGTCCGCGGCCGATGAATTCGGGCAGGAGGCCGAAATAGCTGAGTTCGGTCTCGCGCGGCGCCGAGGCATCGAGCTCGAAATACCCGGCCGGCACGCCGCCGCAGTAAAGCACGAAGATTTCTGTCGTTTCCCGGTTGAGAAGCTCGGCCAGCCTCGTTTCGTCCCACTCGCGCCGCACGTACCATAGCCACGCTTCCCCGACCGTCTCGTAGAGGTAGCGGTAGAACGACACCGAGCAGGATTCGGCCCGGATCAGGGCGATCTTGCCGGGCGGCGGGTGGATGCGCGGGCCGCCCGGATGCGCCCGCATCTCCAGGTAGGTGACGATATCGTCGATCAGGCGCATCAGGGCTTTCGCGGCTAGGCCGGTCCGGTCGCGACCGGCGGCCCGTCGGGCAGACCCCATTCCGACCACGACCCGTCATAGACCGCGGCGCCAGGATGGCCGATCAGATGCAGCGCGAAGGCGACCGCGCAGGCCGTGACCCCGGACCCGCAGCTCGTCACAATCTTGGCGTCGAGAGGTACACCGGCGTCGGAGAAGATTTTCTTCAGCGCGTCGGCGTCCTTGAGCTGCTTGGTTTGCGGGTCGGTGACGAGATCGAACGACACGTTGCGGCTGCCGGGAATATGCCCGCGCCGGCGGCCCGGCCAGGTCTCCTCGGCGCTGCCGTCGAACCGCCCGGCGCTGCGCGCATCGACGACGAGCTCGTTCCCCCTTGTCAGGTTGGCGATCACATCCGCTTTGGCACGCACCATCTCCGGCCGGAAGCGGGCGGTGAACCGGCGGGTGGGGACCGACGGCGTCGCCGTTTCGAGCGGCCGCCCTTCGCGCTTCCATTTCGGCAGGCCGCCGTCGAGCACCGCGACATTGTCGTGGCCGAAGAGGCGCAGCATCCACCACGCCCGTCCCGCCGACGATAAGCCGTTGGCGTCGTAGACGATCACCTTGTCGTCGTTGCCGACGCCGCGCTCGGCCATCTTCTCGGCGAAACGGCCGGCCGACGGGATCATATGGGGGAGGGTGGTGCCGGGCTCCGCGACGTCGTCGATATCGAAATACACCGCGCCGGGGATATGCCCGGCATCGTAATCCTCCCGCGCGGTCGGCTTGACCCCGGGCTGTTTGAACGACGAGTCGAGGACCCGGATATTCGGGTCGCGGATGTGCTCCGCGAGCCAATCCGTGCTGACGAGGGCTTCGGGATGGGCATAGGGCATCGGCAGACTCAAGGCGTTTGGGGATCGCGCAGGAGGCCGATCCGCTGTTCGGCACCGCCGGTATCATCGGCACGATGTCGTCGGCAGTAAAGGGTACGCCGGACCGGGCGCTCTTTCTCGTGGCGAGGCTAGTCGGCGAAGGCGATGTTGATGCGGCGGTTCTGACGGCCCTTGTTCTCGATCTTGGTGATCGTGACCGGGCCGATCTCGGCGGTGTTCTTGACGTGAGTGCCGCCGCACGGCTGCAGGTCGACGCCAGCGATCTCCATCAGCCGCACGCGGCCGGCCCCCGTTGGCGGCTTCACCGACATCGTGCGCACGAGCTCGGGATGGGCGGCGAGTTCGTCGTCGGTGATCCAGCGCGGCCCCGCGTCATGTGCCTCGGTGATGAGCTTGTTGATCCCGGTGACGATCGCGTCCTTGTCCAGCGCCGAGCCCGGCACGTCGAAATCGAGCCTCCCGCGCCGATCGGACACCTGGCCGCCGGTCACCGCACCCGGCACGACCGCGCAGAGGAGGTGCAGGCACGTGTGCATCCGCATCAGCCGGTGCCGCCGGTCCCAATCGATCTCCGCGGTGACCTCGGCACCCGGCGCCACGGTCGCCGATCCGGGGGCCGGCACATGAATGACCTCGTCAGGCCCCTCGCCCTTGACCGCATCCGCGATCTCGATCGTTTCGCCCGATCCGAGGCGCAAGGCGCCGGTATCGCCCGGCTGTCCGCCGCCGTTCGGGTAGAACACGGTGCGGTCGAGGCGGATGCCGCGCTCGTCGACGCCGACGACCTTTGCCGTGCAGGAGCGCAGGTAACCGTCGTCGCGGAACAAAAGCTCGGTCATCGGAGGCCTCGACAAGGGACAGGGCGGCATCATATCGGAAACCGATGCCCTGTTTCATCGCCCTGTTGCGCGCCGTCAATGTCGGCGGGACCGGCAAGCTCCCAATGGCCGACCTCAAGGCGATTTGCGGGGCCGCCGGCTTTGCCAAGGTGCAGACCTACATCGCGAGCGGCAACGTCGTTTTCGCCGCCGACGCGGACGAAGCCGCGGTCAAGACGGCGCTGGAAACCGGGCTCGAACGCTTCGCCGGCCGCAAGATCGGAGTGGTGGTCCGCTCCGCGCCGGAGATGGCGGCGGTCGTCGCCGACAATCCTTTCCCCACGGCGCCGGGCAACAGGGTGATGGCGATCTTTCTCGACGCGGCACCCGCAACCGACGCGCTGGCGTCGGCGACCGGGGTGCAAGATGAAGAAATGCGTCTCGGCCGGCGCGAAATCTATGTCCACTACCCGGGCGGAATGGGGCGGTCGAAGCTCAGAGTCCCCGCGGCGTCGCAGGGGACGGCGCGCAACATGAACACGGTCGCGCGGCTCGCCGCCCTCTGCGGGCTATGACTCCATCCATTTCGGGATTGGGAGGTGGTGTTCCCTGAGGAACGCCGGGTTGTAGAGTTTCGACTGGTAGCGCGTGCCGCTGTCGGCGAGGATCGTCACGATCGTCTTGCCCGGTCCCAGATCCTTCGCGAGCTTGATCGCCCCGCAGACATTGATGCCGGTCGAGCCGCCCAGGATCAGCCCTTCCTCCTGCGCCAGATCGAATAGTACCGGCAGCATCTCCTCGTCGGTGACCTGGTACTGGTAGTCGGGCGTGAAGCCTTCGAGGTTTTTGGTGACGCGCCCCTGGCCGATGCCTTCGGTGATCGAGCTGCCCTCGGACTTGAGCTCGCCGTGCGCGTACCACGAATAGATCGCGGCGCCCATCGGGTCGGCGAGCGCGATCTGGACGTTCGGGTTGCGCTGCTTCAACGCGATTCCCGTGCCCGAGAACGTTCCGCCGGTGCCGACCGCGGAAACAAAGCCATCGACCTTGCCGTCGGTCTGGCGCCAGATCTCGGGGCCGGTCGTCTCGTAATGGGCGCGGCGGTTCGCCAGGTTGTCGAACTGGTTGGCCCAGATCGCGCCATTCGGCTCCTTGGCGTTGAGTTCGTCGGCGAGGCGGCCCGAATAATGGGTGTAGTGCATCGGGTCCGCCGCTTTCACCGCCGGCACGAGCCGCAGATCGGCCCCGCACAGCCGCAGCATGTCCTTCTTTTCCTGGCTCTGCGTCTCGGGCATCACGATGACGCTGCGATAGCCGAGCGCATTGCCGACGAGCGCGAGCCCGATCCCGGTATTTCCGGCCGTGCCCTCGACGACGACCCCGCCCGGCTTCAGCGCCCCGCGCTCCTCGGCGTCCTTGATGATGAACAGCGCCGCGCGGTCTTTGACCGAGCCGCCCGGGTTCAGGAATTCGGCCTTGCCCAGGATCGTGCAGCCGGTGATCTCCGACGCGCGGCGCAGCTTTATGAGCGGCGTGTTGCCGATCGAGTCGATAAAGCCGTTGCGGATATCCATCCTGCGCCTCCGGGCCGGTGCGTCAACGTTCTCTCACCCTGCAATATCGGGCGAGAGATGCGCGCGGGCAAGCCGGCCGACTTACGGTCTAAGCACTTCGGCAAGCGCGGAACGCAGTGCGGACCGATCGACCGCTTGCAACGCGCCGAGCCGGCGGATGACGAGGGACCGTTCGAGCGTGGCCAAAACCGGTTTGATCGGCGCGCTTCCTTGTCAGGCTTTTCGACCGCCGCCCCATACCTTAGAAGGGAGCCGGCACCCCGAGCCCAAGGAAAACCGCCGGATGACCGAGCCGCCAGAGGGCGAGTTGTTTCCGATCGCCGAGGGCGAGCGCTCGACCGGACTGCTGCCGTCGCAGATGCTGCGCGCAGCGGTGAAGCTCGGCCACGAGATCCAGACGAGCGTGCCCATCGGCGACGACCAGATCCAGCCGGCCAGCATCGACCTGCGTCTTGGCGAGGTCGCGTATCGCGTGCGCGCAAGCTTTCTCCCGGGGATGCGCCACACGGTCCAGGACAAGCTCGAAGAATTGTCGATGCACCGCATCGACCTCACGCGCGGCGCGGTGCTCGAAAAGGATTGCGTCTATATCGTCCCGCTCCTAGAGCGCGTGTCGCTGCGCAGCCGCACGAGCGCCGCGGCCAATCCGAAAAGCTCAACCGGGCGGCTCGACGTCTTCGCCCGCGTCATCACCGATCAGGCGACCGAGTTCGACCGCATCCGCGAGGGGTACAAGGGACCACTCTACGCCGAGATTTCACCGCGCGCGTTCAGCATCCTCGTGCGCACGGGATCGCGGCTCGTGCAACTCCGCATCCGCCGCGGTTCGCCAGCTTTCGGCGACGCCGCGCTCCGGCGCCTCCACGCCGAGACGGCGCTTGTCGAATTGCCGGATGGCGATACGTTCGGGCCCGACACCATTCGCAGCGGCATCGCCTTTACCGTCGATGTGGCGGGCGACCGTGATACAGGCATGGTCGGGTACAAGGCGCGGCGCCACACCGACGTCATCGATGTCGACCGTGTCGGCCAGTACGATCCGCGCGATTTCTGGGAGCCGGTCCACTCGCATCGCGGCGAGGGGATCGTGTTGGACCCCAACGACTTCTACATCCTCGCCTCGCGCGAAGCGGTCATCGTGCCGCCCGACAATGCCGCCGAGATGCTGCCCTATGACACGTTCGTCGGCGAGTTCCGCGTGCATTACGCCGGTTTCTTCGATCCCGGTTTCGGCGCAGAGGAAACCGGCGGCCGCGGCAGCCGCGCCGTGCTCGAAGTACGCTCGCACGAGGTGCCGTTCTTGATCGAGCACGGCCAGATCGTCGGCCGCCTCGTGTATGAACGCCTGATCGCCCGCCCCGACAAGCTCTACGGTGGCGGCATCGGCTCCAACTACCAGCGCCAGGGGCTGCAGCTGTCGAAGCACTTTAAGAAAGTGCCGATACGGTAATGGAGCGATGAGTTTCGCTGCGCTCTACCCATCCACGGCGCCGAATCTCGTAGGATCAGTAGAGCGCAGCGAAACCCATCACTCAGACCCCCACGCCTTCCTTACCTCGTGTCTGTGCCGCAGCAGCCAGTAGAGGCACACGAGGGTGTGGCCCGTATCGACCTTTCCCGCATCGACGAGCGCTTCGATCTCGGCCCAGGATTTGACGACGACGCGGATGTCTTCGTGTTCTTCGGGCACGCCATAGACGCCGCCGGCCGCAGCGGAATCGACCCGGCCGCAAAAGAGCATCACGGTTGCGTCGGATTCGCCCGGGGACGGCATATAGCGCTGGATCGGGAGCAACTCGCCGATCACCGCGAGGCCGGCTTCCTCGGCGGTTTCGCGGCGGGCTACGGCGTCGTCGCTTTCGCCTTCGTGGTCGACGAGCCCGGCCACCACCTCGACCGGCCACGACGACATGCCGCCGTAGAGCGGAGGCAGGCGGAACTGCTCGACGAGGACGACGGCATCGCGGTCCGGATCGTAGAGGACGATCGCGACCGCGTCGCCGCGCCGCAGCACGTCATAAGCGACCTCGGGACCCCATTCGCCGGAAAACAGGCGATGCCGGTAATGCACGACATCGAGGCGCAGAAAGCGGACGAAGCCGCGTTCGACCCGCTCGATACGCACATCCGGGTGATCGGGCGGCCGATCGGGGAATTCCGCGCTGCGCATTTCTCTCCGGCCTACGCGATGATCGGGTCGTCGAGCACCGCCTCGACCGATCCGCTGTCGATCTCGACAACCCACAGATCCGGGTCGCGCCCGCGCTGGCGGCCGATATAAGCGTCGGCCTCGCTCTCGGCGACAGGCTCGGCGCCGGTCGCGCGCATCCAGCCGAGAGTGCCGTCGGGCCTTCGCGCCTGCGCCAGTACGGAGGCCCCCGCGGCGCGGTCATAGAGCTTGATCAGGATCGCGCCGGCATCGGCGTCGCCGCGCGCGGTGATCGCGACCCCGACCGCCGCGAGGTCGCAGCGCCGTACCAGCGCCTTGACCCAGATCCCGCTTTTCAGCCGAGCTTCCATCAGACCCCGATCGTCAAGGCCGCGTCATCCGGTCGAGCCCGACGACGTCGCGGTCGCGATAGACCGCTTCGAGGTCGTGGTTGTCGAGCATGACATAGGTGCTGGTGCCGCGGTCGCAGGTAAGTTCGGCGACAGGATAGACCGAGCCCGTCAGCATGCCCGACAGCTTCTGGCTGACATCGGGTTGCGCCGCCGCGATCCCGGTGATCGACTCGCGCGTCATCTGCCCGTACCGAAAGCCGAACCCGCCATTGCATTCGGCGGCCGAGACCGGGGTCGCCTTGCCCTCCGGCGAGGTCAGCACGACCGTGTCCTCGGTGAATGAGACCTTGCCCTGGTCTTCGGTCGTCCAGACGCCGAGGAACTGGTTCGGGGCGTAGCCGAACCGGAAATCCGCGCACGCCGCCGGCGATAGGGCCAGAAGGATGCAGGCACATCGCGCCAGCCGGCGCGGCGAAACGATCAACATGCTGTTTGTTCCCGATAACAAGGGGACTTAAGCGGCATCCCCTAAAGAATGTCCAGCCCGCCTTCGAGCCAAAGACGGCGGCTTTGCGCGCGCTGAATCTTGCCGCTCGTGGTTTTCGGCAGGGTGCCCGGCCGCAACAGGATCACCGCGAACGGCACGATGTCATGTTCCGACACGACGGCCTCGCGGATCCGCACCTGGAGTTGGGTGGGGTCGGCGTGATGCCGCTGGCTGCGCTCGACCTCCTGGACGACGACAAGCCTCTCCTCACCGTGCTCGTCGGTCACGGCAAAGGCAGCGCCCCCGTGCGCGGCGAGGGCGGGGTGCGCGGTCTCGACCGTATGCTCGATATCCTGCGGATAATGGTTGGCGCCGCGGATGATGATGATGTCCTTGATCCGCCCGGTGACGAACAGCTCTCCCCCCGCATCGAGAAACCCGAGATCGCCGGTCCGCAACCAGATCGCCCCGTCCTCGCCGGCGATTGCAGCGCCAAACGCCTCCCTGGTCGCCATCTCGTTGGCCCAATAGCCTTCTGCGACATTGGGCCCGGCCACCCATATCTCGCCGATCTCGTCCGCGCCCAGGCGGCGATGGCCGTCCGGGTCGACGATTGCGATCCGCTCGTCGACCAGCGCGTTGCCGCAGCCGACTCCGATTTGGGCATCCTCGTCGCTGGCTGGAGCAGCCACACGGCTCTCCTGGAGCGCTGCACGGCTGAGCCGGCGCGTGACGGGCGGGGCGTCGCGCTTGCCGGCGGCGATCAGCACGGTCGCCTCGGCCATGCCATAGGCCGGATGCATCGTTCCGGCGGCAAAGCCGTGCGACGCGAAGGTTTCGGCAAAGCGGCGCATCGTGCCGTCGCGGACCGGCTCGGCACCGTTGACCGCGACGCGCCACGACGACAGGTCGATCCCCGCCGTCGCCTCGGGACGATAGCGGCTGACGCAGAGCTCGTAGCCGAAATTGGGGCCGCCCGAGACCTCGGCGCGGTAGTCGCTGATCGCGCGCAGCCAGTTGAGCGGCCGCTGCAGGAATGCGACCGGCGACATCAGCACCCCGAGCGAGCCCAGGTACAGCGACTGCAGCAGATGGATGATGAGCCCCATGTCGTGATAGTGCGGCAGCCAGCTCACATAGGTCGAACGCGCGGTATTGCCGAACCCCGCCCGGATCATCGCCGAGTTGGCGAGCAGGTTGGCGTGGGTGACGACCACCCCCTTGGGTGCCGAGGTCGAGCCGGAGGTGTATTGCAGGAGGGCGATGTCTTCGGCCGCGACCTCGGGCAGCGCGGCGTCGGCGCCCTCGTCGCTCGCCATCCAGGTGGGGCCGCCGGCAAACCGCTCCTTGAGCCCGGGGATCAGCCCCGCGGCCGACAGCGCCAGCCGCGGCGTGCAGTCGGCGAGGATCGAGGCGCTGGCGTCGCGGGCGGCATTGCGCCGAGGCGGCATCAGCGGTACCGCGATCACCCCGGCCGCAAAGCAAGCGAAAAGCGCGACGACGAACTCCACCCCGCTGGGAAAGAGCAGCAGCGCCCGGTCCCCGGGCGTGGCGGCCTGCGACAGCCTGCCGGCGAGGGCGCAGGCGCGGGAGCCGAGCTCGGCGAAGGTGATCGCGGCCTCTTCGCCGCCGCGGTCGGCGAGGGCGACATAGGCCCGGTCGTGCCCCTGTTCCCGGGCGCGGCGGCGCAGCAGCTCAACGAGCGTCGCGGGGTCAGCCGCCGCCATCGGCCAGGTGGCGGGCGAGTTGCGCCACGGTCGGGTATTCACCGACGATCTCGGGTTCGAGCTCGCGGCCGAGCCAGTCTTCGAGCTCGACGACGAAATAGACCGAGGTCGCGGAGTCGAGCCCCATTTGGGCAAACGTTGCCTCCGGCTCGATCGCGGCGAGCGGCGCGTCGATCATCCGGCGCAGGCAGTCGATGCACCAGTCGCTGATTTCGCTTTCGGTCACGGGAGCCAAAATCACCTGTGGGCAGAATGACGCGATAGACGCAACATCTTGTGGTGCTAGCGTCCGCCCCTACCGCAGCTATTGCCAGGACGCGCGGCCGGACGCTACAGTGCGGCCCCAGCCAGGTCAAGGGGTTGGCCGGCGACGCTGTTGTTCGGCATAAGATCGTTCGCATGTTTCAATCACGGGCAGACCAGGCCGAATGGCGTCGCTGACCGCCGAACCCGCCGAGATCGGCATCGCGCCGCGCGAGACCGTCCGGTTCTGGTCGCTCCTCAACCGGCTCGAACACACGACGCTCGGTCGGCGCGACGCCGACGGGACGATCCGCATCGCGCGCTCCGATACCGCCGGCTGCGTTCTTTACGGCCCCTATTACCATTTCGAGATGGGCCGCTATCGGCTCGCCGTGCACGCCCGCGCGGGGGCGCCCGCCCTGTCGGGGCAGCCGGTGCTGGGGGTCGAGATCATCATCCTCAGCCGGTTCCAGCGAGCCTGGCGCGATTTCACCGCCGCCGAGCTCGAGCGCGGATCCGGAACGCTGGTTTTCGATGTTCCGCCCGAGCTGAGTATCGATGGCGGCAACGAGGCGCGCTTCGAGTTCCGCGTCTTCCACCTTGGCAATGCGGATATATCGATCGGCGGGGTCGAACTCGAACGGCTGCCGGATGATGCCGGCGAGGCCGATCCCCGCGCCTGGCGGCTGCTCGGCCGGCTGCGCAGCACGTGGCTCGCCCGCCGGCAACGATCGGGCTCGGTGACGGTCGCGCGAGGGCGGCCGGCGGGCTGCCTCATCTACGGCGGCTGGCCGTATCTGCGGCTCGGACGGGGACATTACCGGCTGACCGTTCGCGGCCGGGCAGGGACCCCGCGCCTGCCGGCACAGCCGGTCCTCGGCGTCGAGATCCTCGGCCGGAGCCGGTGGTACAGCGACAGCCCCTGGTACGAATGGCGCCGCCTCCCCAAGCCGGGTGGCACCCGAGAGGGGTGGGGCGATTTTCGGGCGGACGAATGGGCCGGCGGCGCGGTCTCTCTCGACTTCACTGTGCCGATCCCGATGGCGCTCGAGGCCGGCGCCGACGCGCCGTTCGACATCCGGCTGCTTCATCTGGGCAATGCAGCCCTGACGATCGACGCCGTCGATCTGACCTGGCTCGGCGAGGAAGGGGATGTGCCGTCGTCCCAGCCGTGGCGGCTGCTCGGGCGCATGCGGAAGGCGAGAATCGGCACCGAGACCCCGTCCGGCGTCTCGGTCTCCGCCAACGAAGTGCCGGGCATGCTTCTGTCCCGGGTCAAGCCGGCGCTGCGGCTCGCGGCCGGGCATTACCGGCTGAGCATCGAGGGCACCGCCGCGGTGGAGACCGCTCCATCGCTGCGGGTCGACGTGACGGAACGGGGTGGTTCGGGATGGCCGTCGACCCCGCTGTTTCACCAGAACCTCACAGCCGGAGGCGTTGCCGAGTTCGACGTGCCGTCGCCCGACGATCCCGAGGCCGGCGACCGCCGCTACGACCTGTCGATTTCCCATCTCGGCCGCGCCGATGCCACCATCACCGGGGTCGAGCTCCGGCGCGATCCGGCTTCGGACCGGCGGGCGCCGGGCTACCTCGGCGGTCGCAAAAAGCTGGTGCTGATCGGCAATTGCCAGTGCTCGGTGCTGGTTCAGGCGTTCAACCAGGCCGACTCGCTGAGCCGCAACTATCTGACCAAGTACCATTTCGTGCAGCTCAAGCCGAACCTCTACGAGTTCGCCCGGCGCGACATCGAGGATTGCGACGTTCTGCTGGTCCAGGACATCGATCTGTGGAACCAGTTTCCGCTCCGCGACTGCGTTCGCCCGGGTGCGGACATCATCAAGTTCCCGCTGGTGCGCTTTGCCTCGTACTGGCCGTTCGACGCCTGGAACGGCCCCGGCGACCGCGAGGCGTTTCTGGCCGAAGCGCCGAACCAGACCTTTCCGTTCCTCGACGGACTTCTGGCCCGGCTGCGTCACCAGATCCCGGACAAGGAGGCGCGGTTTGCGGCCTATCGCGCGCTCGAAGGCATCGGCGTCGTCAACTACACGCGCATTCATGCGCTCGAGGAAAGGCGGCTCCTCAAGCTCGACCAGCAATACGACTGCCGGATCGGCGAATTCACGCTCGAGAATTTCCGCACCCGCCAGGTCTTCCACACAACCGTGCGGCCGAACTGGCAGGGCTTCAACCTGTTGATCCGCACGATCCTCAAGGCGGTCGGCGAGCGCGACCCTATCGACCCGTTGTCGTCGAGCGCCGACGCGCTCCTGCGCATCCCGCAAGTGCCGATCCACCCGAAGGTGGCGGCCGATCTCGGGGTCAAATGGGCTGACGACAACACGCGATACCAGGCGTTCGGTCAGGAGATGACCTGGGAGACCTATATCCGCCGCTATATCGAACATTACGGGTGAGGCGAGAGATGGCGCTGCGCGAGCGGATCGGCATCGATGTCGGGCGAAAGCTGGCGCTCGAAGACGCGGTCGAGTGGGCGGGCGAGCACCGGGTCCGCTATATCGATGTCGAACTCGACACCGGCGACAACGCGCTCCCCGGCATCGACGGCCCGCGTGGCCTGCGCATCCGCCATCTCTGCGAGCGGTATGGCGTGCACCTCGGCCTGCATACGTCGTCGTCGGTCAACGTCGCCGAGCACGCGCCTTATGTCACCGACGCGGTCGACGCGTATCTCCGAACCTATGTCGACGCCTCGATCCGGCTCGGCGCCCGGTGGATCGTCGTGCATGCCGGCTTCCATTTCACCTCGGACAAGGCAGAGCGGATGCGGGTCGGGCGCGAGCGCCTCAAGCGGATCGTCACCCACGCCGAAAACAAGGGCGCGACCATCCTCCTCGAAAACCTGAACAAGGAGCCGGATGAGGCGGAAATCCACTACCTCGCCCATACGGTCGAGGAGTGGCGGTACTACTACGACGAAATCGCCTCGCCGGCCTTCAAGCTTTCCTTCACCGCCAACCACGCGCATCTCGTGCCCGAGGGCATCGCCGGGTTTGTCGACGCGATCGACATGCGCCGCGTCGCCGAGGTGCGGCTCGCCGACTGCTTCCGCAACGGCCATGAGCAGCACCTGGCGCCGGGCCACGGCGATATCGATTTCGCGGATATGTTCCGCCGCATCGAAGCCAGCGGCTTCACCGGCCACTACATGAACGCCTTCGGCTCGCTCGACGACATGCTGAAGGGCAGGAACGAACTGGTGCGGATCGCTGCCGCGGCGGGATTGAGCTAGAAATTGATCTGCATCGATTGCAGCACGTCGCGTGCATTGAAGATAAAGGTGACCTTCTGCGATTTCGCCGGGCAGGCCGGTGAGGAATCGGAGCTGAGCGGCTGCGGGAAATCGTATTCGTAGGTTTTGCCGCCATCCGGGGTCGGGGTTTCGTCACCCGGCTTCCCGAGCGTCTTGACGACCTCGGACGAGGTCGTGCCGCCCGCCTTCAATTTCGAGACTTGCGCCTTGATGGCATCGAGATTGCCGGAGGCATAATCGCAGTGCATCCCCTGGTCGCCGCCACATGCAGCAAGCAGCAAGACCAGACCCAAAATGCAGAACCTTGCGAACATCGTCGGCTTCCCCGGTCCGAAAGGCGCGAATGACAGCCACACTCTGCGGGCAGGGTCAACTCTTCGCCGCCGCATCGAGCCGCTCGAGCGCCGTCGCCCGTTCCGCATCCGACATGAATGCCGCGGCGAATCCGTTCCGCACGAGGCGGAGGATATCGCCGCGCGAGAGGCCGAGCGCCTGTCGGCAAGCGACGAGGTTCTCGGTCACCCAGCCGCCGAAATAGGGCGGGTCGTCGGAATTGACGGTGACGCATACGCCCGCATCGAGCAGCGCCTTCAGCGGATGCGCGGCCAGGCTGTCGACCACCTTCAGCCGCAGGTTGGAGAGCGGGCAGACGGTGAGCGGGATGCCGCGGGCGGCGAGATCGGCGACGAGGGCCGGGTCCTGCGCCGCCGCGACGCCATGATCGATACGTGAAACACGCAGCAGATCGATGGCCTCACGCACATAGGCGGGCGGCCCCTCCTCGCCGGCGTGAACGGTGGTCCGGAACCCGGCCGCCCGGCACGCCGCGAAGAAATCGACGAATTTCGACGGCGGATTGCCGAGTTCAGCGCCGCCCATCCCGATCCCGAGCACACGGTCCGCCCAAGGCTCGGTCAGCCGCAGCACCTCGAACGCCTCCGCCTCGCTCCGGTGCCGGTGCACGCTGACGAGGAGGCCCGCCGAGATATCGGTTTCGCCGAAAGCGCCGAGGATGCCGTCCATCATCGCGGCGATCGGGATGTTGCGGTCGAGAAAGGTCTGCGGCCCGAAGAAGATCTCGGCGTGGATCACCCCGTCCTGCCGGGCACGCCGCAGATAGGCCGCGGTCACGTCATGGAAATCGCGCTCGGACTGCAAGACCCGGCACGCCTCGAAATACAGATCGAGGAACGACGACAGCCCCTCGAACTCATAGGCGGCCCGCAGCGCCTCGGGCGATCCCCAGCGCAGCCCGATGCCGTTCCGTCGCGCCATCTCGAGCATCGTCTCCGGCTCCATGCTCCCTTCGAGGTGCATGTGGAGATCGGTCTTGGGGAGATCGCGGATGAACGCCTCGTCCGGAGTCACTCCTTCGGTTCCACGTCGAGTCGCACGGCCACGCCTTCGAGCCCCGGCTTTGGCGCCGGGTAGCGTTGCAGCACCAGGGGGTCGTGACCGGGGATGACGTGCTGCGGCGAGGTCGCGAGCCGCTTTAGCCGGGTGAACCCTTCGAGCATGTCGCCGACGTTGAAGACCGTTGCATAGGCCCGCATCTCCATGAAATTCGCATAGAAATGCGAGGCGTCCGAGGCCAGCGCGACCCAGCCCCGGGCGGTCTTGACGCGGGCAAATTGGAGGCCGCTGGTGTGGCCGCCGACATGGTGGACGGTGATGCCCGGGGCAATCTCGTCGTCGCCGTCATGGAACTCCACTCGCCCCTCGAACAGGCGATGCACCATCGCCGACACGTCCTCGGCCTCGAACGAGCGGCGGACGTCGCGATGGCACATGCAGCGACCGGTGCAGAACGCCATCTCGCGGTCTTGCAGGTGGAATGTCGCGTTCGGGAACAGGTCGCGGTTGCCGGCGTGGTCATAATGCATGTGGCTGATGATGACGTCCTTGACCGTACCGGCATCGACGCCGATCGCGGCGAGCCCCTCGTGCGGCGGCGTCAGGAAATCGCGGCCGCGCTTTTTCGCCATCGCCTCGTCGAAACCGGTGTCGAGGATCAGCGTGCGTTCTTCGTTCCGGATCGCCCAGACGAAATAGTCGAGCGGCATCGGCCCGTTATGCGGGTCGCCGCCATAGAAGTTCTCGGCCGCCATCCGGTGGTGGTGGGCGTACTTCACGGCGTAAATCTCGTAGGTATCGGAGGCCATCCAGGTTTCCTCGCTTAATCGGCCATCAGCTTGTCGGTGACGGCCAGCGTCAGCCAATGCGGCGTATAGCGCCCGGCCCAGGTCATGATCCGGTTCATCAAGCCGGCGACGACGACAGGACGCCCGCGGGCGAGCCCCGCGACGCCCATCCGCGCGACCGTGTCAGCCGGCATCATCCGGCGGAATTTCTGCGCCATGATCGATTTGTCGGCCCCAGCGACGGCAAAGAACTCGGTCGCGGTCGCGCCGGGGCACAGCACGCTGACGGTGACGCCGGTCTTGCGCAGCTCGTAGGCCAGCGCCTCGCCGAAGCTCAGCACATAGGCCTTGCTGGCGAAATACACGGCCATGCGCGGTCCCGGCTGGAATGCCGCGACCGAGGCCACCAGCATGATCCGTCCGCGGCCCCGCGCGACCATCGCCGGCAGCAACAGCCGGGTCAGTTCGGTCAGCGCCACGATGTTGACCTGCAGCATCTCCGAGACGCGGGTCTCGTTTTGCCGGTCGAATCCGCCCTGTGCGCCGAGCCCGGCATTGTTGATCAGCACGTCGATCGCAAACCCGCGCGCTGCAAGCTCGCCCACCAACGCCGTCGCCGCACGGGGTCGCGAGAGATCGGCGCCGATCACCGTCACGGTGGCGCCGCGCGCGCGAAGTTCGGCCGCAAGCGTCTCCATCCGCTCGACGCGCCGCGCGCTCAGCACCAGATCGTGCCCGCTCTGCGCAAGCTCGCGGGCTATCTCGATGCCGATGCCGCTGGAGGCGCCCGTGACCAGAGCGAGAGGACGGGAGGAGCTGTTCATCGCAACGGGTTCCCGGGTTGGATAATCTATGATCGCGCCGCCCGCCGGGGCGAACAAGGGGAGGGGAACAGGGCCGTCGCGTCTGCCCGCTCGCAGCCATCGTCCCAAGCGGTCCGGCCCGCGCGGAGGATCAGGTCAAGCCGGGCAAATGGGAATTCCACGTCGAGATCGCGGTGCCCAGCATGCCAAAGCTGCCGCCCGGCGTGCAGCTTCCGCCGGGATGAACATGGGCACGCCGGCTACAGACATCATTCATCCTCCCCGTTCTATGTTTTCATCTAGAGCGGAATCCGATCAGGATCGAGCGTAACCGCTGTTGGCGAAGAAGTTGGCGCACTCGGTAGGTTTGTAGAGGTCGAGGAGGATGCCGATGCGTTGCCAGAGGGCGTCGAGGGATCGCTCCTGGGCCTTGCGCAGAT
>DASXFE010000146.1:0-64328 GCA_036489765.1 Allostellaceae bacterium | reverse complement strand
CGACGGGGCTGTCGAAGCGCCCGCCGTCGTTGCCGGGATGACCCTCACCGGGTATTTCCTCGACCGCCATCTGATGCAGCCGCAAGGTCGTACCCTGCCGGAAGCGCGTGAGCGGCTGGTCGAGCGTATGCGGCGTGCGTGCGGTGTTGGTAAGATGGGCTCATGGCCTCCGTAACGGGCGAAATACGCGACGTCGACTTTGCCGACGCGCTGGGCGAGCGATACCTCTCTTACGCGTTGTCGACGATCATGGCACGGTCGCTGCCGGATGTGCGCGATGGGCTGAAACCGGTCCATCGCCGCATCCTCCACGCGATGAACCAGCTCAACATGGACCCGGGCCGGGCCTATCGCAAATGCGCGCTGGTCGTCGGCGAGGTCATCGGCAAGTACCACCCGCACGGCGATGTCGCGATCTACGACGCGCTCGTGCGGCTCGCGCAGGATTTCGCGCAGCGCTATCCGGTCGTTGACGGGCAGGGCAATTTCGGCAATGTCGACGGCGATAACCCCGCCGCGATGCGCTATACCGAAAGCCGCATGTCGGCCGTCGCGCAGGCGATGCTCGAAGGCATCGACCAGGACGCGGTCGATTTCCGTGACACTTACGACGGCGAAAATTCCGAGCCGCTGGTGCTGCCGGCGCGGTTTCCGAACCTGCTCGCGAACGGTGCCGCCGGTATCGCGGTCGGGATGGCGACGAGCATCCCGCCGCACAATGTCGGGGAAATCTGCGCGGCCCTCACGCATCTGATCGACCACCCGCAATGCCCGGTCGCCGAGCTCGTCGCGCATATGCCGGGCCCGGATTTCCCGACCGGCGGGGTCCTCGTCGAGTCTCCCGCGGCCATCGCCGAGGCTTACGCGACCGGCCGTGGCAGCTTCCGCCTCCGCGCGCGCTGGTCCAAGGAGATGCAGGGGCACGGCGCGTATCAGATCGTCGTGACGGAAATCCCCTATCAGGTGCCGAAGGGGCGCCTGATCGAAAAGGTCGCGGCGCTGCTCGAAGAGAAAAAGCTGCCGCTGCTCGCCGACATCCGCGACGAATCCACTGAGGACATCCGCCTCGTCCTCGAACCTAAAACCCGCAATGTCGACGCCGACGTGTTGATGGAGCAGCTTTTCCGGCTGACCGAGCTGGAAGTGCGCGTCCCACTCAATATGAACGTCCTCGATGCGGCCGGCATCCCGCGCGTCATGGGCTTGCGGGATGTGTTGCAGGCCTTTCTCGACCACCGCCGCATCGTGCTCCAGCGTCGCACCCGGCATCGGCTCGCGGCGGTCGCGCGGCGCATGGAGATCTTGCGCGGGCTGATCATCGTCTACGTCAACCTCGACGAGGTCATCCGGATCATCCGTGAGGCAGACGACCCCAAGGCCGAGATGATGGCGCGCTGGAGCCTCAGCGAGATACAAGTTGAGGCGATCCTCGACATGCGGCTGCGCACGCTACGCCGCCTCGAAGAGCTGGTGATCACCAAGGAACTCGACACGCTCGCCAACGAGTCTTCGGGGCTGGAAGCATTGCTCGCCAGCGAGCGGCGGCAATGGACCGCGATCGGCAAGGAGGTCGCGGCGACCTCCAAGGAGTTCGGCGGCGACACTCCGCTTGGCCACCGCCGCACGGAGTTGGCGCAGGCCCCTGTGGCGGTCGAGATCCCGGCGACGGCGCTTATCGAGCGCGAGCCAGTGACCGTGCTGTGTTCGCAAAAGGACTGGATTCGCGCCGTCAAAGGCCACGGCGCCGGCGCCGCCGAACAACGCTACAAGGAAGGCGACGGCCCGCGCTTCGCGGTCAACGCCGAGACGACCGACCGGCTGATGATCTTTGGCAGCAACGGTCGATTCTATACGCTCGGCATCGATAAATTGCCGGGCGGCCGCGGGCAGGGCGAGCCGCTTCGCCTGATGATCGACCTGCCCAACGAGCACGAGACCGTCGCGATGTTCCCGCACCGGCCGGGCCTCAGGTTGCTCGTCGCGTCAACTGACGGGCGCGGGTTTGTCGTCGACGCGGACGAGGCCCTGGCGCAGACGCGTGCCGGTAAGCAGGTGCTCAACCCCGGCAAGGACGCAAGGGCTTGCTTGTGCATCCCGGTCGAGGGCGATGCCATAGCCTTTGTCGGCGAGAACCGGCGGATGGTGGTCGTTGATATCGCGGACGTTCCGGAGATGACGCGCGGCCGCGGCGTGATCCTGCAACGCTATCGGATGGGCGGGCTCCAAGACGCCAAATGCCTGCGCCTCGCTGAAGGCCTGTCGTGGCGCCAGAGCGACACGAGGACTCGAACCGAGGTCGATCTGGTCCCGTGGCGCGGCCCGCGCGGCGGTGCGGGACGCACCGTTCCGCAAGGCTTTCCGCGCAACAATCGTTTCAGTTGACGGAGTTGCTCGTTCTGCTCACGATCCCGTGATAGGGGAGTAAGCGGGGGACAGCACCGGTGCAGCAGCTGGGCGGCAGGGGCCGCCAGATGACGCCCAGGCCCGTAGGCCGGCAGCGGCGGGTCTTTTCGAGTCCGCATTTTCATCGCCTTCAGCGCCGGCATTTCCTGCTGTTCGACGTTTTGCCGGCGCTGGGCTGCGTGACGGCGGTTGGGTTGTTGCCGTGGCTGCGGCCGTCGGGCCCGGTGCTCGCCGTGTGCGTGCTGCTATGGCTGGCGACCGGGCTCGGGCTGACGGTCGGGTTTCATCGCCTGTTTTCCCACCGAGCCTTCACCACCGGCTCCCGCGTTGCGGTTGGGTTGATGGTGCTGGGCTCGATGGCCGGGCGCGGGTCCGGCTTCTCCTGGGCGGCGATGCACCGTCGCCACCACGAACTCGCCGACCGGCCCGGCGATCCGCATTCGCCAAACCTTGCCGGCAAGGCCCGGTTTCCGCGTCTGCGGGGGTTTCTGCACGCACATCTGATCTGGATGCGGCGGCACGACTACCCGAATGTCGGGCATTACATCCCCGATCTGATGCGCAACGGCCCTCTCGCCGCCGCCAACCGGCGGTATTACCAGTGGGTCCTACTCGGGCTTGCGATCCCGGCGGCGGTCGGCGTCGCCTCGCGGCCGAGCCTCGGCGGCGTGCTGACCGGGCTGTTGTGGGGCGGCGCGGTGCGGATGTGTCTCGTGGAGCAGACGATGTCGAGCATCAACTCGCTGATGCATCTGGTCGGCGTGCAGCCGTTTGGCGGCGCCGATGATTGCAGCCGTAACCTCGGTTGGCTGGCGTTGGCGAGTTGGGGCGAGGGGTGGCACAACAACCACCACGCCTTTCCCAACTCGGCCGCGTTCGGTCACGGCTGGCGGCAACCCGATCCCGGCCTTTGGGCGATCCGCGCGCTGGCGGCACTCGGCCTCGCCTGGGACGTCAGGACCCCGGCCCCGGAACGCCTCGCCGCCCGTCGCGCACAGCCGCAAGAGGCCAATTAGGCGAAATTCACCGCCGTCGTATTGGCGCCGCACAGCAACACCGCGACCCGCTCGCCTGGGGTGGGCGCGTAGCGGCCCGACAGCAGCGCGGCGAGCGCCGTCGCACCGCCCGGCTCGGCGGCGATGCGCAACGTGTCCCACAGCGTCGCCTGTGCGGCCCGGATCGCCTCGTCCGTGACGAGCACCGAGGCGGCGACGAAGCGTTGCGCGAGGGGAAACATCAGCGCACCGACCTGGCGCGGGGCGAGGGAATCTGCGGCGACGCCGCCGGCGGGGGCGTCGACCGGCCGGCCGGCCGCGAGGGCGTCGTGCAAGGTCGGCGCGGCTTCGGGCTCGACCGCGACGACGCGAAGCCGGTTCTGGAACCAGGCCGCGATCCCGCCGATCAGCCCGCCGCCGCCGACCGCGACGAGGAGGGTATCGATCTCCGGAGCATCTTCCTCGAGCTCCAGCCCGACCGAGCCTTGCCCGAGCAGCGTCTCAGGCTGGTCATAGGCGTGGATCGCGAGCGCGCCGGTGCGGGCAATATGAGCCTCGCTCGCCGCCAGCGCATCGGCGTAGAGGGCGCCACCGACGATCAGCTCGGCACCGTAGGAGCGGATGCGGTCGAGTTTGGTCGGCGACGTGACCTTGGGCACAAAGATTGCCGCCTTGACCCCAAGCCGCATCGCCGCGTAGGCGACCGCTACGCCATGGTTTCCACCCGACGCCGCGACGACCCCAGACGGCGGCGCCTGACGCGTCAGCAGGTTGGTGAAGGCGCCGCGCGGCTTGAACGAGCCGGTGTGTTGCAGGAATTCGAGCTTGAATTTCAGCGAGAAGCTTTTCAGCCCGAAATCGCCGGCATCCACCCCGATGACGGGGGTGCGGCGGATATGCGGGCGAATAAGCCGCTCGGTCGCGGCGATTGCGTCACGGGTGATGGTGGCGAGAGGGGTTTTCATGATGGCGGTACGATGCAATGATTAAGGGAATTAGGAAAGTCCCTAAATGAGTGTCGTCGCGATCCTTCGGGCCCTGGCGAATGAGCGCCGATTGCAGATCCTCGCTTGGCTCAGGGATCCGACCGCGCATTTCCCGCAGCAGGTTGACGGCGACCTGGTGGCGGACGGCGTGTGCGGCCTCCTCATCGCCGAAAAGCTCGGTGTGAGCCAGCCGACCGTGACCGAGCACATGAAGCTGCTGGTCGAGATCGGGGCGGTGCGAGCGAAGCGAATCAAGCAGTGGACCTTCTACAAGCGCGACGATGAGCGCATCGGCGCGCTGACCGCGGCGATTGTCGAGGCGGTGTGACGTTCGCTAGGCTGTTGGTGCAAACGACGGACCCGTGATGGCGCAACCTGACAAGATTCTCGACGCGACCGGTCTCAAATGCCCGCTGCCGGTTCTGAAGGCGCGGAGGGCGCTGAAGGACGTGCCGTCCGGCGGGCTCCTCGAAGTGCTTGCCACCGACCCCGGCGCGACCCAGGACTTTGTCCATTTCTGCACGACCACCGGCTGCGACATGGTCGAATCGGGCGAGACGGGGGGTGTCCTGCGGTTTCTGTTGAAGAAGCCGGGTTGACACCGGCTTCGGCATCGCCATCTTACCGCCGCCATGACTCACGCCCCGCGACGACTCCGACGACGAATGAGCTAGCAGCCCCTGCGCGATAGGCGGGGCGCTGCTGCGTCGTGTTGCGTCTCGCCTCTGTCTGCAGGGTGTTTACGATGTCCGAGAGTGTTCTCGCCTGCCGCGACCACGGCGGGCATTTCTATGAGATCGATAGCGACTCGGATCGGCTCGACCTCGATGTAATCCACGGTTTCCTGGCGAACTGCTCGCACTGGGCGCGCGGTATCCCGCGCGAGACGCTGTGCCGGGCGATCGCGCACTCGCGGCCCTACGGGCTTTACCGCGACGGTGCGCAGATCGGGTTCGCCCGGGTCGTCACCGACGAGGCGACTTTCGCCTACCTCGCCGATGTGTTCGTCCTCGCCGAGGCCCGCAACATGGGGCTCGGGCAATGGCTGGTTAGGACGCTGCTGGCCGACCCGCGTCTCGCGGGGCTGCGCCGCTGGCTTTTGATGACGCGCGACGCCGCGAGCCTCTACCGCCGCTGCGGCTTTGCCGACCTGGCGCCCGCCACCTATCTCGAAATCTGGGACCCGGAGTGCTACGGCGTCAGCCGAGCTTGACCTGCAACTCGTCGCCGACTTGGCGGATTTCGTAGGTCTTGATCGCATCGATGCAAGGCGGGGCCGTGGCGGTGCCGGTCTTGACGTCGAAGCGGCCCGCGTGCAGCGGGCATTCGATCTCGCCGCGGTCGAGCCAGCCGTCGCTGAGCCGGGCGTAGGCGTGGGTGCAGACATCGTCGGTCGCGTAGAGCGAGCCGTCGAGATCGTATACCGCGATCTCCTTGCCGCTGATCACGACGCCGATGATCTCGTTCTCGCCGAGGTCGCCGCGCGCGGCGACCCGGACCCAGTCCCCGTCGCTCATCTGACGGCGCTCATCCGACCGCGCTCATCGCTCGAAGGGCCTCGCGAGGAAGGCCGGAGTGTGGTCGCCAAAGGCCGCGGTCGGCGGACCCGGCGCGCGGACGCGTTCCGCCGGCCTCGGCGTGCGCGAGACGGGCGTGACGGTCGGCTCCCTCCGCGGGTTGCGCTCGGCCTTTGGTTCGCGCGCCGTCCGTGGCACCGGCTTGCCCGCGCGGGCGGCGGGGCGGCGATCCTTGCCGGCTGAACGGCGGCGCCGGCGACCGGCGTCTTCGCTCTCGTCAAGCTCGGCGGCGGCGATGCCGTCGATCGACAATGGCGCGATGTCCTTGCCGATCAGCCTGGTGATCGCGGCGACGTTCTTGCCGTCCTCGGGCGCGGCCAGCATGAACGAGCGGCCCGGACGCCCGGCCCGGCCGGTGCGGCCGATCCGGTGCACGTAGTCCTCGGCGTGGTACGGCACATCGAAGCAGAACACGTGGCTGAGACCCGCGATGTCGAGCCCACGCGCGGCGACGTCGCTGCACACGAGGAGCCGGATCTCGTTGTTCTTGAAGCGGGCGAGCGTCTCGGTACGCTTCGGCTGCGGCATGTCCCCGTGCAGCGCCGCGGCGTCAAACCCGTGTTTCGTCAGCGATTTGTAGAGGATGTCGACGTCGCGCTTGCGGTTGCAGAAGATGAGGGCGTTCTTGACGTCCTCGCTGCGGATGAGCCGGCGCAGCGCCTCGCGCTTTTCTTCGGGCTCGAGCACCAGCAGCGACTGCGTCACCGTCTCCGCCGGCGAGGCGGGCGGGGCGACGGCCACTTCGACCGGGGTGCTGAGGAACTGGTCGGCAAGACCGCGAATCTCCGGCGGCATCGTCGCCGAGAAAAAGAGCGTCTGCCGCGTCTTGGGCAATAGCCCGACGATGCGCTCGACATCGGGGATAAAGCCCATGTCGAGCATGCGGTCGGCCTCGTCGATGACGAGGATGCGCACGTCGGACATCAAGATGCGGCCGCGCTCAAACAGATCGATAAGGCGCCCCGGCGTCGCGATCAGCACGTCCACGCCGCGGTCGAGCTTGCGCTCCTGATCGCCGAAGCTCTCGCCGCCGATCAGCAAGGCGGTCGTCAGCCGGTGATACTTGCCGTAAATCTCGAACGAGGCCTCGACCTGGGTCGCGAGCTCGCGCGTCGGTTCGAGGATCAAGGAGCGCGGCATCCGCGCGCGGGCCCGCCCAGCGGCGAGCTTGTCGATCATCGGCAGCGAGAAACCGGCGGTCTTTCCGGTGCCGGTCTGGGCGCAGCCCAGCAGGTCTTGCCCGGCGATGACAAACGGGATGGCTTGTTGCTGGATCGGCGTGGGGATCGTGTAGCCGGCATCCGAGACTGCCTGACAAATTTCAGGCGACAGTCCTAGTTCAGAAAAATCCATCGAGAAGAGGGTACCTTGTATGAGGAATTATCAAGCGGTTCTTACCACTTTTAATTCGCCTTGGAGGGAGGAAAGTCAATCGCTTTCGCCGATTGACCGATAAAACTGGGCCATGGCGCAATTCTGGTCGAGAATTGGTGACTCATCGACGACGGAATTGTGGCCGTGCCATGACAGGCGGCGCTACCGTATCTTTATGGCGGAAGTTGATTCGCCCCTTCGACAAGTCGTAGGGCGTCATTTCGACCGTCACGCGGTCGCCGGCAAGGATGCGGATACGGTTCTTCTTCATTTTCCCGGACGAATAGGCCAGCGTCTCATGGCCGTTGTCGAGCCGCACGCGAAAGCGCGCGTCGGGCAACAGTTCGAGAACCATCCCTTCGAATTCTAAGAGGTCTTCCTTAGCCATCCGCTCTCCTTGCATCAAAAAGGGCGCTCAAGCGCCCCGGCGACGCGTCCGTTACTCGGGACGCAAATTTACGGCTGAGACCCGGCCGCGCTGGCCTTGTTCGAGATCATAGGTCAGCTTCTGGTTCTCCTGCAGCCCGTCCAAGCCAGCCCGCTCCACCGCGGAGATGTGGACGAACACGTCGTTGCCGCCGGCATCCGGACGGATGAACCCGAAACCTTTCTGCGAATTGAACCACTTGACCGTACCACTAGCCATCACGGGGACTCCAATTGATTAGCAAGTCACCACACAAAAAATGCGGCGTTTAGACGACGTCGATGGGGGCGGGAAACACGCGGCGCTCGGAACGATTGCCGGCAGAGTGACGCCGGACCCAAGCGGGTCGACGCGCCTTACGTAGGGCGAACGCAGCGGTTCCGCAAGGTCTGGAATCCGCGGGCGGCAATGCGCCGAACCTATACGTCGAGGTCGTGGGCGAAGCGTGCGTTCTTTTGGATATAGTCGAAGCGCAACTCCGGGCGCCGCCCCATCAGCGTTTCGACGAGCTTCTCCGTGCGGGTCGGGTCGGCCTCGGACTCGTCGTTCCGCGACGGCAGTTTAACCCTCAGCAGCGTGCGCTGCGCCGGGTCCATCGTCGTCGCCCAGAGGTAGCGCGCCGGCATCTCGCCGAGGCCCTTGAACCGGCTGACCTCGATCTTCCCGCGTCCGGTGAACCCGGACTGCATCAGTTCCTCGCGATGCGCGTCGTCGCGGGCGTAAAGCGTCGCGTTGCCCTGAGTCAGTCGATAAAGCGGCGGCAGCGCTAGATAAAGGTGACCGTTGTCGACGAGCTTTGGCATCTCGCGGAAGAAGAACGTCATCAATAGCGAGGCGATGTGCGCGCCGTCGACATCGGCGTCGGTCATGATGACGACGCGGTCGTAGCGCAGCGCATCTTCCTTGTAGCGCGACCCCGAATCGGCGCCGAGCGCGAGGATGATGTCGGAGAGTTCCTGGTTCGCCCGCATCTTGTCGAGCGAGGCGCTGGCGACGTTGAGGATCTTGCCGCGCAGGGGCAGGATCGCCTGGGTCACGCGGTCACGCGCCTGCTTCGCCGAACCGCCGGCGCTGTCGCCTTCGACGAGGAAGATCTCGGTCCCCTCGGCGCTGTCGCGGGTGCAGTCCGTCAGCTTGCCGGGTAGGCGCAGCTTGCGGGTCGCGGTCTTGCGCGAGAGCTCCTTTGCCTGGCGCCGCTTCTGCCGCTCCTCGGCGCGCTCGGCGATGCGGTCGAGGAGCAGGCGGGTGGTCGTCGGGTCGGCGCCGAGCCAGTGGTCGAAATGGTCCCTGAGCGCGTTCTCGACGAGCCGCGCCGCCTCGGCCGAGGCGAGCCGTTCCTTGGTCTGGCCCTGGAATTGCGGGTCGCGCAGGAACAGCGACAGCAGCATCGCCGCGCCGGCAGTCGCATCCTCGCCGGTCGCTTGGGCGATACGGCGGTTGCCGATCAGTTCGCCATACCCCTTGATCCCGCGGGTCAGCGCGTTGCGCAGCCCGGTCTCGTGCGTGCCGCCCTCGGGGGTCGGGATCGTGTTGCAGTAGGAATGACAGAACCCGTCATCCTCGTCTTCGGGCCAGGTCACCGCCCATTCGACGCTGCCGCCATCGGCGAGAGCGACCTGCCCCTGGAACGGACGCGGCGTGACGACGGCGTTGCCGTCGAGGCTCGCGGTCAGGAAATCGCCGAGCCCGTTCGGGAAATGCAACCGCGCCTCCTGCGGCACGCCTTCGGGGCGCGGCAGGGAAGGGTCGCAGCTCCAGCGGATCTCGACGCCGCGGAAGAGGTAGGCCTTGGAGCGGCCCATCCGATAAAGCTGAGCCGGCTTGAACCCGGCATCGCCGAAGATTTCTGCATCCGGATGAAAGCGCAGTGTCGTGCCGCGGCGATTCTGGATCGGCCCGCAATCCTCGGCGGGACCCTTCGGGACGCCGCGGCTGTAAGTCTGGCGCCACAGCCGCCGGTCGCGCGCGACCTCAACCTCGAGATGGTCGGCGAGCGCGTTGATCACCGAGACGCCGACCCCGTGCAACCCACCCGAGGTCTTGTAGGCCTCGCCGCCGAACTTGCCGCCGGAATGGAGCATCGTCAGGATGACTTCGAGCGCCGATTTTTTCGGAAAGCGCGGATGCGGATCGACCGGAATGCCGCGACCGTTGTCGCGGACCGTGACATAGCCGTCGGCGTCGAGCTCGATCTCGATGCGGCTCGCGTGGCCGGCGACGGCCTCATCCATTGCGTTGTCGATGGCCTCGGCGGCGAGGTGGTGCAGCGCCCGCTCGTCGGTGCCGCCGATATACATGCCGGGCCGGCGCCGAACCGGTTCCAGCCCTTCGAGGACTTCGATATCCTTGGCGGAGTAGCTGTCGGCCGTCTTTGCTGTGGCGCTGTCGAAAAGGTCGGGCATCGCTTGGAAGTTACAGGAAGGCTTGAACCAGGCGCAAGCAGGATGCAGTATCCCAGGACGTATCTACAACAAGATGTTGGTGCTTTGGGTTTGTGGACGCGCTTCTCGCGGGTGTCTCGGAACTGATCAGCCTCGGCGGGATTTATCGTAATGATGATCAACGAGATGATGACCAACGAGCGGAAGATCTGGGAGGCGGCGCTGTTGCTGGTGCGCCGCCACGGCGCCGACGCCGTCCAGATCGCCGAGCGGGAGGCCGAGCGGCTCAAGGGCGGGGACGACGATCTGACCTGCGTGGTATGGTGCTGGATCGCCCGCTCGACGGCGGAGCTGCTGCGCCCCTCGCCACAGGCGGGCGAGCAAATCCACTAGACCGCCGGGCGGCGCCGACCCATATCGAACAGGTCATCGGTCCCGACCTCAATAAGGATCATCATTCATGGCGGGAAATCTGTTGGGCCGTCTGAGCGGCCACGGCAAGGCCTCGGATACGGAATTTGAGGTCAAGCATGACGACGGCGAGTGGCGCAAGCGGCTGACGCCCCAGGCCTATCACGTGCTGCGCGAACACGGCACCGAGCGCGCCGGCACGAGCCCGCTCGACAAGAAATACGATCCCGGCGTCTATCACTGCGCCGGCTGCGGGCAACCGCTTTTCGAAGCCGGCACCAAATTCAACAGTGGCTCCGGCTGGCCGAGCTTCTATGAGCCGATGCCCGATGCGGTCGACACCGAAACCGATCGCAGCTTCTTGATGTCGCGCACCGAGGTGCACTGCAAGAAATGCGGCGGCCATCTCGGCCACGTCTTCGACGACGGTCCGCAACCGACGGGATTGCGCTATTGCATGAACGGCGTCTCGCTCGACTTCAAGCCGGACGACAAGAAGTAGAAGAGCGGACGATCTAAAGCCCTCCATCGAGGGGGAGGGCTTTTGATCTATAGCAGACTGTCATTGCGAGGAGCGGAGCGACGCGGCAATCCCCCTCGGAGGAGGCCTCTACGGAAGGGATCGCTTCGCTGCGCTCGCAATGACGGCGGAAGGTTGTTGACCCAGATCTACGTCGATGCCGACGCCTGCCCGGTGCGCGAGGAAGTGTATCGCGTTGCCGGGCGGCTCGGCGTCCGGGTCCATGTCGTCTCGAACGGTTCGCGCCCGATCCGTCCGCCGGGGCTGGCGTATGTGAACATGGTGATCGTCGGGGAGGCCATGGACGCTGCCGACGACTGGATCGCCGAGCGCATCGCGGCTGGGGACGTCTGTGTCACCGCCGATATCCCGCTCGCCTCCCGCTGTCTCGCCAAGGGCGCCAAGGTCGTGCCGCCCAACGGCCGTCCGTTCACCGAGGCGAATATCGGCAGTGCGCTTGCCGGACGTGAGATCGCCCGCCATCTGCGCGAGCTCGGCGAAACCGGCCGCGGCCCGCCGCCGTTCACCAAAGCCGACCGCTCGCGCTTCCTCTCCGCCCTCGACACCGCCGTCCAGGCGGCGCTGCGCGGGCGCTAGCGGGCCGCGTAGTTGGCGGCGATCTGGGGAACGGCGCGGCGCAACTCGGTAAGGAGCGCGCCGCTTTCGAGGGTCCAGTTGTGACGCTGGCCGACCCCGTCGCGAAGGCCGACATAAGCGGCCTCGGCATAGGGCAGGGCGTCCGCGGCGCGGCCGGCGACGAGCAGCGCGCGGGCAAGGTTGAACCGGGCGCGGTTGGTGCTGGGGTGGCTCGCGCCGTAGGTCGACTCCCAGTTGCGCAGCGTCCGCTCGCAGAGGAGGAGCGCGGAATCGACCTGCTTCTGGTTGTGCAGCGTCGCGAGAAGCTGGCTGACCGTCAGCACCCGCATCGCGACGAGGATCGAACCGAGCCGTCCCCCCTCTGCCTTTTGCCGTTCCAGCGCCTCGTCGATCTGGGCGCGGCTGGCGAGTCCCTGTGCAAGCAGTATTTCGCCGAGCTTCATGCGACGTCCCGGTACTAAAATTCCGGAATGTGTTATCCCGCCAGTTGGTTGCCAATCTGTTAGCGTAAACGTGGAATTACGATCAGCCGCCCAACACGCCCTGCGCCTCGACATAGCAGGTGTAGATCGACTGGCTCGCCGCCATGAAGAGGCGGTTCCGCTTGCGACCGCCGAAGCACACGTTGGCGCATCGCTCGGGCAGGAGGATGCGGCCGATCAGCGTGCCGTCGGGCGCATGCACCGCGACGCCATCGTGCCCTTCGCCGCCGGAGAACCCACTCCACACATTCCCTTGCGTATCGACGCGGAGGCCATCGCCGTAGCCCGGCATCTCGTTGAAGAAGACGCGCCCGTTCGTCAGGGTCTTGCCGTCGGCGGCAACATCGTAGACGTAAGTCGTTTTGTCGCCGCCCGGCGTATCCACGACGTAAAGCCGCTGTTCGTCCGGTGAGAACGCGAGCCCGTTCGGCCGCGCCTGCTGCGCCTGATCGACGACGATCGTCATCTCGCCGGTCTGCCCGTCGATGCGATAGACGCGGAACGGCAGCTCCTGCGCCGCCGTGTGGCCGAGGTAATTGCCGCGCGTCCCGGCGCCGTTGTCGCTGAACCAGATCGACCCGTCTGACTTGACGACGACATCGTTGGGTGCCGTCAGCCGCTTCCCGTCGAAACTGTCGGCGAGCACGGTGATCGACCCGTCATATTCGGTGCGGGTCAGGCGCTGCGCGTCCATCTCGCAGGTGATGAGGCGCCCGTAACGGTCCCGCGTGTTGCCGTTCGCATAGCCAGAGGGCCGTCGGAACACGCTGATCGCGCCGGTCTCTTCCTCCCAGCGCATGATCCGGTCGTTCGGGATGTCGCTCCAGAGCAGGCAGCGCAGGTCCCCAAACCACACCGGCCCCTCGGTAAAGAGGCACTCCCCCGCGATCCGCTGCACCGGCGTATTCGCCAGCACCAGCCCGGCAAACCGCGGATCAAGGATTTGGAACGCCGGATCGGGATAACGAATCGGGTCAGTCATGGTGTGCGCTCCCTCTCGCTGTCATTGCGAGGAGCCGAAGGCGACGCGCAATCTCGTAGGGCCGAGACCCAGACGGTACGAGATTGCTTCGCTCCGCTCGCAATGACAGTGCGGATTACGAGTTCGGCCCGCGCTCCATCGACACCGGCTGCCAGCGGCGGAGATCGCTCTTTCCGAGGACGCTGGGGTTGACGCACGACATCGGCCAGCGGCCGGTCAGGGCCAGCGATAGCTCGAGGCCGACGCGGCGGCGGCGGAACGGATCGAACCGTGCGGTGGCCGAGGCGACGTGCGCGGTCAGGATCACGTTGTCCATCCTGAGAAGGGGGTTGTTGCCGCCCGGCGGCTCCTGCTCGAGCACGTCGAGCCCGGCCGCGGCGATCTTCTTCTCGTCCAGCGCCTTGATGAGAGACGCCTCGTCGGTCGTCGGGCCGCGCCCCGTGGAGATGTAGATCGCGGTCGGCTTCATCTGTGCGAAATGCTCGTCGCGGATCATCCGCTGGGCGCTCGCGGTGGAGGGCGTGTGCATCGAGATGATGTCGGCGCGAGCCAGGAGCTCAGGGAGGCTCACGGGCTCGACCCCGCGCTCGGTCATCACCATCTCTTCGACATACGGGTCGTAGGCGACGATGTGGAGGCCGAACGGCTTCGCCCGCTCGGCGACCGCGCGCGCGACATGCCCGAACGCGATCAGGCCCAGCGTCAGCCCGCGCAGCCGCGGGATCTTGAGGAGGGCAGGGCGACCCTCGGCCCAGCGCCCCTCCCGCACCATCCGGTCCTGCTCGACGAGCCGGCCGTGCGTCGCGAGGATGAGGCGCAGCGCGTGGTCGGCGACCTCCTCGATAAACGTGTCGGGACAATTGGTGACCGGGATGCCCCTTTCGGTCGCCGCATCGACATCGACCGAGTCGACGCCGACCGAGCCTAGCGAGATGATCTTGCAGCGCTGCAACCCGTTGATCATCTTGGCCGTGATGCGCCGGCCCTTGGCGTAGAGCGCGTCGGCGTCCTTGGCGGCGGCGACGAACTCGTCTTCCGAGCCGGCCGGGATCTCGTAGATCTCGGCGTCGATCGGGATCAGCGCTTCCATCTCATACCCATAGTCGCTGCCCGCGACGGTGAAGCTGGCGCCGGCCGGCGTCGCAACTCGAAACTTGGCCAAGGGTCCCTCCCGATGCGCGAAATCCGCGCGGCGGATCAGAGCCGGGCCCAGCCCGGATTGTCAATCGCCGCGGATCGCCCCATCGTGCCGATGATGGCTGTGGCCACGATCTTGCCCGCGGCGTCGTCCAGCCTTTTGTTCTGTCTAGCTACCTAGCCAGGACAAGGGACAATGGGTCGGGCCGAGTGGTCCGTGCAGGACGCAAAGAATAAATTCAGCGCTGTCGTCGATGCGGCGTCGAAAGGCACGCCGCAAACCGTCACGAAGCGTGGGAAACCTGCGGTTGTAGTGCTGTCGATCCAGGAGTACGAGCGTCTTAATCGGCCGCGGGAGCCGGCACGCTCGTTCGTCGAGCATTTGTTTGCGATGCCCAAAGACGACGGAGCGTTTGAGCGTGCCGAGATCGAACCGCGTGATGTCGAGCTCTGATTATCTGCTTGATACCGTCACCTTGTCAGAGATGCGAAAAAGAAATCCGGTTGTCCGGTGGTTCACAGAACGCGACGAGGCGAGTTTGTTCATCTCGGCGGTCTCGGTCGGCGAGATCGAGCGCGGCGCGGCGCTCAAGCGCCCGCGGGACGCCTTGTTTGCGGATGCGCTGACGCGGTGGCTCGAGCGGTTGCTTGTCCACTATGAGGATCGGATCATCCCCGTCGATACTCGTATCGCCCGATGCTGGGGACGTTTGGGAGCGACGATTGGCCATATGAGCGCCGATCTGCTGATTGCCGCGACGGCGCTCGAGCGCGACCTCACCGTCGTGACCCGCAACATCCGCCATTTCGCGCCGGCCGGCGTCCCAGTCGAGAACCCGTTCGTTTGATCGCGCGGGTCGTCGCGGTCTCCGTCTTGCTCAGGACCGATTTGCGTCCGTGACGTAGCCCATGGCCTCGTCCCGCTCGCGCGCCGCCTCCGAGCGTTCGTTGTCGCTGCCATACCCGCCGCCGCCGGGCGTGCCGAGCAGAATCCTGTCGCCCTTGCGGACAAAGCGCGGGCGGCGGTTGTCGATGTCCTCGCCGTTGATGCGGACAAAGCCGAGCCCGCCCGTCTCGCCGCCGCCGAGCCCCGGCGCCGCGATCTTGGTGCGCTCGACGACGAAGAGTGCGGCGATGTCCTCCTCGCTCTCGATCTCGATCAGCACGTCCTGGCCCAGCCCGCCGCGGTGCTTTCCCTTGCCGCCAGAGCCCGGCCGCAGCCGCTTGTGGTGGAAGAAGATCGGGTTGCTCCGCTCGGCGACTTCGACCGGCGTCGACGAAATATTCGACGGCCACGACAGGCAGCTCACCCCGTCGCGCCCGGGCCGCGCGCCGAGCCCGCCGTTGTAGAACAGCACCGACGCCCAGCTCTTCTCGCCGCGCCGGCCGGCCAGCGTCAGCACCCACAGGGGCGAGCCCGCGGCGGCCATGACCCGGTCCGGCACGCTCTGGTACAGCGCCCCGAAAACGAGGATCGGCACGTAATGCCCCGACGCCATCCGCCCGCCGACGGAGATCGGCGGGGTCGGATTGAGCAGCGTTCCTCCGGGCGCGCTCACCGTGATCGGGCGGAACATGCCTTCGTTGTTGGGAAGACTCGGCAGGAGGGCGCATTTGACCGCGTAGGCCGTCATCGCGTTGGTGTAGGTCAGCGGACAGTTGATCGCGCGCGGCTGCTGGGGCGACGAGCCGTAATCTGCGGCGATCGAGCCGTCCTTGACCGTCAGTGCGATCTCGAAATGGAAAGGCTCGGCGAGCCCGTCGGTTTCGATCTCATAGTGCCACGTCCCTTCGGGCAAGGCCCGGATCGCCGCGCGCATGGCGGTTTCGGAGCGGCTGAACAGTTCGTCGGCGAGTTTGCGGATATCGGGAAGTCCGTATTCGCCCAGCATCGCCGCGAGCCGCCGCTCGATGAGTTCGACCGCGCCCACCAGCGCCCAGATGTCGCCGATCGTCTGGTCCGGCGTCCTCACGTTGGTGCGCAGCAGCCGCAACAGCGTCGCATCGGCCACGCCGTCGCGGATGAACCGCATCAGCGGGATGTGGAACCCCTCCTCGAAGAGTTCGCGCGGTTCGACCGAGCGGATCTGCCCGCCGATATCCGGCACATGTGAGCAGGCCGCAGCGAACGCGACCAGCTTTCCGCCCTGAAACACGGGCTTTACCAGGCACACGTCGGGGAGGTGGCCGGTGCCCTGCCACGGGTTGTTGGTGATGTAGACGTCGCCGTCACGCATCTCGTCGCCACCGAACTCGGCGAGGAAATGCCGCACCGTCGCCGGCAACGTCCCGATAAACGACGGGATGCTGCCCGTGTTCTGTGCCACCGAAAGCCCGGCCTCGTCGGTCAGCACGCAGGCGAAATCATTGGCCTCGTTCGACAGCGTCGAAAATGACGTGCGGATGATGACCTTCGCCGCCTCATCGACGATCGACGTGATCCGGCTCCACAGGATTTCGATGGTGACGGGATCGAGCATCAGGTCCTTGCTCCTGGCACCGACCGGCCGCCGCCATAGATGTCCTGCGCCAGCACGTTGCGCACCGTGTCGAGATCGAGGCGGTGGGTGGCGATCAGGTCGGCGGTATCGGTCACGATGGCGTCGACGTCGCCGATCATGCTGAGCCGCTTGTAGAGATCGGGGATCAGGATCCCCATCGCCTCGCCGATCAGTTCCATGAAGTTGAGCAGCTCGAACTCGACCTCGGACTGGAATTTCACCAGCTCGCGGTGGCAGCCGTGGAAGATCGAGGCAAAGGTCGTGACCCCGGCTTCGGCCGCGGCGGCGAATTCACGCTGGCGCAGGTCAGCCTTGTATTTCGGCAGTACCGAAAGGTGGCTCGCCTGGGTGCTGACCACCTCGACATCGAGCTCGACGACCTCGAGCCCCGGGATGGCGCCGAGCACCTGTTTCACCGCCGTCATGACGCCCGGCAGCGCGGCGCGCTCCTGCAACGCCACCCGCTTCCGGACCTCATGCACGAAAAGCGGCCGCAACTGATCGAGCCGTTCGGCGAAGAACTCGGCGATCGGGGCGATGTCGAACGGCATCGTGCCGAAGGATTGCTGATAGGCGGGGAGGGCCACCTCGCCGATCTGGATCTGGCAACTCGGGCACCATGCGATCACACGCGACGCCTTTGGCCGCGCCAGCCGCTCGATGGTGTTGTAGGCGATGCGCCCGGCGACCTTCGCGTCGCCCTGCTTGAATTGCTGGATGCCGCAGCAGCTCGACGTACCGCCCATCACCTCGTAAGAAACGCCGAGCGCGTCCAGCACCTCCAGCACGAGGAGGGCGATGTGCGGCGTCTTGATCACGTTGCAGCCGGTGTAGAAAACGATATCCGGCGTGCCGGTGTACTCGTCGGCGGTGCGCAGCGGCGGATTGATCTTGGCGATGACCTCCGGCGCCAATTGCAATCGCGAGATCACCCGCGTGCTCCGACCCATCGTCGTGAAGTAGCTGTGCGCGGCGCGCCGCACCTCGGCGTCACCCGTTTTCGCCTTCGAGGCGATGCGCGCCATATTGACCATGAAGCGCGGATTGACCCCGTATTCGCAGGCCGGGATGCACCGGCCGCTGTTGGTGCAGACTTGTGCCCAGCGCTCGGCGTCCGCGGTGCCGGCGCCGCCGGCGATCAGGTCGAGCGTCCCTTCGGCGATCGCGACCGCATTCGCCTTATCGAGCCCCGCCGGCTCGACCATTGGGCACGCCTCGACGCACTTCCCGCAGCCGACGCAGGCGGCGAGCGTCTCCTCGACGCGGCCGTGCAGGGCTTCGAGAAACAGTTCGCCGTTGGTCTCGCCCATCTATCGACTCCGCTCATCGTTCGGGAAGCGTAACAATAATGCTGCCGGAATGCATCATTTCGGCCTTGCCGCCCGGTCCGATCACGAGCGTCGAGCCGGCATCCTCGACGAGCGCAGGACCCGGGAACGCGGCTCCTGCGAGCAGGCGGTCGCGGTCGTAGACCGTGGTCTCGGCAAAGCCGCCCGCCTCGGTAAACCAGGCTCGGCGGGTGCCTTTGATCGCCGGCGCCGGATCATCGCCGCGCGCCAGTTCGGCGACCGCGCCGCCGGGCACGGGGATGCGGATAGCGACGCGGGCGTTGATGAATTCGAGTGGCACCTCGGGCGGCGCGCGGCCGAATTTCTCGCGGTAGCCATGGGCGAAGGCGGCCTGAAGGGCGGCCGGGTCGGTGTAGGGGCCGGGCGGCAGCGAGACGACGAGATCGAACCCCTGGCCGACGCAGCGCCCGTCGCCGAGGCGTTCGATCCGCGCCGCCTCGACCGGCAGCCCCGTGGCGGCGACGACGCGGCGGGCCTCGTCTTCGAGCGCCTGGAACGCGCGTTCGAAATCCGCAAGGTCACCGATATCCAACCGGAACCCCACCGTCGCGACGCGGTCGACCCGGGCCGGCGCGACGAGCAGTCCCCAAGCCGAGGCGACGCCGGGCGAGGGCGGGCAGATCAACCGCCCGATCCCGAGCTTGCGCGCGACCCCATACGCGTGCACGGGCCCGCCGCCGCCGGTGCAGACCAGCGCATAACGACGCGGATCGCGGCCGCGCTCGGCGATATGGACGCGCGCCGCGCCCGCCATGCTTTCGTTGACGACCTCGTGGATCCCGGCTGCGGCTGCCTCGGGGGCGATGTCCAATTCCTTGGCGAGCCCGGCGACCGCGCGCTCGGCGGCGGCGAGGTCGATCGCGATGCTGCCGCCGGCGAAGAACTCGGGGTTCAGATAGCCGAGCAGCATGTTGGCATCGGTGACGGTCGGCGCCGTGCCGCCGCGGCCGTAGCAGACGGGGCCCGGCTCCGACCCGGCGCTGTGCGGCCCTACTTTCAACAGCCCGATCTCGTCGCGCCGGGCGATGCTGCCGCCGCCCGCGCCGATCTCGATCAGTTCGACCGTCGAGAGGCGGATCGGCAACCCGCTCCCTTCGATAAACCGCTTTTGCCGCGCCGCCTCGAACCCGTAGGCGACGAGCGGTTCGCCGTTGTCGACAAGGCTCAGTTTCGCGGTCGTCCCGCCCATGTCGAAGGCAAGCAGATCGGCGACATCGTCGCGCGCGCCGAAAAACGCCGCCGCCAACGCGCCCGCAGCCGGGCCGCTTTCCAGCATCTGCACCGGGTTGCGGTTGACCTCGGCCGCGCCGGCGAGTCCGCCGCTCGACAACATCAGCAGAAGCGGCGCGGCGATGCCGAGCCCGGCCAGCTCGTCGGCGAGCGCAGCGAGATATCCGGCGGCGATCGGCTTGATGTAGGCGCTGGCGACCGTCGTCGACGCGCGCTCGTATTCGCGGATCTCGCGCACGACCTGATGCGACGGCGTCACGAAGAGCCCCGGCGCATGCGCCGCGAGCGCCTCGGCCGCCGCGGCCTCGTGCGCCGGGTTGGCATAGGCGTGGAGGAAGACGAGCGCGACCGAGGTGACGCCATCGGCCCGAAGCGCATCGACCTCGCGCAGCAGCGCTGCCACGTCTAGCCCTCGCATCGCCGACCCGTCGGCGCGGATGCGCTCGTCGGCCTCGCGGCGCCAGTTGCGCGGGACCAGCGGCGGCGGGTTCTCGATATCGATGTCGTAGAGATCGTATTTCCGCTCGCGCCCGATCTCGAGCATGTCGCGGAAGCCGGCGGTGACGATGAGCCCGGTCGGCGCGCCCTTGCGCTCGATGAGGGCGTTGGTGAACAGCGTCGTCGCGTGCACGACCCGGCCGATCGCCGCGACGTCGATCGCCGCCTCGTCGAGGATCGCGCGGATGCCGGCGACCACGCCGCGCTGCGGGTCGGCGTGCGTCGTCAGCACCTTGCGGCCCCAGCGGCGCCCGTCCCGATGATCGTGGATGACGAGGTCGGTAAAGGTGCCGCCGATATCGATGCCGAGGGAAAAATCGCTCATGGCGGCCAAGGTCAGCCGATGGCGGCCGCCGTGTAAAGCCGGAGCTGCCGGGTTCGCCGTTTTGGTTCTGCGTCAGCGGTCGGCGGGGTCTTCCTCCGCGAGCGTGTCATCCGCAGCATAGGGCGCGACTGGCGGCGCCTCGCTCCGCGCGAATACCGGCCGTCCCGAGGGCTTTCCCGAGCCGGGATGGGCCTGGACGAGGACGGGCGGGTGGGACGACACCACGACCTCGGTATCCAACCCGCCGCGCAGCAGCCCGTACAGCTCGCGCGCCTTGGAGACCGGCAATTCGACGCAACCGAAGCTCTGCGGATAGCCGTAACCGTGCCGGGGGAAGCCGTGGATCGCGCGGCCGCCGTCGAAATACATCGCATAAGGGACGTTCGGGTCGTTGTACGGCTTGAAGGTTACTGGGTCGGTGCCCTTCATCGTCCGCTGCACAAAGCTGGCGTAAACCCGAAACTCGCCATCCGGTGTTGGCGATACCCGGATCCCGGTATTCACGGGGCTTTGAAAGACGATCTTGCCGTCGTCGATCAGGTAGAGGCGCTGAGGGACTTGCTTCGACACGTAGATGTACGGCAAACCGTCCTCGGGATCGGCCCGCGCATCCGTCGGCCACGCTTGGCCGAGCACGATCGCGACGCCCGCCAGATACATCAAGAGCCGTGGCATACCCATCATTTCCGGCCTCACCCGAAAAGCATCCGGCCGGTAAACGGCAGGAGGGCGATGCGGCTCCCGCGACGGGTGCAACTCGACGCGGGTTTTTTATCCCTGTAAGCGTCCTCGCGCCCTGTAAAGCGGCCGCAAGCCGGCGATTCGGTGAGTCATTCGCCGCCGGTCGAAAAATGAAAATCCGTCAACAAAGAAGAACCTCATAAATTGAGGGGGTTAACGAAATCCTGATACAACAGGTTGTGGGGCCGGAGGGGTTCCCGTCATCATCCTGTTGCCGTCGACCCGGCAGCGAGGCGTGAGGGCGATGGCGGTTTAGGGAAAACCGTCATCTGCTTTGGCGCTTTTGGGGGAAGGCCCATCAACCTCCGCCTCGCGCCCGGTTGGGCATTGTAACAAGATTGGACCGCGGGCGTCACGCCCGCTTTTTTGTGTGATGCGGGCGAGACGCCCCGCCTTTTTCTGTGATGCGGGCGCGACCTCCCGGCCGCTGCCGCGCCGGCCGTGGACGTGCGCGGCAAGCTCGTCGTGCCCGGCCTCGTCGATCTGCACACGCATGTCTATTGGGGCGGCACCTCGCTCGGCGTCGATGCGGCCGGGGTCGCGCGCGCCGCCGGCACGACCACCTTTATCGACGCCGGCAGCAGCGGCCCCGGAAACTTCCATGGCTTCCGCCGCCACGTCATCGAGCCGTCGCCCGTCCGCATCCTGCCGTTCCTCAACGTGTCCTATCCCGGGATCTTCGCATTCGCGGCAACGGTGATGGTCGGGGAATGCGCCGACCTGCGGTTGATCGACCCGCGCGAATGCGTGCGCGTCATCGCCGCGAACCGTGACCTCATCGTCGGCGTGAAAGTCAGGGTCGGGCGCGGCGCAGGAGGCGATTCGGGCTATCAGCCGCTCGATATCGCGCTCGAAGTTGCCGAGGAGACCGGGTTGCCGGTAATGGCGCACCTCGACCACCCGCCGCCGTCGCGGCTCGAGGTCGTCTCGCGGATGCGCCGGGGCGATATTCTCACCCATTGCTTCCGGCCGTTCCCGAATGCGCCGGTGCACGGCGACGGGCGCATCCGAGAGGAGGTGATCGCGGCGCGCGAGCGCGGCGTCATTTTCGATATCGGGCATGGCGGCGGCTCGTTCGGCTTCCGCACGGCCGAGGGAATGCTCGCCGGCGGCTTTCCGCCCGACGTCATCTCGAGCGACGTCCATGCGTTGAGCATCGACGGGCCGGCCTACAACCAGCTCGTGACGATGTCGAAATTGCTGTCGTTGGGGATGGAGCTTGGCGCTGTGATCCGTGCCAGCACCAGCGCCGCCGGCGACGCGGTCGGACGGCCCGAGCTCGGTCGGCTGTGCCCGGGCGGCATTGGGGACGCGACGCTCCTCGAGCTCGAGGAAGGGGACTTTCCGTACCGCGACGTTCTGGGGGAGGAACGTCGCGGGCCGTGGAGGCTGGGCGTTGTGGGGATGGTCGTCGGCGGGGCTTGGTGGCACTCGCCGCACGAAAAAGGGTGAGCTATTTGCCGCCGCGTATCGCGTCGGTGTCGCGATAGATCTGCAGCCGGGTGACGCGCAGCCCGGGGACGCCATAGGCGTCGATTGCCCGCTGCCAGGCAAGGAACTCCTCGACCGACAGATGGTACCGGCGGCATGCCTCCTGCAGGCTCAGCGAACCGTTGCGAACGGCGGCGACGACCACGGCCTTGCGCCGGACGACCCAGCGCTTTGTGTCTGTGGGGGGAAGATCGAGCGCGTCGGTCATGGCCGACGCGCCGTCAAACAAGTTGTCCATAGAATCCATTGGCTTGAATAATGGTGCGTTGTGGGTCGGCCGAAAGTATCTACGGCTACTTAATGAAACACTAAGTCAGCAATGTACTTCGCCCAGGAAAAAATGTAATGTGGGCTAAAATATTGCTAAAAACTGTCCCTAAAATTTGATTGATTTCTCGACACAAGCGCATTGCCTATTTGGCGATTGGGACAACCCGCCGGGGCGGCCATCTGCTTGATCTATTTTGTCGGTAGAGAGTTGCCCGGCGGCGCGTCGCCGGACCCGAGCCGAAAGCGGACCCCGAGCTATGCAAAATTGGCATTAAATCACCACCGTGCCATGTGATTCTGGCGGTTGAACCGGCCCGACCCCGTTCATATACTCCGCGCCCGTCGCGAAGGGGCTCTCGGGGAGAGTTATGCGCTTGGAACTGCCAACTGATTACCGTCCTTCCGATGACGAAGAGTTTATGAACCCTCTTCAAATCGAGTACTTTCGCCAAAGATTGCTGGATTGGAAGGCCGAGCTGATCGCCGATTCTTCGGGTACATTGCGCAGCCTTAAAGAAGAAAGCCTCGTGAAGCCTGACCTTACCGATCGCGCCTCTCTCGAGACCGATCGCGCAATTGAACTGCGCACGCGGGACCGCGAGCGCAAGCTCATCTCCAAGATCGACGCCGCGCTCAATCGTCTCGAAATCGGCACCTATGGCTATTGTGAGGAGACCGACGAGCCGATCGGAATCCGCCGGCTTGAAGCCCGGCCGATCGCAACCTTGTCGATCGAGGCGCAGGAGCGCCACGAGCGCATGGAGCGCACGCACCGCGACGAATAGCCGGCCCGGCCGCTGCTGGGCGCCGGCGAATCGGCGGTGGAAAATGCCGGCTTTCAAGATCGCCTGACGCGAAGCGCGCTTCGTTAACGCCGCCTTAACGCGCTCCCGACAACACTCGCGGCAAATGACGGAATTCCCAACGATCGCTGCCATATGCACGGCGCTTGCAAGGCTGCCCGAGGCGCGGCCCGCAGCCGCCTGCGCGTCGCGCCGACGCGTTGGTGGTAAGGTTCCGACATCACTGGCTGAGGCAGGGCAGTAATCATGGTTGCCGAAGCGGAGGGGGCGCCGCGGTGGGCGAACTGGGCCGCGGAACGGCAGCAGCCGTGGTGGATCCGCTGGCTGGCTCATTTTGCGCTGCTGCTGGCCGCGCTGGGGGTCGGGGTCGGCATCCTCAGCGCTGCCGAGGTAATCCCCGGCACCAATATCGCCGTGACCGCCGTCACGGTCACCGCCCTCGCCGGGATCACCGGCATCACCGCGTTTGCCGCGCGCTGGGTGCACAGCGCCCTGTCGGGCCGCGTCGATATCCTGAGCCAGGCGCTCGAGGCGTCGCCCGATGCGCAACTCGTGCTCGATCCCGCCGGCCGCATCGTCTACGCCAACACCGCCTTCAACGACCTTTTCCCGCAATCGGCCGGAGCGCCGCTCGCCCGCATCGCAGAGGCGATCGCCGGAGCCGAGTCGGCCGAGGATTTCGCTCGCCTCAGGGAAAAAGCGATGGCCGGGTCGCGCGCGATCGCGGGCCTGCCGCTGCGCGACGCGCGCGGGGGTGCGGCCGGGTGGTTCAATATCGAGGTCAACCCGATCGTCGGCCGCCCGGGCTACAGCTTCTGGAACTTGCAGGACATCACCGCCCGCCACGAGATGGAAACGGTGATCCATGAGGAGCGCAACCGGGTCGTCGATTTCTTCGACGACGCGCCGGTCGGGTTCTATTCGGTCGATGCCGAGGGCCGCTTCCTCTTCGTCAATGAGACCCTTGCGCGCTGGCTCGGCATGAGCCCGGCCGAGATCGTCGGCAGTGGCGCGGTGCTGCACGATTTCCTTGCCGTCCCGCCGCCGCCCGGCACCGAACCGTCCGATCCGATCGGCGTTGGTGCCGGCCAGCGCGGCGAGGTCGTGCTGAGGGGCCGCGACGGCAGTCACCTCCACGTCTCGATCGGCCAGACCAAGATCGGCGAAGGGGCGGAGCTCTGCACCCGCTCGGTCGTCCGGGACCTGACCCCGGAGCGCGAATGGGAAACCGCGCTGCGCCTCTCGCGCGAGCGGTTCCAGCGGTTTTTCGCCAACGCCCCGGTGGGGATCGCGCTGATCGATCGCTTTGGCCGGCTCGAAGAGGCCAACCGCGCGCTTGCCGAGCTTTTCGGCGCTCACCCGCAAGACCTGATCGGCCAGCCTCTCATCGGGTTCGTCACCGAAGAGGATCGCCGCGCGATCGCGGTCAAGCTCGCCGAGACCACCGACGGGCCGTCGACCGCCGTGCCGGTGGAGGTGCGGCTCAAGAGCCCACGCGACCGTACCTGCGTCGTCTTCCTGTCCCGCCTCGACAGCAGCGAAGGCGGCGAGGGCGGGCTGATGCTGCATTTCATCGAGGTCACCGAGCAGAAGAACCTCGAGATCCAGATCGCCCAGTCGCAGAAGATGCAGGCGGTCGGCCAGCTCGCCGGGGGCGTCGCGCACGATTTCAACAATCTGCTGACCGCGATGATCGGGTTTTGCGACCTGCTTTTGATGCGGTTCCGGCCGGGCGACCCGTCCTTCGCCGATATCATGCAGATCAAGCAGAACGCCAACCGCGCGGCCAACCTCGTGCGGCAGCTTCTGGCGTTCTCGCGCCAGCAGACCCTGCAGCCGCGCATCCTCGACATCACCGACGTGCTGGTCGAGCTGTCGCACCTCCTGCGCCGCCTGATCGGCGAGAACATCGAGCTCAACGTCGTGCTCGGCCGCGATCTCGGCCTCGTCAAGGTCGATCAGGGCCAGCTCGAGCAGGTCATCATCAACCTTGCCGTCAATGCCCGCGACGCGATGCCGAGCGGGGGCACGCTGACGATCCGCACCGACAACATGATCCAGAGCGCTCCGCTGCGCCGCGGACCCGAGATCATGCCGGCCGGCCAGTACGTCTCGATCGAGGTTTCCGACACCGGGGTCGGCATCCCGAAAGCGAACCTTGCCCGCATCTTCGAACCGTTTTTCTCGACGAAGGAAATTGGCTCCGGCACCGGGCTCGGCCTCTCGACCGTCTACGGCATCGTCAAGCAGACCGGCGGCTTCGTCTTTGTCGACAGCGCACCCGGCCAGGGCGCGACTTTCCAGATCTATCTGCCGCGCCACCAGCTGGCCGAGGCCGCCGCCACCGCCCGCGCTGAGCCCGTCGAGCCGATGCCGGCCAAGGACCTCACCGGGATCGGCACCGTCATGCTCGTCGAGGACGAGGATCCGGTGCGCATCTTTGGCGCCCGCGCGCTGCGCAACAAAGGCTACACGGTCATCGAGGCGAAAAGCGGCGAGGCCGCGCTCGAACTGATCCGCAGCGCGGACCGCGCTCCCGATCTCCTGATCACCGATGTTGTGATGCCCCGCATGGACGGCCCCGGCCTCATCCGCGAGGTCCGCGAGATCCATCCCGACATGAAAGTGATCTTCATCTCCGGCTACACTGAAGACTCGTTCCGCCAGAAGCTCGATTCCGACAGCGAAATCCACTTCCTGCCAAAGCCGTTCTCGCTGAAACAGCTCGCCGGCAAGGTGAAGGACGTCATTTCGGGCGAAGTGGCATAGGGCGGAATGCTCTGCCGTCTTCCGCCGACTGTTTCAGGCGAAGGTTGTCGGGGTTGGCCGTGTGGAAATTCCACTCGGGGCCGACGCCGCCGACCTGGGTGTAGTGACGCCGCCCCAGATCAGGAAATCGTCCTGCCCTGTGCTCAGCAGATTGCCGGTGCCTACCATTCCGTGCCGAGACGCCGGCGAGGGCCGTATTGCGCGTTCCGTCCACCTCCTTTCCGCAGCGGGCTGACGCCCAAGTCTACGACCCGCTGTCATAATGTCCGAACCCTTGTACGCCTCTTTGCAAAAGGCCGATTCCCTCCATCACGCCGACCGTAAAATCGTCAAAATCTTCGGGCAACATTTTCCCATCCGTCGCTTCCAGGAACCGGGGCCGCCTGATAAAAGACTGATAAAAACAGGGATAACAGGCATTTTCAGGCCTTTAAGTGCCGGCGAAAGTTCTCATTGTGTTCCAAGAACAAAACCGATACATTATTCCCCGTGCCGCGCCGCGCCGCCCGCGCTGGCTTGGACTGACGGAGGGGACTATGAATCAACCCGCATTGCGCCTTTTGGATCGGGAAACGATGGATAAGCAGCGGGCTTTGGATGCGGCGCTTGGTCAGATCGAGCGCTCCTTCGGCAAGGGCTCGATCATGAAGCTCGGCTCGCATGAGGCCGCCACCGAGGTCGAGGTCGTGTCGACGGGCTCGCTCGGGCTCGATATCGCGCTCGGGATCGGCGGGTTGCCGCGCGGGCGGGTCATCGAGATCTACGGGCCGGAAAGCTCGGGCAAGACGACCCTCGCGCTCCATGTGATCGCCGAGGCGCAGAAGAACGGCGGCACCTGCGCCTTTATCGACGCCGAGCATGCGCTCGACCCGGGCTATGCGCGAAAGCTGGGCGTCAACGTCGACGACCTCTTGATCTCGCAGCCGGATGCCGGCGAACAGGCGCTCGAAATCGCCGATACGCTGGTGCGCTCCGGGGCGATCGATGTGCTCGTGATCGACTCGGTCGCGGCGCTGGTGCCGCGAGCGGAGCTCGAAGGCGAGATGGGCGACAGCCACGTCGGCCTCCACGCGCGGCTGATGAGCCAGGCGCTGCGCAAGTTGACCGGCTCGATATCGCGGTCGCGGGCGATGGTGATCTTCATCAATCAGATCCGCCTCAAGATCGGGGTGATGTTCGGCAACCCCGAGACCACGACCGGCGGCAATGCGCTGAAATTCTATGCCTCGGTGCGGCTCGACATCCGGCGCATCGGCGCAATCAAGGACCGCGACCAGGTCGTCGGCAACCAAACCCGCGTCAAGGTGGTCAAGAACAAGATGGCGCCGCCGTTCAAGGTCGTCGATTTCGACATCATGTACGGCGAGGGCATCTCGAAGCGCGGCGAGCTGATCGATCTCGGCGTCCAGGCCGGCGTCGTCGAGAAGTCCGGCGCTTGGTTCTCCCACGACGGCCAACGCATCGGCCAGGGCCGCGAAAACGCCAAGACCTATCTCAAGGACCATACCGACGCCGCCGATATGATCGAGCACGCGATCCGCGGCAACGCCGGCCTCGTCGCCGACGCGATGATGGCCGCGCCGGGCGAGGCTGCCGGCGACGAATAGCACGCGAAGCGGCGAGGGAGAGGGCGTGCCGCGATTGACGGCAAATTAACCCCGTCCCCCCACGCTGACGGGGTGGCGCGTGCCTCTGCCAGGGGTGCGCCGCGCGAGGTGGGGTGGTCCCACCCGCCCGAGCCCCGGCAGGCGATGGGTTACCGTGGTCGCTCCAGATGCCGAGCTCTCCCATTCCCCTGCAGCCGAGCGCGGTGCTGTGCGGTCGGCGTGGGCGAGCTTCGTCCCCAACTGGCCGCTCTGGGTCGGCCTGGCCATTCTGGCTCGTCTGCTTGCCCAGCCCCGGGCGCTGCTCAACGACCCGGACACCTATCTTCACATCGCGGCTGGCCGCTGGATATGGGCCCATTGGGCCCTCCCGACCGCCGACCCCTTCTCCTATTCGATGCCTGGCGCCCGCTGGGTCCCGGGCGAATGGCTCGCCGAGGCGATCCTCGCTGCGGTCTACGACCGCACGGGCTGGAGCGGGGTCATCATCCTCTCAGCGGCTTGCGTCGCTGTGGCGCTGGCTCTTCTGTGCCATTTCCTGACGCGGCGCGTCGGCCCCTTGGCGGCGCTCATCATGACGCTGATGGGCGCGGGGCTGGTGTTTCCCCACACGGTCGCCCGCGCCCACGTCCTGGCGATGCCGCTGCTCGTGCTGTGGTCGGGCTCGCTGATGGCGGCGCGGGATCGCGCGGCCGGGCCGCGCTGGCTTTTGCTCCCCGTCATGGTGGTCTGGGCGAATCTGCACGCGAGCTTTCTGTTCGGCATCGGCCTCGCAGGCTGGCTGGCGGCCGAGGCCGTCTGGAAGAGCCCGACGCGGCGGGAAGCGGCCGTCAGGTGGGGCTGCTTCGTCGTCGCTGGGGTTGGCGCGGGGCTGCTGACACCGAGCGGCCCGACGGCGTTTCTCCAGCCTCTGCGGTTGATGGCGATGCCGGCTCTGGAAGCCTCGTTTGGAGAGTGGCTACCCCCGAACTTCGCCGGGTTCCCGGCCCTCGAATTGTGGGTCGTGGCCGCGATTGCTATCGGGTTCACATTGCGGGTTCGGGTCGAGTGGCCACGGCTCGGTCTTTTGCTGGTGCTTCTCCACATGGCTCTCCGCCATGTCCGCCATGCGGACCTCCTGGGCCTCGTCGGGCCGCTGGTCCTCGCGGAGGGGCTTGGGACGGCGCTGGGCGGTTATGGCTCGGTCTTTGCGGGATCGGGCCTCTGGCGCGGGGCGGCGCGGCTGGCGGGACCGGTGCGTTGGCCGGCGCTCGGGGTCACGCTGGGCCTCGCGGCGACGCTCGCGCTCCCGCTGATCGTCCATCCCGTCGTCCGGGCCGATGACCAGGTGACGCCGGCCTCGGCTACGAGGGCCGCCCGCGATCTCGGCCTCTCCGGTCCGATCTTCAATAGCGAGGCGTTCGGCGGCTACCTCGCCTTTTCCGGGGTTCGGGATTTCATCGATGGCCGGGTCGAGATGTTCGGCAACGATTTTCTTGCCGCCGATGTTGCCGCCGAGGGGGGGAATGAAGCGGTGTTGTCGCGGTTGCTCGCCCGGTACGGGATTGCGTGGACGCTGCTTCGGCCCGACAACGGCGCCGTCGCGGTGCTTGAGCGGCTGCCGGGGTGGCACCGGGTCTACGCCGATCCGTATGCAGTCATCGATGTTCGTACACCGGCGGGAGCGCCGTAGCCCGGTGAGGCTGGTTTGTCGGGCTTTTTGGCCGCCGCCTCTTGCCTAACCGTGTGAAACACCCCCAAATCGGGTCATGCAGACGACCAACGACATTCGCGCCGCGTTTCTCGACTATTTCGCCGAGCACGATCACGAGATCGTGCCGTCGAGCCCGCTGGTGCCCCGCAACGATCCGACCTTGCTGTTCACCAACGCTGGGATGGTTCAGTTCAAGAACGTCTTCATCGGCATCGAGAAACGCGCGATCCCGCGGGCAACCACGTCGCAGAAATGCGTTCGTGCCGGCGGTAAGCACAACGACCTCGAAAACGTCGGCTACACCGCGCGCCATCACACGTTTTTCGAGATGCTGGGCAATTTCTCGTTTGGCGATTATTTCAAGGAGCGCGCGATCGAGCTCGCCTGGAATCTGATCGTCAAGGAATATGGTCTCGCCAAGGACCGGCTCCTCGTCACGGTTTATGCCGAGGACGACGAGGCGGCGGGGCTTTGGGCCAAGATCGCTGGGCTGCCCGAGCGGCGGATTATTCGTATCGCCACCAGCGACAATTTCTGGTCGATGGGCGATGTCGGTCCGTGTGGGCCGTGCTCGGAGATCTTCTATGACCACGGCGACCATATCCCCGGCGGGCCGCCGGGAAGTCCCGACGAAGACGGCGACCGGTTCATCGAGATCTGGAACCTCGTCTTCATGCAGTTCGAGCAGCACGCGGCCGGCTCGCGCACTCCGCTGCCGCGTCCGTCGATCGACACCGGCATGGGGCTGGAGCGCATCGCCGCGGTGATGCAGGGCAAGCACGACAACTATGACATCGATCTGTTTCGGGCCCTCATTTCCGCTTCGGCCGATGCGTCGGGCGTCGCGGCGGATGGGCCGCATGCCGTGTCGCATCGGGTTATCGCCGACCATCTGCGTTCGTCGGCGTTTCTGATCGCCGACGGGGTGTTGCCGAGCAAGGAGGGGCGGGGCTACGTCCTCCGCCGGATCATGCGGCGGGCGATGCGCCACGCACACATGATCGGCTGCAAGGACCCGCTGATGTGGCGGCTCGTCCCGGCCCTCGTGCAGCAGATGGGCGCCGCGTTCCCGGAATTGCACCGCGCCCAGGCGCTGATCACCGAGACGCTCCGCTTTGAAGAAGGAAACTTCAAGCAGACGCTCGACCGCGGCCTTCGTCTGCTCGACGAGGAGACTGAGCGGCTCGGACCCGATGACCCGCTTCCGGGCGAGGTCGCCTTTCGACTCTACGACACGTTCGGCTTCCCGCTGGACCTGACGGAGGATGTGCTGCGCGGGCGTGGCCGCAAGGTCGCCGTCGAGGGGTTCGACACGGCGATGGCGCGCCAGCGCGAGGAGGCACGGCGGAGCTGGGTGGGTTCCGGCGAGGCGGCGACCGGTGCCAACTGGTTCGCGCTGCGTGAGGAGATCGGGCCGACGGAATTCCTCGGCTACGATACCGAGACCGCGCAGGGCGTTGTCCTCGCGCTCTACCGCGCCGACGAGCGGGTCACGGAGGCCGCGGCCGGCGATGCCGTCGGCATCATCGTGAACCAGACTCCGTTTTATGGCGAGTCCGGCGGCCAGCAGGGCGATGCCGGCACCATTCTCGGCGCCGGCGGCGGCGAGGTCACGATCGCCGACACCCAGAAAAACGCTGATCTGCACCTGCACCTCGGCACGGTGAGCCACGGCACGATCAAGGTCGGCGACGCGGTCGAATTGAAGGTCGACCACGATCGCCGCAACCGGCTGCGAGCAAACCACTCGGTCACGCATCTGCTGCACCAAGCGCTGCGGCATCGGCTCGGCGACCATGTCACGCAAAAAGGGTCGCTCGTCGCGCCCGACCGGATGCGCTTTGACTTCAGCCACCCGCGCCCAGTCACAGACGACGACATCGCGGCGATCGAGGCAGAGGTCAACGATCGCATTCGGGGGAATGGCGAGGTGCGCACGCGGCTCCTTACCCCTGACGCCGCGGTCGCCGAGGGCGCGCTCGCCCTCTTCGGCGAGAAATATGGCGACGAGGTCCGCGTCGTGTCGATGGGGACCGGTGACGGCGCGGATCAGCCTTATTCGGTCGAGCTCTGCGGCGGGACGCATGTGCGGCGCACCGGCGATGTCGGGCTGTTCAAGATCGTTGGAGAAGGCTCGGTGGCCTCGGGCGTGCGCCGGGTCGAGGCGCTGACCGGCGCCGCCGCGGAAGCGCATTTGGCGGAAGAGGAGGGATTGCTCCGGCAATCCGCAGCAATGCTGCGCACCAGCCCCCACGACTTGCCGGCGCGGCTCGCGCGGCTTGTCGAAGAGCACCGGCGGCTTGAACGCGAGTTGGCCGATGCGCGGCGCGCACTTGCCGGCGGCGGCGGACGAGCCTCGGCGGCTTCTGGCAAGCAGCTCGGCGACGTCGTGTTCGATGGACGGGTAGTCGACGATGTGCCGGGCCGCGAACTGCGCTCGCTCGCCGACGAGCTCAAGAAGCGGGTCGGCTCCGGGGTCGTCGCGGTCGTCTCGCGGGCGGAGGGCAAGGCGGCGATCGTCGTTGGCGTCACCGACGATTTGACCCCGCGCTTCGACGCGGTCGAGCTGGTGCGCGTCGGCGCCGAGGCGGTCGGCGGCAAGGGCGGCGGCGGCCGGCGCGATATGGCGCAGGCCGGCGGCCCCGACGGGGCACAAGCGGAGATTGCGCTGGCGGCGGTCGAAAAGGCAATCGCCGCGGAAGCCGGCTGACCCGGCGATTCGGCAAGGTTGCGGATCGCGAAACCGCAAGAGTTGTCGCGAACTGACCGCAAGTTGTTGCCACAACAAGGTATTTCCCAAACGCTCGACGAGATTCCGGCACGCTTACATAGTGCCGAATGGGTAAGCCAATGAGCGGCCGGGCAAAAATGAGGCGACGCAGAGCGCGGAAGGGCGTCGGAACTTTTGTCATGGGCTCCGTTGCCTTATGCGTTGCCTTAGCCGCCTGCACGAATACGACGACCTATGTTGATCCGCTGGCGATCGACGGTCGGGAAGCCGCGACAAAGGTCAACTATCCGACGATCATGCGGGTCGGCATGGCGGCGAAGGCCGGGGGCGATTATGCCAACGCCGTGTCTCTGTTCCGGCGGGCGGCGCAGCTGGCGTCCGGCGAGGCGGCGCCGCTTGTGGCGGCCGGCGACACATTGCGCGACATGGGCAACGAGAATGAGGCGATCGTCGCCTACAAGGCGGCCCTTGAGCGGAAGCCGCATTACCCGCTAGCGCTCGAAGGCCTCGCGAAGGCCTATCTCAGCAGCGCCAAGCCCGAGCTGGCCGAGGCGCCGCTCGAAATCGCCTACCAGGAAGCTCCTAATAACCCGAAGACCTTGCTGTTGTTGGGGGTGACGGCGGACTTCACCGGCAATCATGCGCAAGCCCAGGCCGACTATACCGAGGGGCTTAAGTATCTGCCCGCCGACCCGGCGCTGACGCTGGACCTCGCCCTGTCGCAGGCGTTGAGCGAACAGTATGACACGGCGATAGGAACCCTCGGCCCGCTCGCCGACGCCCCGGACTCAACCCCGCGCGAGCGCCAGACGCTGGCGCTGATCTGCGGGCTCAAGGGCGACCAGGGCTGTGCGGTGCGCTATGCCCGGCGGGACCTCAGCGAGGCCGCCGTCGAGCACAACATGGCTTACTACGACATGCTGCGCCGCTTGTCGCCCGAGGAGCGCAGCAAGGCCGTGCTCTCCGCGAATAGTGGGCTTCAGCCCTCCCGCGGCTCTTAAGGGCGGATTACGGCGCAGCCTTCGGCGCGGCTGCCACGTCGACAAGGCCTCTCGCGGCGACAATCGCCGTGGTCGAATTCGGTACCAGATAGAGCCGGACTTCGTTCGGGCCGGCGGTCTGCGGGACCACGGTGACCTGCATCTCGTCGGCCATTACCGGGTCGCTGGTCTGCTCCAGCAGCACCAGGTCCGCCGGGGTGTCAGGGGTTCCGACCGGGACGATCGTCACGAACAGCTTGACGTTCGGTTCGATCGAGCGGGCATCGACCTTGACGCTGAGGGGCTGACCGACGGTCGCCTGGCCTTCGCCCGGCGTTACCGAAGCCGGCGGCAACTGCGCGTCGTGCGTCTTGGCCTTGTCGTTGACGTGCACCTCGGTGATCTGGGTCTCGTCGGCCGTTTCGTCGCCCTGGGCGCTGTCATGGACGACGACGGTGACCTTCTTTGGTCCGCCGTGATTGCCGGAGAATGTGTCGATGATGCCGAGCACGGCCGGGCCGAGCAGCACGATAAATAGAGTCGGCAGGATGAACAGGATCAGCGGGACCGTCAGGAGCGCCGGCAGACGCGCTGCCTTCTCCTCGGCGCGGATCATGCGGGCGTCGCGGAACTCCGCCGCCAGCACGCGCAGGGAATGTGCCAGCGGCGTGCCGAACTTGGCGGTCTGCAAGAGTGTGTTCACGACGCCGCGGATCGACGGTATGTTGGTGCGGGCGTTCAGGTTGTCGAAGGCAAGTCGCCGGTCGGGCAGAAAGGTCAGCTCGGCAGCGGTGATGCCAAATTCCTCGGCGAGCTCGGGCCAGCTCGGCTCCAACTCACGCGAAATGCGGTTGAGCGTCGCATCGAGGCTCAACCCGGCTTCGGCGCAGATGACCATCAGGTCAAGTGCATCGGGCAGGCCTTTTTGGATGCGCCCGACACGCCGTGCGGTAATGTTTCGGAGCACCGTGGTGGGTGCCATGTACCCGACGAAGGCGGCGCCAAGCGCGCCCAGAAAGCGGAATTGCGCCGGTATCGGCAGGAGATGGATCGTGTATGCGTCGGCCATCTCGAGCATGGCGCAGACGAGCGGCAGGCAGAGTCGCGCGAAAAGATAACGCACCATCGCGTCGCGCGAGCGCAGCCCGGCCTGCATCAATAGGGTGCGGGCCTCGGTCGCGTGCTTCGAGCGCATCAGGTTGAGGCGTTTCACCGCCTCGTGCATCAGGCCGGCCGGGGTCAGCTTCTCGCGCTGGCGGCGCGGCGCGAGCGCGGTTTGGCGCAGGCTTTCCTTGCGATGAACGATGTCGGCGAAGCGGCGCTCGAAGGGCGAGCTGGCCCGCAGCGCGTTCCACACGGCCAGGACCGCTGCCAGCACGGCGATCGCCGCGAGCAGCGCGATCACATCCGCGGTGTTGACCCCGTAAGGCAGATAGCGGTCAAGATCAAACTTGTCCGCTGTGAAGTGGTCCATCGAGTTCATATGTCGAATCTCGCCAACTTCACCATGATCGAGATGCCGGTGATCAGCATCCCGATCGCGACGCCGATCAGGATGATCCCGCGCGGATCCTCGAACATCAGCAGGATGTATTGCGGCGAGGTCATCATCAGCACGCCGGTCACCAGGACCGGAAGGCAGCCGAGGATGCCGGCGGTGGTGCGCGCCTCGCTCGCCATCGCGCGGGCCTTCTGGCGCATCGTCCGCCGCCGGCGCAGCACGTCCCCGAGGTTGGCAAGTGTTTCGGCGAGATTGCCGCCAGTCTCCCGCTGCACGGACAATGCGATGATGAAGAACTTGAACTCGGGCGCATCGATGCGCTTCGAGATGTCCCAGAGCAGCGGCTCGAGATCGCGGCCCAGCCGCATCCCCGATTCGATCGTGCTGAACTCGGTACCGACCGGGGCGCCGACCTCATGTGCGCAGTTGATCAGCGCCTCGCTGATCGGCAGGCCCGAGCGCAGCGCGCGGACCATCAGATCGATCGCCTCCGGGAATAGCGCGATAAAGCGGGCGACGCGCTTTTTTCCCATCCGTCCGATGAGGATATGCGGGCCGGCCACGCCGACCGCCACTCCGACCAACAGGGCGCCGAACAGCCCGATCCGGGGGATGAACAACGCCGACAGAATCGCCACCACCAAAGTGGCAATGAGCGATATGGTTATGTAGCGGCCGACACTGATGGTCCTGCCGGTGCGCTCGAGGCGCTGGACCAGAAGCTCGCGATGCGGCAGCCAGCGCTTGGCGATGCGGTCGATCGCGGTCGTGTTCTCGCGGCGCGACAGCGACTTCGTCGGCTGTGCGCCGCCGGTCGTGACGATCCCCTGCTTGCGGGCCATGACCGCGCGCAGCCGTCGCTTGAAACGCCGGGCGGTGGGCGCGTTGAGCACAGACGTGCCGATCACGATCAACAGCACGGCGACCGCGAGCGCGAGCCCCAGCGGTATCAGCAGGGTGGGGTCGAGCGCAGCCAGCATCGCTCAGATCACCTCGAGCAGCGTGCGGTCGAGGCCGTAATACTCGGCGCGCGGCAGGAAGGCCGGCCGGATCCCGCTGGACGCGAAGGTGCCGCGGAGTTTTCCGTCCGAGTTCTCTCCGTTGAACTGGTAGGCGAACAGCTCCTGCGTCGTGATCACGTCGCCTTCCATGCCGACGACTTCCATGATGTGGGTCACGCGGCGCACGCCGTCGCGCATGCGGTTGACCTGGCAGATGAGGTGGATCGCCGCGGCGATTTGAGTGCGCATCGCCTTTGACGGCAGGTTGATGCCGGTCATCCCGATCATGTTTTCGAGACGGGTCAGCGCCTCCCGGGGGGTGTTGGCATGGACCGTCGACATCGAGCCATCGTGGCCGGTGTTCATCGCCTGCAGCATGTCGAGCGCTTCTTCGCCGCGGCACTCGCCGATGATGATGCGGTCGGGCCGCATACGGAGCGCGTTCTTGAGGAGGTCGCGCATATTCACCTCGCCGCCGCCTTCCAGGTTCGGCGGGCGGGTTTCGAGGCGCACGACGTGCGGCTGCTGGAGCTGCAATTCAGCCGCGTCTTCGATCGTGACCGTGCGCTCCTGCGTGTCGATCATTCGCGAAAGGGCGTTGAGCAGTGTCGTCTTGCCCGAACCGGTGCCGCCTGAAATGAGGATGTTGAGGCGGCAGCGCGCGGCGATCTTCAACATCGTCGCCATGGCGGGCGAGATGTTGCCGTTCTGCGCCATGATATCGAGGGTGATGGACCTCTTGGCGAAACGACGGATCGACATCGAGATGCCGTCGAGCGCCAGCGGCGGGATGATGATGTTGACGCGGCTGCCGTCGCCGAGCCGGGCGTCGACCAATGGCCGGGCCTCGTCGATGCGGCGCCCGACGCGCGTCACGATCTTGGTCGCAACGTTCATCAGGTGCGCGTCGTCGCGGAACACGACCTCGGTCAGCTCTAGCTTGCCCTTACGCTCGACGTAAACCTGCTTTGGCCCATTGACCATGATGTCGGTCACTGTCTCGTCGGCCATCAACGGTTCGAGGGGGCCGAGCCCGAGCATGTCGGCGATCAGCGACTCGACGAGCTCGCGCTGCTCGACGAAGTTGAGCTGGATCTTGGTCTCGGCCAACAGCTCCTTGACCCAGCCCGTGAGCTGCGCTTCGAAGGCGGGGCGAGGCATCTCGGCCGCGGCCGCCACGTCCATGTGCTCGAGAACGAGCGGCTGGATTTGCGCCTTGGCCGCTTCGATCGCCGCGCGGTGCGGGCCACGTCGGGTCGTCGCGGCCGCTTCCTCCGCCTCGAGGGTCGACGGCTGGAGCAGGGCCTGCATGATCCCCGTGACCAGATCGCGGCGGGCGAGCGGATTGGGGTCGACGTTGTTGCGAACGAAATAGGCCTGAACCGCGGCGTCGACGAGCTTAGCCAGCTCGCCGCGGGAGAGGAGCGCGCGCCGCTCTGACCGGATTTCCGAGCCGAGCCGTGTAATGAGCTGCTCTTTTGCGGTGGCGAGCTGGTCCTCGATCGAGGTCGCGACGTCGATCGGCACCGGCGCCATCGTCGGCAGCATGATCCGTGGCGCGGCGGGGCGCTCGGCCGGCGTCTCGCCAGGGGGCTGCTCCGGCGGGGGCGCCGCCGGTTCGATCACGCGGGAGCGGCGCGCGGAGAGCTCGGCGATGCGCGATTCGAGGCCGCCTTCCTGGGACGACCGCCGGAACAGGGCTACCATCGGCCGAACCCGAACTTGCGCTTCTTCTGCGTCTCGGCCGGTGTGCTCAGGGTCGATACGAGCTGTTGCAGCTCCTTGGTGACCGCACTTCGGGGCGCGGCGAGCGGCAGGGGCTGGCCGGAATTCGCCGCCGCCAGCGCAGCCTTAACGTCGTAAGAAATGCTGCCGTCGAGGGTTTTTCCGGCGGCCTTCTCGAACTCGCTCTTGCCGACGGCGGAACGGTCGCCGGTGGCGCCCGAATCCAGCAGCATCAGCTGGGTCTGCGGCGCCCGCTCACGGATCAGCGTTTGCAGGCGGATCGTATCGCGAAGCCCTGAGAGGCTCCGGTCGCACACGAGGATGACCCGGCTGGCGGCGGCCAGCACGACCCGCTGCGTCGGCGTCACCGCGCGCGGCAGATCGACCACGACCCAAGCGAATTTCCGCCGCAGCTCGTAAAGCAGTACGTCGATCGCGCCGGTGTCGATCATCTGGGCGTCGCTCACCGAAGCCTCGGCGGCGAGGATCCGCAGCGTCTCCGAGACCTTGACCATCGCCCGGTCGACAAACAGGCTGTCGATGCGCGACGGCTGTTCCAGTGCCTCGCACAACCCGCTGCCGGGGTCGGTATCGAGATAGAGCGCGACCGTGCCGAAATGCAGGTCGAGGTCGATGAGCGCGGTGCGCTCCTTGTGCTGCTCGGCCAGAAGCCAGGCGCAAGATACCGCGGCGGTCGTCGTGCCAACCCCACCGCGGCTGCCGAGGAACACAATGACCTGTCCCAATCCCCCCGTTCCGCCGCCACCGCCGCCGCTCTGCTTTTCGAGGACCGAGGCCAGCGACTCGCGGGTCGGCGGCTTGACGAGATAATCCGTGGCGCCGGCCGCGAGAAGATCGCGGAAGAGGGTCACGTCGTTGACCGCGCCCAGGGCGAGGATTTTCGTCTCGGGTCCGGCGACCGCACGGGCGGCGCTGATCTCGGCAATGGGGGCCGCCGATTCCGAAAGATCGAGGATCAGCACCCGCGGATGCATCCCCTCGCGTACCCGGCCCAGCGCGGCATCGAGGCTCGCCTCGACGACCAGCTCGTCGTCGAGCTGCAACTCGCGGGTGACGCCCTGAACCCTGTCCAGCGTCGCCTGGTCCTGAAGGATTGTGACGATGCCTTCGCGTTCGACCTTTTTTCCGGTGGGGGGTGAGGCTGCTGTCGCTGCTGCGCTCCCGGCGCTCATACTTAACTCCCTGGTGAGGACCCACCGGGTGCGGCGCTAGCCGGCGCGGCGATCGGTAGGGCGGAATTGGGGGTAGGCAATACCACCTTGTCGGTGTTGTAACGGTTAACGGCCGCGGCGGCGGGCTGGCCGGCGGCAAGGCCGAGGGGTTGCCCGCTCGCGATATCAGCCGGGCTCGCGACCATCTGGCCGAGATTGGTCGCCGTGGAGCAGCCGAAATTGCTGTAGTGCACGTTGCCGAAATCGGACGAGGCCGGGCCGCTCCAGTTCGGGCAGGGCGGGGTGGTCAGGAGATAGCGGCCGATGTCGACGATCGCGCTGTCGCGAGGCACCACGGCCAGCGGTACCTCACCGATGGTGAGCCCATAACGCAGCATCTCCGACGCCAGCGTGGTCACGCGGCGGGCGGCGAGGGCAGGGGGGCCCGCCGGCGACACCGAGATGCGGTCGTGCGCTCCGATCTCTCCGGTCGCCACGAGTCGGCCGAGCCGCTGTGCCTCGCCGCGCGCCAGCCGGTCCGACCCCGGCGCGAAATGCACGACGAGGCTGTGCGAGACGTCATGGAGGGTCAGATTGTTGGGCGACTCGGCATTGGTGTAGTCGGTGACCGGGGCATCGCAGGCGGCGAGCGTCACGAGGAGCGCGGCGGCGATCGGGGCGAGAAGGGCTTTCATCGTCCGGCCCTCCTCAATCCACCCGGAACCCGACCGGGCCGATGAGGCCCTGGCTGCCGGGTTGCGCAGGGCCGGGCGTCGGGCTCGGCATGCCTGGGCGATAGGTCTCGCTGTTGATCACCCGCTGGATGTCGTGGGGCGGAATGTAACCGTCGGTCGGCGCCGCCAAGGCGACGCTCGACGGCTTCACCAGATACGGCGTGACGATGATGACGAGCTCGGTTTCGTTGTGCTGGAACTGATCGGAGCGGAAAAGCGCGCCAAGGATCGGCACATCGCCGAGCCATGGCACCTTCGAGATGTCCTGCTCGGTCGTGTTCTGCAGCAGGCCGGCGAGCGCAAAGCTCTGGCCGCTGCCGAGCTCGACCGTGGTCTCGGCGCGGCGCACGGTCAGCGCCGGGATCGTAAAGCCGCTGATCTGCACGGCGCCGTTGGCGGTCAGCTCGCTGACCTCGGGCCGGATCTTGAGGTTGAGGTGGTTGGCGTCGAGGATCGTCGGGGTGAAATCGACCGAAACGCCGAACGTCTTGAAGTCGATCGTGATCTGCGTCCCCGAGCCGCCGTTCGGCGGCTGCACGCCGATCGGGATCGGGAACTCGCCGCCGGCGAGGAAGCTCGCCGTCTGGCCGCTGAGCGCGGTCAGGCTGGGTTCGGCCAGGGTCGTGATCAACCCTTCCTGCGACAGCGCGTCGAGCGTCGTCTGGATGTTGGTGGCGCCGAGGGCGTTTATATAGCCGAACTGAAACTGGTTCTGCTGGGTGATGTTCTGGCTGAGCGTCGGGTTTTGCGTCACGAGACCGAAGCTGCCGCCGTTCTTGCCGGCCTGATTGATCGACGCGGTCCAGTTGAAACCCAGCGCCTTCAGCACTGTGCGGTTCACTTCGGCGATCTTGACGCGGATGTTGACCTGGTTCGGGGTCGCGACCGACATCTCGTTGAGGATCGGCTGGTTCTTGTCGTTGCCGGTCAGCGCCGCGGCGAGGGCGCGGGCCTTTTCGGCACGGTTGGCGGTCGAGATGCTACCGCCCAGGACCACCGAGCCATCGACCGACCGGACCGTCACGTGCTCGCCCGGCATCAGCGCATGCATCGAATCCCGCAGGCGCGACAGATCGTGGTCGACATGCACCGGCGCGTGCAGCAGGACGTCGTCGTTCGCGTCGACCGCATAGACGACGGTGTCGCCCGGGGCCTTGGCGCTCAGATAGATCAGCGCCGGCGACTTCACCTGGACATCGGCGATGTCTGGGTTGGCGATGAACACCGTCGACGCCGGACGCGGCAGGCGGATCAGCGTGCCCTTGCCGGACTCCAGAAGGATCGGCTGACCATTCGGCGGGATCTGCCGCGTCGTGGCGGTTGCGCTGTCGCGCGGCGCGGCCGGTTGCGGTGCCGCCGGCGGAGATGCGCCACCGCCTTGCGGAGTGACTAGTTGGGCGGCGTCACTTGGAACCAGCGCAATAAAAAATAGTGCTGCGCTGACCAGGGCCAATAATTTCCGCATCACGAACCTCTGGGTACAGCCGGTGCCCCAGAAGAATCGCCTCCTTTACCGCCGCCCCGCAAGATGGTCACCGACCCCGACGGCGCGTTCTCATTGCCCGTTAAGGGCTTGGGCAGTAAGGGACTAACGTCGCTGTCGAGCGTATAGCTGGGCGTTGCGCCGTCTGAGGCCGAATCGCCATCGTTCTGCAAGCCCACTTGCTGGAAAGCGGAATCGTTTTTGGCGAGCGAGCGCAGACTGAGCGACAGCTTGCCCATCTCTTCGGCGAGCGCGATTTCTTCGCCTTGTTTTGGCGTGACCTCGAGGGTTGCGGTGTGCGCGATGACCGCTTCGCCGGCCTTGGTCTCCAGCCGCTGATCGATGCCGACGATACGGATGTCGTGCAGGATCGTCTCCGACGCTTTGTGTTGAAGCTGCACGCCGGCTGCGGTGTTGTTCGAGAAATTCGGTACCGGGTAGGTGATCACCACGTCGACCTGGTCGCCCGGAAAGACAAACCCGGAAATGCCGGTCGTGGCGTTGACCGAAACCGAGACCGCGCGCGTTCCGGGCTTCAGCACCGCCGCCAGGAAGCCGCGGCTGCCGGGGGCGACCATCTTCTGCGCTGTGACCGGCTCGCCGGCCCCGATCGGATAGCGGGCGACCCAGCCGGTGAACGAGTCGGGCGAGCGCGTGCCGAGCACGAAATACGCCTTGTCGACGCCGGCATCGGGCCACGGCTGCCACGAGAAATCGCTGCCCTTGAGGATCTGGCCGCGCTCGATCGGATGGTGCGCGACGAGGACCGATTTCACCGGCGGCGGCAGCGACACCGGCGCCGCTTCGGCGGTCGCCTGCGTCCGTTGTGCGGCGAGCCAGGCTCGCGCCAAGAGGGCGGTACCGCCGGCAAGGACGACGGCGAGGAGGACGAGGATCAGGGTGCGGGCGCGCATGGCTCGTTCAACTGAACTGCGGAGGAAGGATGACGATCAGCGAGGCGGCGGCGATGGCGATGCCATAGGCGATCGGCGTCGATGCCACCGCGGTCCCGGGGCCTGCCGTAAAGCCGAGTTGCGCGCGTGTCTGGGACACGAGAAGCGCCCCGAACGGCGACAGCAGGATGAGAGCGAGCACGCCGCCCAGCAACCCGGTCGCGATCAACAGCGTCGGCAACAGCGCGGGGCCGGCCCATAACGCAGCCGCCGCCAACAGCTTGACGTCGCCGCCGCCCATATAGCCGCGGGCGAACAGCAGCGCGCCGACGGCAAACACGATCAAGCCACACGCCAAGCCGCCGATCGCGCCCGAACCGTCAGGTGCTGCCAAGAGTGACAGAGGCCATAGCAGGCACAGGCCCAAAGTCAGCCAGTTCGGGATCGTGAACCGGCGAAAATCCTCAAACGCGGCGATCGCCATCAATACGGCGAAACCGCCAAGCGCGAGATAATGGAGGGCGACCGTCATCGCCGCGCGCCCTTATCAGACGGAGCGGCGGCTCGGTACAGGCACGAAGCGCCGGGTGACAGGATGGGCCGCAATGGCATGCAGGGCTCCGGATGATGACCGGAGCGCATCGTGACCGCTGTTGGTTAAAGAACGGATAATCGGCCCTAGCACTGTCTCGATCCGCCCCGTCCGGGGCCGTTACCGATCATTAACAAACCGGGCGCAGCATGCGGCGCACCGGTCGACGCCGCCGGCATTTGACCCGGGCGAAGTCGACGCAGGAGACGATGGATGGGGAGAATACGACGGTTCCTGGTCCGGCTTGGCGAAAGCGGCATGGCCACCGTCGAGTTCGGCCTGATCGGCATGGCCTATCTGATGATGATCCTCGGCGCGATCGAGATCTCCTACGCGACCTTTCTGCAAGTCGTGCTCGACAACGCCGCCCGGGATTCGGCCCGGCAGATCCGGACCGGCCAGGTTCAGGTCGCGAGCGCGCCGCAAACCACCTTTTCGACCCTGATCTGCAAAGAGGTGTCGTGGCTGATCCCGTGCACCTCGCTGCTCTATCAGGTGCAGGCGTTCTGGCAGTGGTCCGAGGCGCAGAGCGGGATGAACACGGCGCTTACCCGCAACACGGACGGCAGCCTGAGCAGCGCCGGGTTCGATGCCGGGTCGCCGGGCGAGATCGTCATCGTGACCGTGACCTATAACTACTCGTTCTTCACGCCGTGGATGGCAAAGCTGCTCGGCGGCAGTTACGGGGCGACGCTGTTGACCTCGACCGTCGTCTTCCAGAACGAGCCCTTCTGATGTCGCGCCGCCTGATCTGCGCCGTCCTCGGAGATCGCGCCGGTGTCGCCGCGATCGAGTTCGCGATCGCTCTACCGGTCCTGTGCATGATGGTGTTCGGCGTCTACGAGGTCACGCAGGCGATCATCTGCTATTACAAGCTGGTCGACGCGGCGAGCTCGATCGCCGACCTGATCGGCCAGACGACGGTTGCCGAAGGCGGGGTCGCCTCAGGGGATTTCGACAATCTCTACTCCGCCGGACAGATGATCATGTCGCCGAGTTCCGGCACCCCGCTCAAAGTCGACTTCGCGAGCGTCACCTACAATTCGTCCGGCTCGGGCGCGACGGTCGCGTGGCAGACACGCCGGGGCGGGGCCGCCAAGATTTCCAATACGACCCTGACCAGCGCGGCATCCACACTGGGCGTGGCCAGCGGCAGCGTCATCATCATCCAGGCGACCTACAGCTTTACGTCGCCGCTCGACTATTTCCTGACGTCGCCGCTGACGATGACGTTTCAGGCCTTTGCGATCCCGCGCAACATGCTGCAGGTGTCGTGTCCTCCGTCCAGTTCCGGATTGAGCTGCAGCTAGGCCCGGCGAGCCGATTTTTAACGGAATGAAAACGGTTTAGGGCGGATTCTCGGCTTTATATCGAAGCCGCCGGATCGAACCGTGAGCAAATTGTCCGAGATGTGCGACATCCGCCATTTCCGCCGGTTTCGGCGAATGGTGGCGCGACCCTTCGCCCGTGTCATCGGAACGATGCGAGACATCGGCCGCGACAACCGCGCCGGCGTCATGATGCTGATGGCCTTCTCGCTGCTGGCGCTGGCCGCCGCGAGCGGTGCCGCGATCGACTTCGCCCGCGGGCTGAATTTCAAGCTGGCGCTGCAGGCGGCCACCGACGCAGCGTCGCTGGCCGGCGCAACCGAGTACCTCAACACGGGCTCCGCATCGAAGGCCAAGTCGCTGGCGACGAGCTATGTCACCAACGCCACCGGCGATTTGCCGCCGAGCGGCACGGTCACGACCAACGTGAGCACCAGCATCTCCGGCACCACCTACACGGTGGTGGTGACCGCCAAAGCGTCGATCGCGGCGAGCTTCCTCGGGGTTATCGAAAATACGATCCCGGTCTCGGTCAGCTCGACCGCGAGCTCGACCGGGGCGCCCAACATCAATTTCTACATGCTGCTCGATTCATCGCCATCGATGGCGATCGTTGCGACAACCGACGGCATCAATACGCTGATCGCCAATACGCAATCCCAATGCGATTCACCGCCCTCCGGCGGCCCGACTTGCGGATGCGGCTTCGCCTGCCACGAAACCAGTCCCAGCAGCGATACGCATTGCAACTCGGCGAGCTGCACCGTGGCGGGCTTGGGAAACCCCGGCGGCGAGGACAACTACCAGCTCGCTCGCAACCTCGGGCTGACGCTGCGGATCGATCTGATGACCTCCGCGACCCAGAACCTGATGACGACGGCGAGCGCGACCGAGGCGCAAAACAACGCGAAATACGGGATGGCGATCTATACGTTCGACAGCAAGTTCCACACCTATCAGACAATTACGACGAGTTTGTCATTGGCCCAGGCATCCGCCGGCACGATCCAGATGCTCTCGGTCTACCATAACAACTGTCTCGGCCCATCGGCCTGTTCCCAGAACGACAACCCTGCCGATGTGGACACCAATTATGACAATGCGATGACCAACATCAATTCGCAGATGGTCGCTCCAGGCAACGGTACCAATGCTCGGGGCGACACGCCGCAAGAAGTCCTGTTTTTCGTGACCGACGGCGTCGAAGATGAAAATGTCGGTGGTAGCCGTCAGCAATCCCTAATGGATAACGGCTGGTGTACAACGATCAAGAACCGTGGGATCCGAATTGCAGTGCTCTATACCGAATACCTGCCGATCCCGAATAACGGATGGTACAATAGTAATATCGCGCCATTTCAGTCGCAGATCTCGTCGAACATGCAGAGCTGTGCCTCGCCGGGCCTGTTCTTCCAGGTCAATGTCGACGGCGACATCTCTGCGGCTATGAGCGCGCTGTTCCAGTCGGCGGTCAAGACGGCGTATCTGACCAAGTAGGCGCCCCGGGCTTTGGCTCGGCGACCGCATCATTCCCGGATCTGAACTCTTTCCGCCTTGGCGGCGCTGTGTTCAACGCCGGATGAAACGGAGGGCGAGCGCCCAATGAAAAACGCCCGACGTTGCCGCCGGGCGTTTTCGTGGTGGGATTGTGATCGTGCGCGGCTTACAGATCGCCGGCGATCGTGTTGAACGTCTTGCTGAGGTTGGTACCGACGGTGCCCATCACGGTCACCGCGGCGACCGCAATCAGGGCGGCGATCAAGCCATACTCGATCGCGGTAACCCCATCCTCGTTCTTGAGCAATCTCTTCAGCGTCGCAAACATTCGGGTCTCCTTACCTGGCCGACGCCCAAATTTGCGCTTCAATGCTTGATGAACCGTTAAGTCACGGGGGCCCGGGGACCGGCACATAGCTATATCGCCCGAAATCGCCTGATCGGAGCGCGGTTCCGTCTAGGCTTTATCATGTATCCAAGAGGTTAGAGTGAACGGTTAGTTGGTCCATTCAATCTGACATGGCTGCCGCCGGTCGGGCGCATGACCGGCCGGCGGCATCCTGTGGATGACCTTGTCGGCGCCTTTTCAGCCGCCGACGGCGTCTACCTCGTCGTCGGTCGGGAAGCGGCCCGTCGCCTTTTTCGAAAAGGCGAGCCGTCCGTCGACCGTGATCTCGAACACTCCGCCAACACCCGGCACCAACTCGACCTCGGCGCCGTATTTCGCAATCAACCTATCCCTCGCACGGAGGGCTCGCGGCTCATAGTTTCAAGGCTTGCACCAATCGATCCTGATCTTCATCGCAGCCTCGTTTTCCGATGCGGTTTCGGTGCGGCGACTATAGCATGCCGCCGGACCGCAGCGGAGGAATAGGGCGATGGCAGAAACAGGTCGGTGGCAGGACGAGCTCTACGACCTTCTGCGCCGGCATAACGTGACCCAGTTCGCCTATGTGCCCGATGCCGGTCACCGCGTCCTGATCGACCGCTCACTCGCCGATCCCGGGGTGCATTCGGTGGCGCTGACGACCGAGGAGGAGGGAGTGGCACTGCTCGCCGGCGCGGATCTCGGCGGCGCGCGCGGGGTCCTCCTGATGCAGTCGAGCGGCGCCGGCAACTGCATCAACATGCTGTCGCTGGTCAAGGGCGGCCGGTTCCCGTTTCTGACCCTCGTCAGCATGCGCGGCGATTTCGGCGAGGGGAATCCGTGGCAGTTTCCGATGGGCCAGGCGGTCGAGCCGATCCTGAAGGAAATGGGATTGATCGTCGTTCGCATCGACCGGCCGGAAGACGTGGTTCCGACCGTCGGCGCGGCCTTGACGATGGCGTTCCAGGGCGGCAATGGGGTCGCCGTGCTGCTGACCCAGAAGCTGCTCGGCGCCAAGGCGTTTTAGGAGAAGGGGTAGCATGGCCGAGATCGATTTCGCCGAAGCCGCCGCCAATGGCTTCATCCTCGACCGCCGCACCGCCGTTCCGGCGTTGATCGGGCGGCACGAGGATTTCCTGTTCGTCACCGGCCTCGCCGGCACCGCGCGCGACATCGCCGCGCTGACGCATGACGGCGCCCACATCTATACGATGGGCGGCGCGATGGGTGGTGCCGTGATGATCGGGCTCGGCCTCGCCCTGGCGCGGCCGGACAAACGTGTTCTGGCCGTCACCGGCGACGGCGAGCTGTTGATGAACATCGGAGCGCTGGCGACCGTCGCGATCATGAACCCGGCCAATTTCGCCGTGCTCTGCGTTGATAATGGCCATTACGGCGAGACCGGGTATCAGAAGAGCCACACGAGCCTCGGCGTCGACCTCGAAAAGATGGCCGCCGGCGCCGGGATCAAACGCACCCATACGGTCGGCGCCGAAAGCGACCTCGCCGATGGCGCCCGGATGCTGCGCGAGGGGAACGGCAGCGCCTTTGTCGTGCTCAAAGTGACCCCGACCGACCCGCCGCCCTACAAGCGCAATTTCGACCTCGCCGCCTGCCGCGAGCGGTTCCGGGTGGCGCTGCTGGGCGGGTAGGGCTGCTTCGACCCGTGCGCATTTTAGGCGTAGCCCGACAAGAGATTGATAAAACGGTCTTATTCGCGATCGCGAGGGGTCAGGAACAGCAAAATAACAGCGGCGGATCAGCGGAATAACAGCAGCTACAACAGCGGAAAACGATCGGCTCAGTGCGGCGATGCGCCAGCGTCATCGCGAGATCATCTTCGGCGGAATACTACCGCCGCCCGGCGATTTTGTCAAGAACATAGAGAGAACATTACTGTCTCAGTCTGGGCGCGCGACTCGACGTGGCGGGGGCTAGAAGCGCTCCGGGACCGTCATTGCCTGGGTGATCATCGCGAGGGTCGCTTCGGCGGCGCGGGTGGCGGGAGCGTCGGGGCCCAGCACGCTGCGCATGAGATCGGTGACCGAATGCTGGACCTCGTAGGCCTCTTCCTCGTTGCCTTCCTGCCAGAGGACCGCGGCAAGGTTGCCCATCGCGGTCAGCGTGTCGGGATGCTGGTCGCCGAGCACCCGGCACGAAGTCGCAATCGTCTCGCGGAGCAGCGCTTCCGCGGTGCCGAGATGGCCTTTGGCCGCGAAGGTGCCGGCGAGGTTGTTGAGTGCCCTGAGCGTCCCGCCGTGCTCGTCGCCCCAAAGCTGGCGCATCGCGGTGACGACGCGGTCCTGCAGGTCGCGGGCGGCATCCAGCTCGCCCTGCGCGCCCAGGGTCACGCCGAGCTTGCGCATCGCCCTGAGCGTGTCCGGATGGTTTTCGCCGAGCTGCCGCGTGCGTGCCGCGACGACGGCCTCCTCAAGCTTGCGCGTCGCGATCAACCGACCCTGGTTGAACGTGATCTCGGCCAGGTCGAGCATCGCGGCGAGCGTGTTGGGATCGTCCTCGCCATGCTCGCGGCGGATGTCATCCAGGCGCTGCTCGGCGGCTTCGTGCCGCCGATGCAGCGGTATCTCTTCCTCGGTGCTCGTGGTCATGGGTACCCTATTGCGGCCCTCCGCGCATCGATGCCGGCTGACCCGGCATCTTGAAGTTCTTGCCGGTGTTGGTGACCTGGGTCCCATGCACGGCCAGCACGGACAGATCCGAATCGAGGAAATCGTCGATGTAGATATGGCTGCCGTCGGCGCTGAACACGGCGCCCTCGGGGAGCTGGCCCAGCTGGACCGTGCCGACCTTGCTCACATCGGTGCCCGAGATCTTCAGCACGCTGACCTGTCCGCTCTTGTGATAGAACCAACTCGATGTCGGCTGGTTCGATCCCATCGCCTCGACCGCTACCGCGATCTTGCCGGTCGGGCTGATCGCCAGCCCCTCGGGCGAGTCGCCGACCGCGATGTGGTTGATGACCCGGATCGGGTTCTGGGTCAGGTCGATGACGCCGATCGAATCCGCGTTGCCGTCCGAGGTGCCGTGATTGCCGTTGTCGGCGGTCAGCGCGACCTTGCCGTCGGGGCTGATCACGACGTTGTACGGGAAAATCCCGGTCGGGAGCTGTTGCTTGGTGTCGGTGACCTTGTCGCCGTCGATCGCCAGCACCGCGATCTCGTTCGCACCGGATTTGGCAACAAGCGCGCGCTTGCCGTCGGGCGTAATCGCGACGGCGGAAACGGAATCGGAGGCTTTGCCGAGATCGACCGTCCCCGTCAGCTTGACCGTCTTGCCGTCGATCGACAGCACCGAGACGGAGCCGTCGGCGCGATTGCACACGAGCGCCAGTTTGCCGTCGGGCGAGATCGCCATGCCCGAGGGCTGCTTGCCGAGATGCAGCGTGTCGACGACCGCCGGGGGGTTCGCCTTGAGATCGATCACGAACAGCCGGTCGTCCGGCTCGGGCACGTTCTTGCCGTCCTTGTCCTTGACGTTGACCGAGTTGGCGACGAGCGCGATATCGCGCGACGGGGAAATCGCGAGGTTGGTCGGCGGGCCGATCACCGTGTTGTCGAGCGGGATCGTCGCGATGATCTTGAGCGCGGCGGGCTTCGACATGTCGACGATCGACAGCGTATCCTTGCCCATCGGCCCCATCGTCGGCTTGCGGTCGGCGTCCAGGCCGGGTTTCTGGTCGTTGCCGACGATCATCAACTGAGCGTGAGCCGCGCCGGCTAGTCCGGCAAGCACCAGCAAACCCGCCGCCGTACGGCCGGCGAACCGTGAGACGTTCATCGCTTCCTCCCCCCCAAAAACCACCGCGATTGTCGGCGTTGGCCGCGATGCTGACCCGATCCGTCGCTCGCGGCAAGGGCGTCGCGGGTCAGAACCGGTCGGACGCCTTTGCCACGGCGACGAAGCGGTCGGCATCCTCGGGCAGCAGCAGCCGCTGGGCGACGAGCGCGTCCGCCGCCGCCCTCACCTGCGCGGCATAGGCGTCGCGGCTGCCGTAGCGTTCTTCGAGCGAGGGCCGCGGGTCGTCCGCCGCCTCTCGCTCAGCCTTGGTGCGGGCGAAGGCGATGAACGAGCCGTCGCGGTCGGCGAGCTCGTCGGGCTGGTCGCGGTAGACGTTCCAGCCGGTATGCGTGCCGAGCGGCACGGCGATGCCGGGAAGGCGGATGCCGGCGGTCTCGTTGCCGTCGTGGTCGACGGCGGAGACGTGCGCGGGATAGACGTGGCCGTCGGCGGACGGCGGGTCGATCCAGTCGACCGGCGCGACGATCGGGTTCATGCCGGGCGCATGGGCGAACCCTTTGACCCGCGGCATGCGCACCTCGCCCGGCGAGACGGCGGTGCGGTCGGTGGCGTTGGGGACGCGGCTCGGCGGCGGCTCCGTGCCCGTTGTGACCCAGTCTTCAAGCGCGAGGAAGAGCGCTCGCAAGGCCGGTGTGGCGCTGTGCCAGTTGCGCGGGTTGACGCAGGGGCCGGGTTTCGGATCGACGCCGGGGCGGCCGCCGTGCTGCGTGCCGGCGATCAGGTAGGCGCGGCTGTTCGGCGGCAGCGCGAGGTCGGCGCCGGTGCCCGGATCGGTGTGGATCAGCGAGGCGCCCTTTTGCCAGTACTCGGTCGCGCTGTTGGTTTCGATCACCTTCGGGTCGCTCGCGCGGCCCTTGAGCAGATGCGCCATCCCGAAGGGCGGCCAGTTTTCCGGGTAGAGCCGGTCTTCGTGCTGGGTCGCGGTGCGGCCGGGCATGCCGAAGCGGTGGTTGGCGAAAACCTTGCCGGCGCCGGCGACGTGGCTGAAGACGCCGTCGAAAACCGGCTGGCCGGTTTCGTCCCCGTTCATCCCGAGATCGAGGAAGTGGCGCAGGAACCGGCCGCTCTGCGACACTCCGAAGCCGAGCGCGTGGCGGATTTCGCTCATCGTCGAGATCAGCGGGTTCGGGATGCCGCCGCGATTGGCGCTGCGATAGCGGAAGAACGAGACGAGGTCGCGCACGCTCGCATAGCCGATGCCGAGCACCTTGGCGCCTTTCGCCTCGTACCAGATCTCGTAGATCTTGATCGGCTCGAATTTGCGCCCTTCGGGCAGCAGGCGGATCGTGCGCTCGTCGACGAATTGCCAGTCGCCGCGAGGGATTTCGCTGCGGGCGTCGCTCTCACGGCTGCGCACCCAAAGCTGCGCGGCCGGCTGGTCGAGCGAGGCGGCGGGGTAGGCGAGGCGGCGCGACAGGCCGTCGCCGGCCGCGCGCGTGCCGATGTGGAATTCGTCGCGGATGCGCTGGGTAACCGGCCGGCCGTTTTCCAGCGTCTCGGGGAAGTCGGCGCCGAGATTGGCGTTGGCGCGCGGCGCGCCCGGGTCCCAGCCGGACCAGGCGATCGAATAGCCGCGGCCGAGGAGGAAGCCGAGCCCCGCGTGCTCGACGTTTTTCGGGTCGTTGCTGCCGGGCGAACTCGGCAGGACGTCGTCGAGCAGGTTGAAGATGCGCTTGGCGCCGCGATTGGGCACGTCGTAGACGAGGATCGAATTGCCGAGAAGCGGGTCTTTCGGCCGCAGGATGTCGTAGTCGGTCGCGTATTCGACGAGGCCCTTGGCGTTGCGCGGCGCCTTGTCGAGATCGACGATCCCGGCATTCGCCGCCGCCGCGGGGTCGAGCATGCCGTGCGCGACACCCTTGATCCGCACATAGGCGCCGGCCGCACCGAACTCATGCCCGTCGGCAAACGGCGCGATATCGGAAACGACGAGGTCAGTGATCGCCATGGGTAATCCTCCCGGTCAGGCCAGGGTCATGATGGAGGCGCGGGCTGTCCGAAACGGTGCTCGCATTCGATGAGGAAGGCCAGTTCCTCGGCGGTCGATTCTCTGCCCAGAATGGCATTGCGGTGCGGGAAGCGACCGAAGCGCTCGATGATCTCGAGGTGCAGGCGCGTCATGTGCCCGTCGGTCGGTCGCCCCGGCACCGGCGGCAGCGAGAGCAGCAGGTCGAGCCCGCGCTGCTGATCCGCCAGCACCTCGCTGTGCTCGAGCGGCAGGTAGAAGAAGAGGCGCCACGCGTCCGGCACCTCGCGGTCGAAGCCGCGGGCCATCGCCCGGTTGGTCGCCGGCAGCGCCAGGTGGTCGCTCGAATAGGCGCGCGGGGTCGAGCGGTAGGTGTTGCGCGGCACCTGGTCGAGCAGCATCACGAGGGCGAGCGCGCTGAGCGGTGCCTGCTCCCAATCGGCGTAGGCACCGGCCATGGCCTTGTCATGGTCGGCCGCGAAGTTCTCGCGCACCGCGGCGTCGAAGTCGGGCGTGCTGCGGAACCAGATCTGCTTGTGGTGGTAGCGCTCCGGATCGTCGGGTCCGCCGAACCAGAAATGGAGAAAGGTGCGGGCTCGCTGCGGGAGCCGATCGATATCGGGCGACATGCGCTCATCCTATCGGCTTCGGACCCAAGTGCGAAGGTTCGAACGGAAGGTAGTCCGCATCACACAGAAGACAGGAATTCGGGGTCGTCCATGACAATTATCGTCATATGGAGTCGGCGCGACGCCTTCTCTATCGCAAGCTCCGGTGGTCGGGTTCAGACGAGCGTCGACCGGATCGCGGTGGAGATCAGGCTGTAGGAGCCGACGCCTCCCGGAGTCATCGCGGGGTCGAGGCCTCGTCGAGGATGCGGACGATGTGGCGGGCTTCGCGCTGGGCGCCGTCGGCGATCTGATGCCGGCAGCTCGTGCCGCAGGCGGCGATGAGAGCGTCGGGAGCGGCGGCGCGCATCCGCGGGAGCACGCCGAGCTCGCCGATGCGGAGCGAGGTCTCGTAATGCTCGGCTTCGTAGCCGAACGAGCCGGCCATGCCGCAGCAGGTCGAATCGAAGGTCTCGACCGCGAGGTCAGGGATCAGCTCCAGAGCTTTCGCGGCGGCCGTGGCGGTGCCGAACGCCTTCTGGTGGCAGTGGCCGTGCAAGACCGCCGTGCGCCCGCTCATCGGCGCGACGGGGAGGCTGAAGCGGCCGGCAGCGCGCTCGGTGACGACGAATTCCTCGAAGAGCTGCGCGCGCTCGGCGAGCGCGGCGGTCTCGGGGCCGGGCAGCATCGACGGGAATTCGTCGCGCAGGGTCAGGAGGCACGAGGGTTCGAGGCCGACGATCGGGATTCCGTCTGCGATCGCCGGCGCCAGCGCGTCGAGCATCCGCCGGGCCTCGGCTTTTGTTTCGTCGACGAGACCGGCAGCGAGGAAGGTGCGGCCGCAGCAGAGCGGGCGTCCCGACGGCTGCGGCGTCGTCACGCGGTAACCGGCGCGGGTTAGCACGCGCTCGGCCGACTCCGCGTTTTCCGGCTCGAAATAGCGGTTGAAGGTGTCGACGAGAAGGAGGACCTCTGGCCCACCGCCCTTTGCGCTCGCGGCGCCGTAGGGGCGGGGGGACCATTTCGGCAGCGAGCGCTCGGCGCTGAGGCCGAAGAGGCGCTCGCCCATTCGGGCGAGGAACCCGCCGGGGCGGCGCAGGTTGAGGAGGCCGGCGAGGCGCGCGGCGTAGGGGGCGTAGCGGGGCAGATAGGCGATCAGGCGGTCGCGGCGGGAAAGGCCGTGGCGCTTGTTGTACTGGTGGCGGAACTCGATCTTCATCTTTGCCATGTCGATGCCGGTCGGGCATTCGCGGCGGCAGCCCTTGCATGAGACGCAGAGGGCCATCGTGTCGCGCATCGCGTCCGAGGTCAGCGCGTCGGGGCCGAGCTGGCCGGAGAGGGCAAGGCGCAGCGTGTTGGCCCGGCCGCGGGTCAGGTGGATCTCGTCTCCGGTCGCGCGATAGCTCGGGCACATGACGCCGGGGTCGGATTTCCGGCACGCGCCATTGTTGTTGCACATCTCGGCGGCGCTCGCGAACCCGCCCCATTCCGACCAGTCGAGCGCGGTCTCGACCGGGATCTGCGTGTAGCCGGGCTTGAAGCGGAAGAGGCTGCGATCGTCCATCTTGGTCGGGCGGACGATCTTGCCGGGGTTGAAGAGCCCCTCCGGGTCGAAGCTGTCCTTGACTTCCTCGAAGGCGCGGACGATGCGGCTGCCGAACATGACCTCGTGATGCTCGGAGCGGACGAGGCCGTCGCCGTGCTCGCCCGAATGCGAGCCCTTGTATTCGCGCACCATCGCGAAGGCCTCTTCGGCGATCGCGCGCATCTGCCTCGCGCCGAGCTCCTGCTTCAGGTTGATCACCGGCCGCACATGCAGCGTGCCGACCGAGGCGTGCGCGTACCAAGTGCCGTAGGTGCCGTGCTTGTGGAAGACCTGGGTGAGGCGGTCGGTGTATTCGGCGAGGTCTTCGAGCTGGACCGCGCAGTCCTCGATAAAGGAGATCGGTTTCCCGTCGCCCTTCATCGACATCATGATGTTGAGGCCCTCGCGGCGGACGGCCCAGATCTGGCTCTGGAAGCCCTGGTCGGTCGCCTCGACGACAGCGCCGGGGAAGCCGAGATCGCCCATCAGCTCGACGAGCTGCTTCAGGCGGCGGATGTTGTCTTCCGGGTCGTCGCCGGCGAATTCGGTGAGGAGGATCGCCTCGGGCTCGCCCTTGACGAAGCGGTCGACGATCGGGCGGAACACGGCATTGTCGCGCGCCAGCTCGATCATCGTGCGGTCGACGAGCTCGACCGCCGAGGGGCCCAGCTTGACGATGTGCTGCGGCGCCTCCATCGACGCATAGAAGGTCGGGAAATGACAGATGCCGAGCGTCCGATGCGCCGGGATCGGGGCGAGGTCGAGCTCGATCTCGCTGAAGAAGGCGAGGGTGCCTTCGGAACCCACAAGCAGGTGGGCCATGTTGTGGCCCTCGTCATGAATCATGTCGATGTTGTAGCCGCCGACCCGGCGCAGCACCTTGGGGAACCGCGCCTCGATCTCGTCGGCCTCGCGCCGATGCAGGTCGCGCATCTCGCGCACCAGCGAGCGATAGCGCTCGGGGGCGACCTCCTCTCCGAAATTGCCGGGAAGCTCACCGAAATGCGCCGCCGTGCCGTCGGCGAGGATCGCGTCGATCGCCCGCACGTTGTGGACCATGTTTCCGTAACGGATCGAGCGCGAGCCGCACGAGTTGTTGGCCGTCATCCCACCGATGGTCGCCCGGTCGCCGGTCGAGACGTCGACGGGAAACCACAGCTTGTGCCGGCGCAGAGACTGGTTGAGCCGTTCCATGACGACGCCGGGCTGCACCTTGACCCGCCGGTTCTCGACATCGAGCGAGACGACCGCATTCATGTACTTGCTGCAATCGATGACGAGCGACCGGCCGACGGTCTGCCCGCATTGCGATGTGCCGCCGCCGCGCGGGAGAACCGGGACGCCTTCCTCGCGGGCGATCTGCAAGGCCGCGGTGACGTCCTCGCGCGTCTTCGGCACGATGACGCCGAGCGGTTCGAGCTGGTAGACCGAGGCGTCGGTCGAATAGCGCCCGCGGCTGAACGGGTCGAAGAGGATTTCGGCCTGGGTCTCGCGGCGCAGGCGCGCCTCCAGGCGGGAATTCGGCATACTGTCGAGCGGCATGGTGGGCGATCCGCGCAATCATTCTCTTATGCAAGCAGGGAGCGAGGATATGCCCTTACCGGCTTGGGAGACGAGGCAAATCAGTGAAGCCGGGTGCGTCGCGGCGCCCGACGGCTCCGAGGTCCGCATCCTTTGCGCCGTCCGAGGGGGCAGTTCGGCCCTGTTCATTCTCCCGCCCGGGGCCGTCGCGCGGGCCGTCGTCCATCGGACGGTCGACGAGATTTGGTACGTCGTCGCAGGGCAGGGGCGGCTATGGCGCCGGCGCGGCGCGCACGAGGAGGTCGTGGATCTGGTTCCCGGCGTGTCGTTGACGATCCCGGTCGGCACCGAGTTCCAATTCCGCAACGACGGCGCCGCGCCGCTCGAGATATTCGGCGTCACCATGCCGCCTTGGCCCGGCGAGGACGAGGCGGAGCGCGGCTGCGGCAAATGGGCTACCTCGCTGTGACCCTTTAACGCGGACGAAAGCCGACCTACGCTAATAGGGCATCAACTTTCCCGGCTCTATACTGGAACGAACGGGGGAGGGTCGGCGTCGTCGGCCCCAGTCATTCAGGCGTTTTTTACGATGCCCAACGACATACCAGACCCAAATTCAGCCTCGTCCGACCTCGTGGATTGGACCACGGGCGAATCGGCCTCTCCGCCGATCGCCGATAGGCCGCCGAGCGAGCATGACATCGAGGCGTTGAAGGCCGATGTCCTCGGAAAACTGACTTCGGCAGTCGGCAAGCATCCTGGCACTGCGACGACGCGGGACTGGTTTGTCGCGACGGCGCTGACGCTGCGCGACCGGATCATCCATCGCTGGCTCGCTGTCGCCCGCACGAGCAAGGCCGAGGGGCGAAAGCGCGTCTATTACTTGTCGCTCGAATTCCTGATCGGGCGGCTTTTCGCCGATGTCGTCGAAAATTTGCGGCTGGGGCCGGTGGTCGAGGCGGCGCTCGGCGATCTCGGCGTTGACCTCAAGCAGATGCGGCAGGCCGAGCCCGATGCGGCGCTCGGCAATGGCGGGCTCGGTCGGCTCGCCGCGTGTCTCATGGAAAGCATGGCGAGCCTCGGCATCCCGGCTTGCGGCTATGGCATCCGGTACGATTTCGGCCTCTTCCGCCAGGTCATGCGCGACGGCTGGCAGCAAGAATATCCCGAGGATTGGCTGTCGATCGGCAACCCGTGGGAGTTTTTGCGATCGGAGCGGGTCTATCCGGTGCAATTCGGCGGCCGGATCGAGATGGTCGGGGCAAACGGCAAGACGCGGCCCGTCTGGCAGCCGCAAGAGACCGTCGAGGCGGTCGCCTACGACACGCCGGTCGTCGGCTGGCGCGGGCGGCACGTCAACCCGCTCAGGCTGTGGTCGGCGCGGGCGGTCGACCCGCTGCGGCTCGATGTCTTCAACGACGGCGACTATCTCGGTGCCTTGGCCGAGCAGGCGCGCGCCGCCTCGCTGTCGAAGGTGCTTTACCCCAGCGACAGTACGCCGGCCGGGCGCGAGTTGAGGCTGCGCCAGGAATATTTCTTCGTCTCCGCCTCGCTACAGGACATCGTCCGCCGCCACATCGAATCCTATAGCGGGCTCACGTCGCTGCCGGACAAGACGGCGATCCAGCTCAACGACACGCATCCCTCGATCGCGATTCCCGAACTGATGCGCCTTCTCGTCGATGTCTACGGCATGCCGTGGGACCAGGCGTGGCGCGCGACGGTCGGGACGTTCTGCTACACCAACCACACGCTGCTGCCGGAAGCGCTGGAGACCTGGCCCGTCGAGCTCTTCGAGCGCGTGTTGCCGCGCCATCTCGACATCATCTATCGCATCAATGCTGAGCACCTCGGCTATGCGCGCGAGCAGGGCGGCTTCGACATCGGCGACCTCGCCGCAATCTCGCTGATCGACGACGGGTCCGAACGGCGCGTGCGGATGGGCAATCTCGCCTTTGTCGGCTCGCACAAGGTCAACGGCGTCTCGGCCCTGCACACCGATCTGATGCGCAAGACCGTGTTCAGCCGGCTGCACCAGCTCCATCCCGACCGCATCACCAACAAGACCAACGGCATCAGCTTCCGCCGCTGGCTGCACCAGGCCAATCCGGGGCTGACGCGGGTACTGCGCGACATTTGCGGCGACGCGGTGCTCGACAACGCCGCGAGGCTCGAAGGCCTTGCGAAGCACGCGCCGGACAGGGCGGTGCAGGACCGGCTCAAGGGGGTCAAGCACAACGCCAAGATCGCGCTCGCCCGCTATGTCCACGACCAGATGGGGATCACCATCGATCCCGGCGCGCTCTACGACGTGCACATCAAGCGCATCCACGAGTACAAGCGCCAGCTTCTGAACCTCTTCGACACGATCGCGCGCTATCACGCGATCCGCGCCTATCCCGAGCACGACTGGGTGCCGCGGGTGAAGATCTTTGCCGGCAAGGCGGCCCCGAGCTACACGCGCGCCAAGCTCATCATCAAGCTTGCCAACGACATCGCCGCGACGATCAACGAAGACCCGGTGACCCGCGACCGGCTCAAGCTGGTTTTCATCCCGAATTACAATGTGAGCCTCGCCGAGCTGATCATTCCGGCCGCCGACGTGTCCGAGCAGATCTCGACGGCGGGCATGGAGGCGTCGGGCACCGGCAACATGAAGCTGGCGCTCAACGGCGCCGTCACGATCGGCACCTATGACGGCGCCAATATCGAGATCCTGAAGCATGTCGGCGACGACAACATCGTGATCTTTGGCCTGCGTGCCGAAGAGGTGGCCGAGCGGCTGTCGCGCGGCCGCGCCGCAGATGACGCGATCGACGGCTCACCGGCGCTGGCCACGGTGCTGGGCGAGATCGACAACGGTTCCTTCTCGCATGGCGACGGCTGGCGTTTTCGCGATCTGACCGACACGGTGCGCCATGCCGACCCCTACATGGTCGCGGCCGATTTCGCCTCGTATTGCGCGGCGCAGGCCCGGATCGACCGGCTGTGGCAGAACCCCGAAGCGTGGGGCGCCGCGAGCATGCTGAACATCGCCCGCATCGGCTGGTTCTCGGCCGACCGCACGATCGCCGGCTATGCCAGCGACATCTGGGACGTGCCGCTCAAGCGGGGTTGAACCCAGCCGCTCGACCTTGGCCAGCCTCCACTCGACCCGAGCCGCAAAATCGCGCACGATACCGCCCGCGCCTGACGGAGGGTCGATCATGTCGAACGAGCTGATCTCCTGCGACGATCACATGGATTTGGGGCAGCTGCCCGCCGATCTGTGGCTCACCCGCCTGCCTGCCGAATTGCGCGACCGCGCGCCGCGCGTCGAGGAGCGTGACGGCCAGGCCGTGTGGATCTGCGACGGCAAGGTGTGGGGTGCGTGGGGCGGCAAGCGGCCGGCGAGCAACGAGCGCCAGGTCAAGCCGATCTACAACGCCTTCGACCGCGGCGGCGTCCATGACCAGAGCGCGCGTCGCCCCGCGGTCGCCGAATTGCGCCTCGCCGACATGGACCGCGACGGTGTTCGGACCCAGGTGATCTTTGGCCCGATCTTCCAGATCAGCACGACCGACCCGGTGCTGCGGGTCGCCTGCTATCGCGTCTACAACGACTGGCTCCTCGAGTTTTGCGAGGCGGCGCCCGAGCGCCTGATCGGCGCACCGATGCTGCCCGAATCCCCGGACGCCGCTTATGAAGAGCTGATGCGGCTGGCGCGGCGCGGCGGGGTTCGCCAGGTCTCGCTGATGATCGCCAACGTAAACCCGAAGCTCGACGACCCGGCCTGGGAGCGGCTGTGGACGGCGCTCGAGGAGACGGGGATCATCCTCGGCTGGCATATCACGGTATTTATCGGCAAGCCGGGCGACCGCGTCGCCGGGAAGCCCGCCAGCGTGTTCGAGAACACCAAGTTCTTCATGGCCAATTTCCTCGAACCCTTTGTCGACCTCTTCGCCTGGGGGATCCTGGAGCGGCATCCGAAATTGAAGATGGTGATGGCCGAGGCCGGCACCGGCTGGCTGCCCTGGCTGGTCCAAGAACTCGACTACCGGCATTGGCGCCTCTGGGAATCGAAGGATTTCTGGGCCGACAAGGGCGGGATCCAGCTCGAGACGAAACCCTCCGAGCTGTTCAAGCGGCAGATCTACGCGACGTTTCAGGAAGACTATGCGGCGATGTCGCTGATCCCGTTTTTCGGCGAAGGGCACCTGCTGTGGGCGTCGGATTATCCGCATCCGGACAGCGTGTGGCCGCACTCGCGCGATGCCATCGAGCGGCAGATGTCGAGCGTGTCGCCAGAGATGCGGCGCAAGCTGACCTACGACAATGCCGCCGAGCTTTACGGGCTATAACCTGCGTTAGATCGCGGCAAGATCAAGGCGCGGGGGAACAACCCCCGCGTTTAGGGGTTAGCACAGCAGCTAGGGCAATCCGCGCGAACGGTTTATCGCAGAGATTTAGCTCGAACGGCTTGACCGCTGACCGCCGTTCCCCTTTTTTCGCCAAACCGTTCGCTACCGTACAATTTGCCCGCGCTACTTCGGGTAGATAGGTGCGCCTGCCATAACGCCAGGCGCAGCTGCACCCACTTGCAGCTGAGGAGGAGGGGTGGCGTCGTCGCGCAATTCCGTGAGCAACCGTCTGTTGGCCGCCTTGCCGCCCGACGCCTTCGCGTTGCTCTCCGATGACCTGTACCCCGTGGCGCTGGCCAAGGGGCAGGTGCTTTATGCGGTTGGCGCACCGCTCGAACACATCTATTTCGTCGAGGAGGGCCTCGCCTCCGTTATGACCACGATGGAAGACGGCGCGGCCAGCGAAGTCGGCATGATCGGGCCCGAGGGCATGATCGGAGCCTCGGTGCTGCTCGGGGCCAAGGTCTCGGCCCAGCATATCGTCATCCAGCTTCCGGGGCGGGCGATGCGCATCGCGGCGCGGCTGTGCAAGGCGGCGTTCGATGCCAACCCCGATATCCGGCGGGTGATGCTGCGCTTTGTCGAGGACATCCTCAATCTCAGCGCCCAGACCGCGGCGTGCAACCGCCTGCATCAGGTCGAACAGCGCTGCGCTCGCTGGCTGCTGATGGCAAGCGACCGCGTGCAATCGCGCGTGTTGGCGCTGACGCAGGAGTTTCTTGCGGCGATGATCGGCGTGCGCCGCTCCGGGGTCAGCGAGGCCGCCGCCGAGTTGCAGCGATCGGGGATCATCCGCTACCGCCGTGGCGAGATCACGATCATCGATTATGACGGGCTGCGAGCGGTGGCTTGCGAGTGCTACCCGCTCGACCGTCAGCGGATCGAACGTTTGCTCTAGCGACGGCTTTTTTGCAACAAAGTGTAACACTGCCCGCTGGCGGACAGACGCGGTTACAAACCGCCTTCAACCTTGAGATACAATGAAAAATTCCGATAGGCCGCCCCCCATGTCGATGATCGAGATCGAGAAGCCCGGCGAGGAGCCACTCGGGACCTGGTTCGAGACATTGCGCGGCTGGCTCGATCGCAACGGTTGCGGCGGCGTGGCTTTTGCCCGCGTAGGGGAGAACGGCGACCGGCCTGTCTACCGTGTCGCCTTTGCGGACCGGGCGCTTGCCGAGAAATTTTCGCGAACCTTTGCGGTCTATCCAGCCGGCGTGCCGAAAGCAGGATCGGCCGACGGGCCCGGCTTCATACTGGCCGACGCGCCGGCTTGACCCGCGCGGCGGGCGCGGCACAAGGGGCTTCGCGCGGCTGGTCCTCACGGCGTATAGCTATCCCGCGTTTCAGCGTCGGGAAGCCCGTTCAATGAAAAATACCCAGACCGCCCATACCGGCCGTCACTTTCTTCAGATCCCCGGGCCGACCAACGTGCCCGATCGCGTGCTGCAGGCGATCGCGATGCCGACGATCGACCATCGCGGCCCCGAATTCGCCGAGCTTGGCAAGGACGTCGTCGCCGGCATGAAGCGCGTGTTCCAGACCGAACAGACGGTCGTGATCTATCCGTCCTCCGGCACCGGCGCGTGGGAGGCGGCGCTCGTCAATACGATGTCGCCGGGCGACAAGGTCGTCATGTTCGAAACGGGGCAGTTCGCGACGCTGTGGCGGCAGATGGCGGGGCGGCTCGGGCTCGATATCGAATTCATTCCCGGCGAGTGGCGTCGCGGCGTCGACGCGGCGCGGGTGACCGAAGTGCTGGCCGGCGACCCGCAGCACCGGATCAAGGCGGTCTGCGTCGTCCACAACGAGACCTCGACCGGGGTCACGACGAACATCCCGTCGGTGCGGGCGGCGATCGATGCGGCGAAGCATCCGGCGCTTTTGATGGTCGATACGATCTCGTCGCTGGCCTCGATCGATTACCGGCACGATTCGTGGGGCGTCGACGTCACGGTCGGCGGTTCGCAAAAGGGGCTGATGCTGCCGCCGGGGCTCGCCTTCAACGCGGTTTCCGACAAGGCGCTGGAAGCCTCGAAGAACGCCAAGATGACGCGGTCCTATTGGGACTGGGCGGCGATGAAGGAGACCGGGACGACCGGGTTCTTCCCCTATACGCCCGGGACCAACCTGCTGTATGGACTGCGCGAGGCCTTGAAGATGCTGATCGACGAGGAGGGCCTGCCGGCGGTCTTCGCTCGCCACGCGCGCCATGGCGAGGCCACGCGGCGCGCGGTCAAGGCTTGGGGGCTCGAACTCCTGTGCCAGAACGAGGCGGAATACTCGAATTCGCTGACCGCGGTGCTGGTGCCCGACGGGTTCGACGCCGACCGGCTGCGCGAGACGATCCTCGACGCCTACGACATGTCGCTCGGCACCGGGCTCGGTAAGGTCAAGGGCAAGGTGTTCCGCATCGGCCATCTCGGCCATTTCAACGATCTGATGCTGTGCGGCACGCTGTGCGGGGTCGAGATGGGGCTGCATCGCGCCGGCATTCCGCACAAAAAAGGTGGTGTCGCGGCGGCGCTGGAATATCTCGGCGCCGTCTGAAGTCTAGATATGCGAAGGAGGTACGCATGACCCCCGATCAAGTCGAAAGCGCCGCATCCGCGCTCGTCGCCGCCCGCAAGGGCAGCGCCATCGCCGCGCTTCCCGAGGCCGCGCGGCCACAATCCGAGGCCGATTCCTATGCGATCCAGGATGCCGTCGTGAAAAAGCTCGGCGAGGGCATTGGCGGGTGGAAGGTCGGCATCTCGCCCGAAGGCGGGCATTTCGCGGCGCCGATCTACGCCTCCCGGATCGCCGCCAGCCCGACCGCAATGCCGGCGAGCGGGTTTCACGTCATCGCGATCGAGTGCGAGATCGGCTTTCGCTTGAACGAGGCTCTGCCGAAGCGGGCGCAGCCCTATACCCGCGACGAGGTGCTCAAGGTCGCCTCGATGCACCCGACGATCGAGGTCGTCGATTCGCGCTACCACGATTTCCGCTCGCTCGACCGGCTCCAGGTGCTGGCCGACAACTTCTCGAACGGTGCGCTCGTCTACGGCGCGGCCGCCTCGGGATGGGAGGGGATGGACCTCGCGCATCCGCCGATCACGGTGACGGCCGACGGCAAGGATTTCGCCGAGTGCACCGGTCTGCGCGCCGGCAACCCGATCGACCTCCTGGTCGCGGCGGTCAATCACGCCGCCAATCGCAGCGGGGTCGCCGCCGGGACGTTTGTCACGACCGGGACCCATACCGGCATGGTCTTCACCCAGCCGGGGGTCAAGATTCGCGCAGATTACGGCAAGCTCGGCGCGGTCGAGGTGTCGTTTCCGAAGTGAGCGGGCGCGGGGTGAGCGGAGAAGTGCGATACGACGGCGTCGCGGTCGGCCTCCATTGGCTCATCGCGGTGCTGGCGATCGCGGTCGCGACATTGGGGCTGCTGATCCCCGAGGCGCCTCGGGGCAGCGAATGGCGCGATTTCGTGTTGCTGTGGCATCGCTCGATCGGGGTGACGATCCTCGTGGCGATGGTGCTGCGGGTGCTGTGGCGGCTCGGGCACAAGCCGCCACCCCTGCCGCCGAGCCTGCGGCCGATCGAGGCGTTTCTGGCCCACGCGACGCACGCGCTGCTCTATCTCGCGTTTCTGGCGATGCCGATCGCCGGGTATCTCAATACGGCGGCGGCCGGGCACTCGCTCAGCCTCTTTGGCCTCGTCACGATCCCGCCGCTGGTGCCTGAGAGCGAGAGACTGGCGCAGATCGCGATCGGCCTTCATCTCGTCGGCCAGTTTGCGGTTTACGGGTTTGTCGCGCTGCACGTTGCGGCCGCGCTGATGCACGGCATCGTCCGGCGCGACGGGGTGTTTTCGCGGATGCTGCCGGCGCGGCGTTAGGCCGGAACGAGGGCCAGCTCGGGGCGGAAGCAGTCGAGCGCCTCGGTCAGGGTGCGGGACACGCGGAGCCGTTGGCGACCGCTGAGGACCGTGTATTCGGGCGCGCCGGCGTTGGTCGACTTGGCGATCGTGTAGAGGGCGCCTTCCTGCGTGTGGCGGAAGACCGAGAACAGGGCGAGCCCGTCGCGGTGGTCGATCGCATAGTCGCGCCACACGCCGTGCATCACGTGGCGGCTGTAGAGGCCGAGCAGCTGGTTGAGCTCGGCGCGGCTGAAATACAGGGTTTGGCGCCTCGCCCGATAGTCCTTGAGAGGCAAGACCGTCGCATTTTGTCCGCTCATCACGCCCCGCCGGTTTCCCGCGAATCCATTTTGACGATTTCGTGAAACCCGTCCAGGGCAGTTTCCGGTTGGTGCGGCTGGTTGCCGCGCGGTTTGCTAAGGATTGGGTGAGCCGGTATGGTAGCCGCGCTTTATCGAGGGGGCCTCGGGGCGGTTTGTGAGCGACATCTTTCGCGAAATCGACGAAGAGCTGCGTCGCGACAATCTGCTCAAGCTCTGGCAGCGGTATGGCAAATACGTCATCGTGGCGGCTGTCGTGATCCTTGCTGCGGGTGGCGGGTTCGCTGCGTGGCGGCAGCACCTCCAAACCGAGCGCAAGGCGGTCTCGACGCGGTATTTCGGCGCGCTCTCGGCGATCGGCGCCGCCAAGGAAGCCGATGCCCAGAAGATGTTCGCCGATCTGGCGCAGACGGGCGGCGGCTACGCGCTCCTGGCGCGCTTCGAGCAGGCGGCGCTGATGGCGAAAAGCGGGGACAAGGCCGGGGCGATCGGCATGTACGATTCGATCGCGAAGTCGTCCGGCGTCGATCCCGAGTTCCGCGACCTCGCGGCGCTGCTCTCGGCGATGCACGCGCTTCCCGACGCCGATCCCAAGACCGTGATCGCGCAGGTCGCGCCGCTCACCGAAAGCGGCAAGCCGTACCGCGCGAGCGCCCTC
>DASXFE010000144.1:0-23021 GCA_036489765.1 Allostellaceae bacterium | reverse complement strand
CGAACTTGATGTCGACCTCTTCCGCCTCGGGCAACACCGCGACCGTTGCCGCCGACGTATGGATGCGGCCGGAACCCACGGTTTCCGGCACCCGCTGCACCCGATGCACGCCGCTCTCGAATTTGAGCCGGGCGAAGACATCGCGCCCGGTGATCGAGGCCGACCCCTCCTTGACCCCGCCGATCCCGGTCTCGGAGATGTCCATCACCTCGAACCGCCATCCGTGCAGCCCGGCATAGCGTTGATACATGCGAAAGAGCTCGCCCGCGAACAGAGCCGCCTCCTCACCGCCGGTGCCGGCGCGGACTTCGAGGATCGCATTGCGCTCGTCGTCCTCGTCTTTCGGCAGCAGCGACAGCTTGACCCGCATCTCCAGCCCCGGCAGCTCTTCGCGCAACCGCTGCATCTCCTCCTCGGCGAGCGCTTTCATCTCGGGGTCGGCCGCCATCTCCTCGGCGGCGGCCATGTCGCCTTCGGCCTTCTTGAACGCCTCGATGCCCTCGATGATCGGCGACAGCTCGCTGTATTCCTTGGAGAGCTTGGCGAAATCCCCGCCCGAGAGATTGGTCGCGGCGAGCGCGTCGCTCAGCTCGTGATGCTTTCGCACGAGCTGGTCGAGCCGGCCGGCAAGCGCGGGTTCCATCAGCCGAGCGCCTTCAGCCGCGCCGCCAGCTCGCCGAGCGGCGCCGCGCTCTGCGCACCGCTGTCGAGATCGCGCAACGTCGCCGTCCCGGCCGCGATCTCGTCGTCGCCGAGCAGGACGGCGGCCCGCGCCCCAAGCCGGTCCGCCCGCCGCATCCGCCGCTGCACATTGCCGGAATAGCCGAGCTCGACGACGAGCCCAGCGTCGCGCAATTCCTCCGACATCTTCAGCATCAAGGTCTCGGCTTTCTCGCCGATCGGCACCAGCACAATGGGGCGCGCCGGCGCCGGCGGCTCGTCGATCAACAGCGCGAGCCGCTCGATCCCGGCCGCCCAGCCGACCCCCGCCATCGCCGGCCCGCCCATGATCTCGACCAGTCCGTCATACCGCCCGCCGCCCATCACCGTGCCCTGCGCGCCGAGGTCGGTCGTGACGAATTCGAACGCGGTGTGCGTGTAGTAGTCGAGGCCTCGCACGAGACGCGGGTTGAGCCGATGCTTGACCCCGACCCGCTCAAGCCCGTCGCGCACCCGGGCGAAGAAATCCTTCGAGTCCTGGTTCAGGTAGTCGTCGAAGGGCGGCGCGTCGGCGTTGATGCGGATATCGCCGGCATCCTTCGAATCGAGGATGCGGAGCGGGTTCGTCTCCAGCCGTCGACGGCTGTCTTCCGACAGATCGGACTTGCGGCCCGAGAAATAATCAACGAGAGCCTTGCGGTAGGCGCCGCGGCTCTCTGGGTCGCCGAGCGTGTTCAGCTCCAGCACGACGTTCTTGGCGATGCCGAGTTCGTTGAGGATGCGCTGGCCGAGCGCGATCACCTCGATGTCCGCCTGTGGCTGAGCGACACCCAACAGCTCTACGCCGATCTGGTGAAACTGCCGAAAGCGACCCTTCTGCGGGCGCTCGTAGCGGAACATCGGGCCGGAATAGAAGAATTTGAGTGGCGTCGATTGCGTCAGGCTGTTCGACAAGACCGCCCGCACGACCCCGGCCGTGTTCTCGGGCCGCAGCGTCACCTCCTCGCCGCCGCGGTCGGTGAAGGTGTACATCTCCTTCGAGACGATGTCGGTGTGCTCGCCGATAGGACGCGAGAAGACCTCGGTGAACTCGAAGATCGGCGTGGCGATCTCGGCGAACCCGTAAAGGGCGGCGGCCTCGCGCGCGGACTCGCCGACCCGGCGATGACGCCGGGCGGCCTCGGGCAACAAATCCTGCGTGCCGCGAGCCGGCTGTAAGGCGGGCATGGGGATCTTCCTTCACAACATCGGTCGTCATCCCGGCGAAGGCCGGGACCCACGGTTCAAACGCACGAGCGACTGATAGGTGGGTCCCGGCCTTCGCCGGGATGACGAGCTAGTTGGATATGGCGGTTTCCAGCCTCAAAGGCAATCGGCCCCCTCAATGCCGGAAATGGCGGAGCCCCGAGAACACCATTGCGATACCGGCCTTGTCGGCGGCGGCGACGACTTCCTCGTCGCGGCGGGAGCCGCCGGGCTGGATCACGGCGGTGATGCCGGCGGCGATCCCGGCCTCGAGCCCGTCGGCGAACGGGAAGAACGCATCCGACGCCAGCACCGCGCCCTGGGTCGATAAACCGAACGCGCCGGCCTTGGCGGCGGCGATCTTGACCGAGTCGACGCGGCTCGGCTGCCCGGCGCCGACCCCGACCGTCGCGCCGTCCTTGGCGAAAACGATGGCATTCGATTTGACGTGCTTCGCGACGATGTCGGCAAAAAGCAAATCCGCGATCTCGGCCGGGGTCGGCGCCCGCTTGGTCACGACCTTCAGCGATTCCGCCGCCGCGAGCTGACGATCGCGTTCCTGCACCAACAGACCGCCCGGGATCGAGCGGATGTTCATCCCAGGTGCTTTCGGCTCCGGCATCCCTCCGGTGACGAGGAGCCGCATCCGCCGCTTCTTCGCCAACACCTCGGCGGCGGCGTCATCGACGGCCGGTGCGACCACCACCTCGATCAGCAATTTGTCGATCGCCTCGGCCAAAGCGAGGTCGAGCGTGCGGTTGACCGCGACGATCCCGCCAAAGGCGCTGACCGGGTCGCAGGCCAGAGCCCGCACCCACGCCGACGGCAGGTCGGGCCCGAGCGCGACGCCGCACGGGTTCGCGTGCTTGACGATGACAACGGCGGGTTCGGCGAATTCGGCGACCGCCTCGAAGGCGGCGTCGGCGTCGTTGTAATTGTTGTAGGAAAGCTCGAGCCCCTGCGTCTGGTGCGCGACGGCGATGCTCGGGCGGGTTTCGCCGGTGCGGTAGAACGCGCCGCTCTGATGCGGGTTTTCGCCGTAGCGGGTGCGGTCGGCGAGGCGCGCGGCGACGAGCAGCGGGTCTGGATAGTCGATCCCCTCCTCCCGCGCCATCCACGCCGCGATCGCCGCGTCATAGGCGCCCGTCGTCGCATAGGCTTTGCGCGCCAGCTCGCGCCGCATCGCGAGGCTGGTCCCGCCTCCCTCGCGCGCCATCTCGTCGAGGATTTTCGGGTAGTCAGCCGGGTCGGTGACGACGGCGACGAACTCGTGGTTTTTCGCGGCGCCGCGGATCAGGGCCGGGCCGCCGATATCGATATTCTCGATGCACTCCTCGCGCCCGGCCCCGCTCGCCACCGTCGCGGCAAACGGATAGAGGTTGACGACGAGAAGGTCGATCTCGCCGATTCCATGCCTCGCCAGCGCCGCCCGGTGATCCTCGCGGTCGCGCCGGGCGAGGAGTCCGCCATGCACCGCCGGGTGCAGCGTCTTCACCCGGCCATCGAGCATCTCGGGGAAGCCGGTGACCTCGGCGACCTCGGTCACGGACAATCCCGCCTCGGCGAGTATTCGGGCGGTGCCGCCGGTCGAGACGAGCGCCACGCCGCGGGCCGCCAGTTCGCGGGCGAACGGGACGAGCCCCTCCTTGTCGCTGACCGAAAGGAGCGCGCGTTTGATCGGATGGGTCATACGCGTGGTTTTAGCGCGCCCGCGCCAGCACGACGAGCAGGATCGCGACGACGAGGCAAGCCGCCCCGAGCCCGGCGATGCCGTACCCGTTCCCGGCCGCCCAGGCGCAGGCGAGCAGCGCCAGATTCGCGGCGATCACCCGCCCCACCATCGCGGCGTGACCGAGCCCCGCCAGCACGGCCCGTTGGTAGAAATGCTGGCGGTGCGCCTGCCACACTTTCTCGCCGCGGACCGCGCGCCGCCCGAGAGTGATCGTCGCGTCGGCGAGAAAATAGAGCGGCAGGATCAGCGCCGCCTGCCACATCCCGAGTGCCGCCAGCCGCAGCAGCAGGAACCCGACCAGATAGCCGAGCGGAATGCTGCCGACATCGCCCATAAAGACGCGCGCCGGCGCCCAGTTCGACGCGAGAAAGCCGAGCCCGGCCGCGGCGAGCGCGGTGCCGAGCAGCGCCGTCGCCGGATCAAGCGGGGCAACCACCAAAGCGATGCCGACCCCGATCGCCGCGGCCTCGCTACCCACGAGCCCATCGGCACCGTCCATGAAATTGAACAGATTGATGAACCACAACCACCCAAATCCGGCCACGATGCGATCGAGCACCGGCGGCAGCCAGAACTGGAACACGGGTCCACCGAGCGGCACGAGTCCGAGGGACAGCGCCACGACCACGATTTGCGGAGCGAGCCGGGTAGCCGGGCTCAGCTCGTAGCGGTCGTCGAGCCACGACACGACCGCCAGCACCACCGCGCCGGCGAGGATCATCAGATCCCGCGTCGGCCGCCATCCGGCGATCACCACGGCCAGCCACACCAGCACGATCGCCGAGACCGGCCCGACCCCGCCGCCATGCGGCGTCGGCACCCGATGCAGCGACCGCTCGTTCGGCGCCGCCGCGACCCCGGCCCGGCGCAGATAAGGGATCACCAGTCGCGTGCCGACCCCCGAGACGACGCCGGCACCGACCACGGCGGCGAGGAATGGCCAGAGCGGCACGGCTAGGTGGAATGCCCTCTCCCCCCAATGGCGGAGAGGGAGCCTATGGTTTGGTCCCGCACCCTATAGAGTACCGGCGCGGCGGATCGCCCAGCGGACGAGGGCGCCGCTGGGGCCGGTGGTGCCGGTAAGGACGATCTGCTGGGTCTTCTTCACGTCGCCGGAGCCGAGATAGACGCTTTCACCCAGGCTCAGCTCGGCGCCCGACGCCAGCAGCCGCCAGACCGAGCCGTCGCCGAGACGCAATTCGGCACCGGCGCCGTCGTTGATCAGCGCCGCCTGTACCGCCGGATGCAGGTGGAACCGTACCGCGAACTCGATCCCCGAGCGGCCGGTCAGCTTGTCCTCGCCGCGCAGGTCGTCGCCTTCGCGCGACAGGTAGAGCTCGCGCGAATAGACGATGCCGAACCGCTGGCGATACCCGTCATGACTGGCGGCGATCCACTGGTGTCCGCCCTCTTCGGAACGGTCGATGCGTACCGGCCGCGGCCCGTGGCCGAGCGTTCCGTCGGCGTTGACCTCGGTCGCGTTGGTGTCGCCGACGACCATCACCGAATGCGCCGCGCTCGATCGCACGACGCGCCGCCACGCCGCTTTCGCCCCGCGGTAGCCGCCGCAATTGACGATGATCCGCTCGCGCCCCTGGCTCAACTCGAAGGACAGCACCCCCGCATGCGCCTCATCGTCATAGCCTGGCGGCGGCGCGTTGCCGGTGTCGACGATGACGAGCGAGTTGCCCGCCTGAAGGCGCTGGAACCCGCTATAGGTCGCCTGGTTTGGCGGGCGGCCCTTGGTCTCGGACTTGCTGAGCACGAGGTCGACGAGGACCGCATCCTCCTCGACCGAATTGTTGAAGAGGGCGAGCCGCCGGTCGCCGTGGCGGAAGAACCGCAGCATCGGCGCCATTCGGTCGATCGCGTCCTGCAAGGCCGGCGGTGCCCCGACCCGGCCGGCGCGCAAGGTCGCGCGCGTGTCGAGCAGGTCGCGCAGCACATTGAGCTGCATCGACGGGCTGCGCGACAGATGCCCGCCATCGTGCAGGACCTGGACGCCGAGCTCACGCTCGAAGGCGCGCACGGCCCGGGCGATCCGCTTTTCCCCCCGACCGAACGCGATGAGCCCGCCGATCAGGCCTTTGAGCGCGGCGATGCGCCCGGCTCCGACCAATTCCCACGGGGCCGTCCGCGACAGGTGGCGAAGCTGGGCCGCCGCGCTCGCCAGGATCGCGCGCCGCAACGCCCGGTCGTTGTCGCGATGGGCGATCTCGTCGAGATGAACGAGCCACGAGGTCAGCCGGCCCGCCAGCACGTCGGAGCGCCACGACACCGGGTGCCAGGTGCCGTTTTCCGCAAGCCAGCTCCGTATCAGCGCGCGGGCCGCGTCGCGGGCGCTGGCACCGACCGCCATCAGGTCGGCGAGCCAGGCGAACCCGTGCCACGCGGCGACCCACTCCGGCCCTGCCCCCTGCGGGAACCAGACCGGCGCCGGGTTGCGCACCAATTCGCTGGCAAGCTCGATGTCGCCCTTGAGGATCGCCTGGCCGCGCTGCGCGTCGCCGGGCCAGCGCTCGCCGATGCGCACGCGCACGTCGGCGGGCACGGGGCCCATCAGGGTATGCGAGTAGAGCCCGCTGGCCGCAACCTTGCGCAAGAGGCCGCGCCGCATCCGCGTCAGGAAATCAGGGGTCTCCGCGACGGCTGCGGCATTCCGCGCGCCCGCGGCGGCAGTCCGTGCGCCGGCTGGCCCGCCCCCCCGGGCCGGAGCCGATTTCATGCGCGCGCGATCATGGCGGTGGCCCGAGCGAGACCCGCCGCGATGCGCCAGACGTGCACGGCGGTAGAATCCATCCCGCTTCGTAACAAGGAAAGGCTGCCGCCGCAAGCCGCGCCGGGTGGCGGACGATGCACGGTGCTATCGCGCGATCATCCGCATTTGACGAGACGCGCGGCGTAAAAGCCGTCGACCCCGTCATATTCGCCGAAATGGCACGGCAGGGTCCGCAGATCGCCATCAGCGCTGACCCATTCCGCCGGCACCGAGATCTCGGCAGGATCGAGCGGCTTCCGCTGGACCATGGGGTTGCCCTGCAACAGCGTGGCGATGCGGCGCGACCCCTCCTGCGGTTCGAGCGAGCAGGTGCAATAGACAAGCGTGCCGCCCGGCCGGAGCATGTCGACCGCCGCCCGCAGCAGGTTTTCCTGCACTGCAGCCAGCCGAGAGACGTCTTCAGGCTGCTTCAAATGCAGCACGTCGGGGTGGCGGCGGATCGCTCCCGTCGCGGTGCACGGTGCATCGAGCAGGACGCCGTCGACCGGCTGCTCCGGGCGCCAGGTCAGAGCATCGGCAGCAACCGCCCGCACCGACAGCGACAGCCGCTTCATATTCGCAGCCAGCCGGTCGAGCCGGCGCGCCGAGCGGTCGATCGCGGTCACGCGCGCGCCGCCGTCGGCGAGCTGCGCGGTCTTGCCGCCCGGCGCCGCACACATATCGACGAGGTCGAGCCCGGCGACCGGGCCGAACAGCTTTGCCGGCACCGCAGCCGCGGCGTCCTGGATCCACCAGCCGCCCTCGGCATAACCCGGCAGGGCCACGACCGACCCGCCCGACGTGCGCCGGAACGTCCCGGTCGGCAGGAGCTGGCCCTGCAGAGGCTCGGTCCAGTCGTGGCTGTTGGAGCGGAGCGTCAGGTCGAGCGGCGCCTCCTTCAGGTGCGCGACGCCGATCGCATGGGCGAGCTCTTCGCCGTAAGCCTCGGACCATGAGCGCCACAGCCAGTCCGGCGTGTTAAGGCGGCCGGGATCGTGATGCTCGACCCGCTCCGGCCCCTCGACGCTGATCCGCCGCAGGACCGCGTTGACAAGGCCCTTATGCGACAGGAACCCGCGCACATGGGCGAGGTCGACGCTCGTCGCGACCGCGGCATGCGGCGGCGTGCGCAGGAACAGGAGCTGCGCGATGCCGAGCCGCAGGACGTCGTGCACGACCGCCGCACGCGCCGCGAGCGGGGCGTTGAGGCACCCGGCGATCAGCGAGTCGATCTGGCCGAGGCGCCGCAGCACCGTGGCCACCAGAAGGCGGGCGAAGGCGCGGTCTCGCACCGACAACTCGGCCATCACCGAGTTGTCCTCGATAGCGTCATCGAGTGGACGCTTGCGCCGAAGGACCGCGCCGAGAAGATCAAGCGCCACTTGGCGTGCGGAAGGGAGTTCAGGCATCAAGGTTCGGACTGGATCGCCCCAATGAGTCGCATTACGCGCACCATTCCAACGCCCGATCGGCACTTGCGTTCCCGCAAAGTTACGCTTAGCGCAGTGGTTGAGCGTTAGACGCGGTGATACGACTGTTACGACATACCCGCAGTTTACGCATAGACTCGGCAACCCGTCTCCGCGACATTTCCGTCACAGGCCGTTTTCTACTTCACAGTCACCCACCGTAAATAGAAATTGTTGTCGGCCGGCTGCACGACCGAGACGTTGTCGCGCGTGGCCCAGACGATGACCTGCTGATGCAGCGGGATCGTCGCGACATCGTCCTGCGCGATCTTGGCCGCCTGGTCGATCAATGCCTGGCGCTTTTTCGGGTCGAGCTCGTGCGCCATCTCGTCGGTCAGCTTGTCGATCTCGGGGTTCGAATAGCCGCCGTTATTGGTCTGGCCGCGCCCGGTCTTGGGGTCGCGCGAGGCGAGCAGCGTGTAGAACACGTTGTGCGCGTCGTAGGTCGCCGGGGTCCAGCCCTGCAGCGAAAGGCTGAGCTTGTAGTTCGGATAGCTGACATCGGAGAAGAACTTGACCTTGGTGCGGGCGTAGACGTCGACCTTGACCCCGACCTTGGCGAGCATCCCGGCGATCGCGGTGCAGATCTGCTCGTCCATGACATAGCGGTCGTTGGGGCAATCCATCTGGATCTGGAACCCGTCGGGATATCCGGCGTCGGCCAGCAGCGACTTCGCCTTGGCAAGATCGACGGGCGGGCGATGGTCGAGCACCGCGTCGTAACCGTTGACCCCCGGCCCGTACATCAGCCAGGTCACATGCCCCTCGCCGTGCATCACCCGCTTGACGATCGCGTCCTCGTCGATCGCCAGCGAGAAGGCCCGCCGCACCCGCACATCCTGGAGCGGGTTCTTGCCCTTGACGTTCGAGAACAGGAGCTCTGGCCGCGTCTGGTCCATCGCCAGATAGATCGTGCGCAGCTCCGGCCCCTGGATCAGCTTGATGCCGGGGGTGTGGGCGAGCCGCTCCTCGTCCTGCGGCGGGACCGAGTAGATCATGTCCATCTCGCCCGAGAGGAGCGCGGCGACGCGGGTCGAGGCATTCGAGATCACATCGAACTCGGCGTGATCGACATTGCCGTCGAGCTTTCCCCACCACCCGGGATTGCGATCGACGACGGTGCGCCGGTCGGGTTCGCGCAAGGTCAGGACATAGGGACCCGTTCCCATCGCGTGGGTCAGCGCATAATTCTCTCCCTTGCCGAAGACGACGTTCTCGACCGCGTCGTGAGCCTCGCACCACGCCTTCGACATGATCAGCATGCCGGTCAATTCTTGCGGCAGGATCGGGTCGGTGCCGTCGGTGACGAAATCGACGGTCATGTCGTCGATCTTGTGCGCTTCCTTGATTGTCGCGACCTGGCTGCGCTGCGCCGAGTTCTTGCCGCGGATGCGGTTGAACGAAAAGATCACGTCATCGGCGGTGAAGGGCGTGCCGTCCGAGAACTTGACCCCCTGCCGCAAGTGAAATCGCCAGGTGTCGGGCGCCGTCGACTCCCATTTGACCGCGAGCCCCGGCTCGAGGGTCAGGTCCTTCGCCCGCCGAATCAGCGGCTCGTAGATGTTGGCGAGAAAGGAGTTCTGGACCGTCTCGTTGAACGTGTACGGGTCCATCGCCCGGGCATCGCCGTCGTTCGCCCACTTGAAACTCGCCGCCCCCGCTGCCGGCGCAGTCACCACTACCATCGCGGCCGCAACCAGCCACGCCCGACGCCATCCCATAACGTACCCCTCCCGACATTCTTGCGCCGGAGGATACGCCCTGCTCCTCTCCGTGCAAGCATGGGAAGCGTTACAACCTCCTAGGGTTTAACCCGCAACGCGGGCACGAAGAACGGGGCGACGAGCTTCCCCCGCTCGTCGTCGCCCACCATTAATCGCCGCCGGATCGTGTCGAGCGCGACGGCGAGCGTGGTCCGGTCCCACAGCCAATCGCCGAGCTGCCGGCTCGACGGCTTGCCGCCGCCCGCCAGCGCCGCTTCGAGCGCAAAGGCCTTGAGATCGTCCGCGGCAAACCGCAGCGCGAGCAGCGGCGACATCCCCGGTACCGGGCTCTCCGGCGCCTCGCCGCGCAGCCACGCCCCCATAAACTCGCCGCATGCGGCCGGGGAAAGCCCGCTGAGCCCGACCGTGCTGCGCTCCCGCTGCGTGCAGGACTGCGCATAGGCGGGAGCCAGCGCGCGCAGCTCCTCCTCGAGGGTGTCGAGGTTCCGGTCGAGCGACGCCGGGATCGGAAGCCGCCAGTCACGGTCCGGCGTCTCCCGCGGGTCGTCGTCGGGAAAATCGACGATCAGGCTGTCGGTCTTTGGCGCGCTCAGGAGCCCGAGCGCGGCGAGGATCACGCGCCGCTGAAACGCCGGGTCTCTAGGCGGCCCGATCGGCCTCCCCAGCTCGAACGGCACCCACAGCGCCCGCGGCGGGCGCGTACGCTCCGCCTGCGGCCGGATCAGCGCGATCGCGACCGAAGGGATGCCCGCTTCCTCGAGATAATGCCCCAGCGCGCTCACGGCGCGCGTGCAGAGCGGTCAAACCGAGGTCAGCAGCACCGCGTCGATGCGGTCGGCCTTGAGCCTTCCGGCGACCTCGGCCGCGCCCTCGACCATCTGCACCGGGTCGGTCGCGCCCATGAACGAGTAGTGCGTCGCCGCCACCGACCCGATCATCCCTTCGGCCGCCAGCTCGTTGAGCCGATCGAGCGGGAAGACGACGTTCCAATCCTCCTGGAACCCGTTCCGGTCGAAATTGATCGAGATGTGGCTGCACAACAGGTCATTCGCCCCAGTCGAGGCCGGGATATCCCGATAATCCGCATCCCGCCCGCGAAACACCCGATCCCCCCGCACGACAAGCCCCGCCGAGGATACGATCGCCACCCGTCGCTCCTTAAGCGGCGGTCCCTCGACCCACGGCGATATCTTGAAATCAGGGCATTCCAGCTCGGCGAGGCGCTTCGCCATTTCGGGCGGCAGTTTCTCAAGACGCATCAAGGCACCTGTCATTGCGAGCGGAGCGAAGCAATCTCGATCCGCGGGACTCTCAACGCCCCCAGATTGCCGCGTTGCGTCGCTCCTCGCAATGACAGTTACGGATGGGCGCTGCGCTCACCCAAATCCCAATAAATCCCCGTCATCATCTTCAGCCCCTCGCGCGCGACCGGCGCAAGCATGTGCTCGTTCGGCGCGTGCTGGCTGCACGAGGCGTAGGAATGCGGGACCCAGATCGTCGGGAGGCCGAGATCGGCGGCAAAGATGTCGTTGGGAAGGGATCCGCCGAGGTTGGGGAGGATCGCGGGGCGCTTGCCGGTGGTTGCGGCAATCGATGTCGCGGCCCAGCGCACCCATTCGTGATCGGGGTCGAGCCGGGTCGCCGGGAAATAGGCCTTCTTCCACGGTTCGACCCCGACCATCGGAAAACCGTGCGCGTCGAGGTGGCGGCGGAGCGCCGGCATGAATCCCTCAGGGTCGACGCCGACGACAAAGCGGATCTGACAGGTCGCGACCGCCTTGGGCGGGATCGCGTTGACCGGGTTCTCCGGGTTGCCGGTGCTAAAGGCGAGGATCTCGAAGCTGCACCAGCCGAACACCTTCTCGCTCGGTGTCAGCCCGGGCTCGCCCCAATCCGGATCGATCTCCGGCGCGTCCTCGCCGCCCTCCACGGTACAGTCAGCGAGTGCCATCCGCACCGAATTCGGCATATGGCTCGGGACCCATTCCTTGATCCTGATCGCGCCCTTCTCGCTGGTGATCGTTGACAGCGCGTGCGCCAGGATCACGCCGGGATTGGCGAGGAGCCCGCCCCAATTCCCCGAATGGTGCCCGCCCTCGCGCAGATCGACGACGAGGTCGAAATTCATCGCCCCGCGCGCGCCGAGGAAGATCGTCGGCCGCTCCGGCGCGAGCCGTGGTCCATCCGAGGCGATCAGCACATCGGCGGCGAGCTTGTCCTTGTGCTCGCGGCAGATCTCGCGCAGCCCGGGCGACCCGACCTCCTCCCCGGTCTCGACCAGGAACTTGGCGTTGAACCCGAGCTTCCCCCGCGTCTTCAACACGGCGGCCAGCGCGCCGATGTTGATCGAATGCTGGCCCTTGTTGTCGGCCGTGCCGCGGCCGTAGAGCCGGTCGCCCCGGCGGGTCAATTCCCAGGGCGACAGACCTTCGCGCCATTGCGGTTCGAGCCCGCGAATGACGTCGCCGTGACCGTAGCAGAGCGTCGTGACCGACGCGCCCTGCTCGCGCCGCACGGCGATCAAAGCCGGGCCGCCGCGCACCGGGTTGTCGAAAATCTCGCTCTCGAACCCGAGCGTAGCCAGCGTCGGGGCGATCTCGTCCTCGAGGTAGGACCGCAAGACCGAGCCCCGTCCCTCCACCTGGCTTTCGGTCCGGATCGCGACGCGGCGGGCGAGATCGGCGGCAAACCCGCCCTCATCGAAATAGGCTTCGACGGCGGCAATCGCGGCTTCGCGGGTCATGGCAGGCCTCCGGCAGACGGCATGGACGCACCATGCCGCCAAATACCCGAGCCGTCACCCTTGACGCGCAGGGGCGCTAGTGCTGGCGCGACGGGCCGTTCGTCGGGGTCCAGGAGGGCGGGTCGCTCGCCGGGAAGCTGTCTTCCGAGGCCCGGTGCACGGCGTCGCGCACCTTGGCGTGGACACGGGCGGTCTCGGCGCGGGTGCGGTCCGTCGGCGACGGCGTGCTGAGCCCGTGCCAAATCAGCGCAATTCCGCCGAGGCCGAGTACCATCGGACCGAGCGGCGGGGCACCGAGCGCGCGCCACACCAGCGCCGTGCCGGCCGCGATCGAGGCCACCCGCGCGGCGCAGCTTGTGTCTCCTTGTACCGCCTTCTGATTCTGTGCCATCAGCCGTTCCACCCGATAATTGCTGCCGGTTCAACACGGCCAAAGTGCCCGCCGTTCCGTCCTTTGCCGCAGGGCCCTTGCCGAACGGTCGCCGAAATCCATCTATATGCGCCGGTTGCACCGCGGTCTCGGGGAGGCCGCGTCAGGGGACGGGAGTGGAGCGCGGCCGGTGAACAGGGCCCGCCTGTACGTTGTCGGACCGGCACGAGATGGCTGACAGGAAACTGCGCGCCGTTCCGGGGCTCCATGGCCGCGACGATCGCCCTCGCGACGGACGCGCTCAGGTCCGCAAGGCGCCGTCACGCCGCGCCCGAGGCCTCCTCGGCCGGCTCGCAAAGCTCTTCGTCCTCGTCGCCTTGTGGGTGGCGATTATCGGCGCCGGCGCGCTCGGCTATTACGCGCTGACCCTGCCCGATACCGGCCAGCTCACGGTCGCCGAGCGCCGGCCCAGCGTCACGATCATTGCCGCCGACGGCAGCACGATCGCCAGCATGGGCGATCTCTTCGGCGAGCCGCTGCGCCTGAACCAGATGGCGCCCGACCTGCCCAAGGCCGTCATCGCCACCGAAGACCGGCGCTTCTACAGCCATTTCGGCGTCGACCCGATCGGCATGCTCCGGGCCGCCGTTTCCGATTTCCACGCCGGCCACATCGTCCAGGGCGGCAGCACGATCACCCAACAGCTCGCCAAGATCGCGTTCCTCACGCCCGAGCGCAGCTTTACCCGCAAGATCCGCGAAACCCTGATGGCGCTGTGGCTGGAGCGTCGTTTCACCAAGAACCAGATCCTCGAGATCTATCTGAACCGGGTCTATCTCGGCGCCGGCACCTATGGCGTCGACGCCGCCGCGCATCGCTATTTCGGCAAGTCTGCGCGTAACCTCAATCTATTCGAGTGCGCGGTCATCGCCGGGCTCCTCAAGGCGCCGACCCGGTTCAGCCCGGCTCGCGACAAGGACAAGGCCGAGGCTCGCGCCGCCCAGGTGCTCGACAACATGGTCGAGGCCGGCTACATCACCCGGCCCCAGGCGTCGGCGGCCGAAAAGGACGGACCGGCCGCCACCGCGCGTGCCGCCGAACGGCCGGGCCCGCATTACTTCGCCGACTGGATCGCCGACCAGGTCCGCGATTTCGCAGGCACCGGCGACCGCGACCTCGTCGTCACGACGACCTTCGATCCGCGCCTCCAGGCCGCCGCCGAGGCCGCGGTCGACGACACCATCGTCCGGTACGGCGCCAAGGATGTGGTCAGCCAAGGCGCCCTCGTCGCGTTGTCGCCCGACGGCGCCGTGCGCGCGATGGTCGGCGGCCGCAACTACGGCGACAGCCAGTTCAACCGCGCGACCCAAGCCGAACGCCAGCCGGGGTCGTCGTTCAAGCCGTTTGTCTATCTGGCCGGGCTCGAAGCCGGGCTCAGGCCCGAGGATCACTTCATCGACGAACCGATCCGCATCGGCAACTGGCAGCCGCGCGATTACGGCAACCGCTATCTCGGCGACACGACGATGGCCGAGGCGCTCGCCCAATCGATCAACACGGTCGCGGTTCAGGTCGCCCAGCGCGCCGGCATCCAGAACGTCATCGCGGTCGCCAACCGGCTCGGCATCACCTCGCGCCTCACCCCTGACGCGAGCATTGCGCTCGGCACCGACGACGTAAATCTGCTCGAGCTCGTCTCCGCCTATGCCCCGTTCGCCAACGGCGGCACCGGGATCATGCCCTACGGCATCAGCCAGATCCGCGATACCGGCGGCCACGTCCTCTATCGGCGCGCCGGCGGCGGACCCCGCCAGGTGGTCTCGGCGGAAAACGTCGCGCTGATGAATCAAATGCTCGCCGGGGTCGTCGACCACGGCACCGGCCGCGCCGCGCGCCTTAACCGGCCCGTCGCCGGCAAGACCGGCACGACCCAGGATTACCGCGACGCCTGGTTTATCGGCTACACCGCCAACCTCGTCGCCGGCGTGTGGTTCGGCAACGACGACAACACCCCGATGCGCCGCGTCACCGGCGGCACGCTGCCGGCTGCGGCCTGGCGCAGTTTCATGCTGGCGGCGACGAGCAAGCTCCCCGCCCAGCCGTTGCCCAACGCCGCACCGGAAGCGCCCTCGCCGCTCGACACCCTCGTCAGCAGCGTGACAAACGGCACCCCACTCGCCGCCCCCGCGGCCGCCTCTCCCCTCGACAGCCTTCTGAGGGGCCTCGGCCTTGCCGACGGCACTCCCGTTCCGCCGCCTCCCGGCGACCGGATGCCCGGACCAGCAGTCTCGAACACACGATGATCATCGGACCACGGGGGCCTGCCTGTTGTTTCACCACGAAGGCGCGAAGCGCCAGAATTCACCATGGAGACACGGAAGCACAGAGAGGGAAAGCGGCGGACCCCTCTGTGCCTTCGTGTCTCCGTGGTGAACAGATCATCGCGCGCTTCGCGCGCCTTCCTGCCCTTCGTGTCTTAGCGGTGAAGAACAGATAGGCCCCTCACCCGCCCGTAACGGCGGATGAGGGGCCTTTGCTCACGAGCCTAATGCAGCGGCGAGAACGCGGCCGGGACCACCAGCATATTTTCCTGGCGGATGAACTGGCCGCGGGTGTTGGGCGGCCAGGCGCCGCTGGCGCGGGCGGCGTCGCGCACGGAGAAGCGCTCGGCGACGTCCTTGTACGCCCAGACATGGATCCACTGGTTGAGCCCGCCGATCTCGGTCGCGCCGCAGAACGCCATCGGCGAGAATTTCTGCCGCCCCTCGATCTTTTCAGCCCACGCCTCGGTGACGATGCCGACGCCGCCGGGCTGCATCGTGTAGGTGCGGATCTCGTAGATGTCGCCGAGCCGGCGGTCGCCGAGCTTTGGCGAGAACGGTGCGAGGTTGATGATCTTGCTTTCCATCTCCTCGATGAACTCGCCGATCTTGGGCGGCCAGTTCGGCAGCTTCGCCGCGTCGGCGCGGAGTTTCGCGCGCTCACCGAGGTTCTCGTACGGCCAGCAATGGATAATGCGGTTGAGCGGCCCGACTTCCGTATGGAAGAAGGCGCCGAGCGGCGAAATCTTGCTGCGGTCGGCCAAGGCCTCGCCAAACCGCTTCTCGACCTCGGGGATCGAGCCGGGCTTAACCCGATACGTACGCATCTCGACGATCATGGCGTCCTCCTCGCGTGAGTTCAGTGAGAAAGCTTAGCGGGTCTAAGGCAGCCGCGCGAGCCGCTCCGTCAGCAGATCGTAGAAGCCCGGCGCGTCGACCGTTTCCAGCACCAGCGCATTTGCCGGCCGCCCGGTGACGCCGCGCCAATCGGTGACGCTCATCCCGGCCGTCAGCCGGCTCTCGGTCTCGATCGCGACATTGACCCGGCTCCCACGAAACAGCTCGGGCGCGATCAGCCATGCGATCACGCAAGGGTCATGCAGCGTCATCGCCCGCCGCGACGGCGGCACCGGGCGCAGCAAGGTCGACACCGCCTCCCCCGCGCGGTTGCCAATCCCACGCAGCCGCGCAAGCCGCGGCCGGGTATTGACGAGTTGCCGCGTCACCTCGAGCGGCACGAGCGTGATCGGCGCGCCGCTTTCGAACACGATCGCCGCCGCGTGCGGGTCTACATGGATGTTGAACTCCGCCGCCGGGGTCACATTGCCGGGGCGCCGGGTCGCCCCGCCCATGATGACCAATTCGCGCAGATTCGCAGCGATCTCCGGCGCTTCGACAAAGGCGGCAGCGATGTTGGTCAGCGGCCCGAGCGCGCACCACGTCATCGTGCGAGGCGGCGCCTCACGCACACTCCGAACCAGGAGATCGACGCCGCCGGGGCGCACCGGAACGGCCGGCGGGGGCAGATGCAATGCCCCGAGCCCGCCTTTCCCATGCGCCGCGATCGCGTCGGTCGGAGGTCGTCGCAGCGGGCGATCGCGCCCCGCAAACACAGGCAAATCACCGCGTTCGGCCAATTCGAGGAGGGCTCTCGCATTCCGTTCTGTAATCGGCAGCGGAGCATTGCCGGCGACCGCCACCAGGGCCTCTACATCGAGCCCTGGCGACCCCAGCGCCAGGAGGATCGCGACCGCATCGTCGATGCCGGGATCCGTGTCGATGATGATCGGGCGCGTCATTCCTTCTTCTATCACCCCCGTGTTCTCCCTTCTATCAGCCCCATGTCCTGCGACACGCTTGACCTTGTGTGCGAACCAAAGTAGAACACAATCCGTTGTTTAGGATTTGTTCCTTGACGGGGCCCACGCCATGCTGACGCGCAAACAGCACGAGCTTCTGATTTTCATCAATGCCCGCCTCGGCGCGAACGGGATCGCCCCGTCATTCGACGAGATGAAGGACGCACTCAACCTGCGCTCGAAATCCGGGATCCACCGGCTGATCAGCGGGCTCGAGGAACGCGGGTTCATCCGCCGGCTGCCGCATCGCGCCCGGGCGCTCGAAGTGTTGAAGCTGCCTGAGGAAAGCGCGGCGCCAACTTCGAGGGAGAATGGGGGCGCAAAGGAGAACGGCGAACGCGGCAAGTTCTCGCCGACCGTGATCCGGGGCGATTTCTCGAACGCGCTCCCCGGCTCGACGATCGCGGCCGAGAGCGACGCGGCCGAACTGCCGCTCTATGGCCGGATCGCTGCCGGCACGCCGATCGAGGCTCTGCGTGACGAGACGGCGCGGGTGGCCGTGCCCGCCGCCCTACTCGGCCGCGGCACGGAGCACTACGCCCTCGAAGTGGCGGGCGACAGCATGGTCGACGCCGGCATCTTCGACGGCGATACGGTCATCATCCAGCGCTGTGAAGTTGCCGAAAACGGTTCGATCGTGGTCGCCCTCGTCGACAATCAGGAGGCGACGCTGAAGCGCCTCAGGAAGCGCGGCGACTCGATCGCCCTCGAACCCGCCAACCAGGACTACGAAACCCGCATCTTCGGCCCCGACCGCGTCAAGGTGCAGGGCCGCCTCGTCGGGCTGATGCGGCGGTACTGATCTAGAGGGAGTGCGGGCGAGACGCCTGCGGGTCCATGGGTGTAGTGTCTCCGCCTGCGAACCTTGTGTGGTGCGGCGGGAGGAGACGATGCTCGGGATGATGCAGGATCAGCCGCTGCTGATCTCGCGAATCTTGACCCATGCGGCCAGGTATCACGGCGATACCGAGCTCGTTTCGCGCTCGGTCGAGGGCCCGATCCACCGCTATACCTATGCCGACGCCGAGCGCGGCTCGCGGCGCCTTGCCCGGGCCCTGAAACGGCTCGGCATCGTCGAAGGCGACCGGGTCGGCACGCTCGCCTGGAACACCTACCGGCATTTCGAGCTCTACTACGCGGTCTCCGGCATCGGCGCCGTATGCCACACAATCAACCCCCGCCTCTATGACGACCAGCTCGTCTACATCATCAACCACGCCCACGACCGGCTGCTTTTTGTCGAGGAAGGGTTCCTCTCGCTGATCGAGCGTCTGCGCCCTCGCCTCCACGACGATCTGCGCATCATCGCCCTTACGGAAAGGGTCCCCGACAGCCCGGTCCCGATTGCGGCGAGTTATGATGAGCTCGTCGGCGCCGAGAGCGACGAATTCACTTGGCCCGAGTTCGACGAAAGGGCGGGCGCCGCGCTCTGCTACACCTCGGGCACGACGGGGCGGCCGAAAGGCGCGCTCTACACGCACCGCTCGACGGTGCTGCACGCCTTTGGCGCCTCGACCCCCGGCGCGATCCCGGTCAGCGCCGAGACCACGGTCTGCCCCTGCGTGCCGATGTTTCACGCGTGCTGCTGGAGCGTCCCCTATATCGCCCCGATGAACGGCGCCAAGCTCGTCCTTCCCGGCAACAAGCTCGACGGCCCCAGCCTCTACGAACTGTTCGAGGCCGAAGGGGTCGAATATGCGCTCGGCGTGCCGACGATCTGGCTCGGCTTCGAGGGTCATCTGCGCGCGACCGGGGCCAAATGTTCAACCCTCAAGCGCGTGCTCTGCGGCGGGTCGGCGGTGCCGCAGTCGCTGATCGAGGCGATGGACGGACACGGGATCGATGTCATCCAGGGATGGGGCATGACCGAGATGAGCCCGCTCGGCACCGTCGCGATCCTCAAGGGCAAGCACCGCAACCTGCCGCGCGACGAGATCATGAAGCTCAAGGCGAAGCAGGGCCGCGCCGTGTTCGGGGTCGAGTTCAAGCTGATCGACGATAACGGCAATACCCTGCCGCATGACGGCGAGGCGGTCGGCGAGCTTTTGGTGCGCGGGCCGTGGATCGTCAGCGGGTATTTCAACGACGAGGAGGCGACGCGCGCCGCGGTCGAACCGGACGGGTGGTTCCACACCGGCGACGTCGCGACGATGGATTCGGACGGTTACCTGCAGATCCGCGACCGCGCCAAGGACGTGATCAAATCGGGCGGCGAATGGATCAGCTCGATCGATCTCGAAAGTGCCGCGATGGCGCATGAGGATGTCGCCGAAGCCGCGGTCATCGCGATCGCCGACCAGAAATGGGCCGAGCGTCCGCTGCTGATCGTCACCGCCCGTCCCGACCGCAAGCCGGAGCGGCAGGCGCTCACGGCCTTCCTCGCCGAGCGGTTCCCGCGCTGGATGCTGCCCGACGACGTCGTCATCCTCGCCGAGCTGCCCCACACCGCGACGGGCAAGGTGATGAAGACGCGCCTCAGGGAGATGTTCGCCGACTACAAGGCCGGCGGCTGAGGTGAGATTCAGCCGGGGGGTTGAGGCAGCAGCCGGTTCGCTGCTGTCGATCCAGGTGCTGCGCGCGATTGCCGCGCTGGCCGTTACGGTCGACCACATGTCGCGCGAGTTCGGCCTCAAGCTCCACGCCGCCGCGCCAATCCCGCCGTCGGTGGCGGCCTACGGCGGCGCCGGCGTCGACCTGTTCTTCGTCATTTCCGGGTTCATCATGGTCTACGCATCGGACCGGCTGTTCGGGCAGCGCGGCGGGCCGGCGCATTTCGCGATGCGGCGCTGTGTCCGGATCATCCCGCTGTACTGGGCGGCGTCCGTGATCCTGCTGGCCTTTGTACTGCGCCGCTATCCCGACCTCGCCTCGGCCGATCTGTCGCCATCCTCGATCGCCGCATCCTTCCTGTTCATCCCTTGGGCAAAGCCTGACGGCACGATCCAACCGCTGCACGCCGTCGGCTGGACCCTCAATTACGAGATGTTTTTCTACCTGGTGTTCTCGGTGGCGCTGCTGGCGCCGAGACGCGCCGCGGTCTTCGCCGTCACGGGATTCTTCGCCGTCCTCGTAGCGCTCGGTCAGCTTTTGGCGCCGCTGCCTGTCCCGCTCGCCTATTGGAGCGACCCCGTCATCTGCGAATTTGCCTACGGTTTGTGGATCGCCGTCCTGTATCGCGAGGGCGTGCGGCTGCCGCGGTGGGCCTCGGCGCCGCTGGTGCTGGCGGGCATCGCCACGGCGACGATTCTTTCGTTTGTCATGCCCGGGCCGCGCTGCGTTCAATTCGGGATTCCGGCCGCGCTCGTCGTCGCCGGTTTGGTCCTGGTCGATCGCCCGCGACGCGCGAGCCGGGCGTGGCGCGCGCTCGGATTGCTCGGCGACGCCTCCTATGCGCTCTACTTGCTGCACCCGTTCGCGATGACCTTGCCGCGCCCACTCTACCCTTATCTGTCCGGCCTGCCCGGCGCGGCATGGCTCTATGCCCTGGCGCTGCTCATCTCTGCCGTGACCGTCGCGGTGCTGGCCCATCTATTATTCGAAAAGCCGCTGACGCGGCGGCTCCAGCCTCTCGGGTCCGCCGTCTTTCCTCCGCCGCAAAACCGCGTCGCCGTCGCGGCGGGACGACAAAGCGGCGCACAGGCGCTACCCTAGCCGTATGACCGTCACCGTTCGCTTCGCCCCGTCGCCGACGGGGTTTCTCCATATCGGCGGCGCCCGCACGGCGCTGTTCAACTGGCTCTTCGCGCGCCATCACAGCGGCGTCTTCCGGCTGCGGATCGAGGACACCGACCGCCAGCGCTCGACGCCAGAGGCGATGGCCGCAATCGTCGACGGGCTCGACTGGCTGGGCCTGCACTGGGACGGCGAGGTCGTCCACCAATTCGCCAACGCCGCCCGTCACGCCGCGGTCGCGCACGAGATGCTGGCCGCCGGCCGCGCCTATCACTGCTACATGTCGCCGACCGAGCTTGAGGCGATGCGCGAACAGGCCCACGCCGAAAAGCGGTCGGTGCGCATCGACAGCCCGTGGCGCGACCGCGACCCCGCCGACGCGCCACCCGGCGTCGATCCCGTCATACGCCTCAAGGCTCCGCGAGACGGCGCGACGGTCATCCGCGACCTCGTCCAGGGCGAGGTGACGGTCGCCAACAGCGAACTCGACGACCTGATTCTGCTGCGCGCCGACGGCACGCCGACCTACAACCTCTCGGTCGTCGTCGACGATCACGACATGGCGATCACCCATGTGATCCGCGGCGACGACCATTTGCGCAACGCCTTCCGCCAGACCCAGATCTATCGCGCCGCCGGGTGGGACGTGCCCGAGTTCGCCCATATCCCGCTGATCCACGACGCCGCCGGCCTCAAGATGTCGAAGCGCCGCGGCACGGTCGCGGTCGGCGCCTACCGCGACCTCGGCTATCTGCCCGAGGGATTGCGCAACTACCTGTTGCGGCTCGGCTGGAGCCATGGCGACGACGAGATCATCGCGATCGACGACGCCGTCAAATGGTTCGACCTCGCCCATGTCGGCCGCGCGCCGTCACGGTTCGACGCGCCAAAGCTCAACAGCGTCAACGCACATTACATCCGCGAGGCCGACGACGGCCGCCTCGTCGGCCTGCTGGGGCCGCTCCTCGGGAAGACGCTGACGCCCGGCGATCGCCTCCGCCTCCTGCGCGCGATGCCGGGACTGAAGCCGCGGGCGAGCACCCTCGCCGAACTCGCCGAGAAGGCGCGCTTTTATATCGCCGACCGGCCTATCGCGCCGAATGACGACGCGAAGAAGCTGCTCACGCCCGACGCCCGCACGCTTCTCGGCGAGCTGGCCGGCTGGTTCGGCGAAGCCTGGGATCACGCCGCGCTCGAAGCCGCGCTCCGCGATTTCGCCGCCGCCAAGGGCCTGAAGCTGGGCGCCGTTGCCCAGCCGCTGCGCGCGGCCTTGACCGGCTCCACCGCCTCGCCCGGCATCTTCGAGGTCATGGAGGTGCTCGGCCGAGACGAGTGCCTCGGCCGCCTCAACGACGCCGCCCGAGGGTAGGCCATCAGGGAATCTGCCCAAAATTTCCCCTTCGCAAATGCGATATTGCAGCGCAATGTAGCAGCCACTTTGATAATCCGCAGAGGCGGGCTTATTCTCCGAAGAGACCGGGCAAGGGCCTGCTTACGTAGCGACAGAGGTGCATCAATGGACGGGGATAACACGAAGCCAGCCACGTCGAACGCGACGATGACCTTGACCGACAACTCGACCGGCAAGTCAATCGATCTCCCGGTGATTTCGGGCTCGGTCGGCCCGAAGGTCATCGATGTTCGAAGCCTTTACCAGAAGACCGGCTACTTCACCTACGACCCCGGCTTCATGGCGACCGCGGCTTGTCGCTCCAGCATCACCTATATCGACGGTGACGAGGGCATCCTTATGTATCGGGGTTTCCCGATCGAGGAGTTGGCGGCCAAAAGCGACTTCCTGGAAGTCGCTTATTTGTTGCTCAACGGCGAGTTGCCGACCGCCGATCAGAGGACCCAGTTCGTCAGCGATATCACGCACCACACGATGGTGCACGAGCAGATCACGACGTTCTTCCGCGGTTTCCGCCGCGATGCGCACCCGATGGCGGTGCTGTGCGGCGTCGTCGGCGCCCTGTCGGCTTTCTATCACGACTCGACCGACATCAATGACCCATACCAGCGGATGGTCGCCTCGCACCGCCTGATCGCCAAGCTGCCGACGATCGGTGCCATGGCGTTCAAGTACGCGCACGGCCAGCCGTTCATCTACCCCAAGAATTCGCTCGGTTATGCCGAGAATTTCCTGCACATGACCTTTGCGGTGCCGTGCGAGGAATACAAGGTCAACCCGGTCCTGGCGAAGGCGATGGACCGGATCTTCATCCTCCACGCCGACCATGAGCAGAATGCGTCCACGGCCACGGTGCGCAACGCCGGCTCGTCGGGCGCCAACCCGTTCGCCTGCATCGCCGCCGGGATCGCCTCGCTATGGGGTCCGGCACATGGCGGCGCAAACGAAGCCGTCCTCAAGATGCTGGCCAAGATCGGCAGCCCCAAGGGCATTCCCGAGTTCATTAGCCAGGTCAAGGACAAGCACAACCACGAGATCCTCTTCGGCTTCGGTCACC
>DASXFE010000077.1:0-4721 GCA_036489765.1 Allostellaceae bacterium | reverse complement strand
TCGGCAGCCGTGAACGGCTTGCCGTCATGCCATTTGACGCCCTGGTGCAGCGGAAACTTCAACTCCTTGCCGTCCTCGCTCAAATCCCAGCGCAGCGCCAAATCGGGGACGATCGACTGCATGCTGGTCTGCGCCACATGCTGGTCGTACATGACGAGATTGTTAAACACCGACATCATCGGCTCTTCGGCCGCGCGGGTCGATTCCTCGAGGATCGACATGCTGGCCGGGCTGTCGAAATGCTGGATCCGGAGGATCCCGCCCGATTTCTGCGCCGAGGCCGGGCCGGCCGACACTGCCAGAAGCACCGCGGCCGCCGCGCCGATAATTTTCTTACGCACCATCATCACTCCTGCTACCGCGAGTTCTGCTATCGATCGAGCCACACGTCTTCCATCCGCCAGCCGTTGTAGATGCTGTTGACCATGATGGTCAGCCCCTTGACCTCGGGGCGCATGCAGGTCGAGTTGACGGCGTGGAAGATGATCGGGCGGGCGCCGTCTTCCTGCAATTTCCGGTCGATCTCCCAGACCAGTTTCTTGCGCGCCTCCTGGTCGCTCATCATCGACTGCTCGTCGAATTTCTTGTCGAGCTCCTTGTTGCAATAGAGGCTGTAGTTTCGCTGCGAGCCGCAGGCGTAGTTTTCGTAAAACTGCTGGTCCGGATCGTCGACGCCGCTGCCGGTGTTGTTGATCGCGATCGAATAGTCCTTGCGCACGATCTTGGGAAACCAGTTGGCGGTCTCGACCGCGTCGAGCACGGCATCGATGTAAATCTCCTTGAGCTGGTCGATCATGATGACCGCGGGGTCGCGGAAGGTTGGGACATTGCGGGTCGAGACCTTGAGCTCGAGATTTTTGTCGGGGCCATAGCCGAGCTTTTTCATGATCTCGCGCGCCGCGTCGCGGTTCTTCTTCACGTCGGGGTCATAGCCCGGGATCGTACGGAGCATCTCCTCGGGCATGCCCCACAGCCCTTCCGGCGGCGGCAGCATCGCACCGCCGATCTTGCCCTCGCCCTCGGTCATGATGTCGATGAACGACTTGCGGTCGATCGTCAGCATCAGCGCCTTGCGCATATCGGGATTGTCGAACGGCGGCGCGTCGCGGTTGATGAGGAGGTTGGTCGTGCCGTTGTTGGTCGCGCGGATGCAGATCAGGTTCGGCGCCTGCCCCTTGAGGTCGCGCACCAGGGGCGGCGTCACGTAATAGGGCCAGGTCATGTCGAACTTGCCGGCGACGAGGCCAAGGATCGCGGTCGAACGGTTCGGCACGATGTCGTACTCGATCCCGTCGAGATAGGGCCGCCCCGGTTTCCAGTAATCGGGGTTCTTCGCGACCTTGATGTATTCGTTGGGCTTGTACTCGACAAACTTGAACGGGCCGGTGCCGATCGGGTGCGTGCGCATCTGCGCCGGCGGCACGTGGCACGGATAGACCGGGGAATAGCCGGAGGCCAGCAGGGTCAAGAGCGCGGGCTGCGGCCGCCCCAGGTGGAAGACGGCCTCGAAATCGCCGTTCGGAGTGACGTCGACGACGTTGTTGAACCATTCCTTGCGCGGGTTGGCGCGGAGCTTGTCCTTCGCCTTTCCCTGGAGCAGGTCGAAGGTGCATTTGACGTCGGCCGCGGTGAACGGCTGGCCGTCGTGCCATTTGACGCCTTGGCGCAACTTGAAGGTCAGGGTCTTGCCGCCGTCGCTCCACGCCCAGCTTTCGGCGAGGTCGGGCTGTATCGTCTTCAGGCTGTTCTGCGCGACGTGCTGGTCGTAGACGACGAGGTTGTTGAAGACGCCCATCATCGGCACGACCACGGAGTACGTCGCCTCCTCGAGGATCGACATGCTGCCCGGGCTGTCCCAGTGCTGGATCTTGAGGATGCCGCCTAATTTCTGAGCCAGCGCCGGCGACGCCAGCATCAGGGCGGCGGCCGCGGCCACCAGGGGACGCTTCCAGATCATGTTTCCTCCCGAAAAATGCGCGCGCGGGTTTGCCCCGCCTTGGTTCAGGTCACGAGATGGCAAGAGACGTCGTGGCCCGGGGCGATCTCGCGCAAGACCGGCTTCTGGACCTTGCAGCGTTCTTCGGCGAGCGGGCAGCGGGTGTGAAAGGTGCAGCCCGGCGGCGGGTTGATCGGGCTCGGCACGTCGCCCTGCAACAGGCGTTTCTCGCGCCGCAGCTTCGGGTTCGGCACCGGCACCGCCGACAGCAAGGCCTGGGTGTAGGGGTGGCGGGGCTGGGTGAAGAGGGTGTGCTTGTCGGCATATTCCACGATCTTGCCGAGATACATCACCGCGATGCGGTGGCTGATGTGCTCGACGACGGCGAGATCGTGGGCGATGAACAGGTAGGAAAGGCCCTTCTGCCGTTGCAGGTCCATCATCAGGTTGATGACCTGAGCCTGGATCGAGACGTCGAGCGCCGAGACCGGCTCATCGGCGACGATCAGCTTGGGATTGAGCGCCAGGGCGCGGGCGATCGAGATGCGCTGGCGCTGCCCGCCCGAGAATTCGTGCGGAAAGCTCGTCATCTGCGCCTTGCGCAAGCCGACCTGGTCGAACAGCTCCTCGACAAGGGCTTTCTTGCGCTTGCCGCCGGCGATGTCGTGGACCTGCAGCGGCTCGCCGACGATATCGCCCGCCGACATGCGCGGGTTCAGCGACGAGAACGGGTCCTGGAACACCATCTGCATCTGCCGCCGGTAGGGGCGGAGCTGAGATTTGCCGAGCCGGGTGATGTCGTTGCCGCCGACCTCGATCTTGCCGCCGGTCGGTTCGACCAGCCGCAACACGGTGCGCGCGACCGTCGACTTGCCGCAGCCGCTTTCGCCGACAAGGCCGAGCGTCTCGCCCTCGCCGATCGAGAAGGTGACGCCGTCGACGGCGTAGACCTGCCCGACGGTCCGCCGCAGCAGGCCCTTTTTGACCGGGAAATGCTTTTTGAGGTCGGTGATCTCCAGCACCGGCACGGCGGTCGGCGCGGGGGCCTCGGCCCGAGGGGCCAGTTCGGCGCTAGCCATACAACTTCTCCGAATGCCAGCACGCCGCCCAATGGCCCGGCCGTTTTTGCTCGTAGGACGGGGCGGCCGAGCGGCAATGATCGTCGGCATAGGGGCAGCGCGGAGCAAACGAGCATCCGGCCGGGAGGTTGGTCAGTGCCGGCACCATGCCGGGGATTTCCTGTAAGCGGTCGCTGGCCGTGCCGCCGCCGAGCAGGGTGAGCTGCGGGATCGAGCCGAGAAGGCCGTGGGTGTAGGGATGCAGCGGCTCGCCGAAAAGCTCTTCGACGTCGGCTTCCTCGACCTTCTTGCCGGCGTACATGACGATGACCCGCTGCGCCGTCTCGGCGACGACCGCGAGGTCGTGGGTGATCAGGATGACGGCGGTGCCGAGCGTCTTCTGCAAATCGAGGATCAGTTCGAGGATCTGCGCCTGGATCGTCACGTCGAGCGCCGTCGTCGGTTCGTCGGCGATGAGGACGCGCGGATTGCAGGCGAGCGCCATCGCGATCATCGCGCGCTGGCGCATTCCGCCCGAAAGCTGGTGCGGGTATTCCTTGGCCCGTTGCGCCGGTGCCGGGATGCGAACGAGCCGCAGCATCTCGACCGCCTTGTCGAGCGCGGCGGCCTTCGACAGATCCTGGTGCAGCCGGATCGTCTCGGCGATCTGCTTCCCGACCGTCATGACCGGGTTCAGCGACGTCATCGGCTCCTGGAAGATCATCGAGATGTCGTTGCCGCGCACGTTGCGCATCTCTTCGTCGGTCAGCGCCAGGAGGTCGCGTCCGTCGAGCCGGATCGTGCCGCCGACGATGCGGCCGGGCGGGCTCGGCACAAGCCGCATCAGCGACAGTGCCGTCATCGTCTTGCCGCACCCCGACTCGCCGACGATCGCCAGCGTTTCGGAGCGGCCGACGCCGAACGACACGCCGTCGACCGCCCTGATGATGCCCTGGCGGGTGAACAGGTAGGTCTGCAGCCCGTCGACCTCGACCGCACGCTTGTTCGATGCGGCGGGGCGGCCGGTCTCGGTCGAGGCGTATGCAGGTTTTTGGGCTGCCGTCTGCAAGTCCATTACTCCGAATGTACTGCGCTGTTTGGGGGAAAACGTCCGCTAAAGGTCGCTGCGCCGGCGCGCCGGCTAGCTGCGCTGGCGCGGGTCGAGGAGGTCGCGCAGCGCGTCGCCGAGCAGGTTGGTGCCGAACACCACAAAGCTGATCGCCGCGCCGGGGAAGATCACCAGCCATGGCGCCGTGCGTACGTATTCGGCCGCCGATTCCGAAAGCATACGGCCCCAGGACGGATGCGGCTCGGGAACGCCGAGGCCGAGAAAGCTCAGCGAGGCCTCTGTCAGGATCGTCGAGCCGAGCTGCGCCGTCGCCAGGACGATCAGCGGGGCGAGCGTGTTCGGCAGGATGTGGCGGACGGCGATGCGTACCTCGCTCATGCCGATCGCTTTCGCCGCCTCGACAAAAGGCTGCTCGCGCAGGCTCAGCGTGTTGGCGCGGATCACCCGCGCGACGTAGGGGACGAGCGGGATCGCGATCGCGAAGATCGTGTTGTGCAGCGACGGCCCCAGCGCCGCGGCCATGATGATCGCCATGACGAGGAGCGGCAGCGACTGCATCATCTCGAGGAGGCGCTGCGTGACCAGGTCGAACCAGCCGCCCAGATATCCGGAAAGAAGGCCGAGGGTAACCCCAAGCGAGCAGCCGAGCGCCATCGAG
>DASXFE010000062.1:0-52859 GCA_036489765.1 Allostellaceae bacterium | reverse complement strand
CCTCGAAGCCGATCTCGATCTGGCGATGAAGACCCACCCGCCGCTGGACATCATCAACGAGATCCTGCTCGACGGGATGAAGACCGTCGGCGATCTGTTCGGCGCCGGCAAGATGCAGCTCCCGTTCGTCCTGCAATCGGCCGAGACGATGAAGACCGCGGTCAAATACCTCGAACCGCACATGGAGCGGCTGGAGGGCACCGAAAAGGGCACGGTCGTGCTCGCGACGGTGCGCGGCGACGTGCACGACATCGGCAAGAACCTCGTCGACATCATCCTGACCAACAACGGCTACCGGGTCGTCAATCTCGGCATCAAGCAGCCGATCGGCGTGATCCTCGATGCCGCCAAGGAGCACGGCGCGCATGCGATCGGCATGTCGGGGCTCCTCGTCAAATCGACCGTCGTCATGCGCGAGAACCTTGAGGAGATGACGCGCCAGGGGCTCGACGTGCCGGTGATGCTCGGCGGCGCCGCGCTCACCCGCCGCTATGTCGAGGAGGATTGCGTCAAGGCCTATGATTGCGGCCGGGTCGCCTATGCCCGCGACGCCTTTGACGGGCTCGCGCTGATGGACCGCATCGTCAGCCGCACCAACGACGGCAGCGAGTTCGACGCCTACCTCGCCGCTCTGCAGGAAAAGAGCGCCGGCCGACCCAAGAACGAGTCGCGCAAATTGGGCCGCGCCGCCGACGCGCGCCCGGCGCGGCCGGTCGACCTCGAGGAGATCCGCCTGCGCCGCGCCGAGCTCAATCGCGGCGTCCCGGTGCCGAAGCCGCCGTTCTGGGGCCCGCGCACGATCACCAGGATCTCGGCAAAGGCGGTCGCGCCCTACCTCAACGAGCGGATGCTCTACCAATTCCAGTGGGGCTTCCGAAAGGAAGGCCGCTCGCTCGCCGAATTCAAGAAATGGGCGCGCCAGGAACTCCGCCCGATCCTGTCGCGGATCATGGACCAGGCGATCCGCGAGGCGATCCTCGAACCGCAAGCCGCCTACGGGTATTGGAAATGCGCCGCCGAGGGCAACGACGTGATCCTTTTCGGCGAGGACGGGCGGCGCGAGATCGGGCGCTTCGCATTCCCGCGCCAGAACAAGGAAAGCGGGCTCTGCATCGCCGATTTCTTCCGCGATGTCGATGCCGGCGAGCGCGACGTGATCGGGCTCCAGGTCGTCACGATGGGCGGCCGGGCCTCGTCGGTCGCGCGCGAATGGTTCGCCGACAACCGCTACCAGGATTACCTCTACCTGCACGGCCTCTCGGTCGAGATGGCCGAGGCGCTCGCCGAATACGTCCACAAGCGCATCCGCAGCGAATTGGGTTTCGCCGCCGAGGAGGCCCGCGACCACGACGAGATGCTGGCCCAAGGCTACCGCGGCAGCCGCTATTCCTTCGGCTACCCCGCCTGCCCCAACCTCGCCGACCAGGGCCAACTCCTCACCCTCCTCAACGCCGAAACCATCGGCGTCACCCTCAGCGAGGAAGACCAGCTAGACCCCGAACAATCCACCTCCGCGATCGTAGTGCACCACCCGCAGGCGAAGTATTTTTCGGTGTAAGGGCGCTTGAGTGGCCTGTGGTCGTCGGCTCCCCGGCGCGAGCTTAAGTGGTCACGTGAAAAGGCGGTAATTTCCTCGTATACCGTGAATCGCCCGATGGCGGCCGCCCGCGTGAAGCTGGGGATGTGAAACCGCAAGGCGAAAGTTTGCTGTAAATCCGCTGCCCGAACAGCCAGCGTTTCGGGGTCGCTCGCTTTTTGAGATAAGTGAAAGTTAACCTTACGCCGGCCTTAATGCTGCGGGAGTTGGGGGCGGCATGAGACGCGTGGCGGCGATTGTGGCGGCGATGGGGTTGCTGGTCGGGATGGGGTTGCCGGCGGCGGCCCAGCAGACAGGGGCTCAGCAGACGGGAGCCGGGTCCGAGGGGCTGTTCGACAGCGGCAAGCTCCTGGCGACCGCGGGGGTGTCGGAGATCGAAGGGGCAGGCGGCGGCGGATTGACGCCTTGGGCGCTCATTACCGGCTACGAGACCCGGGACGGGATCGGCGCCAACACCCACTACACCTTTGTCAACACGCCGAGCTTTACGCTGCAATCGACCGGCGCGGCGATCGGGCTCTACGACCGGGTCGAACTGTCCTATGCCCGCGAGATGTTCGACACCCGCTCGACCGGGGCAAAGCTCGGGCTCGGCAACGGCTACACCTTTAACGAGGACGTGCTCGGCGCCAAGGTGCGGGTCGCCGGCGATGCGGTCTATGACCAGGACAGCTGGATGCCGCAGATCGCGCTCGGGACCCAGTTCAAGCGCAACGATTCGCCGAGCGTGCTGCAGGCGATCGGGGCGCGCTCGGCGGAAGGCGTCGATTTCTATGCCGCCGCGACCAAGCTGTTTCTCGCGGAGAGCCTCCTGGTCAATGCGACGGTGCGCGCGACCAAGGCCAACCAGCTCGGCATCCTCGGCTTTGGCGGCGACCGCAGCGATAGCTATCATGCCGAATTCGAAGGCTCCGCCGCGTTTCTGCTGAGCCGCAACGTCGCCATCGGGGCCGAGTACCGGCAGCAGCCGAACAACATGAGCTTTGCCACGGAAGACCGCTGGATCGACGCGTTCATCGCCTATTTCCCGACGCGCAACCTGTCACTGACCCTGGCCGCGGTCGACCTCGGCAGCGTCGCCGGGCAAAGCGGCCAGCGCGGCGTCTACCTTTCCGCCCAGATCGGATTTTGAGGCGCGCAATGCGACACCGTCTTGGGGGGCGATACGGTCTTTGGGGTTTCCTGCTCGCGGTCGGCGCGATCGCCGGTCTGCTCGGCGGGTCGCAGCCGGGCGCCGCCGGCACCAGCCTTTACGAGGCACTCGGCGGCAAGGACGGGCTGACCCGCCTCGCCACGGCGATGCTCGACATCGCGTCGAAAGACCCGCGTACGCATGACCAGTTCGGCAATGTCAGCTTCGAGTGGCTGACGCCGCGGCTGGCCGCGTATTTCTGCATGCGGGTCGGTGGGCCCTGCAAGTATCCGGGCCGCGATCTCCACGCCGCGCATGAGGGGCTGCACGTTTCGGTCGGCGAGTTCAACGCCGTTGTCGAGGATCTGCAGATCGCGATGGACCGCCAGGGCATTCCGTTCTGGACCCAGAACCGCTTTCTCGCCCTGTTGGCGCCGACGGAACATGACATCGTCGGGCGCTGAGTACGGACGCGGTCGCGCCAAATGGACGCGGCGCCGGACCGCCTAGCGATGCTCGGCGTTTGGCCGAGCATGAGCGATCAGATTGTCCATCACGGTCCCGGCGCGGAAACCCCGCGGCGGGATTTTCTGCTGCTGATGACGGGCGCCCTCGGCGGCATAGGCCTCATCTCCGCCCTGTGGCCGTTCGTCGACACGCTGGAGCCGGCGGCCGACACGATCGCGGCCGGCGCACCCGTCGATATCGACCTGGCGCCGGTCAAGCCGGGGCAGCAGATCATCGTCAAATGGCGTGGCCGTCCGATCTTTGTCGTGCGCCGCACACCGGATCAGCTCAAGATGCTCCAGGATAAGGCCGACACCAGCCTCCTGCGCGACGCCAATTCCACCGAATTCCAGCAGCCGACCTATGCCAAGAACTGGCACCGCTCGGTCAACCCCGAATTCCTGATCCTCGTCGGCATCTGCACGCATCTCGGCTGCATCCCCGAGTTCAAGCCGAAGGGCGCGGACGTCGCCGGCGGGAACTGGCCGGGCGGCTATTTCTGCCCGTGCCACGGGTCGAAATACGACCTCTCCGGCCGCGTCTTCGCCGGGGTGCCGGCGCCCTACAACCTGCCGGTGCCGCCCTACCATTTTACCGCCAAGGACAAGGTCCGCATCGGCGAGAACCCGCCGAACGACGACGCGACCTATTCCCTCTCCGACGTCGACCAGATCTAGCCGACGAGCGAAACCCTCTGCGCTCGGGCGTCCGCAGCGAGCTGGTGTCGACGTCGCAAGGTCGAGCCCTTCGCGAAGGCCGTTGCGTCCGGGGCACCACAACCCTGGTGTCGCCGCCGGTTCGAGCTGTAAACGGTTGCGCGCGACATCAGCGGTCGTACCCGCAAGCACGACGGACGCGTCGGTAACGAACGGCATCAGTATTTGCGGCCTTCATGGCGCCAAGCCAGGATTTCCTCGATCGCGGTTGGACCGTGCTGTTCCCTGACTTTCCGGCCAATCTCCCAGTCTCCTGATCGTTTCGATCGCCTCCGAGACCCGAGCCCCGGCGCCCTTCCGGGGCGGGCACGAGGCGGGCGATCGCGCGGCCCTGGCCGCGTCGCCTCGGGGGGCTTCGATCGAAAGGCCGCAGGATCTTCGCGGAGCTCCCGCTAAACGCTTTGGCATGGGCGGCGGTGTCTCCAAATTGGTCGGCTTAATTGGTTGATCTGGCCGCCGAACCGTGCCTGTCAATCGCACCGCTGCTGTGCCATCCTTTCCGCATGAGTGCGATGGACGAGATGCCGGCCCGGGTGGCGGCGCTGCCGGACAAGGTGAACGGCGATGCTCCGCTCGTGCGCCGCGGGCGGTTTCTCGACGCGTCCTGCCTGTTTGTCGTCGGCGAGCGGGAGTTTCGGCTGCGGCTCAGCGACGGGCGGGTCGTCGAGGCGTGTGAGGGACCCTTTGTGACGCCGTCGGCGGATTTCGCGGTGATCGGCGCCGAGGCGGTGTGGGAGCGGATGCTGGCGGCGGAGCCGGTGCCGGGCGACCACGACATCCTCGCCTTTGTCAAACGGCGGGAGGTGCGGCTGGCCGGTGACCTCCACCCGTTCATGTCGCGCCTCCTCTATTGGAAGGCGCTGCTGGGGCACCTCAGATGAGCGCGTACATCGAGCCGGTCACGGGGCAATACCTGCACCTCGTTTACGAGGGGCGGCACTACCGCGTCTATTTCGAAAGCGCCGGCAGCGGCAGCGGAATCCCGCTCGTCTGCCTGCACACGGCCGGGGCGGACGGGCGGCAGTATCGCGGGCTGATGAACGCGGCCGCGGTGACCGACAAGTTCCGCGTCATCGCCTTCGACCTGCCGTGGCACGGCAAATCCTCGCCGCCCGAAGGCTGGCAGGACGAGGAATACCGGCTGACCTCGGATTCCTACACCGGGTTTACGATGGCGGTGGTTGCGGCGCTGGGGCTCGATCGGCCGGTGGTGATGGGGTGCTCGATCGGCGGGCGCGTCGTCCTGCATCTGGCGGTGCGCTATCCGCGAGCGTTCCGGGCACTGATCGGGCTCGAAAGCGCGTCGCACACCTCGCCTTATTACGATCTGAACTGGCTGCATCGCGGCGATGTCCACGGCGGCGAGGTCGCGGCCGGGGCGGTGTCGGGGCTGATGGCGCCGCAGAGCCCCGCGGCCGATCGCTGGGAGACGCTGTGGCACTACATGCAGAGCGGCCCCGGCGTATTCAAAGGCGACCTCTATTTCTACGGGGTCGACGGCGACATCCGCGGCCGGCTCAATGAGATCGACACGGCGCATTGCCCGCTCTACCTGTTGACCGGGGAGTACGACTACTCGGCAACGCCCGAGGACGCGCTCGCGGTGGCGAAGGCGGTGCCCGGAGCGAAGGTCACGATCATGCGCCGGCTCGGTCACTTTCCCACGAGCGAGAATCCTGAGCTGTTCCTGTCCTATATCGAGCCGGTGTTGGCGGAGATCGCGGCCAAGGGGTGAGAAGGAGCGCGGGCGTCTCGCCCGCATTTCTTTCGTCAAGATACGGGCGGGACGCCCGCGGTCCAGTTTTGGAGAGAACGCCATGAAGATCACCAAGATCGAGACCCTGCATTGCGACGCCGGCTGGCGGGTCAATTCGTTCCTCAAGGTCAGCACCGACGAGGGGATCGTCGGCTGGTCGGAATTCATGGAAGGCTATGGTGCGCAGGGGCTCGCGGGGGTCATCGAGAAGCTCGCGGCGCGGCTGGTCGGCCAGGACCCGCGGCCTGTCGAGACGCACAGCAATTATCTCTACGCCGCGACCCGGCAGGCGGCGGGTGGGCTCAACGCCCAGGCCATCGGCGCGATCGAGAACGCGTTGGTCGACATCAAGGCCAAGGCGCTCGGCGTGCCGGTTTACGAACTGCTCGGCGGGCCGTTCCGCGACCGGATGCAGGTTTACTGGTCGCATTGCGGCACCTATCGGGCGCGCTATGCCGACCGGATCAAGGAGCTGGCCGGGGTCGGGCCGGTGCGGACGCTCGACGACGTGGTCGCGCTCGGCCGCGAGGTCCGCGAGAAGGGGTTCAAGGGGCTCAAGACCAACCTGATCCGTTTCGAAAAGGGCCGGCACTGGATGCATGGCCCCGGCACCGGGGGCCAGCCCGGTTTCCCCGAGCTCAATGCCGATGCCGATATCGCCGCGGCCGCCGTAGACCAGCTTTCGGCGTTTCGCGAGGGCGCCGGCAAGAGCGTCGGGCTGCACCTCGACACCAACTTCAACTACAAGGTCGACGGCTACGTCCGGCTGGCTCGGGCGCTGGAGCCACTCGACCTCGTCTGGCTCGAGATCGACCTCTACGACGCGGCGGCCCTGGCGCGTATCCGCAATTCCTCGCGCACCCCGATCGCCTCGCTCGAATCGATCTATGGACGGCGCAATTTCCGCCCGTTCTTCGAGAACCAGTCGGTCGACTACGCGATCATCGACGTGGCGTGGAACGGCATCCTCGAATCGGTGAAGGTCGCCAACATGGCCGATTCATTCGAGGTCAACTGTGCGCCGCATAATTTCAACGGCCATCTCGGGTCGCTGATCAGCGCCCATTTCTGCGCCGCGATCCCGAACTTCAAGGTCATGGAGATCGACATCGACGACGTGACCTGGAAGGACGACATCGTCACCAAGCCACCGGTCATCGAGAACGGCGACCTGCTGCTGCCGACCGGCCCCGGCTGGGGCGCCGACGTCAACGAGGAATTCGTGCGGGCGCATCCGCCGAAGCGGTGACAGGGGTCAGGGCAGCCCGAACTCGGGGCCGGCACCGTTCCGGAGACTTTCGCCGATCTCGTTGCCGAGCGTGGTGGCATCCTTGATCAGGGCGTCGCCTTCGGCGCGGCGCTCGGCCTTGCCGTCGGGGCTCAGGAGCAGCGCGCGCAGAAAAATCCGCTCGCCGGTGATCTCCGCCAGGCCGGCGATCGGGGTGCGGCAGGAACCGTCGAGGGCGGCCAGCATCGCACGTTCGCAAAACACGCGGGCGGCGCTCGGTTCGTCGTGCAGGGGCGCGAGGAGCGTGCGCACGCGAGCGTCGTCTTCCCGGCATTCGATCGCGAGGGCGCCTTGGGCGACGGCGGGAAGCATAACCTCGGGCGGTAGGATCTCCGTCGCGACCTCGGCGCGATCCAGGCGCCGAAGGCCGCACATCGCGACCATCAACGCGTCGACCTCGCCGCCGCCGAGCTTCGCGAGGCGGGTGTCGACGTTGCCCCGGATCGGCGTGACGGCGAGGTCGGGCCGGCGGCGGAGGAGCTGAGCGCGGCGGCGCAACGAGCCGGTGCCGATGCGGGCGCCTCGCGGCAGATCGGCGAGGCGTGCGCCGACGAGGGCGTCGCGCGGGTCGTCGCGGGGCAGGACACAGGTGATCGCGAGGCCGTCGGGCAAAACCGTCTCCATATCCTTCAGCGAATGAACCGCGAGGTCGACGCGGTGCTCGGCGAGGGCGGTCTCGATCTCTTTCGAAAACAGGCCCTTGCCGCCGATCTCGGCGAGGGCGCGGTCCTGCACGCGGTCGCCGGTGGTGCGGATCGGGATGATCTCGGCGGCGAGGCCCGGATGCGCGGCGGTGAGGCGGTCGTGCACCAGATTGGCCTGATAGAGGGCCATCGGGCTGCCGCGTGTGCCGATACGGAGCGGAGAAGCGATCATTGGGATGACAATGGCGCCGGCATGATGGTCAGAACATGCGTCATGTCGAGCCACACGATCGCGAACGCAAGGGACAGGACGACGATCGGGATGCCGGCACGGGCGTGGTCGCGGAAGGTCAGCGGCGCGCCCATACGCTCGGCGCGCTCGGCGATCAGCACGTTGGTGAGGCTGCCGGAGAGGAGCAGGTTGCCCGACAGCGTCGACAGCAGCGACAGCGCATAAAGCACGTTCTCCGGCGGGACTTGCCACACCTGAAGCAGCAGCATCGCCGAGGGGAGACTGCCGATCGCATTTGTCGTGACGAGGCTGAACGGGGTCAGGAGGATCAAGCTGTGGGGGAGGAGGCCGTAATCGCCGAGGAAAGCGAGAAGCTGCGCGGCGATACCGGCGTGGTTGAGCGCGCCGGTGATCGCGAACAGGCACGAGACCAGGAGGAGCAGCGGCCAATCGACCGCGTTGATCATCGTGCGGCTGGTGATCTTGCGGTTGGCGAGGAGAAGCGCGGCAATGATTAGCGCCCCGGTCTCGCGCGGGAGCGAGGTCAGGAACAGGAGCAGCAGGAGGAGGACGGCCACGCCGCCCTTGATCATCTGCACCCGGTCGAGCGCATGGGTGGGCGCCGGTGGCGGTGACGGCGCGTCGAGAGCGGCAATCGCGCCGGCATCGTCGATCCGCCGGTGCCATTGCAGCCAGACGACGCCAAAAACGACGACCAGCGAAAACAGCGCCGGCACGGCGCAGACCGCGATGAAGTGCCAGAAATCGAGCCGCCCCATCGCGCCTAAGAGGATGTTTTGCGGATTGCCGATCATCGTCGCCGCCGACCCGGCATTGGTCGAGGCGGCGAGCGCAATCGCGAAGGGGCGCGGGTCGAGGCCGCGGTTTTGCGCGCCGGCGATCAGCAAGGGCGCCATCGCCGCGATCAGGATGTCGTTGGCGAGGAATGCCGACAGGGCGCCGCCGATCGCGACGGTCAGCGCGAGGAGCGCCGCCGCGCCGCCATGGGTGCCGATGATCGTGCGGGCGCAGAGGTCGATGAACCCCGATTCGGCGAGCTGCGCCGAGATGATCATCATCGCGAAGAGGAGCGCGAGTGTCGGCATGTCGACGGCGCTGCCGAAATCGTCGAGCGTCATCGCGCCGGTCGCCAGCAGCGCGATGACGGCCAAGAGGGCGATGCCGGTGCGGTCGACCCGCAGCCAGGCGATTCGCCCGGCCGCCATGCCGAAATAGGTCAGGATCAGCACCAAGAGAACGATCGCCGCGTGCATCCCCCACAAATACGGTGAAGCCGGCGGGGATGATAGAAAAACCCGATGGTTGAGCCGGGGCGCGCTTTCACGTCCCGGTGAGACCGGCTTGGACCGCGCACGTCTCGCCCGCCCTGGCGCCGGTTGCGAGCGGGACGCCCGCGGTCCTGTGCCTGCGCCGCCTCGTTCCTATATGATGCGCAGATGCCCGAGCTTGCCGCCGCAGCCGAGGCGCCCGCGACGGCGCCGTATCTCTCCGTTCTGAACGAGGCGCAGGCACGCGCCGTGCAGGCGATGGATGGGCCGGTGCTGGTGCTGGCCGGAGCGGGCACCGGCAAGACGCGGGTGCTGACGACGCGCCTCGCCCACATCCTGGCGACCGGCCGCGCGTTTCCGGGCGAGCTCCTCGCCGTCACTTTCACGAACAAGGCCGCGCGCGAGATGCGCGAGCGGCTCGAGGCAATGATCGGCGGGGCGGCGGGCGGTCTGTGGCTCGGCACGTTCCACGCCATCGCCGCGCGCATCCTGCGCCGCCACGCCGAGCTCGTTGGCCTCAATTCGAGCTTTACGATCCTCGACACCGACGACCAGATCCGCCTCGTAAAGCAGGTGATGTCCGCCGCCAATATCGACGACCGGCGCTGGCCGGCGCGCGGGGTGCTGGCGATCATCGAGCGCTGGAAGGATCGCGGGCTCATAGCCGACAAGGTCTCGCTCGCCGACGCCGGCGATTACGCCAACGGCCGCGCGGTAGAGATCTATCGCGCCTATCAGGAGCGGCTCAAAACCGTCAATGCGGTCGATTTCGGCGATCTGCTGCTGCACAACCTGACGCTGTTCACGACCCATCCCGACGTGCTCGAAGGATATCAGCGGCGGTTTCGCTATCTCCTCGTCGACGAGTACCAGGACACCAACGTCGCGCAGTATCTGTGGCTGCGGCTTTTGGCGCAGCAGCACAAGAATTTGTGCTGCGTCGGCGACGACGATCAGTCGATCTATAGCTGGCGCGGCGCGCAGATCGAAAACATTCTCAAATTCGAAAGCGACTTTCCTGGCGCCCTGATCGTGCGCCTCGAGGAGAACTATCGCTCGACCCCGGACATTCTCGCCGCCGCGGCCGGGGTGATCGGGCACAACCGCGGCCGGCTCGGCAAAACGCTGTGGACCCGCGCCGAAGGGGGCGAAAAGACCGTCGTGCGCGGCCTGTGGGACGCCGAGCAGGAGGCGCGCTGGGTCGGGGACGAGATCGAGGCGCTGCAGCGCAAGGGCCACGCGCTCAAGGAGGTCGCGATCCTGGTGCGCGCCGGGTTCCAGACACGCGAGTTCGAGGAACGGTTCATCGCCCTCGCACTGCCCTATCGCGTGATCGGCGGTCCGCGCTTTTACGAAAGGGCGGAGATACGCGACGCCTTGGCGTATCTCCGCCTGATCCAGCAGCCGGCTGACGACCTCGCCTTCGAGCGCATCGTCAACACGCCGCGCCGCGGCATCGGCACCGCCAGCCTGCAAGTGCTGCACGGCGCCGCGCGGGCCGTACGGATGCCGCTGGTCGAGACGGCGCGCGACTTGATCGCCGGAGACAAACTGCCAAAGGCGGCGCGCAATGCGCTCGGCAATTTCATCACGGCGCTCGACCGTTGGCGCGCCGAGGCGCAGCGGATCTCCCACACCGATCTCGTGCAGATCGTGCTCGACGAGAGTGGTTATTCCGGAATGCTGCAAGCCGACACCGCGCCCGACGCGCCGGGACGGCTCGAAAACCTGAAGGAGCTCGTCGTCGCGATGACCGAGTTCGAAAACCTGACCGGGTTTCTCGAACACATCAGCCTTGTGATGGACAACGCCGCGGATTCGGATGGCGATCTCGTCAGCCTGATGACGCTGCACAGCGCCAAGGGGCTGGAATTCGACACGGTGTTCCTGCCGGGCTGGGAGGAGGGCCTCTTTCCCAGCCAGCGGTCGATGGACGAGCACGGGATGAACGGGCTCGAGGAAGAGCGGCGGCTCGCCTATGTCGGCCTCACCCGGGCGCGGGAACGGGCGCTGGTGTCGTTCGCCGCCAACCGGCGGATCCACGGGCAATGGCAATCCGCCGCCCGCTCGCGTTTTGTCGACGAGTTGCCGGCGGGCGAGATCGAGATGAACACCGAGCCGGGGCTCGGCGGCGCCGCCGGCGGGTGGACATCGAACTCGGCGTGGGGCTCGAACTGGAATGTCGCGCGGACCGGCGGCGGCGAGCGGATGACGCACACGCCGCCGCGCCCGCCGCTTCTGGTCGAGACGAGCCGGGTGCCGGGGCGCGGCCAGGAAGTGCGGAAAGTCGGCGGCTTCTCGGTCGGCGACCGGGTCTTTCACCAGAAATTCGGCTACGGCGTGATCCGCGAAATCGAGGACAACAAGCTCGCGATCGATTTCGAGCATGCCGGCGACAAGAGGGTCATGGACGCCTTTGTCGAGCGAGCTTAGGGGCGATTGGGCAGGACGCTGATGCAGTCCGACCGCATATGGCGCATTTCGGTCGATCTTCGCGGTGCCGAGGCCGCCGCCGCCGTGGCGTCGCTCGTCGATGACGAGGCCGGCGGGTTGAGCCTTTTCGAGGCCGATGAGGCCGGCGATTTGTGGCGGCTCGATACCTATGCGTCCGGGAGGCGGCTGAATCCGACGCTCGAGGTGCGGATCAGGCTGGCGGCATCGGGAGCCGGCGGCGATGTGATCGCGCTGTCCGAGGAGCCGGTGGAGGAGCGGGATTGGCTGGAGGAGACGAAGCGCGCGTTTCCGCCGCTGTGGGTCGGGCGGTTCCTCGTGCATGGGTCGCACTGGCGGCCGCCGGCGCGGGATGGGGCGATCGCGCTCGAGATCGACGCGGCGAGCGCGTTCGGCACCGGCGAGCATCCCTCGACGACCGGGTGTCTGCTGGCGCTGGATCAACTGGCGCGGCGGCGGCGGTTTCGCCGGCCGCTCGATATCGGCACAGGCAGCGGCATTCTGGCGATCGCGGCGGCGAGGCTATTGGCGCGGCGGGTCGAGGCCGGGGATATCGACCCCGGCTCGGTCCGGGTCGCGCGGCATCACGTGCGGCGAAACGGGCTCGCCGGGCAGGTCCAGGTGGGGTGCGTGCCGGGGTTTCGCTCGCGGCGCGTCAAGGGGCGGCGTTTCGACCTGATCTTCGCCAATATCCTCGCCCGTCCGCTCGCGCAAATGGCGCGCGATCTCTCGCGCGCCATTGCTCCCGACGGGGTTGCCGTCCTGTCGGGCCTGTTGGGCCGGCAGGAGGCATATGTCCTTTCGGCCTATCGCGCCCGGCGGCTTTGTCTCGTCCGGCGGATCGCGATCGGCGAGTGGTCGACGCTGATCCTCAGCGCGCGAGACCGTGGCCGCCGATAAAGCTGGCGCGGGCGGTGGCCGCCTGATCGTGGCTCATGGGCCCTTTCTGCTTGGCGGCGCACTGGGCACGGGCGACGATCGCGGGGATTTGCGAGCGGTGGACGCCGATATCGGCCAGCGAACGGTCGTCGAGCGCCGACAACTCGGCATAGGCCTGGTTGCGCCGGCGCCGGTCGGCGATGGCGTCGCGGGCCGCGAGGAAGAGATTGATGACCGACATGGCTAGGCTCCCAAACTCGATTCAGACTCGATGTTGCATCGCACAAATGAGCTTTCGATAATGATGTATCCAGCGATTTCAACGCATCTCAGCCATGCATAAGGTCAATACCACTGACAAATTAATGAAACATGATTCCGCGCCGCACCATCGATGATCGGCGAAATCGCGCGCTGCGCCGCATTCTGCGATAAAGTGTGCGGACGGAATGCGGAGCGGTTGCGAGGGCTGGGGCGATGGCGTTCACCTCAAAGGTTTTCCACAGCGAAAAGATCACCCTCGGCAGCAAGGAAGAGTGGATCGTCCGCGGCGGGCGACACTTGTTTCCGCTGCTGCCGAAGGGGTTTGACGGGGTGAGGCAGATCGGCGTGCTCGGCTGGTCGTCGCAAGGCCCGGCGCAGGCGCAAAACCTGCGCGAGTCGCTGACGGGCAGCGATATCCGGGTCAAGGTTGGGCTGCGCGCCGGGTCGTCGTCGATGGCGGCCGCGGAAAAGGCCGGGTTCACCGAGGCCAACGGCACGCTCGGCGAGATGTACCAGGTCATCCGCGAAAGCGACCTCGTGCTTCTCCTGATCTCCGATGCGGCACAGGCGGAGAATTACGACGAGATCAGCGCGGCGCTGAAATCCGGCGCGACGCTTGGCCTGTCGCATGGGTTCCTCGTCGGACACCTGCAGAGCAACGGCAGGAATTTCCGGCCGGACATCAACGTCGTCGGCGTGTGCCCGAAGGGGATGGGGCCGTCGGTGCGACGGCTCTACGTCCAGGGGCGCGAGGTCAACGGCGCCGGGATCAATTGCAGCTTTGCCGTGCACCAGGACATCGACGGCCGCGCGACCGATTATGCGCTCGCCTGGGCGATCGGACTGGGTTCGCCGGTGACGTTCGAGACGACGCTCGTCTACGAATACCGCTCCGACATTTTCGGCGAGCGCGGCATCCTCTTGGGCGCGGTGCACGGGATCGTCGAAAGCCTCTACCGCTATTTCCGCAGCCAGGGCCGGGAAAAGGACGACGCCTTTCTCGACTCGGCAAAAAGCATCACGGCGCCGATTTCGCGGGCGATCTCGGCGCACGGGCTGGTCGGGGTCTACGAGGGGCTCGACGCGGCCGGAAAAGATGCCTTCAAGCGCGCCTATTGCGCGACTTATGCGCCGGCGGCCGACATCCTGACCGAGATCTACGAGGAGGTCGCCTGCGGCAACGAGATCCGCAGCGTCGTCAATGCCGCCGGCCGGCTGAAGCGGTTTCCGATGAGCGAAATCGCCGGTACCGAGATGTGGAAGGTCGGCCGCAACCTTCAGACCAACCGCGAAGCGGTCGTCGACCCGATCACCGCCGGAATCTATGTCGCGACGATGATGGCGCAGGCCGACCTCTTGCGTGAGCGCGGCCACCCCTATTCCGAGATCGTCAATGAATCGATCATCGAGGCGATCGATTCATTGAACCCGTATATGGACTTCAAGGACGTCGCGTTCATGGTCGACAACTGCTCGACGACGGCGCGGCTCGGCGCGCGGAAATGGGCGCCGCGCTTCGATTACGCGCTGACCCAGACCGCATTGCCGGCGATGGATCATCTGCCGCGCGACGGCGAGGCGGTGTTCCAGCGTTTCCTTGGCAACGAGCTGCATCAGGCGCTGGCGGTATGCCTCGAATTGCGCCCGCCGGTATCGATTGCGGTAATGGATTGAGGCGATGGCAAAGGGTGACGACCGCGCCCAACTGGCGCGCCTGTTGAGCGAAGCGGGGTCCGCGTACGACCCCGACGGGGTCGCGGCGCTGATCCGCGGCGCCTTGGCCGCGCCCGAGGAGATCGGGACGGATTGGCATGTGCTGGTCGCCGATCCGATGCCGGCGGCGCTGGCCGCCGCGCTTGAGGCGCTGCACAAGGAGCTCGCCGCGACCTATAGCGACGGCATCTCGAACGAGGATTTCGCCAGGATGCCGCGGCCGGCGCGTCTCCAGGCGCTGCGCGACGAGTTGGCGAAGCGCGGTCTCTCGGCGTTTGTCGTGCCGCGCGCCGATGAGTACCAGGGCGAATACGTGCCGCAGCGTGGGCAGCGTCTCGCCTGGCTGACCGGGTTCACCGGCTCGGCCGGCGCGGCGGTAGTATTGATGCAGCGCGCGGCGATCTTTGTCGACGGGCGCTACACGCTCCAGGCGGCGGCGCAGGTCGACACGGCGTTGTTTGAGCAGCATCATCTCCAGGAAGACCCGGCGCGATGGCTCGGCGGCGTCGTCACGAAAGGCGACGCGATCGGCTACGACCCATGGCTGCACACGCCGAACGAGATCGAGCGCCTGCGCGCGAATGTGGAGCGCGCGGGAGCGACGTTGCGCGCAGTCGACGGCAACCCGCTCGACAAGGTCTGGCCGAACCAGCCGCCGCCGCCGCTCGCGCCGGTGCGGCCGCAGCCCGACGACTTCGCCGGCGAGACGGCCGAGGCGAAACGGGGTCGGCTCGCCAAGGGCTTGGCGGATGAAGGTATCGCGGCGGCGGTGCTGACGATGCCCGAATCGATTGCGTGGCTGCTGAACATCCGCGGCGGCGACGTGCCCCACACGCCGCTGCCGCTCTCCTTCGCCATCCTGCGCGCCGACGCCAGCGTCACGCTGTTTATCGACCGCCGCAAGCTGGTGCCCGGCATCGAGCGGCATCTCGGCAACGGCGTTTCGATCGAGGCGCCGGAGCGGCTCGGGCCGGTGCTCGACGCGCTCGCCAAGGAGGGCCGCGTTCAGGCCGATCCGGCGACGGCATCTTCATGGGTGTTCGACCGGCTCGGTGCGGCCGGCGCGATCATCCACCGTGTGGCCGACCCGTGCCTGTTGCCGAAATCGTGCAAGAACCCGGTCGAGCTCGACGGCACTCGGGCGGCGCATCGCCGCGACGGGGCCGCCGTCACCAAATTCCTCGCCTGGCTCGCGCGTGAGGCGCCGCACGGCGAACTCCACGAGATCGCCGCCAGCGACCGGCTCGAAGCGTTTCGCCGCGCCGGCGAGCATTTCCGCGATTTGAGCTTCCCGACGATCTCGGGCGCCGGGCCGAACGGGGCAATCGTGCATTACCGCGCCAGCCCCGAGACCGAAAAGCGGCTCGAACCGGGCAATCTCTACCTCCTCGATTCGGGTGCCCAATACCTCGACGGCACGACCGACATCACCCGCACGATCGCGATCGGGGACCCGACGCCGGAGATGCGGGACCGGTTCACGCGCGTGCTCAAGGGGCATATCGCGCTGGCGACGGCGCGGTTCCCGTCCGGCACGACCGGCGCCCAACTCGACCCGTTGGCGCGCCGCGCGCTATGGCAGGAGGGACTCGACTACGATCATGGCACCGGCCACGGCGTCGGCAGCTATCTTTCCGTGCATGAGGGGCCGCAGCGCATCTCGAAGGCGCCGAGCGCGCAGGCGCTGTTGCCGGGGATGATCGTGTCGGACGAACCGGGCTACTACAAGGCCGGCGCCTACGGCATCCGCATAGAGAACCTGATCGTCGTGCAGAAATGGGACGGCAGCGTCGAGGGGCGCGCGATGCTGTGCTTCGAGACGCTGACCCTGGCGCCGATCGACCGCAATCTCGTCGATCGCGGCCTCCTCGATCGCGGCGAGGTCGATTGGCTCAACGCCTACCATGCCCGCGTCCGCGCCGAAATTACCCCGCTCGTGGACCCCGAGACCGCGACCTGGCTCGAGGCGGCGACCGCGCCGATCGCGTAGAACAAGACCGACAGGAGATCCCTCATGGCCGTGCAAGCTTTCGCCCCTGGCGGCTATCGCTTTCTGACCCACGCGTTCCAGTATTCCGGCGGGGTCGCGGCCGAGCCGGGGTTCGAGATCGTGCGGGCGACGTTTGCCAAGATGCTGCCGCTACAGGCCGGGTTCGACGCCGTCGAGGCGCACCTCAAATCGGTGGGCCGGCCGTTCCAGGCGTTTTGCGCCTGCGAGCTGCGCTCGCCGGGGCAGTTCACCGACCAGGGCTTTATCGACTTCAATCGGCAATATGTGCAGCGGTTGGAGAAATGGGGGGTCTTCAACGATGATGTGAACCCGGTCGCCCGCTCGAACGTGTGTCCGGAGATCGTACCGCCGTCCGAGCCGTCGCTGCACGCGTTCTGCTACACGGTAGAGGGGGCAGGCCCGGGCAGCTTTGTCGCCGCCGGCAGCGGCGAGGCGCGTGGCGACAGCGGTGCCTATGGGCCGCGTACGGTCCGCCTCGGCGACCAGTCGCCGGACGGGATGCGGGAGAAGGCGCGGCTCGTCGTGACCGTGATGGGCGAGCGCATGGCCCCGCTCGGCTTCGACTGGGCCGACGTGACCGCGACGCAGATGTACACGGTCTTCGACATCTATCCGGCGATGGCCGACGAGATCGTTGCCAAGGGCGCCGCCGTCGGCGGCGTCACCTGGCATTACTGCCGCCCCCCGGTCCAAGGCCTCGATTTCGAGATGGACGTCCGCGGCGTGCGGCGGGAGATCGTGATCTAGGGGCGTCCGATCCGCCGCAGAAACGCGGCGGGCGTCTCGACGGGGATACCGTGGAACGGATGCAGGGCAAGCAGATCAGCGTCGCCCGTCACGATAACGTCGGCACGGCCATGAACCGCGAGTTCGAGGAATTTGTCGTCCTTCGGGTCGCGACAGACGGCAACGCGCTCCTTGATGTCGATCAATGCCGACCGTGCGATCATCCGTCGTAAGCCGGCCACGAATAGTGGGATCGTCATCGCCATGATGTGCTGTCTTCCGAGTACATCGAGGATTTCGAGCTCGGTTTCGGTCGACCGAAGCAGCTCGCCATGCCGGTCGATCCAATCGACCACATGGAAGGGTGGCGTTTCGTCCTTGAAACGGCGCTGATGAGGACGTTCGTATCGACGACGATCCTCATTTCTTCATCTGGTATACTTCCTCGCGCGCCTCCTCGATAAGGCGATCGATATCCTCGTCGCCCAAACCTGCGGCGACTATCTTCGCGCGAGACGCTGCGCGCGCCCGAGCCACCCAATCGTCGGGAATAACGAAGACCACCACGCGCTCGTCAGCGCCAACCCCTCGCCTCGCGAGTTCCGCCGAGGCGTCGGCCGCTGTGGTCTCGATCTCGATCGTCTCGCTTCGGGACATGGGAGTTCGTCGTGGTCCTGTGAGGATCACAAGATCTCTAAGCTCCACTGCCCGAGTCAGCAACTACTCCCCCGCCCGATCCAGTATCCCTTGCAGCGTGATCGCGCCGGCCTTGCCGCCCATGTAGTCGGGCGGCTCCTTGCCCTCATCCGCGAGGCGTTTCGCCTGGGCCTCTTCCCAATTGCGGCCGCCGAAAAAGCGGGTGGGCTTGAGGGTGGGGCCGTCGATGTCGTCGAGGCAGCGGGCGTTGATCGTGATCATGTGCGGCTGCGAGCGCGGGATGTAGAAGGCGTGCATCCCGCAATGTCTGCAGAAGGTGTGCTGCGCGACGCCGGTCTGAAATGTGTAAGCGGTCAGCGCGGTCTTGCCCTTCAACAGCTCGAAATCCGTGGGGTCGGTGACGAGGTGCAGGATCCCTTTCTTTGTGCAGATCGAGCAGTTGCACTGCGACAGCCGGTCGAGATCGACCTTGGCGCGGAAGCGTACGGCGCCGCAGTGGCATCCGCCTTCGCGGGTTTCGAGCATCTTCGGTCTCCTGCGGTTGGCCCGGGCAGGGTATCATAGAGGATGAGGTTTTCGCCGCTGCACCCGCTTTTCGCCGCCGAAGCCGAGGCGATCGACCTGTCGCGCCCGATCGACCGCGCGACGGTCGGCGAGATCGATGCGGCAATGAACGAGTACGCCGTCATTGTCTTTCACGACCAGAACCTGACCCAGGACCAGCAACTCGATTTCACCCGCCATTTCGGGCCGCTCGACCCGGGGCGGCATCTGGCGGTGCGGCAGCATCGGCGCGTCAGGCCGGAATTCGCCGATGTCTCGAACCTCGACGAGGCGGGACGAGTTGCCGACCGCAACCATCGCCGCATCCTTTCCAACATGGCGACGCGGCTGTGGCACACCGACAGCTCGTACAAGAACCCAGCGGCAAAGTACTCGCTGCTCTATTGCAGCGCGATCCCGGATTGGGGCGGCGAGACCGAGTTTGCCGACATGCGCGCCGCCTGTGACGGGCTACCCGCAAGGCTGCGCGAAGAGGCGGAGGGCCGCTCGGCCGAGCACTACGTGCATCATTCGCGGGCGACGTTGGGGTTTGCGCCGAGCCCGGAGGACATTGCCGGGGCGATCCCGCCGGCGATTTGGCCGCTTGTCCGCACGCATGCCGGGTCGGGCCGAAGGCTGCTCTATATCGGCTCGCACGCGACGCATGTCGTCGGGCTGTCAGTGCCGGAGGGGCGCGTGCTGCTGCAGGATCTGCTCGAGCATGCGACCCAGCGGCGGTTCGTCTACACCCATCGCTGGCAGCCCGGCGACCTCGTGATGTGGGACAACCGCGCCGTCCTGCACCGCGGCCGGCGCTATGACCTCGCCCAGCCGCGCGACATGCGGCGGAGCACGGTCGAGGACGCCGCGACAGGTTGACGCTAGTCGGGGCCGCTCGTACCCTTTTTGGGCGCGTATCCTTTTTGGCGTTTGGGCAGGAGGCGGTGAATGGCCAAGCTCGTCCTGGGGATCGGCACCTCGCACACGCCGATGTTGAACACGCCGCACGAAGACTGGCCGCGCTTTATCGAGCGCGATACGCAGCGCACCAACCTGCTCGATGTCGACGGCAAGCTCACGAGCTACGAGGCGCAGCTCAAGCGGGCGCCGGCCGATATCCATGCCCAGATCTCGCCGGAGCGGATGCAGGCGCGGCACGCGTCGGTCGAGGCGGCGATGTCGCGGCTCGGCGACCACCTGCGCGAGGCGCGGCTCGATAGCCTGATCGTCGTCGGCGACGACCAGGAGGAGCTGTACCACTCCGAGAACATGCCCGGCATCCTCGTCTATTACGGCGACACGATCCGCAACATGCCGCTGGCGCCGGTCGCCAACCCGACCTGGGGCTGGAAGGCGAGCGCGCGCTGGCATGAAGAAAGGACGCCGCGCGAATATCCGGTCGATGCGCGGCTGGCGCGGCACCTGATCGATGCGCTGATCGAGGATGAGTTCGATCTGGCTGCATCTGACCGGGTGCCCGAGGGCGAAGGTGAGGGGCACGCGATCGGGTTTGTCCACAAGCGGATCATGAAGGATGTCGTGGCGGTCGTGCCGGTGTGCATCAACACCTACTACCCGCCGAACCAGCCGACCCCGCGGCGCTGCTATCGCTTGGGGCAGGCGATCCGCAAGGCGGTCGAGAGCTATCCGCGTGACATCCGGGTCGGCGTCGCCGCCTCGGGGGGCCTCAGCCATTTTGTTGTCGACGAGGCGCTCGACCGCGGGCTCTTCGACCTGTTCCGGAAGAAGGATGGGGCGGCGATCGAGTCGTTGCCGCGCGAAAAGCTCAATTCCGGCAGCTCGGAGATCCGCAACTGGATCTGCGTCGCCGGCGCGGTCGAACACCTTGCGCTGGAATGGTCGCACTATGAGCCGGGCTATCGCACCCCCGCCGGCACCGGCACCGGCCTCGGCTTTGCCCTCTGGTCATAAGGAACCGACACCATGCGCAAGAAGGACAGCGACGATCTCGTCCATGTCGGCCCCGGCACGACGATGGGCAAGCTGATGCGGCAATACTGGCTGCCGGCGGCGATGTCGTCGGAGCTGAAGGCGAACGATGCGCCGACGCGCCTCATGCTGCTCGGCGAGCAACTCGTTGCGTTCCGCGACAGCAACGGCAAGATCGGCGTGATGGACCATAAATGTCCGCACCGCTGCGCCTCGCTGTTCATGGGCCGCAACGAGGAAGGCGGCCTCCGCTGCGTCTATCACGGCTGGAAGTTCGACACCGACGGCAACTGCATCGACATGCCGAGCGTGCCGGCGGCGCGCGACTTTAAGCATCTCGTGCATGCAAAGGCGTACAAGGCGGTCGAGCGCAATGGGCTCGTCTGGGTCTATATGGGCGACCGCAAGGAGGCGCCGCCGTTGCCGCGGATCGAGGCGACATTGCTGCCCGAAGCCGAGGTGACGATCAATTTCGTCCAGCGCGAGTGCAACTGGCTGCAGGCGCTCGAAGGCGATATCGACACCTGCCATTTTGGCTTTCTGCATGCCGGCGGGATCACCCCCGACATGGTGAGCCCCGATAATCTCTTCAAATATACCGTCGCCGAGCGCGCCCCGGACTATCACGTGACCGACACCAATGTCGGCACGATGTATGCGGCCTATCGCGATGGCGAGCCGGGCGAGACCTACTGGCGCTTCGCCAATTTCATGCTGCCGTTCTGGACGCAGACGCCGCAGGGCAAATTCACCGAGCATCTGCACAACCGCGCCTGGGTCCCGATGGACGACCATCACACGATGTTCGTCAGCCTCACCTGGAAAGGTCATCCGCCCGGTGTCGGTCCCGACAAGCACGGCAACATGATGCCGGGCTTCCAGCGCGTGTTCGACTACCTGCCGAACACCAGCGACTGGTACGGCCGCTGGCGGCTCAAGGGCCGGCCCGAAAACGACTGGATGATCGACCGCGCGGCGCAGGCCGAGGGCACCAACTATACCGGCATCACCGGGATCCACGCGCAGGACCAGGCGGTGACGGAAAGCATGGGCCCGATCACCGACCACCTGTTCGAGCATCTCGGCCCGAGCGACATGATGATCATGCGCACGCGCCGGCGGCTCTTGCAGGTCGCGCGGGCATCGGCGAAGGGCAAGGTGCCGCCGGGCCTCGACGATCCCGACAAGATGTACACGGTGCGCAGCGGTGATTTCGTCACCGAAGACGGGCTCGACTGGCGCAAGGCTTACGATCGCCAGATGGAAGCGTCGGTGCGGCCGCTGCGACAGGCGGCGGAGTAGAGGGAGCGGCCCGCAAATTCTTCTGGGGGTGCGGGCGGGACGCCCGCGCTCCTACGCGACCTCGGCCAACCCTTCATTCACGGCGTCGGCGTCGTTGGTCGTCGTGCGGCGGAGTTCGCGGCGTTGGGTCATGTCGTAGGGGCGGCCGCGGTGAAGGGTGCAGCGGTTGTCCCAGATGACGAGGTCGCCGACCTTCCACTCGTGGCGATAGACGAACTGGCGCTGGGTGGCATGTTCCAATAGGTCGAGGAGGAACATCCGGCCCTCCGGCACCGGCCAGCCGAGGACGCGGTTGGCGTGCGATCCGATAAAGAGGGATTTCCGCCCCGAGCCGGGGTGGGTGCGCACGATCTTCCATCGCACTGGCGGCATGCCGCGTTTTTCGGCGTCGGTCCACTCGTTGTCGCCGAGCCACATGCGGGAATAGAGCGCGTAATGTTCGGCGACGAGGTTTTCGAGCTTCGCCTTCATCGCGTCGTCGAGCGTGTCATAGGCCGCGCGCATGTCGGCATATTCGGTCTCGCCGGCGCCCATCACGCTCGGGCGGGGGAGCACCACCGCCGACAGCATCGAGTACTTGCCCGGCACCGCCTGGAACGAGCTGTCGCTGTGCCAGAGCTGGTTGGCGAGCCCGCCGGCGAGGCGCTTGTGCCCTGCGGGGGCGATATCGCCTTCGCGGAGAACGTTGGAGATGTCGAGAAGCTCGGGGTAATCCAGCCGACTCTTGCTTTGAGACAGCTTCGAGAGGCCGACATCGAGGTCGCCGAACGACGTGGCCCAGCCGATCTGCTGGTCCTGCGTCATCGGCTGGCCGCGAAAGACGAGCACGGCGTATTCGTCCATCGCCCGGTCGATCGCAGCGACGGTCTCGGGGCTCGGCACCCGGGTGATGTCGACGCCGCCGACCTCGCCGACAAAGAGCGGGTGAAGCTGTCGGATGTGCATCGGGGTCTCCTAGATCCGCGCGGCGCGCAGCACCATCGGCGGCACGGCGATCGCGGCGGTGACGGCCTTGAGGCTTTTCGCCTCGTCGAGCGTCATCAGTATTTGGGTAAGCGGCTCGATCGCGTCGCGGGGCAGGGCCCGGGCGGCGCAGTTGGCGAATTTGGCGATCAGCGCCTCGTCCGAAAGCGGGTTGTCCGGGCCGCGGCCGAGCGCGGCGCCGATCTTTTCCGCGATCATCCGGCCGTCGTCGAAGGTGACCTTGACCTCGGCGCCGAGATATTCGTCGCCAGCGGCCGCCATCGCCGGGTGCGGCGCGGCGACGATGCGGCGCATGACCGCCCGGGTCGTCTCGTCGTCCCAATTCTCGTTCTCGAAATCCTCGAGCACGATCCGGCCGGCGAGCAGGGCGCGAGCGACGCAATATTGCACGCTGAACTTGGCGTCGAGCCCCGATTGCGGGTCGGGCCGGTTGGTGTGGGCGAGGCGGCGCGGATGGGTCCATGAATCGATCCGCGCGACCCGGCCGACCTTGATGTCGTGCTTGGCGCGCAGCGCCAGCATCGCGTCGATCGCCGGGTGGGTGCTGCCGCAGCACGGGTGCTGCTTGACACCGATGCCGGGCTTGACGATGTCGTAGGGCTCGCCCCAGCCGGCCAACATCTTATCGGCGTCGAACTTGCCCTCGCCATTGAACACCATCAGGAAGCCCTGCGTGTGCTCAAGCGCGGCGTTGTCGGCGGTAAAACCCTCGCGCGCCAGCATCGCGGCGAAGAGGCCGTTGCGCGCCGTGTGGCCGACATGCAGCGGCTTGGTCATGGTGCCGAAATTGGCCTTGATGCCGCTTGCCAGCGACGCGGCGATCGCCAGGGCCTGCGCGGTCTGAGCCGGCTTCAGTCGCATCAGGTGGCAGCATGCGGCCGTGGCGCCGAAGACCCCGAGGGTCGCGGTCGGGTGCCAGCCCTTTTCGTAGTGGTGGAAATGGACGGCGCGGGCGATCCGTGTCTCGGTCTCGAACCCGGCGACAAAGGCGGCGATAAAGGCCCGCCCGTCGCAATCCTCGGTCTCGGCGAGCGCCAAGAGCGCCGGCAATATCGGCGCCGAGGGATGGCCCCCGAGCGAATTGCTGACATCGTCGAAATCGAGCGCGTGCGAGGCGGTGCCGTTGACGAGCGCGGCGACGAGCGGCGGCGCGCGCCGGTCGGTGCCGAGAAGGAGGCATTCGCCGCCATGCGCCTCCTCGGCGAGCACCTTCTCGGCGATGCGGGTGCAGGGCTCGCGCGAGCCGGCCAGCGTCACGCCGACCGTGTCGAGCACCGCGCGCCGCGCCGCCGCGACCGCTTCCGCGGGCAAACCGTCGTAGCGGATCGCGGCGATCTTGCCGGCAATCTGTTCAATGAGGGTCATTGGTCCTCCGGCGGCAACTCTGTTCGGGTGCCGGCGTTTGAGTCTTGCGCAAGATGAGCATCACGAAAAGCCTTCTCAAGTCCCCGACCGAGCGCGAGGCCATCAACCTGTTGGGCCGGCTCGGATACGGCGCGCGCGGTGCGATCTACTTGTGCGTCGGCATTTCCGCCGGGCTGGCGACGTTCAGCCGGGACTATCGGCCGGGCGGGGTGATCGAGTCATTGAAGCCGCTGCAGCACCATTGGCTCGGCGCGGCGCTGATTATGGTGCTCGCCGGCGGGTTGGCCTGTCTTTCCGCCTGGCTCGCGGTCACGGCGATCCTGCGCCGCGATCATCCGGGACCGGCGCATGCGATCCTGGTGGCGGGCACGCTTGGCGACGCGGCGATCTATATCGGTTTCGTGGCGGTCGTGGTTGAAGCTGCCTTCGGTGCTACACGAGGCGGCGATCCGGAGATGCAGTCGTGGGTGGCGTGGTTCGCCAGCTATAGCGGCGGCCGGGTGCTGATCGGCGCGACGGGTGCCGCCGTGTTCGCATGCGGCGCCGGCCTCATGGCATGGGCGACGGTCGGCGATGTCGAAGGGCCGCTGTCGCTGCCGCGCGCCGAGCGGCTGGCCTTGCAGCCGATCGGCCGCTTCGGCACCGGCGGGCGCGGGGTGGCGATCGCCGCGGTGGGCGTCTCGCTCTGCGCTGCGGCGTGGCACGGCAATCCGCAGGAAGCGCACGACCTCGGCGGGCTCTTGAAAACATTGCGTGATCAGCCTTACGGCGCGATCGCCACGGGCGCCTTCGCGCTTGCCTTTATCGGGTCGTGCATAGCCGACTTCTTCGTGGCGCTTTTCCGCCGCTTCGACCCGACCGACCCCTAGGGCCTCAAGACGGCTTCTTCCTGCGATCGGGTCGCATCGACAGCACCGGCGCCATGCGCAGCATCATGATGTCGACCTTTAGCGGGCCCGAACGCGCGCGTTCCTCGTGATAGGCATAGATGTCCGGGATCACGCTCCAGCCGAACCAGATCACGCCGGACAGAGACAGAAACACGATCCCGAACGGGTTGAACGGCCCGGCCGGCATCGGCGCCGCGCCGAAAAACCCGCCAGCCGCGCCGGCCAGCAACAATGCGGTGAAGAATATCCGTCCGCCCATCGGCTCATTGTCGGGATTTTCCCGACGCTCGGCAACAGGCTCGCGGGCGGCGAGGCGGGTCAGGCGAAGATGGTGGGGTTGGTTGCGTGGAAATTACATTCGGGCCCGACTCCGCCCACGGCGGCGTAGGTGGCCGTACCGCTCGCGACGGTGCCGATCACCAGTGCGCCCGAATCGTCGACAAAGATGGGCCCGGCCGCAGGTGCGCGGCGGCGCGGGTGTTACGCCACTTCGAACAACCCCGCCGCGCCCATGCCGCCGCCGACGCACATCGTGCAGACGACGAAGTTCGCGCCGCGCCGCTTCCCCTCGATCAGGGCGTGGCCAACCATGCGCGCGCCGGACATGCCGTAAGGGTGACCGATCGAGATCGCGCCGCCATCCACGTTGAGCTTGTCGTGCGGGATGCCGAGCCGGTCGCGGCAATAAATCACCTGGCAGGCGAAAGCCTCGTTGAGTTCCCAGAGGTCGATGTCGTCCATCTTGAGCCCGTGCGCCGCAAGGAGTTTCGGCACCGCGAAGACGGGCCCGATCCCCATCTCGTCGGGGCCGCAGCCGGCGACGGCGATGCCGCGGTAGATGCCGAGCGGCTGGAGCCCGCGGCGCTCCGCCTCCTTCTCCTCCATCAGCACCGCGGCCGACGCGCCGTCCGAAAGCTGCGAGGCGTTGCCGGCGGTGATGAAGCGGCCTTCCTTCATCGTCAGGCCGTCCTTGAACACCGGCTTCAGCGCGGCGAGGCCGTCGAGGTTCGTGTCGGGACGGTTGCCTTCGTCCTTTCCCAGTGTCACCCCCTTTTTCGACACCTCGCCGGTGTTGCGGTCGGTCACCAGCATCGTCGAGGGCAGCGCGATGATCTCGTCGTCGAAACGGCCGGCCTGCTGGGCGGCCGCCGTGCGCTGCTGCGAGCGCAGCGCGTATTCGTCCTGCGCCTCGCGCGAGACGTTGTAGCGGGCGGACACGGTCTCGGCGGTCTCGATCATCGTCATGTAGATCGCCGGCGACATCGCGATCAGGTCGGCGTCCTGGCTGCGATAGCGGTTGAGGTGGTCGTTCTGCACCAGCGAGATCGACTCGACCCCGCCGCCGATCGCAACCTGCATCCCGTCATGCATGATCTCCTTGGCGGCCGTCGCGATCGCCATCATCCCCGACGAGCATTGCCGGTCGAGCGACATCGCCGCGACGGTCTCAGGCAGCCCCGCGCGGAGCGCGCTCTGCCGGGCGACGTTCGAGCCCTGGCTCCCCTGCTGCAAGGCCGCGCCCAGGATCACGTCGTCGATCTCGGCCGGGTCGACCTTGGCGCGCCGCACCGCCTCGGCGATCGCGTGGCCGGCGAGCGCCTGCGCCTGCGTGTCGTTGAACGCGCCGCGATAAGCCCGCCCGATCGGCGTGCGCGCGGTGGAGACGATAACGGCGCTGCGCATGGGAACCCTCTCCCGAAAGATTTTACCGAAGCTTAGCCGCGTCGAGCGTGGCTGGCCAGACATGCCCTACGGCCGGCAATTACCGACGAGCTGTGCCCGGATCTGCTCGATCGCCGCGTCGATCTAGCCGAGGCTTCCCGTGCGCTGACCGTCGGCGAGGCAGCGGTCGAGCGGGTCGCGCGCAGACGCGAGATCGTCGAGGTTGTCGCGCAGCAGGCGGCAGTTCGCCGCCGGGTCATATCGGCTGAACTGCATTTGTCGCTCCTGCACGCCGCGCATCAACCGGCTCGCGGTATCGAGCGCCGCCCGGCATGTCGGGGTATCGACGGTTTCGGCGCGTGCGGGGGTCGGTGGCGAAAACGGCGAACAGCGCGGAGAGCCGACACCGCGCTGCCTTCACGGCTAATCGCCGCGGATCGTCGCGACGAGCCGGTCGAGGTCGAGTTCCGGGTCGACGAGGTCGTCGAGCGAGACCGGGCATTGTGCCGGCAAGGATGGACGCGGCTCGCCGTGGTCGTCGAAGCTGGCGAATACCTTGCGCAGGGCGCGGCGCCAGAGACTTGCCGAATCGATCCGGTCGCGCATCGAGGGGCGGTAGGCTTCGATCAGCCGGTCGTGGAATTCGACGCATTCGCTGCGCCAATGGCCGATCACATCCGGGTTGCGGGTCTTTGCAACCTTTGCGGCATGCGCCATCAAATTGACCATGTGGCTACGCGCCGTCGAGAGCATGTCGTCGGCCCATTCTTCGAGGAAATCGCTGAGGCCTTCGGAGTCGAGGGTCTTGAGGCCGGCGTCGCCTCGGCGCAGGAGTGCCGCCTGGGTTCGCACCCAGGCATGGGGATCGTCTTGCAGATCGGCGATGCGAAGGCCTTCAGGCATCTCGCTTCCCTCGCCAGGGGCCGGTGGTGGGCGCAGTAGGGATTGAACCTACGACCCCACCCGTGTGAAGGGTGTGCTCTCCCGCTGAGCTATGCGCCCGGCCCCGGAACAGTCGGCGGCATTTAGGAAGCGGGCGGAAACCCTGTCAAGGTCGGCGCAATCTGCTAGGATTTCCGCACGACCGACCGCGGAGGAACCTAATGAACGACGCCATGAGTCTGAGCCAGCGCGCCGATGCGCTCGAGCACAAGATGTCGGAAGAACTCGACTACATCGTCATCAAGTCGCGGATCTATTCGATGGCCGACGCGGATTTCGCCCCGCCGCCGAATGCCGGCGCGATGATGGTGCAAAACCCGCGCGCCCGCGTGTTGATGGGCGACGACCCGCGGCTGCCGAAAATGCCGGAAAAGCCGACGCTTATGGATTTTTTCCGCTACCGCTTCGGGCCCGCCGCGCATGTGCTGCAAAGCGCGCGGCATGCGGTGAAGGCCGGGTTGCCGGAGAAGATGGTGCTCGCGTGTCTGCTCCACGACGTCTCGACGATGGGGTTTATCCGTGGCGACCATGGGTATTGGGGCGCGCAGCTCGTCGAGCCCTATGTTGACGAAGAGGTGACCTGGGCGATCCGCGCGCATCAGGTGCTGCGGTTCTATCCGGACGACTCGGTCGGATACGAGTACCCCGCCTCGTATGTGAAGGCGTTCGGCGCCGATTACCGGCCCGACCCCTATATCGAGGAAGACTACAAGCGGATGAAGGATCACAAATGGTATATGTCGGGCCGGATGATCACGGTTCACGACATCTATTCGTTCGATCCGACCGTCGAGGTCGAGCTCGAGGAATTCACCGACGTGATCGGCCGCAATTTCCGCCAGCCGGCTGAGGGGCTCGGTTATGACAACAGCCCGGTCGCCCATATGTGGCGAGCCATGATCCGGCCGGCCAAGTATCTGTAAGAGAAAGCAAAGGAGCGCGGGTGTCTCGCCCGCATTTTCTTGGATCGGTGCGGGCGCGACGCTCGCGCTCCTCGTTAGGAGACAACGCCATGAACGACACCCTGACCGCCGAGCAGCGCGCCGACGCGCTCGAGCACAAGATGATGCGGGAGCTGGAGGAGGCGATCATCGTCAAGTCGCGCCTGTTCATGCTCGCCGACGCCGATTTCTCGTGGCCCAACGGCAACGCGCTCCAGGCCGCGAAGCCGGACGCGAAGATGCTGATGGGCGATGACCCGCGCCTGCCGAAAATGCCGGCGAAACCGACGCTCGTCGATTTCTTCAAATATCGCTTCGGCCCGGCTCAGCACCTGCTGCAGAGCGCCAGGCACGCCCTCAAGGACGGGCTGCCGGAAAAGATGGTGCTGGCCTGCCTGCTCCACGATATCGGGGTGATCGGGTTTATCCGCTCGGATCATGGCTATTGGGGCGCGCAGATGGTCGAGCCCTATGTCGATGAGGAGGTGACCTGGGCGATCCGCGCGCACCAGGCGCTGCGCTTCTTCGCCGACGAGGAGGCCGGCTATCCCTATCCCGATCAGTATCGGCGGTATTTCGGCGCGGACTATGAGCCCGACGAGTACATCAAGGCCGATTATGAGCGGGCGCGGAAGCACAAATGGTACATGTCGGCGCGGATGATCTGCGTCCACGACATCTATTCGTTCGACCCGAACGTGACTGCCGTGCTCGACGACTTTGTCGACATCATCGGCCGGAATTTCCGCCAGCCAAAAGAAGGGCTGGGCTTCGACGATAGCCCCTCGGCGCATATGTGGCGGACGCTCAATCGGCCGACGAAGTACCTGTAGACGCCAACTATCCCTAGACATGCAAAGGGCGGACGAAAATTCGTCCGCCCTTTTCGTTACGCAGTGCCGCGATCAGCAGGCGTAATATTGATTGTAGTACGGATTCCAGCACTGGCGTGGAGCATACGGTGAATAGTACGCGGGGGCCGGTGGATAATAGGCGGGGTAGCCGTAGCCATAGCCGTAATAGCCGGGATAATACGGACGCGGGGCGGCGAGGACGCTGCCGAGCGCGAAGGCGCCGAGACCAATGCCAACCGCCGCGCCGGGGCTCACCGCATGCGCCTTCTGCGGGGCTACAGTCATGCCGACTAGACCGAATGTCGCTGCAGCCGCGAGCGTCAGGCCTTTCCAGCCAATCAGATTGCGTAGGGTCATAATCAACCTCCGTGTTCGCGGGGCGAGGTTAACATAACGCAACGACCCCGTACTGATGCAAAATTGGAACGCGCAGCCGGATTGCCAGTTCCCGACAGAGCGCTTTTGCGCATACCTGAGCGGCAACAGGTGAGGGGATGGATCGCCGTGCGGTTGCCCGCAAAACGAGCTGCCGTCAGCCCCTCATCACCGCCTTTGCGGTGATGCCGATTGCCGCAGGCGAGTCGCAGATCGTGACTCCGGCGCGGCGCAGCGCTTCGATCTTGTCGCCGGCGCCGCCGCTGCCGCCCGAGATGATCGCTCCGGCATGGCCCATGCGCCGGCCGGGCGGCGCCGCGGTTCCCGCGATAAAGCCGACGACGGGCTTTTTGCGCTGGGCGGTTCGGATGAGGTCGGCGGCGTCTTCCTCCGCGTGGCCGCCGATCTCGCCGATCATGACGATGCCGTCGGTCGCGTCATCGCCGAGGAACATCTCGATGACGTCGGTGAAGTCGAGCCCGTGCACCGGGTCGCCGCCGATCCCGACGCAGCTCGATTGGCCGAGCTCGGCAGCGGTCGTTTGTGCCACGGCCTCGTAGGTCAGGGTACCCGAGCGCGACACGATGCCGATCCGCCCCGGCCGGTGGATATGACCCGGCATGATGCCGATCTTGCACTGGCCCGGGGTGATGACGCCCGGGCAATTGGGGCCGATAAGGCGGGTGCCGGTGCCCGCGAGCGCCCGCTTGACCCGCACCATGTCGAGCACGGGGATGCCGTCGGTGATGCAGATGACGAGCTCGATCCCGGCGTCGATCGCCTCGAGGATCGCGTCGGCTGCCGAGGGCGGCGGCACATAGATGACGCTGGCGGTGCAGCCGGTTGTCGCGCGTGCCTCGTGCACGGTGTCCCAGACCGGCAGGTCGAGATGCTTTGTGCCGCCCTTTCCCGGTGTCACCCCGCCGACCATCCTGGTGCCGTAGGCGATCGCCTGCTCGGAATGAAATGTGCCCTGCGCGCCGGTAAAGCCCTGGCAGATCACCGTGGTCGCGGCATCGACGAGGATCGACATCAGCCCGCCTCCGCCACGGCGGCGACAACCTTTTGCGCGGCGTCGCCGAGATCGTCGGCGGCGATCACGGCGAGCCCGGATTGGCCGAGGATCTTGCGGCCGAGATCGACATTGGTGCCTTCGAGCCTAACCACCAGCGGTACGTGCAGATTGACCTCGCGCGCGGCGGAGACGATGCCCTCGGCGATGACATCGCAGCGCATGATCCCGCCGAAGATGTTGACGAGGATCGCCTCGACATTCGCATCGCTGAGAATAAGCTTGAACGCTGCGGTCACCCGCTCGCGCGTCGCGCCACCGCCGACATCGAGAAAATTGGCCGGCGCGCCCCCGTTCAGCTTGATGATGTCCATAGTCGCCATCGCGAGGCCGGCGCCGTTGACCATGCAGCCGATATTGCCGTCGAGCTTGACGTAGCTCAGCGCGTATTTGCCGGCCTCGACCTCGATCGGGTCCTCCTCGTCCTCGTCGCGCAGGGCCGCGATCTGCGAGTGGCGGAAAAGCGCGTTGTCGTCGAACCCCATCTTGGCGTCGAGCGCGAGAAGGTTGCCCTCGCCGGTGACGACCAGCGGGTTGATTTCGACGAGCGCGGCGTCGAGCTCTGTAAAGGCGCGGTGGAGGGCTGCCGCGAAATCGACCATCGCTGCCGCCTGCGCCGCGTTGAGCCCCAGCTCGAATGCCAGGCGGCGGCCGTGAAACGAAGACAGGCCGGCGGCCGGGTCGACCACTGACTTGAGAATCTTCTCGGGAGAGTGCGCGGCCAGTTCCTCGATCTCCATCCCGCCTTCGCCGGCGGCGATCAGGGTCACGCGACCGGTGCCCCGGTCGACCGACAGCGCCAGATAGAGCTCGCGGGCGATGTCGCAGGCCGCCTCGATGTAGACCCGCTTGACGTCGCGGCCCTGCGGTCCGGTCTGGTGGGTGACGAGACGCTTGCCGAGCAGCGATTTGGCCGCCTCGCCGACCTCGGCCTCGGATTTGACGAGCTTGACCCCGCCCGCCTTGCCGCGTCCTCCGGCATGAATCTGGGCCTTGACCACCCACCCCGAGCCGCCGAGACGCTTTGCCACCTCGATCGCCTCGGCCTCGGTATAGGCGATGCCGCCCGCGGGGATCGGCACGCCGTAGATCGAAAGAAGCTCTTTCGCCTGGTACTCATGGATGTTCATCGGCCGCTACGCCTTTCTTGTCCGCCGCGCCACCCCTGCGAAAGCGGGGGTCCAGGGGCTGGCGGCGTAGCGGCCGCCTCTGGAGTCCCGCCTCCGCGGGAGTGGTGGGAAAGAGGTTACGCCGCCTCGGCCCGCATCTTCTTGGCTATGTCGACGAGGGTGCGCACGGCGCCGCAGGACTGGTCGAACATCGCTTTTTCCTCGGCGTTGAGCTGGATCTCGACGATCCGCTCGATCCCGCCGGCGCCGATCACCGCGGGCACGCCAACGTAGAGGTCCTTGACCCCGTATTCGCCGTTGAGCAGCACGGCGCAGGGCAGCACGCGCTTCTTGTCGCGGAGATAGGCTTCGGCCATCGAGATCGCGGCGCTCGCCGGGGCATAGAAGGCCGAGCCGGTCTTCAACAGGTTGACGATCTCGGCGCCGCCGTCGCGGGTGCGCTGGAGGATCTGGTCGAGCTTCGCCTGCGTCGTCCAGCCCATTTTGATGAGGTCGGGCAGCGGAATGCCGGCGACGGTCGAATAGCGGATCAGCGGCACCATCGTGTCGCCGTGCCCGCCGAGCACAAAGGCGGTGACGTCCTCGACCGACACGTTGAACTCCTCGGCGAGGAAATAACGGAACCGGGCGCTGTCGAGCACACCGGCCATGCCGACGACACGGTTCGACGGGAACCCGGTCGCCTCGCGCATCATGTAGACCATCGCGTCGAGCGGATTGGTGATCGTGATGACGAAGGCGTTGGGCGCGTGTTCCTTGATCGCGGCGCCGACCTGGCTCATGACCTTGGTATTGATGCCGATCAGGTCGTCGCGGCTCATGCCGGGCTTCCGCGGTACGCCGGCGGTCACGATCACGACATCGGCGCCCTTGATCGCCGAATAGTCGCTCGCGCCGGTGATCGACGCGTCGTAATCCTCGATCGAGCTGCCCTGGATGATGTCGAGCGCCTTGCCCTGCGGGATGCCGTCGACGATGTCGAAGAGAACAACGTCGCCCAGTTCCTTGATGCCGGCCAGCAGGGCCAGGGTGCCGCCGATCTGACCGGCGCCGATCAGCGCGATCTTGTTGCGTGCCATCGATGAATCCTCGTCCGCAGGGGTGGTCTTGTCTTAGCGAGATTGGGCCGGTTTAGCGCGATTTCACCGGACGGGCAAGGCGACGCCTGCCGTTAGTAACGGCCCCCGAGCTTGGCGTGATCCCAAGTCATGATCTTGTGCGGCGTGATCTTCATGACGACCCGCTTCGGTGCGCTCGAACTAGCGCCCGCCGGGCGGGAATAGCTGCCGCCGCGGGTCTCGACCATGTCGGCGAAGGCCTGGCTCACTGCATCCGCTCCTTCGAGGATCTCACATGTGCCGCGGACCATGACGCCTTTCAGTTCGGCATAGCTCGATCCAGTCTCGATCAGCAGCCCGACGTGGGGATTGCGCCGGGCATTCAGCACCTTCTGCGCCTTGCCATAGGACGTCATGCAGAAGGCGCCATCCTTGACGAAATAATTCATCGCAACGACGTGCGGAAATCCGTCCTTGTCGACCGTCGCCAGCGCGCACTTGCGCACATCGTGAAAAAATTGCGCCTGCTCCTCAGGGGTCAGGCGGATATCGGGACGTTCGGGCATGGTGAATCCTTAGTAGGGCAAACAGAGCGCCAAGCTTATCAAACCTCCCGGTTGGCGATGTACTCCTCGCTCTGCATCTCCATCAGGCGCGAGACGGTGCGCTGGAATTCGAAGCTGCCGTCGCCCACCGTGTACAGCCCCTGCGGTGGGGCGGCGGCGGAGGCGACGAGGAGAGTGTGGGCCTCGTAAAGCGTGTCGATCAGGATATGGAAGCGTTGGGCGGCGTTGCGGTCGCGGGGCGAGAGCTGCGGGATGTTTTCGACGATCACGGCGCCGTAGCGCTCGGCGATCGCCAGGTAATCAACCGCGGAAAGCGGGCGGTTGCACAGCTCGTCGAAGTCGAACCAGGCGACGTTGCGGGCGGCGCGCGGTACGTGAAGCGGGCGGGCCATCACGGTCAGCGTTTCGCTGCGGCCTTCTTCGTGCTCGGTAAGATCGGCAAAGGCGGTTTCGAGCGCCCGGTGTGCGGCGTCGCCGAGGGGGGTGTGGTAGACCGGCTTGCCGAGCATCCGGGCGAGCCGATAGTCGCGGCCGCTGTCGAGGCTGACGACGTCGAGACGCTCTTTGAGCAGATCGATAAACGGCACGAAACGGTCGCGCTGGAGGCCGTTTTCGTAAAGCCGGTCCGGAACGCGGTTGGAGGTGGCGACGACGATAACCCCGGCGTCCCACAAGGCGACGAACAGGCGCTCCAAGATCATCGCATCCGCGATGTCGTTGACCTGGAATTCGTCGAAACAGAGGAGCGTCGCCTCGGCGGCGAGATCGGCGGCGACCTTGAGGATCGGCGAGCGTGTGTGAGCGCGCCGCTCGGATTCCATGCGGTCGTGGACCTCGAGCATGAAGGCGTGGAAATGCACCCGCCGCTTCGCCTCGACCCGCGCCGCGGCAAAGAACAAATCCATCAACATCGATTTGCCCCGCCCGACCGGGCCGACGAGATAAATCCCACGCGGGGTCGAGGCACCGTTGCCGTTGCCGACATGCAGCAACGATAAAAGGCCGCGGCGCTTCGGGTGCGGCTGATAGGCGGCGAGCCCGTCGTGGAGCCGCTCGAGGCGGTCGACGACGCGTTGCTGGGCCGGATCGGGGCGGATCACGCCCTCGGCGGCGCGCGCGCGATAGGCTTCGGCCGGTCCGGCCGCAACGTGCTCCACGGCGGCGATGCCCTAGTCGGCCGCTTCCGGGATCGGCTCGGCCCGCGTGCCGGCGCGGGCGCTGCCGGCGAAAAGGAGGCTCGCCAGCCACAGCATCGCGACGAGGGTCAGCACGAGGTCGGGCCGGCCGCCATCGATCAGCATCCCATACGGCACCGGCATGATCGCGCCGCCGAGCGCCAGCCCGGCGCTGACAAAGCCGAAGACCTTGCCGATCTCCCCGGGCGGGGCCGCGTCTTTCACCATCACGTCGCGCGGAGTGCGGCTCGCGCCGATCAGATGGCCGGTGACGAATAGGGTTCCGATCGTCATCGCCTCGGGCAGGTTGACGAGGTTCACGACCAGCATCAGGGCAGAACCGACGAGGGTCAGCGCGAGGACGAAGGCGAAATGCCGCTCGGTGCGGTCGGCGACCCAGCCGCCGACGAGAACGCCGCTCATCGTGCCGACCATGAACGCGGTCAGAGCCGAGGAAGCGGCCTCGATGGTCAGCCCGTGCGTGCCGTGCAGCACTGTGATCAGCCACGATTGCACGCCGGCACTGGCCATCGACGATGTCATGAAAAAGCCGAAAAACAGCATGATCGAACGCGAGAACAGCATCCGCGTCGAGCTTGCGGCGCCGGCAGGTTTCGCCGTGCGCTTCTGGTCGGCGAGGATGCGGCTCTGCCAGACGATGGCAAGCACCACCGGGATGCCGACGAGCCCGACGATCGACAATGCGGCGCGCCAGCCGAAGAGCAGGGTCAGCCCCGCGGTCACCGGCGGGGCGCTGGCGAAACCGACATGGCCGGTAAAGGTATGGAGCGCAAACGAGCGGCCCATCTTCTCCGAGCTCACCGACCCGGAGAGGATCGCGTAGTCGGCCGGGTGGAACACCGCGTTGCCGAGTCCCGACAGCATCGCCAGCACGACGATCTGCCAGAACTGCGTTGCCAGCCCCATCGCGGCGATCGACAGCGTCATCACCAGCGTCCCGCCGATCAGAAACCCGCGGGCGCCGTGGCGGTCGACCAGGAAGCCGATCGGCGTCTGCACGATGGCCGTCGTTCCCGACATCACCGCGACCGAGATGCCGAGCACCGCGAACGGCACGCCGAATGCCTTCTGCCAGGCAATGAACATCGTCGGCAGGCATAGGATGTAGAAATGCGACAGCGTGTGGCCGCAGCAGATCAACGCATTGACCCGCGCATCGCGGCTGAGGGCGGACTTGAACATCATGGAAAATCCATCCGCCGAGGCCCCCAACGTCTCCCATCCCGGCGAAGCCCGGGACCAATTCCGAACGCGGCACAATGTTCTTCGTCTACACGGTTTCGAGCAAGCCCTACGGAGCGGCGCGAGCGGGGGATGACCTCGGGATGATTCAGATTGCGGCGATACCGCTCGCCGCGAGTTCGGGCGAGGCGCCAGCCGGCGCCGGCGGCAGTTTGGTCGCGATCCGCAGGGTGGCGACGAGCCCGGGCGCGTTGTCGGCGAGTTCGAGTGCGCCGCCGTGCAATCGCGCGACTGCCTCGACGACGCTCAGTCCGAGCCCGACGCCGCCAATCCCGTCGGCCGCCCGGCCACGATAGAACCGCGCCGTCACCGACGATTTCTCGGATGCGTCGATGCCGGGGCCGGTATCGGCGACGATGATGTCAGTGTGGCTTTCGTCCACGAGCCGCACCGCGACCGAGATGGTGCCGCCCTTGGGAGTGTATTTCGCGGCATTGTCGACGAGGTTGCCGACCGCCTCGGCCAAAAGGAACGGGTCGCCGCTGACCGCGAGATCCTCGGGCACGTCGACCACGAAATCGATGCCCCGCTCCTCGATCAGCGGGCCATAAAGTTCGGCCACCTCGGTCGTGATCTCGGCCAGTGCGACCGCGCGGAACCCCGATCGCCGCATTCCGGAATCGATCTCCGACAGGCGCAAGAGGGCGTTGAAGACGCCGATCAGCCGGTCGATATCGGCGACCGCCTGGTGGATCTCGTCGACGACGGGGTTGTTGCCCGGCTGCTCGCGCCTCTCCTCGTTTCGAATGATCCCTTCGAGCCGGGCGCGCAATTCGGCGAGCGGGGTGCGCAGGTCGTGCGCGACCGCATTTGAGGTGTTGCGCACGCCTTCGATCAGCCGCTCGATCTGGCGCAGCATCAGGTTGATCGTCTGGGCGAGCTGGTCGAACTCGTCGCTGGTGTCGCGCGTCGGCAGGCGCCGCGACAGGTCGCCTTGAACAATCGCCGTGGCCGCGCGGTTGATGATCTCGACCCGGCGCAGGACTGCGCGGCGAACGAGCAGCCCGCCGAGGATTGCGATCACAAATGCCGCCGTCGCCGCCCAGCCGAGGGAAGCGACGATCAGCGAGCGGATCTCGGTGCGGTCCTGGACATCGCGGCCGACGAGCAGGTGCAGCCCTTCGGGCAGGTCGCTGACCCGAAACCGCATCAGTCGCGTCGTGTCGCCGCGATCGAGCGGGCGCAGGTACCAGCCGTCCTTGACCGGCACATTGTAGGGCCAGGTCATCAGGTTGCCGCCCATCGCGTGCAGATCTTTCCCGGCCATCAGATAGATCGCGCGCCCATCGGGCGACTGGCCGGCGCGGATGGCGATCGTCTCGGCCGCGGCCGCGGCGCCGCCCAAGGTCACGTCGTCCCTGATGCCCTGGGTGTCGGCGCTGATCACGGCGTCGGTCTCGCGCGCCAGGTATTCGGCGGTGCCCCACCATAAGACCCCGACCAAGAGCAGCGACGAGGCGACGAACAGCGTGGCGAAGCCCAGGGCCAGCCGGACCGAGGTCGAGCGCAGGAGCCTAAGCATCCCCGCCCAGCCGATAGCCGACGCCGCGCACCGTGTGGAGAAGAGCCGGCTCGAACCCAGCGTCGATCTTCTGGCGGAGGCGGCTGACATGCACGTCGATGACGTTGGTCTGCGGGTCGAAATGATGCTCCCACACGTTTTCGAGCAGCATCGTTCGGGTCACCACCTGGCCGGCGTGGCGCATCAGATATTCGAGCAATTTGAACTCGCGCCGCTGGAGCTGGATCGGGCGGCCGCCGCGCACGACCTTGTGCGACAACAGGTCGATGCGCAGATCCCCGACGATCAGCACGGTCTGGATCGTCGGGCCGTGGCCGCGCCGCACGAGCGCCTCGAGCCGGGCCAGCAGCTCGCCGAAGGCAAAGGGCTTTGTCAGGTAGTCGTCGCCGCCGGCGCGCAGCCCGCGGATGCGGTCGTCGACCTCGGCGAGCGCGCTGAGGATCAGGATCGGCGTCTTGCTGCCGGTCCTGCGCAACGATTCGACGATACCGAGCCCGTCGATGCTGCCGGGCAGCATGCGGTCGAGGACCAGCGCGTCGTATTGCCCGGTCGCCGCGAGATAGAGGCCGTCGCGCCCGTTATCGGCGTGGTCGACGGCATGCCCTTCCTCGGACAGCCCCTTGCACACGAATTGGGCGACGCGCTCGTTATCCTCGACCAGTAAAACCTTCATCACCGCCCTGTCCCGCGGCCTGCGACGGCTAGCAATACCATGTCGTTCAACGGGCATTGGGCGAGCTAGAGCCGCGGGCGAGACCCATCGGCGACCCGTCATTGCCTAACGATCCTCGACAACGATCCGTCGTCGCATCCGGCCGACAAGCTGAAGGTCACCGAGACCTCGGACGAGGAGTGCGCGGTCGCGGGCTATCCGGGACCCGCCTGGCCCGCCACGGAAGAGATCTACAATAACTTCACCATCGACGACATGATGACGAAGGCTGCGATCGGCTCGATGAGCGCCGAGGACGCAGTGAAATGGGCCACCGGAGAGTGTGAAAACATCTTCAAGAAGTGGCAGACGGCGTAGCGGGAGTTCGGGCGGCGCGCCAGCGGGTCGCGACGACCCGCGCGCTGGTGCGCGAGCCAACGGTCTTGCTGCTCGACGAGCCGCTGTCGTTGTTCAGCCCATCCTACGAGTGAGACGCCGTAGGACGGGCTGAGCGGGCGAGGCCCATCAACTGATGTCAGCGCCCCGCGGGCGGGTCGACGGGAACGGTGCCGAGCTCGCCGGGAACCGAGACCTCGAGGGCTTCGAAATCGTTCGAGGTGCGCAGCTCGTTGTGAACGAGACCGCCCGGGATGAACACCGAGTCGCCCTTTTCGAAGCGCAGCGTCTCGCTGCCCTCGAATTCGAGCTCGACCCAGCCATTCAAGAGATAGACGAACTGGCCGTCGCAGGTGTGGTAGTGCCAGCCGGTCGGCTGGGTCATGCCGGTGATCGCCTTCATCACCTGGCCGCGCATCGTGCCCTGGCTCGTGTCCTTGATCAGGAGGTCGCGATAGCTGAAGAACTCGCGCCGGCCCTCGATCATCGCGGGGGCCTTGGCCCGTGAATAGCCGGGCTTCATCGCCGGCTTTGCCGAAATCGTCGATACGTCGTTGGCCATGGAAGCCTCCTCGGGCGTCGGATATCGCGATGATACTAGCGAAACCGCCTTGCCGCGAACGGAGAAATATCGATCGGCGCGGGGCGGCCGGAGACAAGCTCAGCGACGATCCGGCCGGTCATCGGCGCGCAGGTCATGCCGACATGGCCGTGGCCGAACGCGTAGAACACGTCGGGGCTGGCGGATGACGGGCCGAGCACGGGCAGCGAGTCGGGCATTGACGGGCGGTGGCCCATCCACACAGAGATGCGCGCCTCCGGGTAATGTGCGGCGAGTCCGGGCAGCATCTTGCGGCCTTGCTCCAGGAGCATGCGGGCGCGGCGCCAGTCGGGCGGCGCCGCCAGGCCGGCGAGCTCGACGGTGCCGGCAAACCGAAGCCCCGTCTCCATCGGCGTCGCGACGAACTTGCCGTCGCCGTCCGCGGTCGGGATGCGCGGCATCACCTCGGGGTCGGCGATCATCAGATGATACCCCCGCTCGGTTTCGAGCGGCACCTTGTCGCCGAGCGCCGCGGCGAGCGGCTTCGAATAGGCGCCGGCGCAGACCACGGCCGCGTCGGCCGAAAGCTCGCCGACATCGGTGCGGATCGCGGCGAGGCGCCTGCCGTCGAGGCGGAAGCCGAGCGCGCGGGCGTGGACGATCTCGCCGCCCTGGCCGAGGAAATGCGCGACGAGACGGCTGACGAGGCCGAACGGGTTGCTGGTGTGCCCGTTTTCGCGGACGAGGAGGCCATGCGTGTACTCGCGCGACAACGTCGGTTCGAGCTGGCGCAGCTCGTCGGCGTTGAATTCGTCAACGACCACGCCGTTCTCGCGCCGCAAGGTCCAGGCGAGCCCGTCTTTCGCCAGCGATTCGGCTGAGCGATAGACGTAGAGATGCCCGCGCTGGTGCACAAAGGCCTCGGCGTCGGCGGCATCGACGAGCGGGCGCAGTGCGGTCAGCGTCGCGCCCACCAGCGGCCGCAGCGCGCGGGCCTGGGCATGCACCTGTTCCGGCGTCGAGGATCGCCAGAAACGATAGAGATAGGGCAGCACGCGCGGCAGATAGCTCCAGCGCAGCGACAGTGGGCCAAGCGGATCCATCAGCCATTTCGGCACGTTCCCGATGACCCCCGGCATCGCCATCGGCGTCACCGACGAGGCGTTGAACGCGCCGGCATTGCCGAAGGAGGCGCCCTCGCCGGGATTGCCGGGGTCGATCAGGAAGACGCTGTGCCCGGCACGCTGCAGATAGCTTGCCGCGCAAACCCCGACCATGCCGGCGCCGATCACCCCGACACGCCGTCGCTCTTCCGCCATCGACCGCTCCCGCCTTTGTCCCACAAAAGAATGCCGGCGGCGCCGGACGCTGGCGAGTCTCGCGATTTCAGTCATCAAACGGCGAGTAAAAGAGTGCATACCTTTGAAACAGCGTAGATACTCAGCGTGTCCCCCCCTCGCGCGGGAGGAGCGGTGATGAAATCGGGCAAGAAATCCTCTGGCGACGAGTGCAACTGTCTCGCGATCCGCCAGGCGGCGCGGCACGTGACGCAGTTCTATGACCAGTTTTTGGCGCCGACAGGGCTGCGCGCTACCCAATATGCGATCCTGACGCGGCTCCGGCGCGACGGGCCCTTGCCGATCAACGCGCTCGCCGCGGCTCTCGTCATGGATCGCACGACGATGGGGCGCAACATCCTGCCGCTGCAGCGCGACGGGCTGATCGAGATCGTTTCGTCCGAGGCCGACCGCCGGCGCCGCGAGCTGCGATTGTCGGTCACGGGACTGGCGCGGCAGCGCGCGGCCAGCGAGCTGTGGGAGGCCGCCCAGGCGGGGTTCGAGGCGACGCTCGGCCGCAAGCGGTCGGCCAAGATGCGCAACCTGATGCGCGAGATCAGCGACAGCGATTTCGCCCCGACGGCTTGATCCGGCTGCCAAGGGGGGCATGGACGGGGCGGGGTGCGCCCGTCTAATCTCCTGTCCCCGCATCGAATCCGCCGCATCAACCTTGGAGGTCCGCGTGACCGTTTCCGCCGAACCCGGCAAGCCGATCCGCTGGGGTGTCGTCGGGCTCGGGAAATTCGCCGGCGAGGCGCTGATCCCGGCGGCGCGGCGGTCGGGGCGCTCGGTCATCGCCGCCTGTGCATCGCGCGAATTGGCCAAGGCGCGGGAGTTTGCCACCCGCCACAACATCCCCCGCGTCTATGAGAGCGCCACCGCGCTGGTCTTCGACCCAGAGATCGACGCGGTCTTTGTCACGACCCCGAATGCCGAGCACGTACCGGTCGTGCTGGCGGCGGCGGCGGCGAAAAAACATGTCCTCTGCGAAAAGCCGCTCGCACTCGACATGACCGCCGGCTATGCCGCCGTGCGGGCGTGCCGTGAGGCCGGGGTGGTGTTGCGCGTGGGCCTGCATCTGCGCCTCGAAAAGAGTCTGCAGCGCGTTGCCGAGATTCTCCGCGCCGGCACGATCGGCACGGTGCGGGCGCTGTCGATCGAGCGCTCGGCGCCGCTCGACGAGCGCGTGCCGTGGCGCGAAGACCCGGCACAGGGCGGCAGTATCCTCTACGATGTCGGGGTGCACCTGCTCGACCTCGTGCCGCGTCTCGCCGGGGCCGAGATCGCGACGGTCGCCGCGATTGCTGCGCCGCCGCCCGATTCGGGCAAGGGCGCCGACACGATGTCGCTGCTGCTGAGGCTCAAAAACGACGTGCAGGCAACAGTGCGGGTGTCGCGCGAGGCGCCGTATACGGCGAGCGACCTCATCGTCATCGGTTCCGCCGGGATGCTGCGCACCGGGCCGCTGCGTTGGGTCGACGATCACCAGATCGCGATCATCACCGTGGCGGGGCTGACCGAGGAGTCGATCCCCGCCGCCGATCTCTATCGCGACGAGCTCGATGCCTTTGCCGACGATGTCGCCGACGGCGGCGCCCGCCTCGCCACCGGCGAAGACGGGCTCAAGCTGATCGCCGTCGCCGACTCGGTGCAAAAGGCCCTGCGCTAGGTATTCAGCTCGAAGATATCGAGCCCGTTGAGCCGGTCGATCAGGAAGGCGAGGCCGCGGGTCTTGTCGACGAAAATGTCGTTCGACTGCACGATCTTCTGCCCGGCGCCGGGGGTCGGCATGAACGAGTCGATCTCCTCGGGGCGGTACGGGTTCGAGATGTCCACTGCGCGCAGGCCGCCGCCGAACCAGGTGACGAGGATGATGTTGCCGTTGACCGTCTCCTGCGGCTGGTGGGCGCCATACCAGCATTCGCGGTTGAACGGCTCGTCGTGCGGAACGGCCCAGGTCGAGATCGGCACCGGGTGCTTTTCGTCGGTGATGTCGACGATCCACATGAACGCGTTGGGGCTCGGGGTCAGCCGGTCGGCGACCTCCTCGTCGGTGACGACGGCGACCTTGCGGCCATGGAGCTCGTGCGGGATCGGCAGCACCGTGTGGGTCGGGCACGGATAGGGCGGGCTCCAGTCGAGGCCGCTGATGAATTTCGGGTGGCGCAAATCCTCGCAGTCGAGGATGACAAACCCGCCGTGCCAGTAGCTCGTGTAGAGCCGGTCGCCGCGGCGCAGCGGATGGTGGCAGCGATGCGCACGGCCGCGCCAGGTCGGCGTCTCGCCGCCCGCCGCGTGCTGGCCCGGCATGTGCCACTGCCCGATCTTCTCGGGCTTGGTCGGGTCGGCGAGGTCGAGGATCACGACGATATCGCCGATATACCCGTCTTCCTCGGACGAGATATAGGCATGGCGGCCGTCCGAATCGAACCGGTGCGAGCCGCCCGATTTGTAATGGCCGATCTGGCGCGGGTTCGCCTTGTCCTTGGTGTCGTAGACCTTGATCCCGCCCTCGAAATCGGCGGGCCGCTCGCCGCCGGCCGCTCGGTAGAGCTCGTTGTTGACGAGCATGATGTCGCCATGGACGCGAACCTTGTGCGAGTGCGTGTGGCCGGGCAGCTTGATCGTGCTGACCAGTTTCGGCTTGCGCGGGTCCGAGACATCGACGATCGAGGTGCCGTCGGGCGGTCCCATATGGCCGATATAGGCGTGATCGCCCTCGGCCACGACCTGGCCGCCGCCGGGAATGTCGAGCTTCGACAGGTGCTTCAAGACGCCGGGCATGTCGGGGTTTCCTCGCAAGTTGCCTTGTTTCTTCACCCCCGCGCAGGCGGGGGTCCAGGGGCAACCGCTCCGTCGCGTGCCCTGGATCCCCGCCTGCGCGGGAATGACGAGAGGGTAAAGGGAGCGGCGACGGAATTCCAACTCCGTCAGCGTTCGGGCGCGCAGTCATGATTTGGCGAACGGCGCGGGCCGCGCTACGCTTCGGTCACGCAATTCCGAATTGGAGAGACGGTGATGGCGAAGGCATATTGGGTGGCGACCTACAAGTCGATCTCGAACCCCGACGCGCTCGCCGCCTATGCAAAGCTGGCCGGTCCGGCGATCCAGGCCGCCGGCGGCAAATTCGTCGCCCGAGGCGTCGCCGCCAAGTGCTACGAATCGGGCATGTTGCAGCGCACTGTCATCATCGAGTTCGACAGTGTCGCCGCCGCCGAGGCCGCGCATGACAGTCCCGGATATCAGGAAGCGCTGCGGGCGCTCGCCCATGGCGCCGACCGCGACATGCGCATCGTCGAGGGCGTCTAGGTTCGGCCGGGCAGCGCTCGTTACGACAACCACAGAGACACGGAGGCACAGGGATCGAGCGCAGCCAAATCTCGCTGTCTCTGTGCCTTTGTGGTGAAATTTCCGGCGGTTCGCGCCGATCGATCAGGAGGACCCTCCATGCCCCGTTTAGGCTTTGGCGCGTTTCTCGCGCCGCATCATCCGGTCGGCGAGAACCCGCTGCTGCAATTCCGCCGCGACCTCGATCTCGTCGAGCATCTCGACAAGCTCGGCTACGACGAATTTTGGTGCGGCGAGCATCATTCGTCGGGCTGGGAGATGATCGGCTCGCCCGAGATGTTTCTCGCCGCAGCGGCCGAGCGGTCGAAGCGGATCAAGCTCGCGACCGGCGTGGTATCGCTGCCGTACCATCACCCGTTCAATGTCGCGCAGCGCATGGTACAGCTCGACTGGATGTGCGGCGGGCGGGCGATCTTCGGCTCGGGGCCGGGCGCCCTGGCGTCGGATGCGCATACGCTCGCGATCGATCCGATGACCCAGCGCGACCGCCAGGACGAGGCGATCGGCGTCATCCGCCGGCTGATGCGCGGCGAGCGCGTCACCCACAAAAGCGAGTGGTTCACGCTGCAGGATGCGGCATTGCAGCTTCTGCCGATGCAGGAGGACATGCCGTTTGCGGTCGCCTCGCAGATCAGCCCGTCGGGGATGACGCTCGCCGGCAAGCATGGCTGCGGCGTCATCTCGATCGGCTCGCTCGCCGAAGAGGGCCTTAACGCCTTGCCGACGCAATGGGGCTTTGCCGAGCAGGCGGCGAAGAAGCACGGCCAGACCGTCGACCGCAAGGAGTGGCGAGTCCTTTTGTCGTGGCACATCGCCGAGACGCGCGAGAAGGCGATCGCCGAGGCGCGGCAGGGGCTGATGCGGCACCACAACGAGTACATCGTCGGCACGTTGCGGCGGCCGGGCGCAAACCCGTTCACGGATCCGGACGAGGCGATCGAGAAGACCGCCTTCGGCGCCGGCGCGGCGGCGACGATCGGCACGCCCGACGACCTTGTCGAACGGTTGAAGCAGGTCATCGAGATGAGCGGCGGATTCGGCACCGTGGTCGGTTTCGTCCACGACTGGGCCAATTCCGAGAACACGTTCCGCAGCTGGGACATGGTTGCCCGCTACGTGATCCCCGAGATCAACGGGTACCTCGCGAAGCTGCGCGAATCGCGCCAGTTCGTCGCCACCAACCGCGGCGTCTTCGACCGCGCGAAGGAGGCGATCATGGCCAAGATCACCGAGAACGAAGCTGCCGTCGCGGCGCTCGCGGTGACCAAGGGCTCGCGGCTCGGCGATGCGGCATCGGCGAGCAACGCGATCGACTTCGCGAAGGTGCGCGACGCGGCGAAGTGACAGCGTGGGCTTCCCGCGCCGAGATTGCCGCGTCGCTACGCTCTCGCAATGACGCTCAGGGTTACCGGTCGAGCCAGATCGTCGCCAAATCCTGGTTGACGTAGTGGCTCGGGCCGATTTTCCAGCCTTTGACGTAGCTGCGGTACGGGACGATGCGGTAGCGCCAGAGCAGGAAGATTTCGTGCGCCTGGGTGTCGAGCACGTATTTCTCGAACTCGCGCATCAGGGCGCGTTGCTTGGCCGGGTCCTGCTCGCGGAGCAGGCGGTTGTAGAGGTCGATCTCCGGCTGGTCCTCGTACCGTCCGTAATTGTCTGGCGAGACCGTGTGCGGCAGGTATTTGGTGCCGTCGAGCAGCGGGTTGACGATGGTCTGGCAATCGCCATCGACAAACGCATCGAAATCTCCGGCGCGCACCGCCTCGCCGAACGGGCCGGTCTGGAGCACCCGCTGGGTCACCTTGACCCCGATCTTGCTCCACTCGTCGATGACCCAGAGCGCATTGAACTTGTAAGGCTGGTCGACATTGCGGTTGAGCAGTTCGAAGGTCAGGTGCTCTTGCCCGGCCTCCTTGAGCAGGCGACGCGCCTCGGCCCGTGATTTCTCGATGTCCGGCCACCACCCGGCGAGTTGTTGGAGCTCTTCCTTGGTTGCGGCGAGCGGCGAGCCCGGAAATGAGATGCCGCCGACCGTGTGCATCACCGAAATCTTCGCCATCGCGGGCGCGCCGTGCCAGCGATCGATTGCCAGGCTCAGAGCGCGGCGCACGCGCACGTCGTCGAATGGTTTGCGCTGGTGGTTTGGGGTGATCGGGTTGCCGCAGTTCCAGTCGCTCTCCTGCACCGTGATCTGGTTGCCGAGGTCCGCGACCAGTTCGTCGCGCGTCGCGGGCGGGAACCCACGAAACTCGATCGCGGCGCGGTCGGCGCGGATCGCCGCGACGCGGGTTGCCTGCTTGTCGGCAAAGATGCCGATGAACCCATCGAGATAGGGCAGGCCCTTGCGGTAATAATCCGGGTTGCGCTCGCCGGAGATCGACTGGCCGGTCTGGTATTCCTTGAAGCGAAAGGGCCCGGAGCCGGCGATGTTCTTCTCGTACCAGTGTGGATCACGGTCGAGCACCCGCTTCTGATAGAGGAAGGCGTAGGGGTCGGCCAGCGCCGGCAGAAAGGCCGCGGTGGCGTATTTGAGGTGGAACACCACGGTCCGGGGGTCGATCGCTTCGACCTTGTCGACCATCTCGTAATAGCCCTTGCGGACGCTGAGGACGCCCTCGGGCGGATTGACGATGTGGTTCCAGCTCGCCGAAACATCATCCGCGGTCAGCATCGCGCCGTCGGGGAATTTGACGTCGTCGCGGATCTTGAAGGTGTAGGTCTTGCCCCCGTCGGTCGGCGCCGGCATCTCGGTGCAGACGTCGCAGACGAAGTTGGTTGTGTCGCCCGGGTTCTCCGGATTGGCGCGGATGAGGACACTGTAGAACGGCGCGACCGCGTGGATCGTCGCAAAGGTGTTCTCGCGATGCCCGTCAAAGCTCGGCGGCGCGTCTGCCGGGATCATGTAGGTCAGGACGCCGCCGCGTTTCGGCTGCTCGTCGGCCCACGCTGTAGGTTGGGGCGCCGCGAGGCCGAGCGAGAGGAGGATTGCGATGGCCGCCGCCAATGTTTGCCGCATCCGGCGATGTTAGCTTGCCCGCACCCGGTCGGCACCTGATATAGTGATGTGGGAGGTCGTCGGCGGGCAGGCTCCTCGCCAACCCGGTCAGGTCCGGAAGGAAGCAGCCGTAACGAGTTTCGGCCTGGGTCGTTCGCACGGTCTCCCACCTCTTTCCTCCGTGCGGATTGGATGACCGACCCCGCGACCCACTATCGCGTGCTGGCCCGCAAATACCGGCCGCAAAACTTCGCCGAGGTGATCGGGCAAGCGGCGCTCGTCCGCACGCTGTCGAATGCGATCGCGACGGGGCGGATCGCGCATGCCTTCATCCTCACCGGTGTGCGCGGGGTAGGCAAGACGACGACTGCGCGGATCATCGCGCGGGCGCTCAACTGCATCGGGCTGGACGGCAGCGGCGGGCCGACCGTCAGCCCGTGCGGCGTCTGCGATCACTGCAAGTCGATCGCCGAGGACCGTCATGTCGACGTCATCGAGATGGACGCCGCCTCACGCACCGGGGTCGACGATATCCGCGACCTGACCGACGGTATCCGCTATCGCCCGGTCTCGGCGCGGTTCAAGGTCTACATCATCGACGAAGTGCACATGCTGTCGAAGAACGCCTTCAACGCGTTGTTGAAGACGCTCGAGGAGCCGCCGCCCGACGTCAAATTCGTCTTTGCGACGACCGAGGTGCAAAAGGTGCCGGTGACGGTGCTGTCGCGGTGCCAGCGGTTTTCGCTGCGCCGGGTCCCGGTCGAGCTCCTGTCGGCGCATTACCGGAAGATCGCGGCGGCCGAGGGGATTGAGGTCGAGCCGGCGGCGCTGGGGCTGATCGCCCGCGCGGCGGATGGGTCGGTGCGCGACGGGCTGTCGCTGCTCGACCAGGCGATCGCGCTCGCCGACGGGACGGTCGGCGAGACGTTGGTGCGCGACATGCTCGGGATCGCCGATCGCGGGCTGGTCTGCGACCTGTTCGAGACGGTGCTGAAAGGCGACGCGGCCGGCGCGCTTGGCCAGATGAACGCGCTTTATCAGGGCGGCGCCGACCCGCTGATGGTGCTCCAGGATCTCCTCGATTTCTGCCACTTCGTGACCCGGTTGAAGCTCGTGCCGGGGGCCGGCGCCGACGACCCGATGGAGGCCGGTGACCGCGCGCGGGGGCTGCCGCTCGCCGAGAAATTGGCGATGCCGGTGCTGGCGCGGGCGTGGCAGATGCTGCTCAAGGGGATCGAGGAGGTGCAATCGGCGCCCTCGCCCGAGCAGGCGGCCGAGATGGTGCTGGTGCGGCTCGCCTATGCCGCCGATCTGCCGGTGCCGGCCGACCTGATCCGCAGCCTCGATGGCGGCGGCGGGAACGGTGCGTTGGGCGCACCCCGCACCGTCTCGCCGCTGCCGGCCTCGCCGCCGCGTCCGGCGCCGGTCATGCCGCCGTCGCAGATGTCGCCGCAAACCGGCGGCCCGGTCGCCGGCGCGATGCCGGCTCCGGTCTTGCCGCCCGCGCCGACCCCGGCCCCGACCGCCGGTCCGGCGGTCGACCGGATGCCGCAGGATTTTCCCGGCGTCGTCGCGCTCTTCGACGAGCACCGCGAGGTGCTTACCGCCGCCGAGCTGAAGCAATTCGTGCGTCTCGTTTCCTTTCAGCCGGGACGTATCGAGTTCCGCCCAGCCGAAGGCGCACCGAAACACCTCGCCACGACGCTCAGCAGAAATCTCCGCGAGTGGACCGGTACCCTCTGGCTGATCAGCACGGCCGGGGAGAATGTCGAGGGCGCGCCGACGCTCAGGCAGCAGGAGGAACAACGCGACAGCGCGTTGAAGAGCGAGGTGGCGAACGACCCGCTGGTGCGGGCCGCGCTCGAGGCGTTTCCGGGCGCGACGATCGCCGCGGTCCGCGAGCGGCTCGCCGGCGCCGAGCCGGGGCTCGAAGCCGAAGCCGCCGACGACGAATCGACGAATACAGAGGAATAGCATGAAAAATCTCGGCAATCTGATGAAGCAGGCGCAGCAGATGCAGGCGCGCATGCAGGAGGTCCAGGCCGAGCTCGAACAGGCCGAGATGACCGGCGTGTCGGGCGGCGGGCTCGTATCGTTGACGCTCAACGGCAAGGGCGACCTCAAAAAGCTCAAGATCGATCCGTCGGCGGTGGAGCCCGGCGAGACCGAGGTCCTCGAGGATCTGATCGTCGCCGCCTTCAACGACGCCCGCGCCAAGGTCAACGCTCACGCCGAGGCCGAGATGGGAAAACTGACCGGCGGGCTCAATCTGCCGGGTGGATTCAAACTCCCGTTCTAGGACCGGTTCCCTGTCCGAGCTCGACACGCTGATTCAGCTGCTCGCCCGGCTGCCGGGGCTGGGGCCGCGGTCGGCTCGGCGCGCGGCGCTTTATCTGATCAAGCGGCGCGAGGGGCTGATGGTGCCCCTGGCGACCGCCTTGCAGGAAGCGGCGGCGGCGGTCCGGCCCTGCGGGAAGTGCGGCAACCTAGACACCGTCGATCCGTGCCCGATCTGCCGCGACCCGCGCCGCGACGCCAAGCTCATCTGCGTTGTCGAGGATCTCGCGGATCTCTGGGCGCTCGAGCGTACCGCGGCCTATCGCGGACATTACCATGTGCTCGGCGGCACGCTGTCGGCGCTCGACGGGGTCGGCCCGGAAGAGCTCAACATCTCTCGGCTGATCGCCCGCCTCGGGCCGGATACCGAGCTGATCCTCGCGCTCAATGCAACCGTCGACGGACAGACTACGGCGCATTACATCGCCGACCGCGCCGCCTCTACCGGCGCCGCGGTCTCGCGCCTCGCGCAAGGCGTGCCAATCGGTGGCGAGCTCGATTATCTCGACGAGGGCACGCTGACCGCGGCGCTGGCGGCGCGGCGCTCGCTGTGACGACGGCATGACGCTGGAAAGAACGCGCCCTCATCGCGTCAATCTAGACTATTCTAGCCCGGCCTCCCTGCGCAGGGCAGCCGCGATCCGCTCATCGGAGAAGATGAGGCGCGTGCTGGTTGGCATCCTATCCTTACGCTGCCGCTCTGCGCCGGCCGCGCGGCCGCGAATCTTCTTCTTCGAAAAGTTCGGCGAGGCGTTCGAGCATGACGCCGCCCAACTGCTCGGCATCGACGATCGTCACGGCGCGGCGGTAATAGCGGGTCACGTCGTGGCCGATGCCGATCGCAGTCAATTCGACCGCGCCGCCGCGCTCGATCTGGGCGATCACCTCGCGCAGATGCTTTTCGAGGTAGTTGCCCGGGTTGACCGACAGCGTCGAATCGTCGACCGGCGCGCCGTCCGAGATCACCATCAGGATGCGCCGTTCCTCGGGCCGGGCGAGGATGCGGTTATAGGCCCAGATCAGCGCCTCGCCGTCGATGTTCTCCTTGAGGATGCCCTCGCGCAGCATCAAGCCGAGGCTGCGGCGCGCGCGGCGCCATGGGGCGTCGGCCGCCTTGTAGACGATGTGGCGGAGGTCATTGAGGCGACCCGGATTGGCGGGTTTTCCGGCGGCGATCCAGCGCTCGCGGGCCTGGCCGCCCTTCCATGCCCGGGTGGTAAACCCAAGGATCTCGACCTTGACGCCGCAGCGTTCGAGCGTCCGCGCCAGGATGTCGGCGCTCATCGCCGCGACCGTGATCGGCCGGCCGCGCATCGATCCGGAATTGTCGATGAGCAGCGTCACGACCGTGTCGCGGAACTCCATCTCCTGCTCCATCTTGTAGGCGAGGGGCAGGACCGGGTTGGCGATGACGCGCGCAAGACGGGCAGCGTCGAGGATGCCCTCGTCGAGATCGAATTCCCAGGCGCGGGTCTGCTTGGCGAGAAGACGCCGCTGGAGCCGATTGGCGAGGCGCGCGATGACGCTTTGCAGGTGCGAGAGCTGCTGGTCGAGCAGATGGCGCAGCCGGCCGAGCTCGTCGCTGTCACACAACGTGTCGGCCTCCACGACCTCGTCGCTCTCGCTCGAAAACACGCGATAGATCGCCTGCTCGTCGACGCGCCCTCGCGGCAGCATGCCAGGGCGGCCCGGCCGGCCGGGGTCGTCGTCGCTCGATCCCGGCATCATCTCGCCATCGGAATCGGTTTCGCCGTCCTGCTCGGCATCGTCGCCGGCGCTGTCGGCGGGCGCCCCGTCCATCGACGGCTGCGCGCCGGTGGCCGCGCTTTCGCCGCTGTCGGTCTGGTTTTCGCCGTCGCTCTCGTCGCCCTGCTGCTGCTGGTCGTCGGACTGGGATTCATCGATCTCACCGAGATCGAGGTCCATGTCCTGGATCATCTGGCGGGTGATCCGGGCATAGGCGTCCTGGTCGGCGATCGAGCGGTCGAGCTCGCCCAAATCGCGGGCGATCTTGCCTTCGAGCCACGGGCGCCACAGGTCGACGACGCGCCGCGCCGAGGGCGGCGGCGGCTCGCGGGTCAGCGCCTCGCGGGTCAGGAGCCGTACCGCCTCGGCCATCGTGCTTTCGGTGCGCTCGCTGACCCTTTCGAAGCCCTGACGCCGGTATTGTTCATCCAGCATCGCGGTGATGTTGCCGGCGACGCCGGCCATACGGCGCGCGCCGATGGCCTCGACCCGCGCCTGCTCGACCGCCTCGAAGATCGTCCGCGCCAGGGGCCCGCCGGGAAGGCGCTTCGCGTGGATCGCGTCGTTGTGGTAGCGGAGCTTCAGTGCGAGGCTGTCCGACGCGCCGCGCAATTGCGCGACCTCGTCGGGCGGCAGGTCGCGCGCCGGATTGGGCAGCTTGACCCGCGGCCCTGCGAGGCCCGCCGGCTCGGGGCCGAAGGCGACGTTGAGGTCGTCGCGCTCCGCGATCGCACGGAGCGTCGAGGCGGTGGCCCGCTTGAAGACTTCGGTCGGCGAAAAATCCTGCGCCATGCTTCCAGATCCTGATTTATGTAGGGCGGAAAAGCGTCAACGCCTTCCGCCGCATGGCGCACCGCTTCGGCGGAATGCGCTCCGTTTTTCCCCCCTACCTGATCCTCTACATGAGGGTTGCGTTGATGCCGGTTTCCGGCAGTTCGAGGCCGAAGCAGCGCTGGAAATACTCGGCCACGGCCGGGCGCTCGGTCTCGTCGCACTTGTTGAGGAAGGTGAGCCGGAACGCGAACGGGATGTCGTTGAAGATCTTCGCGTTCTGCGCCCAGGTCATCACTGTGCGCGGCGACATGACGGTCGAGATGTCGCCATTGATGAAGCCGCTCCGGGTGAGGTCGGCGCAGGCCACCATCGCGCTGATCTTCCGCCGCCCTTCGTCGCTGTCGTAATCGGGACACTTGGCGAGGACGATCTCGCATTCGGTGTCGTGCGGCAGGTAGTTGAGCGCGGTGACGATCGACCAGCGGTCCATCTGGCCCTGGTTGATCTGCTGCGTGCCGTGATAGAGGCCGCTGGTGTCGCCGAGCCCGACCGTGTTGGCGGTCGAGAACAGGCGGAACGCCTTGTGCGGGCGGATAACGCGGTTCTGGTCGAGCAGCGTCAATTTGCCGTCGACCTCGAGCACCCGCTGGATCACGAACATGACGTCCGGCCGGCCGGCGTCGTATTCGTCGAAGCAAAGGGCGACCGGGTGCTGCAGCGCCCAGGGCAGGAGACCCTCGCGGAACTCGGTCACCTGCTTATTGTCGCGCAGCACGATCGCGTCCTTGCCGACAAGATCGATGCGGCTGATGTGGCTGTCGAGGTTGACGCGGATGCAGGGCCAATTGAGCCGCGAGGCGACCTGCTCGACATGGGTCGACTTGCCGGTGCCGTGATAGCCCTGGATCATGACGCGCCGGTTGAACGCGAAGCCGGCGAGGATCGCCAGCGTCGTGTCGCGGTCGAAGCGATAGGCGTCGTCGAAATCGGGAACGTGCTCGCTCGACTCGCTGAAAGCCGGGACTTCGAGATCGCTGTCGATGCCGAAAGTCTGGCGCACCGACACCTTGATGTCAGGCATGCCGGTCGGGGTCGGGGGCAAGGCCGCTGGTTCTACGGAAGGCATAGTCGCTTTGTATCCTGATCGAGGTTCGGGAAGGTCAGCCTTTGCGCCCTATTCTCTAGCCGAAATAGCTGGCTTTCAAGGTGGCGTAGGCCTGGTTGATGATCTTGAGCTTCTCCTCGGCGGCTTTGTCGCCGCCATGCGCGTCGGGATG
>DASXFE010000054.1:0-23816 GCA_036489765.1 Allostellaceae bacterium | reverse complement strand
TTTTTGTCGACGCGGGTGAACACGACGAACCATCCGGCCTCCTCGGCCCGGCTAATGAGGGTCTTGACCCCGTTCAGCTTCAGCTTGTTGCCGACCCGGTCGACATTGGTCTTATAGCTGGCGACATCGGTGCCGGCGTCGGGCTCGGTCATGCAGATCGCGAGGAGGCACTCGCCGCTCACCACCTGCGGGAGCACGCGTTTCTTGATCGCGTCCGGCGCATAGGTCGAGATGATCCGCGTCTGCGCCCCGACCTCGCCGAGCACCGCCATCGCGGTCACGTAGCAGACCTTGGCGATCTCCTCGAGCACCAGCGCCGTGTCGAACACCGGCAGCCCAAGCCCGCCATATTCCTCGGGCACCGCCATCCCGAGCACGCCCAGCTCGGCGAGCGCCTTCATGTTCTCCCACGGGAACGTCCCATCCTGGTAGCGCGGCGCCCGTTCGCGAAACTCCCCCTGCGCCAACTCCCGGATCGTCCCGACGAACTGCCGCTGGGTCTCGTTCAAAGCTGGAAACAAAGGGGTTCTCCTATGTGCATTTTGAGCCCGTGACCGGAATCCGATCATTGACGCTTCACAGCCTTATATCCATTCGCCTCAGCACCGCGATGGCTTTTGCCGTGCCCATGTTCGATGCCTTCATATGACGCGCCGCGCCGGAATTGATGTAGGGGCTTGGGATCAATGGCCCTCGCGCAGCGCCGGGAGCTGCAGGTTGTCGGGGAGAACGCAGAACAGGAAGCTTGCGACAACGGCGTCGAACGAGGCGATGGGGAAGTCGAGCGCGGTCACGTCCATGCGCTAGAGGCGGCCGCCGCGCGGCGAGGGTGGGGCAGCGATCGTGGGCGCGGGCCAGCATCGCTGGGCTTGTGTCTATGCCGGAGCCGCGCCGTCGGGCGGGTAATAGGCGCAGTTGCGGCCGGTGCCGACGCCGGCGTCGAGCACCGTGCCGTCGAGGTCCTGAACCAAGAGCGGGCGGAGAGCGCTGCAGCGCTTGCCCCCGAACGGCGCGTCGAGGAAATCGTAGAAGCGGGCAATGCGCTGACAGCGCTCGATGTTGGTCGTCACGCCGTCACCTCTCCGCGATGCCGGCGAGCGCGCCGACGGTGATCGGCTTGTAGGGGGCGCGGGGGCGGTAGGTGCCGATCTCGGGGATCGCCTTTTGCAGCGTCTCGGCCATGATCGCGGTGACGAGTGGGCCGCACAGGCGGCCCTGGCACGGCCCCATGCCGCAACGGGTGAAGGCCTTCGCCTGGTTCGGACCCTGTGCACCGAGCCGGGCGGCGCGGCGGATCGCGCCCGCAGTCACCTCCTCGCAGCGGCAGATCGTGACCATGTCGTCGGGCGGCGTGAGCATCGCCGGCGCCGGGCGATAGAGCGCGTCGAGGAACGGGCGGAAGGCGAGCTCGCGCTGAAGGGAAAGCTGGATCGGCGCCGCGCGGCGGTCGCGCTCCGCGGCGTCGAGACGGCCGCGCATCGTCGCGATCGCGAGCGCGGCCATGCGGCCCGACAGCGCCGCCGCCGCGGCCCCGGCGATGCCGCCGCCGTCGCCGGCGATCGACACGGTCGGCACGCTCGAATTGCCCCATTGGTCGAGGCTCGGCCGCCAGCACCATTGCGCCGCGTCCCAATCATGCGCGAGGCCGACCGCGAGACTGATCTGGACGTTGGGGATGACGCCTTCGTGGAGGAAAAGGTTGTCGCAAGCAAGCTCGCCGCCATTCCAGGCGATGCCTTCGACCCGGTCGCGGCCGAACGCGCGCAGCCCGGTCACACAGCGGCGGATCGGGATGCCGGCGCGGCGCAGCTCGGCGATGAGGCCGAGACCTTTTCGGATATGGTGGAGGCCCGACCAGGCGGCGCCCGGGCGCGCGGCGGCGGCGTGGTAATTGCCGTGCGGGGCGGTTTCGAGGATCGCGGCAGGCGGTGCGCCGGCGCGGGCTAGCTGCGCGGCGGCGAGAAAAAGGAGCGGCCCCTGCCCGGCGAGGATCGTCCTGCCGCCCGGAACGATGTCGGCGGTCTTGAGCAGGATCTGCACTGCGCCGACGGTCATCACGCCGGGAAGGGTCCAGCCGGGGATCGGCACAGGACGCTCGTAGGCGCCGGTCGTGAGAAGGATGTGGTGGGCGGCGACGGTTTCCGCGCGGCCGTTCGACAGGGTCGAGACCGTGCCGTCCTGGCCGATGTGCCAGACCGTCGTCGCCGGGCGGTACTCGGCCCTGCTGGCGCGGAAGGAGGCGGCGAGATCCCGGCCGGCGAGATAGTCGGGACCGAGCGGGGAATCCGGCGGGGCGCGCTCGACCGCGCGGTAGATCTGGCCGCCGGGCGCATCCTGCTCGTCGAGGACGGCGACCGAAAGCCCGAGCTCGGCGGCGAGCGTCGCGGCAGCCATCCCGGCCGGGCCGGCGCCGATCACCGCGAGATCGATGGGGTTTTCCATCCACGCGGTGTATCACGCCGGCGGCCGGGATGAGGAAGCGGAATTACCGGTAGCGGTAGTCGCGCTCTTCACGCTGGCGCTTGGTGGCCTCGTGGTGGCCGATCGCGCAGCCGACCGCGGCACCGGCGAGCGTGTGATGGCCCATGAAATGTCCGGCCGCCCCGCCGACCACGGCGCCTTTGACGCAGCCCGCCGCGTTGGCGGTGCCTGGAAGGGTGGCGCTTCCGAACGCCAGGGCCGCTACGGCCAGCGCAATCGATAGGGTTTTCATGACGCGATCCTTCGCTGTGGGGTCAATGGCAGGCTAACAAGCCATCCACGGGCGAAGTTCGGCGGTTCGTGTTCGCGTGGTTTATCGGGCCGCGGGCATCTCGCCCGAATCGTCCTCCGAGTGCGGGCGGGACGCGCGCGCTCCATGCTGGCGGCGGATGCGCATCCCGTCCCTGACCGTGACCATGCAGGCCTGGCGGTTGGGGATGCCGTCGATCTCGGCGAGGCAGTCGTAGCAGACGCCCATCAGGCAATAGGGCGCGCGCGGGGTGCCGCGGACGGAGGTCTCGCGGATCGAGGGCAGGCCGGCGAGGAAAAACGCCGCGGCGGCGGTGGCGCCGGCCGGGACATGGAGCGGACGGCCCTCGACCGTCACGGCGACGGTCGCCGCCGGGGCCGCGCCCGGGGAGTCAGGCCGCCTGCGGAACATCGAAGCGCTTTGCCGAAAACGGCGCCAGCATCGGGTCCAGCGCGCCCGCCGCGACCATCGGCGCGAAGGCCTTGGCATGGGCGCCGGCAAGGGTGACGCCGCTGTGGCAATTGGCGGTGAAGGCGCCGGGGAAGGTCCCGCTCTCGTCGTAGATCGGGACGCCGTCGGGGGGCATCACCCGCAGCGCGGCCCACGCGCGGACGATCTGGAGCTCGGCCAGCCACGGGAAGGACAAGGCGGCGCGCCTTGCCATCGCCGCCATCACGGCCGGGCGCTGGCTGGTGTTGAAGCCGACATCCTCCATGCTGTCGCCGATCATGATGCCGCCTTCGCGGGTCTGGCGGACCGTCGTCGTCGGGCGGTCGAAGACGCGGCCGGCGCGCTCGGTGACGAGGATCTGGCCGCGCTGCGGCTCGACCGGCGCGGAAAGGCCGAAGATCGGGGCGAGGCGCGCATTGCCGAGCCCGGCGGCGAGCACGGCGACCGGAGCGCGGATATCGCCGCCGATCGTGAAGTCGCGCGGGGCGACGACGGCGTCGGTGACGGTACGGTTGGGGAAATAGCGGCCGCCGAGCGCGGTGAACCCGCGATGGAGGGCGTGCAGCAGGTTCAGCGAATTGGCGTGGCCGTCGTAGTCGGTATAGGAGGCGCCGAAGACGGCGGGGCCGATGCCGGGGAGCATCTCGGCAACCTCGTCGTGGCGGAGCATGCGGTAGTCGAAGCCGAAATTGCCCGCCTCCACGCGCATCTGCTCCATACGGATGCGACGCTCGTGGAATTCCGCTTCGCTGAGACAGAGGTGGAGACCGCCGGGGCGCTCGTGACCGACATCGATGCCGGTGCGTTCGAGAAGCTCCTTGGCGAGGCCGGGCCACTCCTCGGCCGAGCGGCGGGTCCAGCGCTGATAATGCGGCGCTCCCAGCCCCTTCGACTGGACCCAGACGAGGCCGAAATTGCCGCGCGACGCACGAAAGGCGATATCGCCTTCGTCGATCAGGGCGGCGCCCATGCCGGCGCGGGCGAGGCCGTAGGCGATTGCCGCCCCGACCAGCCCGCCGCCGATCACGATCGCATCGAATTGCCGCAACAGCGCCTCCCCCGCGGCCGGTCTGAGCTAGATCAGGGGGCAATCATAGATCAGACCGGCCGCAAGAGAAGCGCCGCTGCGGATCAGGTATTACCAGTAGCAGGGCCGCCGGGTCGCGACGATGCCGCAATAGTGGTAGCCGTAGGCCGAAGGCGGGGTGCCGACGCCGATCCCGAAGCCGTTGCCGAAATCCCAGCCCGCATACATGCCGGCGGCCTGAGCAGACTGCATCGGAAGCGCCGCGGCGAGCAAGCCCAGGGCGGCAACCGCAAAGGTCGCGACCGCGCCCAACCGGCGATTTCTTACCGTCTTACGCATTTTACCATCTCCCAAGGAAACGATCCTTCGTGTTGCTCAACACCCTTAAGCAATTCGTGGTTCCGTAACAGAAGACGACAAGAATTCAACAGGTCTGACCTTTGTGTAACGACGGTGTGGCCGTGGCGGGGCTAACCCGCGTGTTCTTGCCGGGCAGGCACGAGGCTTGCTAAGACAGGCGCAAAATCGGGGAGGCAAGCAAGATGGTGTCACGGGTTCTGCGGCTGGTCGTGGCGGCCGGCGCGTTTGTCGCGCTGACGTGGTCGGCCCCAATGGGGGCCGAGGCGAAGACGTTTCGCTGGGCCAACGACGGCGACTCGAACTCGATGGACCCGTACGCGCGGGAAGAGACGTTTCTGCTGTCGTTCGATTCGAACATGTACGAGCCGCTCATCCGGCGAAACGCCAAGATGGAGCTCGAGCCGGGGCTCGCCACGAAATGGCAGCAGACCAACCCGACCACGTGGCGGTTCACGCTGCGCCAGGGCGTCAAATTCCATGATGGGACGCCGTTCACCGCCGACGACGTCGTGTTCTCGTTCGACCGGGCGACGCATCCCGGCTCGAACCTGTCGAGCCCGCTCTCGACCGTCAAGGAGGTGCACAAGGTCGACGACTACACGATCGACGTCGTCACCGACGGCCCCGACCCGATCCTGCCGCAGAATCTGACCGTCATCGACATCATGTCGAAGAAATGGTGCGAGGAGCACAACACGACCCGCGCCGCCGACCTGACCAAGAACGAAGAGAGCTACGCGACGCGGCACGAGAACGGCACCGGCCCCTTCATGCTCAAGGACCGCGAGCCGGACGTGAAGACGGTGTTGGTCAAGAACCCGAACTGGTGGGGCCTCAAGGACGAGCCGATCGACATCGACGAGGCCGATTTCAGCCGCATCGCCAATGCCTCGACGCGCGTCGCCGCGCTCCTCTCGGGCGAGCTCGACATGATCTACACGGTGCCGCCGCAGGACATCGCGCGCATCGAGAAGACGCCGGGCATGAAGATCTGGAAGACGCCGGAGCTGCGGACGATCTTCCTCGGCTTCGACCAGTCGCGGCCCGAGCTGCTCGAAAGCAACATCAAGGGCAAGAACCCGTTCAAGGACAAGCGGGTGCGGCAGGCCTTCTATCAGGCGATCGACGAGAACGCGATCACCGCCAAGGTCATGAACAACTATGCCCATCCGACGGCGCTGATGGTCGGGCCCGGCATCAACGGCTACGACCCGGCCCTCGACAAGCGGTTTCCGTATGATCCCGCGGCGGCGAAGAAGCTGCTTGCCGACGCCGGATATCCGAACGGGTTCGAGGTCGGGTTCGACTGTCCGAACGACCGTTATGTCGACGACGAGGCGATCTGCCAGGCGGTGACGGCGATGCTGGCGAAGATCGGGATCAAGGCGAACCTGCTGGCGCAGACCCGCGCCAAGTTCTTCGGCAAGATCAATGCGCCGCGCTATGAGACGAGCTTTTACATGCTCGGATGGACGCCGGCGACCTACGACGCGCTCAATGCCCTTAAAAACCTGGTCCAGACCCGCGACGGCAAGGACGGGGTCTTCAACACCGGCAATTACTCGAACCCGAAGATCGACGCGCTCGACAAGGAAATCGGGGTCGAGAACGACCAGAAAAAGCGCGACGACCTGATGCACCAGGCGCTGCAGGAAGTGCGCGACGATTTCGCCTATATCCCGCTGCACCAGCAGGTCGTGGTGTGGGCCACGAGCGACAAGGTCGATCTGGCGATCCAGGGCGACAACTATTTCCAGCTTCGCTTTGTGAAGATGAAGTGACGTGAGGACGAAGATCAGCGGCGGATCGATGCCCTGTTCCCTCTCCGCCCATCGGGGGGAGAGGGCCGGGGTGAGGTCGGCATGCGCCGGCCTCGCCCACCTCACCCTCCCATTGCTCGGCAATGGGCCCCTCCCTCTCCCTCCAATGGGCGGAGAGGGCAACTAATCATGACCGCGTTCGTCATCCGGCGGGTGTTCCAGTCGGTGCTGGTGCTGGTGGCGGTCGCGCTGACCGCGTTTGCGCTGTTCAACTACGTCGGCGACCCGATCAACAACATGGTCGGGCAGGACACGACGCCGGCGGAGCGGGTGGCGCTCAGGCATGAGCTGGGGCTCGACCAGAGCTTCCTTATCCAGTTCGCGCGGTTTGTCGGGCATGCGGCCGAGGGGAATTTCGGGCTTTCGTACCAGCAGGCGCGGCCGGTCGGGCAGATCATCCTCGAAAAGATGCCGGCGACGCTGGAGTTGAGCTTTGTCGCGGCGCTGGTCGCGCTTGTCTTTGGCGTCCCGATGGGAATCTATACCGGATTGCATCGGCGATCCTGGGTATCGCAGGCGATGCTGACCGGGTCGCTCGTCGGGATTTCGCTGCCGACGTTTCTGATCGGGATCCTGCTGATCCTGATCTTCGCCGTCGTGCTCGGCTGGCTGCCGTCATTCGGGCGGGGGCAGGTCGTGCATATCGGGTGGTGGACGACGGGGCTTCTGACCGCGAGCGGGTGGCGCGCGATCATCCTGCCGGCCGTGACCCTGGCGCTCTTTCAGATGACGCTGATCATGCGGCTGGTGCGGGCCGAGATGATCGAGGTGCTGCGTGCGGACTACATCAAATTCGCCCGGGCCCGCGGCCTGTCGAACCGGGCGATCAATTTCGGCCATGCGCTGAAGAACACGCTGGTGCCGGTGATCACGGTGACGGGCATCCAGCTCGGCGCGATCATCGCCTTCGCGGTCGTCACCGAGACCGTGTTTCAATGGCCGGGGATGGGCCTCATGTTCATCCAGGCGGTGACGTTTGCCGACATACCGGTGATGGCGGCCTATCTGGTGCTGGTCGGTTTCTTCTTTGTCGTGATCAACCTGATCGTCGACCTCCTCTATTACGTCGTCGACCCGCGGCTGCGGATCGAGCGGGAGCACGCGGCCGGTGGCTGACCTCGTCGCCCCAGTCTCCTCGCCGGGCCCGGCCGCCAGCCCCGCAGCGCGGCAAGGGTGCGTGCGGCGGTTCTTGGCGAGCGACATCCTCTACAGTTTTCGCCGATCGCCGGTGACGGTGGCCGCTTCGGTGGTTGCGGCCCTGATCATCCTCGGCGCCGTGTTCGCGCCGTGGGTCGCGCCGCACAACCCCTACGACCTCGCCTCGGTCAGCCTGATGGATGCGACCGACCCCCCGGCCTGGCTCGACGGCGGCAATTGGGACTATCCGCTCGGCACCGACAACCAGGGTCGCGACGTACTGTCGACGATGCTCTACGGGACGCGGCTGTCGCTCGCGGTCGGCGTGTCGGCGGTGCTGGCGGCGCTGCTGCTCGGGGTGGCACTGGGCCTCATCGCGGGGTGGAAGGGCGGGTTTACCGAGACCGTGATCATGCGTGTCGCCGATGTGCAATTGAGCTTTCCGGCGATCCTGATCGCGCTGCTGATCGATGGGGCGGCGCGCGGGATCCTGCCGCGCGACGTGCAGGCCGAGATCGCGATCTATGTGCTGATCGTCGCGATCGCGTCGTCGCACTGGGTGTATTTCGCCCGCACGGTACGGGGATCGGTGCTGGTCGAGCGCAACAAGGAATACATCCAGGCGGCGCGGGTGATCGGCGTGCGGCCGATGAAGATCGTCGTCGCACACCTGTTGCCGAACGTGATCGGGCCGGTGCTGGTGCTGGCGACGATCAACCTCGCGGTCGCGATCATCACCGAGGCGACCTTGTCGTTTCTCGGCGTCGGGCTTCCGCCGACACAGCCTTCGCTCGGCACCCTCATCCGCGTCGGCAACGACTATCTGATGTCGGGCGACTGGTGGATCTCGATTTTCCCCGGTATCTGGCTCGCGCTGCTCATCCTGTCGGTCAATCTTTTCGGCGACTGGCTGCGCGACGCGTTCAATCCGAAATTGCGATGACGATGGGCTGTCATGGCGAGCAGCGCAGCGACGGGGCAATCTCGGGTCGGGGAGCCTTCCGCGGAACGGGATTGCCGCGTCGCCCTGTGGGCTCCTCGCAATGACGGCGTTGTTGGAGGTCGAGAACCTTCGCGTCGAGTTGCCGACGCGGCGCGGCACCCTCGTTGCGGTCGACGATGTCAGCTTTTCGATCGCGCCGGGCGAGGTCTTGGGGATCGTCGGCGAGAGCGGCGCCGGGAAATCGGTGACCGGGGCCGCGATCATCGGGCTCCTCGAACCGCCGCTCAGGGTCGCCGGCGGGCGGGTCGTGCTCGGTGGGCGGCGGATCGACAACCTGCCGTATGACGAGATGCGACGCGTCAGGGGCAAGGAGATCGGTGCGATCTTCCAGGACCCGCTGACGAGCCTCAACCCGCTCTACACGATCGGCCGGCAGCTCACCGAGACCATCCGCACGCACCTCGACGTCGGCGCCGCCACCGCCCGCGAGCGGGCCTTGGCGCTGCTCGGCGAAGTCGGGATCGCCGGGGCGGCGCAGCGGCTCGGCCACTATCCGCACCAGTTCTCGGGCGGGATGCGGCAGCGGGTGGTGATCGCGCTGGCGCTGGCGGCGAACCCGCGCCTCATTATCGCCGACGAGCCGACGACGGCGCTCGACGTGTCGATCCAGGCGCAGATCATCGCCCTGTTGAAGCGGCTCGGTCGCGAACACGGCACCGCGATCATGCTGGTGACCCACGACATGGGGGTCATCGCCGAGACCGCGCACCGGGTCGCGGTGATGTATGCCGGGCGGATCGTCGAACTAGGCCCCGTGCGCGACATCGTCGACGCGCCGCAGCACCCGTACACCAAGGGCCTGATGGACTCGATCCCGCGCATCGGCGGCGTGCGCGGGCGGCTCCGGCAGATCGACGGAGCGATGCCGCGCCTCACCGAAATCCCTCCCGGCTGCCCCTTCAACCCCCGCTGCCCGCAAGTGTTCGACCGCTGTCGGCGGGATCGGCCCGAGCTGATGCGCGCCGGGCGCGGGGAAGCGGCGTGCTGGCTGTTTGCGGAGGAGCGGGTCGGTGCGTGAACGGGCGGCTTCCTTCCCCTCGCCGGCAATGCGGGCGAGGGGAAAGCTGGTGCGAGCTCTCACCCATGCCTGAGGCGCTCGTCGAAGTCTCGAACCTCGCGCGGTATTTCGATGTGTCGCCGCCGCCGCTCGAGCGGCTGCTGCAGGGAAAGGCGCGGGCTTGGGTTCGGGCGCTGGACGGGGTGAGCTTCGATATCAAGCGCGGGGAAACCTTTGCGCTCGTCGGAGAGAGCGGGTGCGGGAAGTCGACGGTGGCGCGGTGTCTGGCCGGGCTGTACCGGCCGAGCGGGGGGAGCGTCCGGTTCGACGGGGTCGACCTTGGGGCGCTGGAGAAGCGGCGGACGGCGGCGCCGCTGCGCAAGCGGCTGCAGATGATCTTTCAGGACCCTTATGCGAGCCTCAACCCGCGCTGGCGGGTGCGTCGGATCGTCGCCGAGCCGCTGGTGACCCACGGGCTGGTCAAAGGCGACGCGGAACTGCGCGGGCGGGTCGCGGAGTTGTTGGTGCAGGTGCGGCTGTCTCCGGCCGACGGCGACAAGTACCCGCACGAATTCTCCGGCGGGCAGCGGCAGCGCATCTCGATCGCGCGGGCGCTGGCGTCGAACCCCGAATTCCTCATCTGCGACGAGCCGACCTCGGCGCTCGACGTGTCGGTGCAGGCGCAGATCCTCAATTTGATGAAGGATCTGCAGCGGAGCTTTGGCCTCACCTACCTGTTCATCTCGCACAACCTGGCGGTGATCTATCAGGTGTCGGACCGCGTCGGGGTCATGTATCTCGGCCGCCTCGTCGAGATCGCGACGGCGCACCGGCTCTTCGCGCAGCCGCTGCACCCCTATACCAGGCTCCTCATCGAGACGATCCCGCGGCTCGACCCGCACGGGGAACGGGAGCCGGTGGCCGGCGAGGTGCCGAACCCGATCGACCCGCCGCCGGGTTGTGCCTTTCACCCGCGCTGCCCGTTTGCCAACGACCGGTGCAGGGCCGAGCGGCCCGAGTTGATCGCCGCCGACGGTGCGCTCGTCGCCTGCCACGCGGTCGAGGAGAGGCGGCTCCCCTGGGTTGCGCGGTAGCCGCTATCCCATTGCCTGGACGATCGGGTAAAATCGCCGCATGAGTGTCATTGGCCGCATCTTCCACGGCGCCAGGGACTGGTCGCTGGGCGGACCCATCGGTGCGCTGCTCGAGCGGGCGGCGAACCATCTGCCGCACCATTTGCCGCATATCCACCTGCATCACGAGTCGCGCCCGGCCGACGACCCGCGCCGGCGCGTCGCGTTTACGATCGCGGTCATCGCGCTCGGCGCCAAGATGGCGCGGGCCGATGGCGAGGTGACCCGCGACGAGGTCGCCGCCTTCGCCGAGGTGTTCCAGGTGCCTCCGGGCGAAGAGGAGCATGTACGGCTGATTTTCGACCTGGCGCGGCGGAGCACCCACGGGTTCGAGAGCTATGCGCGGCAGATCGGGCGGCTCTTTGCCGGGAACCTGCTGGTGCTCGAAGACCTGCTCGGCGGGCTTTTCCACATCGCGCTCGCGGACGGCGAGGTCTGCGCGGCCGAAGACCAGTATCTGCGCGAGGTGGCGCACCATTTCGGCTTTACCCCGCAAGAATACGCGCGGATCCGCCTGTTGTATGTCGGCCCGCCGGACGACGGCGAGGACGACCCGCACCATGTCCTCGGGATTGTGCACGGCGCGTCGATGGACGAAATCCGCACAGCCTATCACCGGCTGGTGCGCGAGAACCATCCCGATCTGCTGATGGCGCAAGGCCTGCCGCCCGAATGCATCGCCCTCGCCAACTCCCGCGTCGCCCGCATCAACGCCGCCCACGACCGGCTGGTGAAGTCGGCGGCGGGATGAGGAGGGTGAAGCGGCAGGCCGGTTCGCACCGCATCCTCTCGCGCCCCGGCTCGCCCGACTATATCTTTGCCTTCCACGATGATTTCGAGACCGGACCGACCATGTTGAGACGGATCGGCAAAGACACGGGGCCTGAACCTGACGACCTCTAAACCGTCCTTCCCCGGCATTCGCGAGCGGTTGTCCCCGAACCATGACGAGCGGGCGGCGCCGGGGCGGATCGACATGCTGGTCCTGCATTATACGGGGATGCAATCGGGCGCGGCGGCGATCGAACGGCTGTGCGACCCGGAGGCGAAGGTCAGCAGCCACTATGTCGTCGAGGAGGACGGCGCGGTGTGGCGGCTGGTGCCCGACGAGAAACGGGCATGGCATGCCGGGGTGTCGTATTGGGAGAGCGGGCGCGAGTTGAACCACGTCTCGATCGGGATCGAAATCGTCAATCCCGGGCATGAATGGGGGTATCGGGCGTTTCCGGAAGTGCAGATGGCGGCCGTCGAGGCGCTGAGCCTCGATCTGGTCGCGCGGCATCGGATTCCGGCGCATCGCGTGGTCGGGCATTCGGATGTGGCGTCGGCGCGCAAGGCCGACCCCGGCGAATTGTTCGACTGGTCCCGCCTCGCTCGCGCCGGGATCGGGATCTGGCCGGAGCCGGCGGAGGATTTTTCAACGCTGCGCGGTCGCGGCGTGGGGGTAGTGGCGAGAGTGGGAGCGCTCGCGAGTCTCGCGCGCATCGGGTACGAGGTCGTGCCCGGGACCGAGCAGGCACCGCTCGCGGCGTTCCAGCGGCGGTTCCGGCCCGCGCGTTGGGACGGGCGGCTCGATGCCGAGACGGCGGCGCGGCTCGCCGAGGTGCACGCGGCTTACGACGCGGCGCGGCACGACCTCGCGCGCCGGCAACGAGAAAGGTTCAACGCGTATCGACGGATGAACTGATTGTCCGGCGCATCATAGGGCGCTGCCGACGCCGGGAACCAGCCAAGGCTCCGCCCCCCGCTCGTCGCTCGTCTTGTCGACGATGCCGTAGACTTTCAGCCCGAGCGTTCGCGCCAGCGTCTTGGCCTTTTGCTTCGCCTCTTCCTTGGTGCCGACCAGCGAGACGGACGGACGGCCGACCACTTTTCCGGCGTCATTGCGCTCCGAGATTGTCGCCACGATCCCATCGCGGCTGTCTTCCAGCTTTAGACGAACCGACATTTTGATCTCCTCAAACGGGGTACTAGAGATTCCCTATCCCGAACGGCAGCCCGTGATGGATGACGGCGCTGATCAGAGCCGCTCCGGCGATCACCACGCAGGCGATCCAGAGTTGCGACGGCGACAGGAAGGCCCTCAGAAATGCCGGCGGCCACAACCCGCTAGGAATTCGGCGAGGCGGACGAATTTGGTGCTGAGGCGCCTTGACTGCGCCCGCGTTGCGCGGGAGCAGGGCGACCAGCCCCGCCGCAATCTTCCGCGCGTCCGCCAGCGGGACGGTATGGTTGGGGAGGTCGGCAATCAGCCTCGCCAGCTGCTCCGCCGCCTCAACCTTGCTGAACGAGGACAGCCGGCCCGCTTCCTCCCACGGATCGAGATCGAGCCGCGCAAGCGCCGAGATCACGCTGAGCGGCATCCCGTCGATCTCGTTGCCGACCTGTGCAAACAGGAAACCGTCGAGATCGCGCCGCAACGGATTGAACGACCCACTCACCGTCATCGCGTGGGCGCCGGAGCCGCATCAACGGCGTCGGATCGTAGCCCCATATCCGGCTCCTGACGTAGATTTCGACGCGAGACGCTCCGCGTTTATCGGCGCTGGCCTTTAGATGAGGGCAAACGGCAATTTTGCAACCCAGTGCAATCGTGAATATCCGGCAATATTTCCGAGAGTCGGCCGGGCTATACCCGAACGAGATTCCCACATTTTGTTCACATGGATTTTGAGCAATAGAGAATAAAGGCGCCCCTCGACGGAAAATCGCAAAAACTCCTTGATCACAGACAGCGGAACGGGCATATAGCTGCGCGGCAGCGTTCGCGCCTTCGAAGGGGCGCGTGATCGAGCTTGCGTGAGCGACCCCGCCAAAGGCGGTCGGTCAGGTTCGGCCTTTATCCCCTGCCTTCCCAGGACAGCCCTAATCGCGCGGGTCGTCTATCCGACCCAGGCGGCGCGCCTCGACGAGCGCGCGCGCCCAATAAGGCTTATGTTTTGACCGAATTCTCTGAACTTGGACTTTCTGCCCCTCTGCTCACCGCCCTTGCGGCCGAAGGCTACACCACCCCGACACCGATCCAGTGCCAAGCGATCCCGCCGGCGCTCGCCGGGCGCGACGTCTGCGGCATCGCCCAGACCGGCACCGGCAAGACCGCCGCCTTCGCCCTGCCGATACTCGAACGCCTGCGTGCGGCGCAGCGCCGGCCCATGGGGGGTGCCTGCCGCACGCTGGTGCTGAGCCCCACCCGTGAGCTCGCCAGCCAGATCGCCGACAGCTTCCGCGCCTATGGCCGCTCATTGCCGCTGTCGACGGCGGTCGTGTTCGGCGGCGTCGCGATCGGCCAGCAGCGCCGGCAACTCGCACGTGGGGTCGATATCCTCGTCGCGACGCCGGGACGCCTGCTCGACCTGATCGACAGCGGCTCGCTCACTCTCGCACGCGTCGAGATCCTGGTGCTCGACGAAGCCGACCGCATGCTCGATCTCGGCTTTATCCACGCCCTGCGGCGGATCGTGAAGATGTTGCCGCAGGAGCGGCAGACGATGCTGTTTTCGGCGACGATGCCAACGGCGATCGCGACGCTCGGCGAGCAGTACCTGGCCGACCCGGTCAAGGTTGCCGTCGCCCCGGCGGCAACGACGGTCGAGCGGATCGAGCAAAGCGTCGTCTTTGTGCCGACCGAGCGGAAGCGCGGGGTGCTGGCGAGGATGCTTTCTGATCCCGCCTTCGGGCGCGTGCTCGTCTTTACCCGGACGAAGCACGGTGCGGACCGCGTGGCTCGCCATCTCGGCGACAGCGGCATCGTGGCGGCGGCGATCCACGGCAACAAATCCCAGCCGCAGCGCGAGCGGGCGCTCGCGGCGTTTCGCGCCGGCGACGCCCGCGTGCTGGTCGCCACCGATATCGCGGCACGCGGGATCGATGTCGACGGCGTCTCGCACGTCGTCAATTTCGACCTGCCGAACGTGCCGGAGGACTATGTGCATCGCATCGGCCGCACCGCGCGCGCCGGCGCCGCCGGCATCGCGATCGCGCTGTGCAGCGACGAGGAACGCCCGTACCTGCGCGACATCGAAAGGCTCACCCGCCAGGCGATACCGAGGACGCCGGCGCCAGCCCATGACGGAAGGCCGGTGCCGATGACCGCGGAGGAGAGTCCGCCCGCGCGAAACGAACGCCGCGAAGCCACGCGACAGGCAGGGCCTCGTCCGCACGAGAGCCGCCAATCCCCGCGACAGGCGGGGCCCCGCCCGCACGAGAGCCGCGACACCGGTCGACAGGCAGGTCCCGTCGCCCAAAGCGGCCCGCTTCCGGCCTTCATGCGCAACGGCACGGCGGGCCGCCCGACGAACCCCCGCAGCCGGCGCGGGAAAAGATCGTGGAACGCGCCCCGGCCTGCGGCGGCTCTCTAACGCACCCCTTGGGGTTATGATAAGGCGCAGCGACGCCGCCGGTTCATGCGGCGCGCCACCGCAGGAGAATATCGGCGATGCCGCGGAGACCGAATTACCGCTTCGAGCGCAATGAGCGAAATCGCGCCAAGGAAGCAAAACGCGAAGAGAAGCTGAAACGCCAGCAGGAGCGCGTATCGGCTCGGACCGGAGACGAGACGGCGCCATCCGAAGAGCCGTCGGAAGAACCGGCGGAGGCGCCGGAAGATTGAGGCGCGGGTCTCGCCGTATCCTCACCCTCCCACGTTGCTTGGGCCCCTTCTTCTCCCGCGAGTGGATGAGGGGGCCCGAAGGGCGGGTGAGGGCCGCGGCGCGAAGCCGCGGGATTAATTCAGCCGCTGCGGCCGCTGTTGCGGGCGCCTCGCCATCATCTGCCCAGCCTGGTGATGGCAGATCCGCCACGCACCGGCCTCGCGGACGAAGTAGTTGGTGGCGATCAGCGTGGCGCCGGGAATTTCCTCCTCGCAGATGACAAAGGCGGTGTCGCCGAAAAGAAAGACGCGCTCGTCGTCGCAGGTGATGCGCGGGGAATCCGGGTTGGACAGGATGCCGCGCCAGCTTTCGACGATCTCGTCGCGCTCGACGAGCGGCGGCCAGCCCGGATGGAGACACGCAACCGGCGCCGCGTGCGCCCACAGCGCCTCCATGGCATCGACGTCGCGGGTCGTGAAGGCACGATAGAATTCGAGATTGGCCGCGAGCACGGCGTCGGCATCGTTCATCGCGGAACTCCTCGGTGAGGCTCCACCGAGATTGCCGCGTCGCCACCTTCCCCGCAATGATGCGCGAAGGCCACCATCGAGCCGGCTGCGGCTTTCCTCCTCTCCATAGTCATTCCGGGGCGCGGCACAACCGCGATCCCGGAATGACCTCGGTAGGGAAAGCGTCGGACTTTTGCGACGAGACGGCCCCGAAAATCGCCCTTTGCCCAATCTGTGACCATTAAGGCGAGAGTTTTACGGAATTGCTCAAAATATAGGCGTTTGGCCCGAAAAAGTCGGTTCGCAGACGCAAACACGCGGTCGTGAACCTTGGCCTCGATCTTGCTCCTCTTGCCGCGACGCCGGCCGGGTCGCCGGGCGCCTCGCAATACTGAAGGGGAGAATTATGGCATCAGACGAAACTTCAATCGACCGTCGTCAATTCGGTCTCCTCGGCGCCGCGGGCATGGCGGTCGCGGCGGCGGGCATCAGCACATTGCCGGGTCTGATCCCCGAGGCGAAGGCGCAGGCGGCGGGCGGCGACACCGGACCGATCAAGGTCGGCATCCTGCATTCGCTGTCCGGCACGATGGCGATCAGCGAGTCGCCGCTCAAGGACGTGATGCTGATGCTGATCGATCAGCAGAACGCAAAGGGCGGCGTGCTCGGCCGGAAGCTCGAAGCCGTCGTCGTCGACCCGGCGTCGAACTGGCCGCTGTTTGCCGAGAAGGCGAAGCAGCTCCTCTCGGTCGACAAGGTGGCCGCGGTGTTCGGCTGCTGGACCTCGGTATCGCGCAAATCGGTGCTGCCGGTGTTCGAGCAGCTCAACGGCATCCTGATCTACCCCGTGCAGTACGAGGGGCAGGAGTGCAGCCGCAACGTGTTCTATACCGGCGCCGCGCCGAACCAGCAGGCAATCCCGGCCGTCGACTATCTGATGAACCAGGTCGGCGTGAAGCGCTGGGTGCTCGAGGGGACGGACTACGTCTATCCGCGCACGACCAACAAGATCCTTGAAGCCTATCTGAAGGCGAAAGGCGTCGCGGCGGCCGACATCATGATCAACTACACACCGTTCGGGTATTCCGACTGGCAGGCCGAAGTCGCCAAGATCAAGGGGTTCGGCTCGGCCGGCAAGAAGACCGCGGTCGTGTCGACGATCAACGGCGACGCCAACGTGCCGTTCTACAAGGAGCTCGGCAACCAGGGGATCAAGGCGACCGACATCCCGGTCGTCGCGTTCAGCGTTGGCGAGCAGGAACTGGCGGGCATCGACACCAAGCCGCTCGTCGGCCACCTCGCGGCGTGGAACTACTTCCAGAGCGTCGACAACCCGCTCAACAAGGACACGGTCGCGGCGTTCAAGAAATTCGCCAAGGACGACAAGCGGGTCTTCAACGACCCGATGGAGGCCCATTTCATCGGCTTCAACATCTGGATCAAGGCGGTCGAAAAGGCGGGCACCACCGATCATGACGCCGTGATCGACGCGATGGTCGGCGTGGCGGTGCCGAACCTGTCGGGCGACTACTCGACGATGATGCCGAACCACCACCTCACCAAGCCCGTCCTCATCGGCGAAGTGCAGGGCGACGGCATGTTCAACGTCGTCACGCAGACCCCGGGTCTCGTCGTCGCCGAGCCGTGGTCGCCCTATCTCGACGAGAGCAAGAACCTGATCGGCGACTGGTTGCCGCCGATGCGCTGCGGCAGCTACGACGTCGCCACCGGCAAGTGCGTCGGGGCGAAGAAGGCGTAGCGCAGGTTCGGGTTGGAGTTGCACGGAAGCAATTTGGAGGAGCCCTCCCCCCGTCACGGGGGGAGGGTCCGGGTGGGGTGATGCACGGGATCGTCAGGGCGCATGGGGCGGGAATCACCCCCTCCTTTTCCTTCGCCATCAAGGGGGAGGGTTCAAGATGCTGGCGCTGCTGGGCCTGCGCCACTCTATTTATTCTCGCTACCGCATTGTTCTGGCCCGCTGAAGGCGCCGCGGACCCGTTTGCCGGGATCGCTTCACCGCGGTTCGACGTCGCGGCGCAGGGGGTCAAGGATCTCGCCGTTTCGGGCAACCCGCGCGCGGCGACGGTGATCGACGCGCTGCGCGACGGGCAGCTTTGGGCGTGGAAATATCCGCGCGACGATGCCCCGCTGTTCATCAAGACCGACAAGGGCTTTGTCGACGCCCGCACCGGCGATCCGGTCGCCGCGCCGGCGCCGGCCAATCTGCGCCGGATCATTGTCAACGACATGGTGCGCGCCGCGATCGACAGCGCCGAGGGGGCGCTGACGCTGCTCTCGCCCGACCCGGCGAAACGGTGGAAGGCGGCCGACATCCTCTACCACTCGGCCGATGCCGGGGCGCTGCCGATGATCGAGCAGGCGCTGGCGAAGGAGCAGGATGCCGGCGTCGCCCGCGTGCTGCGCGAGGCGCGCGCGGCGGCCGTCCTCAAATCCGACACCGGCGAGCCCGGGGCACGGATCGACGCCGTGCACGAGCTCGCCGAGCGGGCCGACCTGCCCACCCGCAGCCTGCTCGCCTCGTTGCAGAACCAACCGCCGCCGGTCGCCGCCGCGATCGCCGCGGCGATCGAGATGATCGACCGGCGGCTCGAAATGTGGGGGCTGCTCGAAGACCTCTATTACGGGATCAGCCTCGGCGCGGTGCTGCTGCTCGCGGCCACCGGCCTTGCGATCACGTTCGGGGTCATGGGCGTCATCAACATGGCGCATGGCGAGATGGTCATGGTCGGCGCCTATACGACGTTTGTCGTGCAGCAGCTTATCGCGGCCTCGGCGCCGGCGCTGATGCAGTATGGGCTCTTGTTTGCAGTACCGGCGGCGTTTCTCGTCGCTGGGGCGCTGGGCGTCGTTATCGAGCGGACCCTGATCCGGTTCCTTTATGGCCGGCCGCTCGAAACGCTGCTCGCGACCTGGGGGTTGAGCCTCATCCTGCAGCAGGCGGTGCGCAGCCTGTTCGGGCCGACCAACCAGAATGTCTCGTCGCCATCATGGATAAGCGGGTCGGTCGATCTCGGCGGGCTGGTGCTGACGATCAATCGCCTGTGGATCATCCTCTTCGCGCTCCTCGTGCTCGGCGCGCTGATGGCGACATTGAAGTGGGCGAGCCTCGGCCGCCAGATCCGCGCGGTGACGCAGAACCGGCGCATGGCGGCGGCGATGGGCATCCGCACGCCGATCGTCGACGCGCTGACCTTCGGGCTCGGCTCGGGGGTCGCCGGGATGGCCGGGGTGGCGCTGTCGCAGATCGACAATGTCAGCCCCAATCTCGGCCAGAACTACATCATCGACAGCTTTATCGTCGTCGTGGTCGGCGGGGTCGGCAACCTGTGGGGGACGTTGCTGGGGGCGATGGTGCTCGGCGTCGTCGACAAGTTCCTCGAACCGTTCTCGGGCGCCGTCCTCGCCAAGATCTTCGTGCTGATCTTGCTGATCCTGTTTATCCAGCGGCGCCCGCAGGGCTTGTTTCCGCTCAAGGGCCGGGTGGCCGAAGCATGATCGGCAGCGACCGCCTGACCGTCACGACGCTCGGCTGCATCCTGGGCGGCGTCGCGCTGCTCGTGCTCCTCAACCTGCTGACCGCGCCGGCGAGCGCGGTTCATGTGCCGGGCTTTGTGATCTCGCTGGTGGGGAAATACCTCTGCTACGCGATCCTCGCGCTCGCGATCGACTTGGTGTGGGGCTACGCCGGGATTTTGAGCCTCGGGCACGGCGCGTTCTTCGCGCTCGGCGGGTACTGCATGGGGATGTACCTGATGCGCGAGATCGGCGTGCGCGGAGTCTACGCAAACCCGGTCCTGCCCGATTTCATGGTGTTCATCGGGTGGAAGGAGCTGCCCTGGTACTGGTACGGGTTCGACCATTTCTGGTTTGCCCTGCCCATGGCGATGGTCGTGCCGGGGCTGCTCGCCTTTGCCTTCGGCTGGTTCGCGTTCCGCTCGCGCGTGTCGGGCGTGTATCTGTCGATCATCACCCAGGCGCTGACCTATGCGCTGCTGCTCGCCTTTTTCCGCAACGACATGGGATTTGGCGGCAACAACGGGATGACCGATTTCAAGGACATCGTGGGGATCCCGCTCGGCCCGAATTCGACCTCGGTCGGGCTCACGGTGATCAGCGCGCTCGTGCTGTGCGCGGCATTCGTCGTCGCCCGGATGATGACGCAGTCGCGGTTCGGCAAGGTGCTGGTCGCGGTGCGCGACGCCGAGGCGCGGACGCGGTTTCTCGGCTATCGGCCGGAATCGTACAAGCTCGTCGTGTGGGTCGTGTCGGCGGTGATCGCCGGGATCGGCGGGGCGCTCTACGTGCCGCAGGTCGGCATCATCAACCCGTCGGAATTCGCGCCGGGCAACTCGATCGAGGCGGTGATCTGGGTCGCGGTCGGCGGGCGCGGGACCCTCGCCGGGGCGGTCCTTGGCGCGATCCTCGTCAATCTGTGCAAGACGTGGCTGACGAGCGCGCTCCCCGAGATCTGGCTGTTCGCGATCGGCGCGATCTTTATCGGCGTGACCTTGTTCCTGCCCAAGGGGATCATCGGGCTCTTCCGGATGGGTCCGCGCCCGGTCTCCGGCGAGGCGGTGCCGGCCGCCGTGGAATCGACAGCGCGGGAGGCCGCCCAATGAGCGACTCCCTCCTCTATCTCGACGGCGTCACGGTGTCGTTCGACGGGTTCAAGGCGCTCAACGAATTGTCGCTGGTGCTGGAACCCGGCGAGATGCGCGCGGTGATCGGCCCGAACGGCGCCGGCAAGACGACGATGATGGACGTCATCACCGGCAAGACCCGGCCCGACGCCGGCCGCGTCGTGTTTGGCGACGACACCGACCTGACCCGGCTCGACGAGTCGGCGATTGCCCGGCTCGGCATCGGCCGCAAATTTCAGCGCCCGACGATCTTCGAGCCGCTGTCGGTGCGCGACAACCTCCTCCTGTCGCTGGCCGGCGACAGGAGCCCGCGGGTCAATCTGTGGGCGCGCGAGACCGGCCGCGAGCGCGACCGGATCGACGAGCTCCTGACGACGATCCGCCTCGCCGCCGAGCGCGACCGCCGCGCCGCCGACCTGTCGCACGGACAGAAGCAATGGCTCGAGATCGGGATGCTGCTGGCGCAGGAGCCGCGGCTGTTGCTGGTCGACGAGCCGGTCGCCGGGATGACCGACGCCGAAACCCACGAAACCGCCGAGTTGCTGCGCGAGATCAACCGTACCCGCAGCGTCGTCGTCGTCGAGCACGACATGGCGTTTGTGCGCGCGCTCGACGTCAAGGTGACGGTGCTTCACGAGGGCTCGGTGCTGGCGGAAGGGTCGATCGAGGCGATCCAGAACGACCACCGCGTCATCGAAGTGTATCTGGGGCGGTAACGTGAGCCTGTCATTGCCAGGAGCCGGAGGCGACGCGGCAATCTCGATCGGAGGAGCCTCCTGCGGCCCGAGATTGCTTCGCTGCACTCGCAATGACAGCGCGGGGATGGGGCGATAGGCGATGCTCGAGATCGAAAAAATCGATCTTTACTACGGCGCGAGCATCGCGCTGCGCGGGGTCGGGCTGAGCGCGAAGAAGGGCGAGGTCACCTGCATCCTCGGCCGCAACGGGGTCGGCAAGACGAGCCTCCTGCGCGCGATCTTCGGCCTCCAGGCGATCCGCAACGGCGACATCCGCTGGGACGGGAAATCGCTGAACGGGCTCGCCGCGTATGACCGGGCGCGGGCCGGCCTCGCGCTGGTGCCGCAGGGGCGCGAGATCTTTCCGCGCCTCACCGTGCAGGAAAACCTCGAAACCGGGTTCGCGATCCTGCCGCGCGGCGAGCGGCGCGTGCCGGACGAGATCTTCGCCACCTTCCCGGTGCTGAAGGACATGCTTGGCCGGCGCGGCGGCGATCTCTCGGGCGGGCAGCAGCAGCAGCTCGCGATCGCGCGCGCCCTCGTGATGCGCCCCTCGCTCCTCATCCTCGACGAGCCGACCGAAGGCATCCAGCCGTCGATCATCAAGGACATCGGCCGCGTCATCGCCGACCTCGCCCGCCGCGGCGACATGGCGATCCTCCTCGTCGAACAATATTTCGACTTCGCCCGCGACCTCGCCGACGCGTACGTCGTCATGCAACGCGGCGAGGTAGTCCTGTCGGGGCGCCGCGACGACATGGACGAGACGGCGGTGCGGGGGTATCTGACGGTGTGAGGTGCCGGAAGGGCGATTTCAGTTGCCCATTCTCGTCAAACCGACGCGCTCCCAGGGTCGGCAACGCGCCGTTTGCTTCTCCAGGCCCCCATGCGACATCGTTGCCGGTCGGTCCCGAATGCTTGGTAAAGCCGGCTCGACCGAACGGGCGCGACCGATTGAGGTATAGCCTCAGATCGGCTCCACCATCGGCGAGAACGTATACCCTCCGCCCCTTACGGTTTTGATCATCGAGGGGTTTTGGGGGTCTTCTTCGATTTTGCGGCGGAGGCGGCCGACCTGGACGTCGATCGTGCGGTCGAAGGGGCCGGCTTCGCGGCTGCGGGCGAGGTCGAGGAGGCGCGAGCGCGAGAGGATCTGGTTCGGGTTGGCGACAAAGACGGCGAGGAGGTCGTATTCGCCGGTGGTGAGGCGCACCGGCTCGCCGGCGGGCGAGGTCAACTCGCGGCTGGCGAGGTCGAGCTCCCACCCGGAAAAGCGGACGCGCTGGCGCTGCGGCGGCGTCGCCGGGCGGGGGTCGCCGGCGCTCTGGACCCGGCGCAGCACGCTTTTGACGCGCGCGAGGAGCTCACGAAGGTTGAACGGCTTTGGCAGGTAGTCGTCGGCGCCCATCTCGAGGCCGATGATGCGGTCGACAAGCTCGCCGCGGCCGGTGACGATGATGATTCCCATCTGCGACTCGCTGCGCAGCGCGCGCGCCAATGCGAGGCCGTCCTCGCCGGGCAGCATCAGATCGAGGATCACGAGATCGGTCGGCGCCTGGGCCAGAACGTGGCGCATCTCATCGCCGCTTTGCGCCGTGGAAACGCGGTAGCCCTCGCCGGTCAGATACTCTGCGACGACGTCGCAAACGTCCTTCTGATCATCGACGACCAGGATATGGCCGTTATCGCTCACGCCGAAAAACCCCTGACGTACAAAGTGCTTGGCGCCATTCCTCGGAGTCCGCGGGCCAACCCGTGGAAGAACTATGCGCCCGGCTACACACGGTTACAATTCCTTACACAAAACAAGGCGGCTGCCATCATCGGATTACACGGAATGCCTACACTCCCCTTCACGCAAGACGCCCGTATACGGGCAGCGCCTGCGCTCAAGAGGAGTCCCGAATGGACCGGTTGCATCAGAGTATCGAAGCCGAAATCCCCCGTCTGCGCCGCTATGCCCGCGCCCTGTGCCGCGATGTCGCGGCGGCCGACGACCTCGTCCAAGACTGCCTGACCCGCGCCCTCGCCAAACTGCACCTGTGGCAGGAGGGCACCGACCTCAGGGCTTGGCTGTTTACAATCCTCCACAACCAGCATGTCAACCGCATCCGCCGTGCTGTGCGCGAAGGCGCCGCGGTCGAGCTGAGCGAATCCGAGCCCCTGTTGACCCAGGCGCCGCGCCAGGACCGCCGGCTTGAGCTGCGCGACCTCGACAGCGCGCTGGCGCAGCTTCCGGAGGAGCAGCGCTCGGTCATCCTGCTGGTCGGGCTTGAAGGCATGCGCTACGAAGACGTCGCCGAGGTGCTCGACGTGCCGGTCGGCACGGTCCGCTCGCGCCTGTCACGCGGCCGCGACGCGCTGCGGCGGCTGATCGGGTCGGTGCCCGACCGCCGCGCCGAGCACATCATGGCCGACGCCTGCGCCCAACGGCACCACCGCGACACGCCGCGGACCGTGAAGCGCGCGACGCCGCGGAAGCAGCCCGCGCAAATCGCCGCGCGGTAGGCGCACCCACATAGAAAACGCCCCCGGAGCAGCGGTTCCGGGGGCGTTTTTTTATGTCCGGGCAAAAGCCTCGGAAAGATCAGAACGCGCCTTCCCACGGCCGCGACAGGAGGGTGGCGGCGCGGATCAGGCCGACCATCGAGTAGGTTTGCGG
>DASXFE010000061.1:0-72506 GCA_036489765.1 Allostellaceae bacterium | reverse complement strand
CCGCCGACGCCGCCGGCGCCACCGGCGGTAGGATTGCCGCCGGCGAAACCGGCGCCGCCGCCACCGCCGGTACCGGCAGCGCCGCCGTCGCCGCCGTGGCCGCCGTTCCCCCCGTTTCCACCGACGATCGAGCTGTTGTTGGTGTAGGAGGCGGCGCTGCCGCCGACGACGGCGCCGGCCGCGCCCGCCGCCCCGTCGCCACCGCTGCTGCCATTGCCACCGGCGCCCCCGGTTCCGCCGGCGCCGCCGGCAGTGCCAGAGTCCGTGCCAACAATGCCGTTGGCCCCGGCGACACCAGCGCCGCCGCCGACGCCGACGCCGCCATTGCCGCCAGTGCCGCCGGCGATCGGGCCGCTGTTCGTGTAGGAGGTGCCGGCGCCGCTGAGGACGACACCGGGCGCGCCCGCGCCGCCGCCGCCGCCGCCGCCGCTGTTGGCGCCGCTGGTGCCTGCGATGATGCCGTTGGCGCCAAAGCCGCCGCTGCCGCCGGCGCCGCCGGCGCCGCCGTTGAGCGCGCCCGAGTTGCTTCCCGCCCCGGAAACCGAGACGCCGATCGCCCCACCGCCACCGCCACCGCCACCATTGCCGGCGGTCAACCCGCCGCTGCCGGCCGCACCGCTGGCGCCGGGCGCCACGCCGCCGGCGCCGCCAAGCGTCCCGCCGTCACCGCCACCGCCAGTGCCGCCCGCGGTCCCGGAGCCGCCGCCGCCGCCGCCGCCGCCGGCGACGCCGGCAGGCGCGCTGCCGGCGGGTGCGCTCAGCGAGCCGGTGCCGCCAGTACCACCCGCACCGCCGCCACCGCCGTTGCCGCCGTTACCGCCGCTTGTCTGGGCGATGACCGGGCTTGCAAAGACCAGCGCGGCCGCGCCGACGGCAGCAAGCAACAATCCTCGCAGCGGCGCATCGACGAATCGCCGGGTTCGCCCGAGGGGAGTCGTGCCGATAAGAGCCATGGTGCCGCCGCTTCGATGTTTAATCGCCGTCGAACTCGAAAAGTTCTCACGGAAACGCGAAGCGAGGATACGCCTCGCTCGACCGCAGGTACATTGGCTTAGGGGGATCGAACAGCAAAACACCGCCAGCGCGGCAGTGCTGCCGCACAAGCGGAAATGTCCGCGGCCCGGCCGGAGGGATGAAGGCGGTGCGTTGGATTAGCCGGCTGCGGCGACCGGCGAGGAAGCAGCCGCCGCGCCGTCGAGCCAACGCTGCAATTCGCGCTGGGTTTCCGGGACCGCCTGGCGGAGCGCAGTAGCGGCGGAGACAACGCCCTCGGGCGCTCCGGCCCGGGAGGCGTGTTCGAGGTCGCGGGCGCACTGGGCGAGCCAGACGGCCCCGACGTTGCCGGCGGTGCCGGCGACAGCGTGGGCCTCCTGCGCCAGCTCGCCCAAGGCATTCGCGGCGACGAGCTGCTCGAAGCGGGCGTCGAGCGGGCGGAGGCTGTGTAGGAACATCCGGACGAACTCCGACGTCTCCCCCGGCGGCAAGAGCCGACCGAGCGTCGCCATGCGCACCGGGTCGAAAACCGTCGCCGTGGGCGGCGCGCCGGCGGTTTGGCCGGGCTCGACGCCGCCGCTGTGCGACACGCGGGCGAGCGCCGCGAAGAGGGCGGCGGGCTCGAGCGGCTTCGACAGGTAATCGTCCATGCCGGCGGCGAGATATTCCTCCCGCGCGCCGGCCATCGCGTGGGCGGTCAGCGCGATGATCGGCACCGCGTTTTTCGGCGCCGGCAAGTCCCGGATCTGCCGCGTCGCCTGAACGCCGTCGAGAACCGGCATCTGCACGTCCATGAGCACGACGTCGAAGTCGTTCTGCTTCACCGCCGCGACGGCTTCCCGCCCGTTCTCGGCGATTTCGACCTGGTGGTCGGCACCCTTGAGGAGGAGGATCGCCAGCCGCTGATTGATCTTGTGGTCCTCGGCCAGCAGCACCCGCAGCGGGCGCAACGGCAGCGGCTGGAGCGGCGCGATCTCGTGTTCGGTCCGCGCTTCGCCCGCCGGTGCCCCCTGCCCCGGCTTTGCGAAGAGCTGGGCGAAGCCGTCGAGCAGGGATTGCTCGCGGATCGGTTTGGTCAGCACGACATCGACGATTTTCCGAACCTCCGGCGACAGGCCGTAAGAGCCGGCGGACGAGGCGATGATGAGCTTCGTCTCGGCGATGTTCGGGGTCTCGCGGATCCGCCGTGCCAGCATCTCACCCGAGATGCCCGGCATCATGTGGTCGAGGATCACCACGGCGAACGGCTGGCCCTGGTGCCACGCGCGCTCGATCTCGCCGATCGCGCCAAACCCGTCGGCGATCGCGACGCAGCTCATCCCCAGGGCGTCGAGCTGGCGCGTCAGCACCCGCTGGTTCATGTCGATGTCGTCGACGACGAGCGCGCGTAGTCCGTGAAGGGTCTGCGGCAATTCCCGCCGCGTCACCGTTGCCGTCGTGGCCGGCGCCAGCGTCAGCTCGAACCAGAACTTGCTGCCCCGCCCTGGCTCGCCGTCGACCCCTATCGTGCCACCCATCAGCTCGACGATCTCTTTGCAGATCGCGAGCCCGAGCCCGGTGCCGCCAAAGCGCCGCGTGATCGAGCTGTCCCCTTGGGTGAATTTCTCGAACAGCCGTGCGCGCACGTCCTCGGGCATGCCGACGCCGCTGTCGGTGATCTCGAACCGCACGCGCGTCCGCTGTCCGTCGGCCGGGCTCGTCGTGACCTCGATCGAGACGCCGCCCTTTTCGGTAAACTTGATCGCGTTGCCGACGAGGTTGAGGAGGACCTGCCGCAGGCGGGTCGGGTCGCCGCAAAAGCCCGACCGCGCCGACCGGTCGACGAAGATCGCCAGCTCGATCCCCTTCTCCTCGGCCTTCGGGCCCAGCAGGCTCACCGTCGCCTCGACCGTGTCGACGAGGTCGAAATCGATGGTCTCGAGATCGAGCTTGCCCGCCTCGAGCTTCGACACGTCGAGGATGTCGTTGATCAGGGTGAGGAGCGCATCGGCGCTGTCGCCGACGGCAACGACGCATTCGCGCTGCTCGTCGGTAAGCTCGGTGCGCAACAGGATGCCGTTCATGCCGATGATGCCGTTCATCGGCGTGCGGATCTCGTGCGACATGTTCGCGAGGAATTCCGATTTCGCCCGGCTCGCCGCTTCGGCCTGCTCTCGCGCCTCTTCCGCCTGCTCGCCCGCCGCGGCGATGTTGCGCGACACCATGTACGACAGCGCAATGCCGATCAGCAGCACCGCGGCCGCCGTGATGACGTCGACCAACGTGACGTCGCTGAGCGCCCGGGTGGCCGCGCTCACCATCTGGCCCTGCGCTCGGAGGTTGTGCCCTTCCAGGTCTTTGGCGATCCCGTTCAACGCCCCGGCCGCTTCGAGCTGCTCCGACGTCGCGACCCGATAGCGGTCGGTCGCGCTGATGAGCGCCTCTATCGCGGCGGCGTAGCGCTGCGTCATCCCCGGGAGGGCATCGGCAATTCGTTGAACCGCCGGGACATCTCCCAAGGCAGGGCTCAATTCCTCGATTTCCCGCTGGAGAATCTTCAGAAGGGCCTTCGCACCGTTCGCGTCGGCCGGGTTGAGCGAATTGAAATAGCGTGTCGCCGCGACAAGGCTCGCCTCCATGCTTTCGTCGAGCCGCACGGCGTTGGGCAGCGCCTCGCTGCGCTGCTCACGGAGCAACCGGTTCACGACCGCCGACGTTGCGTTGGCGAGTTCGCTGCTTGCCTGCTTGACGGTTTCGCCGGCTCGGAAGCGATTGTGCACCGCCTCGAAAGTCGTCTCGGTCGCCGTGCGATACTGCGCGAACGCCGGCCGGATATCGTCCGAATCGATCGTGCCCGAGGCTTCGGCAATGCCGCCAAAGGCGACCGCGGTCGCCTTCAGCTGGTGCCGGGCGGCGTCTTCGTCGGCGGTCGTGCCCGTGAGAGCGAAACGGCTGACTTCGGCGTTGAGCTCCCTGACGTGTCCCGCAAGTTCCAGGGCGGAGATGGCGTCGCCGGAGCTCAGGCGCGAGGCTTCGACGCTCCCGTCGACAAAGCGCATTCCGACGATCGAGGTGACGGCCAGCACCGCGCAGAGCAGCAGCAATACGGCGAACCCCGCGAAGGTCCGCAGGCGAACCGAGAGCCGGCGGAAGCCCAGGAACTGACCCATCGAATTCCCCTCAGCGCCCGCTTGTCATTCGCTCGCGACCTTTGGCTTTGGCGTCGCCTCGCGGATGGCGTCGATCACATCGGCTCCGAATTTCTTTTCGTAGGCCGGCATCACCGATGCCCTGGCGTCGGCGAATTGCGCCTTGTCGATGTCGGTGACGACCTCCATCCCCTGCTGCCGCAGGAAGGCGATGCCGTTGGCCTCGGCCGCCGCCGCGAATCGGCGCGAGGCGAGGCTGCCCATCCGCGCCGCCTCGGCAAAGGCCTGCCGGTCGGCCGGAGACAGCTCGTCGTAAAGGTCCTTCGACAGCAGGAAAGCCGCCGGATCGTAAATGTGGCCGGAGAGGGTCAGGTATTTCTGCACCTGGTAGAATTTCGACGCGATGATCGTCGCGATCGGGTTTTCCTGACCGTCGAAGCGGCCCGTCTGCAGAGCCCCGTAAACCTCGGGAAAGGCGAGCGGGTGCGTGTCGGCGCCGAGGGCGTCGAAGCCTTCGACCATCGCCTCGCTCTGCGGCACGCGCAGCTTCAGGCCCTTGAGATCGGCGGGCACGCGGATCGGGTGCTGCGAATTCGTGAGGTGCCGCATCCCGTTCTCGCCCCAGGCGAGCGCGACGATGTTCTGTGCCTCGAACTTCTTCAGGAGCTCCCGCCCGAGCGGGCCGTCGAGCACGCGATAGGCGTGCTCTGCGTCGCGGATCAGGAACGGGATGCCGAAGACGCCCATCTCCGGGACGAAATTGGGCATCGGCGCACCGGTGATGAACGCCATGTCGACGGTGCCGAGCTGAACGCCCTTCATCATCTCGACTTCACCGCCGAGCGCGGAATCGGGGTACTGGTCGATGCGATAGCGTCCCTGGGTGCGGTTCTCGACCTCGGCGGCGAAGACGTCGGCGCCCGCGCCGAGCTGCGAATGCGGCGCCAGGATATAGCCGAGCTTGATGACCCGGACTTCGCCGGCCTGCGACCAGGACAGCGAGATAAGGAGCAGGAGTACCGCCCCGACTGCCCGAAGCAGCACCTTCGCCAAGAGTCGCCTCCCGATGCTTTCTGTAAAAGTCCGGTATTAATTGCCGAGAACGTTGAACAATAAATTAACGATAACTAATGCGCAGCGCGCAGGGTCTGCGCGTCCGGCGATCGGCCGTGCTATAGGGGGAAGACGCTTAGCGACCGGGGATCCCATGGCCGAGCCAAACCACGACCTGTTCGAAATCATGTCGACGACGCGCTCGATGCGCCGGCTCAAGCCGGATCCGGTTCCGGACGAACTGATCCACAAGGTTTTGGAGGCGGGCACCGCCGCACCGTCGGGCGGCAACATGCAGCGGTGGCGCTTTCTCGTCGTCACCGACCCCCAGGTCAAAAAGACCGTCGGCGGCTATTACAAGCGGGCCTGGGACGAGGTCGTCAGTCCGCGCTACCGCGCCGGCGAGCCCGCGCCCGGCACCAGCCCGGAGCGGTTCAAGCGCATGCTCGACGCCGCCCAGCACCTCGCCGACCATATCCACGAGGCGCCGGTCTGGATCATCCCGTGCATGGGCGGCGGCGCCGGAACCCGGACCTCGGGCTCGTCGGTCTATCCCGCCGTGCAGAACATGCTGCTGGCGGCGCGGGCGCTCGGGCTCGGCGCCACGCTGACGACCCTCTACCTGAATTTCGAGAAAGAGGTCGACGCCGTGCTCGGCCTTCCGGACGATGTGCACACCTACGCGCTGCTGCCGATCGGCTACCCGACGGGCCGCTTCGGCCCGGTCCGGCGCGTCCCGCTGGCCGAGGTCGCCTACAGCGACCGCTGGGGCCACCCCTTTGGCCAATGATGCGATGACCCGTGACGCGATGACCCAGTGAGGCGATGACCCAGCGACGCGATGACAAGGAGGCCGCAATGGACCTTCCCCTGACCGGCGGCTGCCAGTGCGGCAAGATGCGCTATGAGATCACCGCGGCCCCGCGGCTCGTCTATACCTGCCACTGCACCGACTGCCAGCATCTCACCAGCAGCGCGTTCTCGCTGGGGATCGCGTTGCCGGAAGCGGGTTTTCGGCTGACCGCCGGCGAGCCGCGCGCGCTCCAGCGCATCCCCGACAGCGGTCGGGTCAATACCCGGTTTGTCTGCCCCGATTGCGCGAGCTGGGTTTACAGCCAGCCGCGCGGCGGCACCGTCCGCGTCCGCGGCGGGACGCTCGACGATACCTCATGGCTGCGGCCGACCCGGCACATCTGGACGCGAAGCAAGCAGGCCTGGGTCACCTTCGCCCCCGGCGACGAGATCTTCGAGGCCCAGGCGCCCGAGTGAGCGGACGCAGGATGCGAACCCCCCGTTACGGGGGCCCGGCCGGCTGTATCGCCGACGATACCGGCCATCGCATCGCGAGGCGCCGCCCCGCCCGGATGCAAGGGCGTTCGATGCAAGCCCAGGACAAGGTCGCGGCGATCAGCATCAGCGGCGGGATCGTGAGCCAGCTCGGGGCGAGGTATTGGCTTGCCTCGGCGGTAAAGACTTGCTGCCACAAATACAGGCTGTACGAAATCAATCCGAAGAACTGAACGAAGCGGCCGGTCAGCAATCGGGTAAGCCAGCTCCGTCGATAGACGACGCTGAGCACGATCCACGCCAGACAGAGGGGCAGGAAAAGCGTCGTCAGGGCAGCCTGGGCGTAAGCGGCTGGGCTGCCCGGCGGCAAGGAACCGGAAACGAGCGATATCCCCAACCCGACGAGGAACCCCGCGGAGAGCAGCGAAATGCGAGCGCCGAGCGGCCCCGTCGCGAGCCGCCGCAGGGGCGCCTCGTAAGCCGCCGCAACCGCGCCGCAGCAAATGAAGGAAAAGCTGGCGCAGAAGCCCTCGGCGATGCGCCAGAATCCCTCCAGCTGTGCGGCGAACCGGATGAATGGAAAGACCAGCAGAACCGCGAAAATACCCAAGAGCATCTTCGCGTGATGCTCCCTGCCGATGCAGAAGATCAGCGGAAAGGTCAGGTAGAACTGGTCTTCGAACGCGAGCGTCCAGGAATGGGCGGCAAACCAGCCGCACGGCATATGCGGCACGTTGCACACAAACACCGCCGCCAACCCCGTGCCTCGTGCCGGCTGATCGATCCAGCCGGCCGCGGCAAAGGCCGTTATGCAAAAGAGATAGAAATAGAACGCCGGAATGATCCGAAAGAGGCGCCGCGTATAGAACCCCGCCGGAGAGAACCAGCCATGCTCCGCCCGCTCCCTGATCGCCAGCCGGGTAATGATGAACCCGCTGACGACGAAGAAAACATCCACGCCCCAGGCTGACAGCAACCCCGTCACGCCGGTCGGCTCGGCCTGGGGGTTCGCGCCATAGCGGATATCGATCGTGTGCCCGGCCACGACGCACAGAATGGCGATGCCGCGCCAGCCATCCAGTTCGGCGATACGCGGCAAATCGGTGGTCTCCCCGTCTCGGTCGCCGGCGGATGCGGAAGCGCGGTGCGATCTTAGCACAGCCGCGTACCGCGACATCGCGGGTCGCCGCTCAAGCGGTTAAAGTGCCTCGCGCCACCGGGGGCGGCAGGATGGCGTCTGTCCACTTTTTGACCTTTGGCGACGGCGCGCCGAATTTTCGAGGCGCCGCCGCGCGGCTTTCGCGGCAAGCGGCAAAGACCGGCGTGTTCCGGTCGATCACCTGCGGCAATCTCGCGATGCTGCACCGCGACCATCCTGAATTCTGGAGGCGGCATGGCGAGTTTCTGCTGACCCGGCCATTCGTCGGCTATTACCTGTGGAAGCCATTTCTCGTCAGCTCGAAACTCTCCGAGCTGCCCGACGGAGATTTCCTCGTCTACGCCGATGCCGGATGCGAATTCGCCGCCGGCGAGCAGGCGGAACTTGCCGGCCTCCTGCCGGTCGAGCCGGGCTTCGACGTGACCATCATCCCCCTCGAAAGCTTCCACACGATGCGGCGATGGGCGCATCGGTATTGCCTGAGCAACCTGGATCCGGAAGGCACTCGCCGCGACCGCGCCCATTTCTCGGCCGGAATATTATGCTTCCGAAATACCGCGGCAGCCCGGCGTCTGGTCGAACGGTGGCTCGAATGGTGCCTCTACGACGATTGCGCCTGCCTGGCGGATCGGGAGCGTGCTGCCGAGGATGACGCATTCGAGGCGCACCGCCATGACCAGTCGATCCTCTGCCTGGTCGCTTACGACCTCGAAGACCAAGGCCAACTCGGCCTGAAGCGGATCGACGTCTTCGCGCCTGGGTCCGCGCCGCTGCCGATCCTCGGCATTCGGAACCGATCACCGTTCAGCGCGCAGGGAAGCGCGCTGCGCTTTCGCCTGTCGCGCAAGCTCTTCAATCTTTGGGTCAGATTGTTCTGGAATGAGGCGCGCTACCGCGCGCGTGTGCTGGGCGGTTAGCCGCGCCGATCCCGAGGCCGCGAGATCATGATGTCGCCGAGGACCAGCGCATCCATCCGGGTCCGCAAAAAGCAGTCCAGGGCCTCTTCCGGACGGCAGACCACCGGCTCGTTTTCGTTGAACGACGTATTGAGGATCAAGGGAACGCCGGTCCGCGCGCGAAAGGCCTCGATCACACGGTGATAACGCGGGTTGGTCGAGCGCGAAACCGTCTGCAACCGGGCCGAGCCGTCGACATGAGTGACCGCCGGGATCAGGGCGCGTTTCTCGGGGCGCACCTGGAAGACCTGCATCATGAACGGAACGGCGTCCTCTTCCTCGAACCACTCCGCGACGGCTTCCTCGACGATCGACGGCGCAAAGGGGCGGAACGATTCACGGCGTTTGACCTTGTCGTTGAGCAGCGCCTTGATATCGGCGCGGCGCGGGTCGCAGAGGATCGAGCGGTTCCCCAGCGCGCGCGGCCCCCACTCCATCCGGCCTTGAAACCACCCGACGACGTCACCCTCCGCGATCGCCGCTGCGGTGCGGCGGCAGAGTTCGGCTTCATCGCCGACCGCCTCGATACGGCACCCGGCCTCTTCCAGCGCGAAGCGCTTCGCGGCCAGCACCTCCGCCACCTCGGGTGCACCGAATTGTGGACCCCAGTAGGCGTGGTCCATAACGAACCCCCGCCCACCTCCCTGCTCGTGCCACACGGCGAACGCCGCCCCGATCGCGCCGCCCGCATCGCCCGCCGCCGACTGCACATAGACGCGGCGGAAGGGGGTCACGCGCCGGACCTTGCCATTGGCGACGGAGTTCATCGCGCAACCGCCGGCGAGGGCGAGATCGGTCAACCCGCTTTCTTCCTGACGCGCGGATATCAGCCGAAAAAAGGCCTCCTCGTACATCGCCTGCACGGAGGCGGCGATATCGCGATGGCGGTCCTCCATCGGTGCGTCCGGCCGGCGCCGCGGCCCGAGGAGCCGTTCGAGCTCCGGGGAGAAGAGATCGGCGAATTCGGGCGCACCAGACACCCACGAAAACGCGATCCGCTCCCGATGGTGACGGAAGAAGCGCAGGTCGAGGGCAAATGCGCCATTGCCCTTCGATTTGACGATCTGGCCCATCGCCTCGACCCGCGACGGCGAGCCGTAAGGCGCCAGGCCCATGACCTTGTACTCGTCGCCGTAATAGGGGAAGCCGAGATACTGGGTCAGCGCTTGATAGAAGATCCCGAGAGAGTGCGGAAACAGCACGCGGCCGGTTGTCGTGAGGACGGCGTCGCGTCCGACGCCCCAGGCCGCGCTGGCAAAATCGCCGGACCCGTCCACCGACACGACGACGGCTTCATCGAACGGCGAAACGTGAAACGCCGAGGACAGATGCGCCCGGTGATGCTCGACCGCGTGAAGCGTCCCGCGGAACGCGGCGCCCGGAAACGACTCGGCGAGAAGGTCGATGACGCCGCGCCGCCGGGCGCGATTGGCGAGCCTTTCGACGACCGCATCGAGGCGGGCCGGATGCCTCGCGACGTAAGCGAGCCTGCGCCAGCGCTGCGCCCGGTCATCCTGATTGACGGCAACGTGGTCCACATCGCCGAGCCCCAGCCCTGCTTCGGCCAGACAATAGGCGATCGCCTGTTGCGGAAATCCCGCCCAGTGCTTGATCCGGCGAAACCGCTCTTCCTCCGCGGCGGCGATCAGCCTGCCGTCGCGGATCAGCGCTGCCGCGGCATCTCCGTGAAACGCATTGAGGCCAAGAATGATCAACGATCGCCGCCGGCCGGCTCGGTGCCGGCATCGCGTAACCGGCGGTCGTTGATCTCGAGCGCGATCAGCGCCTCGGCGACAAGGCGTTGCAGCGCGTAGCACCAGCCCGGCAGCCCGCTCAGAACGCAGCCTTTGACGAAAAGCGTGTAAGGCATGATCGCGAGCGGCGCCGGCCAGCCCATTCGGCGCACCCGGTCGATCCGGCTCAGCGCCTCGGGATCGCGCGACAGCAGATACTCCGCCTCTGCGCGGGCGTAACGGCGCTGAGAGTCGATCCAGCGCGCCAACGGCTTGCGATCGTCGTGGTAGATCATTTGGCTCAACGCCAGCACCGGCCCCGCGACATCGACGCGGTGACCATGCCCCTCCTGCCGATAAGAGGCCCCCGATCTCCGGTACAACACGGTGCGCGGCGGATAGAGGCTGCCGCGCAGCGGACGCCCGCCGATCCGGTAGACAAACCGCGCCCGATAGCCCGCCGTGCCGTCAGCGGGCCGCAGCGAAGCCAACTCGTCGACCAGCCCCTCGCTGAGCTCGTAGTCGGCGTCGAGCGACAGGGCCCAGGGAGTCAGGACATGGCCCAGCCCGAAATTGCATTGACTGGCGAAATCGACAAACGGATGCGGAATCACCTCCACCTGAGGGTGCCGCCGGGCCATCTCGACGGTGCCGTCCGTGCTGCCGCTGTCGATCACGACGACCCGCCGGGCCCAGCGCAATCTGTCGAGCGTGCGGCCAATATTGGGCGCCTCGTTGTAAGTGATGATCAGCGGCGTGATCTGGTCGAGCACGCGGAAGCGCTAGTGCAGCAGGCTCTCATAAAGAGCCTCCATCCGTGGGGCTATGGCGGCCCACCGGTAATGCTCGGCGACATGCTGCCGACCCGCTTCTCCTATCGACCGACAACCGTCGGCATCCGTAAGGAGACGCTGCATCGCCGCCGCGAGCCCCTCCACGGTGTCGTCGGCAACGATGCCGCCGCCCGAAGCCTCGACGATGTCGCCGATGCCGACGGCCCGGGTGACGATGACCGGCAGGCCGCGCTGCATCGCCTCGAGCGCGGCGTTGCCAAAGCTTTCCGAGTAGGAAGGCAGGATGAAGGCGCTGGCCGCGGCGAAAACGGCCTCTTTGTCCGGCCCCGACACCGTCCGCGGCACGAGATGGACCCGGTGCGCCACGCCCAGTTCGGCCGCGGTCTCGCGCAGGTGCGGCGCCAGGCCGTCGAAATCTGTGCCGACGATCGCCAGTGCGCCGACGCCGGTCCGGGCAAAGGCTCGCAACAGGCGGTCCAGCCCCTTGACCCAGGAGAGGCGGCCGAAAAACAGGATCAGCGGCTGAGCCCCCCAGAGGGCCTTGATGTCGGGCGGCGGATCCTCGGCGGGTGACTCGACGATGTCGTCCAGCCCGTTCGGTACCGTGGCGACCCGCTTGAGCCGAAACCCGAACTTTCCGAGCGCCTCGGCTTCGTTGGGCGAGGTCAGGTGGACCGCCGAGGCCGCTTCGAGGTTCGATCGTTCGATCAAGCTGATCCACGCGGTCTTTAGCCGGCGATGACGGGCCTCGATCAGTTCGTGAACCAGCATGCCTCGCGGCGATAGGACGTAGGGCGTGCGTGAACGCGCGGCTGCCCGCGCAGCCGCCCATGTCGGCCACAGGAAGACGGAGTGCAGATGCACCGCATCGGCGTCTCCGACATCGCGCCGCAGCGCGCGCGCCAGCGCCGGCGCCCAGTACAGCCGGCGCAGAACGTGCGAGGCGAAATAGTGCACCCTGACCCCATCGAGCATAACCGGCTCGTCATGCGGGACGGCGCTGTTTGTCGGCCCGTCGACACTGGTCGTAAAGACCTCGACAGTATGGCCGCGCACCGCCAGAGCGCGGCACAGACCGTGGATCGAGAAAATCGGCCCGCCATACCGCGTCGCCGGCAGGTAGGTCGGGGTGATGTGGAGAAGCCGCATGCGTCAACGCGGCGCCGTGATTGGTCCGGGGCCGTCCGCCGGCACGGGTCGGCGGCCGCTTGCCGGTCTCGGGCGGTACAGGAGCGTCAGCGGCCCGATCAGCGCCAGCGCCGCGACGACCGCCTGAACCAGGTTGACGATCAGATAGGAAAAGTCGGCCTCGACATCCATCAGGGCCAGGGTTGCGGCGATCGTAAGCAACATCGGCAATGAATTGGCCGACGACCCGGCGCTGAAACGGGTCAGTGCACCGCACAGCGCGCCCATGATCGCGCCGATGCCGATCACCCCCCACAGCCCGAAATTCGCGTAGCCCTCCGCCACCAGTCCCCAGCCGATCGTCGTGTTGGCGGTCGCTTCCTCGCGCTGCAGGCCATAGGTGATGCTCAGAAGGTTCAACCCCGCCTGGCTGATGGTTTTGTCGGCCTCGACAAAGCGCGGCACGATCATCCGCGGCAACAGCCGGTAGGTCTCACCGTTTAGGAACGGGACGAAGTCGGGCGTCTCCCGCCGGACCAGCAGCACCATTTGCAAGAGCGAGGCACGCTCCAGAATGTCGCTGGAATCCCAGGCGTCGCCAGCCCAAAGCGCGTCGAGGCCGTTCGACACCCAATCGGCCATCATTCCGGGCACCTGGCTGATCGAGGGGTCCTTCAGGCCGGAAGTTTCGAGCGACCAGTACTCGTTGCGCGTCTCGAATTTTCCGGCATGGAGCACGGCGAGCACGGCGAACGTCACCGCGACGGCGGCCCACGGTATGCGTTTTGCCGTGACCACATAGCCGAGGAGGGCAGCGGCGCAATACATCAAGCCGCCGACCAGCAAGAGGTTGCACCAGGCCAGGGTGATCAGCGCCAGCAGGCAGCCGAGATAGGCGAACCATTGCGGGCCCACCAGAAATCGCGACGCTCGCGCGTATCCGACGAGGTAGCAGGCGCTCAATGCAAGCGTCACGACCAGCGCGCGCACCACGCCGTTAAAGCTTGAAAGCCAGGCAAGATTGCCGGAAACCGCCCCCAGGTGATAGGCGATGCCGCCGCAGAGACCGATCAGGGCGAGCTGAACGATGCGCCGGTCGGAGACGAAGATCCGGCCGCGATCGGGCGAACGGCGCGGGAGATGCAAGTAAAACGGCCAGCACGCGAGGCTCGCGGCAATGAGGAACGCGCCGACCGTGGCGGCCGCGGCCAGCAGCTCTTCGGAATCGTACGCCACGACCTCGTGGCGGATGATCGGGACCGCGTAATAAATGAAGCAGAGGGTGCTCAGCAGAGGAAGGACCGGCATGCCCACGGCGCCGGCGCGCAGCCACAGGAACAGCGGCACGATCGCCGGAACGGCGATGCAGACATAGCCGATCGGATCCTGCGCAAAGACGGCGCAGGCCGCCGCTCCGGCCCCCAAGGCAAAAAGCGGGAAACGGTATCGGGAGTCGAGGGTGATTAACGGCGACATCCGGCACAGGCCCCCGCTAGAGCATCGACGAGCGTTTCCTCGGTCGCCGAAATGTCAAATCGCACGGCACGCCGAGCCGCCGCGGTTCGCATCCCCAGCAAGGCCTCTCTGTTGCCGATCATCGCTTCGGTCACGCGCTGCCAGGCGGGTTCGTCATTCCAGGGAAAGATTCCTCCGCAATCGGCGTCGACGAGGTCCGCGGCGCATCCTACCCGATCGCTGACAAGCACGGGGCGCCCGCAGGCGAGCGCCTCGTTGACGGCCATCCCCCAGCTTTCGCCATACGCGGACGGCAGCACGCAGATGTCGGCAAGACGATAGACCACCGGCATGCGGCTCTGGTTCTGAAACGGCAGCACGCGAAACCGCTCCGGGTCGCTCGCGGCGATGGCATCGATCTCACCCTGCAATTCCCCACCGCCGACGAGGATCAGAACGGCGTTGGGCGGGTCAAGCCGTTGGACGATCCGCATCAGTTCCGCCGGGCGCTTTCTCGGCTCGAATTTTCCGGCATAGAGCAGCACCGGCCGATCGGGGGCAATGCAGAGCCGTCGGCGCCAATCGCTCGCTTCCTGCTCGAAGTCGGACTCCGGCTCGGCAAACCGGGCGATATCGATCGAATGCGGACAAGGATAGAGCCTCGCCGGGTCCACCCCAAAGCGCTCGTAGTAGGCGCGGTTCGCCGAACCGACGACCAGAAAGCCCGAAGGCAGCGCAAATACCCGCCGCAGCAGCGCGTATTTGAGCCGCCAGCGCGGACCCGACTGGTCCGCGTCGAGCAGGTGCGAATCCCCGCGAAAAAGGCAGCAGACGCCGCGGCGGCGCAGCGCATAGAGGGCCCGCAGATGCGACCACCACGCCCACCCGCAGATAAGCGCCGCGTCGGGTCGCCACGCCAGGACGCGCTCGACGAGCCCGGCGTTGCGCAGGCCGAAAAAGCGGTGCGTCCCGGGGTCGCGGGAGGTGTTGGGGACGAGCTCAAAATCATAGCCCGCGGTGAGCGGGATATCCCAGGCGACGAACTGCTTGAAGCCGCGGTCTTCGACGGGCTGCTGCGCGGCGTGCCACGTATAGAAAACCTTGATCGCAATGTCGGGCCGAAGGGCCAGACGCTGATAGAGCGGGACAAAGTACTGGATCGGGTGCGAAACGACGATCGCCAATCGTTTGACCGACGGGTTCATGGCGCTGCGGTCGACGACGCGCGAGCCGCCGGGCGCTGCCTTACGGCCGCCGGGCCGATGCGATCGAATACCAGGCATTGGCGCCGGGTCATTTCTGCCGCCGACCAGGGCTCGCACCCTGCCTCCACCGCCGAGCCATCAAAACGCCCGGCCATCAGCCACTCTATCCCCTCGGCGATGCGAGCCTGGAACCCGGGCTCGGCTGGACTCTCGTCAAACGTCGCGAGAAAGATGTTGGGAAGCTGCGCCGCGATCCTGCTGACGAGGCTGTTGCGGTGGAACAGCGCCAGGATCGGCTTTTTCGACAGGGCGACGGTCAAGAGCTTCGAGGCCGTGTAGTCGGCCTCCGCCGAACCGATCAGCAGGACCGCATCGCTCGCGAGATTGAAGGCGAGCGCCTCGAAATAGGGGATGCGGTCGGGGAATTCCTCGACCAGGTCGGCGACACCATATTCCCGCGCCGTCGGCTCGACGCGTTTAAAGCTGCGTTGCGGGCCGGCATAATCGGTCCCGACAAAGGTCAGGCGAAGCGCCGCGGCCGGGCCCGGATCCGCGTCGCGCCACCTCGCGACGCCACGGCACAGCGCCGCGACGACGGGAAGCATCGCCGGGGCGATGGCGCCGGCACAAACCCAGCGGCGAATGCCGCGATCGGCCGCGAAGACCCCTTGCCGGATGCCGCGGCCGCGAACAAACGCATAGTCGCCGGGCTCGGCGCCGAACGGCAGCACCGTGAACCGGTCGGGCTCGAGCCAGGGATAGCGCCGCGACAAGGTCGCCACGTAGAATTCCGACACCGCGAAGACATGCGAGGCCGCACGCAGCGAGAAACTCTCCAGCCGCTTGGCAAGCCATTGATCGGCCCGATACTTGATCGGATTTCCCGGCACGTCCGCGCGCGGCAGCGGCCCGCGGTACCAGAGATCATGGAAGTCGTAGACGATCGCGCAGCCATACCGCCGCTGCCATAGCGGACCGATCGCGAAACACAAAAACGCCGTCGTCGAGAACAGGACCACATCGTATCCGCCGCTGCGCAGCAGGTCGCAACCCGCGCGGTAAAGCGGCAGCAGGCTGCGGTACGCGAGCTGGCCAAAACCGAAACGGCGGCATCGCTTTTCGCTCCAGGCCGTTACCCGCACCACCGGGATATCGTTCGGCAGCGCCTCGGCGAGCGCGGGGTCGTCGATGCAGTCGGAGGTCGCGGGGTCGACCGCGAGCACGCTCGGCTCCCATCCGAACGAGCGGTAATGCGCCAGCGATGTCCGCACCCTGTGCAGGTCCGCGGCGTTTGTCGGCGGAAAGCGCGGGCTGACGATCAGGACCTTGCGGGCCGCGGTCATCGGGACACGCGCGTCGGGTACGAGACGGCGCGTTCGATGGCGTCGAGCAGCACTGGCTCCTGGCGCTCCCAGCAGAAGAAGTCCCGGGCCACGGCCAGCGCCGCCGCCTTCGCCCGCGCCAGGGCCTCGTGCGAACCCAGGAGCCGATCGAGGACGCTCGCCAGCGCCTGCGCGTCGCCGGCGGGATAGAGAAGAACCGCACCCGGCGCCCGCGCGGCGACCTCGCCTTGCCCTTTTGTATCGCTGGCAACGACGGCCAGGCCGCCGAGCAGGTAGTGAAGGACCTTGTTGGTGACGGTCAGATCGCGGCTGCGGCAGTGAGGCTCTTCCCCCGCGAACCCGATATCGTGCTCCGCGATGCGCGGCAGCAGCTCGTCGTTCGTCACCACGGGATGAAGCCGCACCCGTCCGCGCCAACGCTCGGGAACCCGGCCTTCGATCCACGCCGCGAAACCCGGGGCGGGGTTGCCCCGCAAATGAACCTCGAACTCGCGGTCGAGAAGCGCGAGGGCCGCGAGCAGGTCTTCGAGACCGCGGCCGGGGCCAAGGGTGGTCGAAAACCAGTGCAACGACGGAACCCGCCGCTCGCGACGATCGCGGTCTACGCCGTCGCACCCTTGCCGGTCAGACCAGGCAAACGCGTTGTAGACGACCGTCGGCGGCGGGCAATCGTAAGTAGCGGCGAGCGTTGCGCTCATCACCTGCGACGGGCACGAGGCATAGGCGCCGCGACGCAGTACCTCTCGCTCCAGGGTGCGCAGCAAGCCGAGCGGCCGATGGCGCCGCGCCTCGGGCAGCAGGTCCTCGGAGAACCAGTCCTCCATGTCGACGCCGACACGCCGTCCCGCGCGCAACAGCCTGCGCGCGACAGCGAGGCACGGCTCCGAATGCGCAATATAAAGCTGCGCCGGTATCCTGAGCGCGAGCCGCAGCATCCGCCCGATGCCGAGACCGAGCTGCAGCGGGTTCTGGGCACCCGTGAGGTCGTAGGCAAGTTGCGCGGCCTTGCGGGCTGCCCGTTGCCGCAATCGATCGATGGCGGCACTCACGCCCGGCAACGCGGCGTCGAGCACTGGCGCGAAACGAAACGGCAGGTTTTTGAGCAGGCGCTCGTCGCGCGCCTTGAGTTCCGGGTCAAGCCACGCACCTAGGACGTCGACCTGATACCCCGCCCGCGCCAGCGCCGTCGCCTCCTTCATCGCGCGCGGGTTATGGCACAGGCTGTTGCCGGTCAGCAGCACGATCCGGCGCGGGTCCCCGGCCATCATCGATGGCCGGGGCCGATTGCGGCCAGCCCGCTCGCCCGCCACCATACCGACCGGCAACGCTGCGCGGCGCGCCAGCCGAGCCAGCGCGCAACCGCGGCGAACATCGGCCCACCTTGCGGCGGCAAGTCGCTGCCCCCAAGCTCGGCGGCACGCCGTTCCGCCGCGGCCACAAGGGCGGGCGCCGCCGGATAGGCGTCATAGGCAAAGCGCTGGTATTGCGTCGCGCAGGCGCCGGCCGCGCGGGCCGAACCGTCGCGCTCCAGCAACCTCGCACAGGAGAGCTCGATGGAGGCGAAGACGGACGCAAGCGCTTCGCTGTCGCGCCGCCGGCTCAGCGCCGAGGCAGCCGCGGTCCGGTAGTAACCGCGCGCGCCCTCGCAAAACGCGATCCCGGCGGCGGCGAGCGCGACCCGGCAAAAAAATTCGCCGTCGTCATTGACGCTCAGGTGCTCGTTCCAAGGTCCCGCCTTGTCGAGCACCGGGCGCGGGACGAGCCACGCGAAAATCGGCATCATGCCGCCGCCGGACCACGACGAGATCAGGAACTCCTCGCCCGACGAATCCCGCCAGACGGGTTCCGCCGCGAACGGAACCTCCCCCGGCCGCTGGCGAAAGCGCGACCACGCGCCGGACGCCACAAAGCCCGCGGGCATCGCCGACAACCGTTCGACCTGCACCCGGATTTTGTCCCGGTCGAGCAGATCATCCGCGTCGAGGAACTGAATGAGCCCGCCGCGCGCGCGCTCGAGGCCGCGATTGCGCGCCGCGCTGGCGCCCTTGCGGTCGCACTCCAGCACGACGACCGACGCCGATCGATAGCGCTGCGCCACGGCAAGGCTGCCATCGGAGGAACCGTTGTCGACGACGATGATTTCGAGGTCCCGCCAAGTCTGGGCGAGACATGACTCGATCGCCTCGCCAAGCCAGGCCCCGCCGTTCCGGCAAGGGATGATGACGGAAACGAGCAACGCTAGGGGTTCCGGCGATACCACGCATCGTTGATCGGGTAGCCGCGATACCGGCGTTCATACCCGTGGCGCTGCATCAGCGCATCGATTTTCTGTTCGTCGGGGGTCTGGTTGTGTTCCACCGCAAACAACCGGACATTCCACCCGTCGAAATCGAATGATGTGAGGATGTCGTACTCCGATCCCTCGGTATCGATCGAGATGAAATCGATGTCGTGAGGGGCGCCGTGCGTGCTCAGAAGATCGTTGAGCGATACCGTCTCGACGTCGACGACGCGGTGGGCTTCCCGCGAGCGGGCGTGCCCGTCGCGCGATGTGTACTCGACGAGCGTTGCAAGGTCCGCCGCCTTCGTCGCCGCAAACTTGACGCGGTCGCCCGTGGTCGTAAAGACGCAGCGGTGGTCGATGGCGCACCCTCGGTTTCGTGCCAGATCGGCCTGCCAGTCCGGGTTGGGCTCGGCGACGATCCCGCGCCAGCCGTGGTCTTTTTCGAGAAGGAGGGTATTGCTGTAGATCAGGCCGTCGGCTGCACCGAATTCGACAAAATAGCCGCCCTTCTTCCGGTCCGTTTCATGCAAGACCCAGGCGACGATGTCGGCGTCGCCGCTCTGGACGAGATCACGCACAAACACCGCCTCTTCGTCGGACGCGTCCCGCAAGAGGCCAACGGCACGGAGGTAGCGCCGATCGTAATCCGGATTGAGCTCACCCAGACGATGGCGGAACGTGTCGCTGTCGATGAGGAGGTCGGCGAGCCGCCGAAGTATCGTGGAACGCAGCCGCGCGATCATGGGCTGTCGAGCTTGGCGCCCTGAGCGAAAATCTCGCGCCAGCGGGCGACCCAGGCCGCGCGATCCGGCGGCCGGTTGCCGATCAGGAATGGCTCGCGCAGGTGACTCAGATAAAGCTCGTCGTCGCGGTCGACTTCCACGATCCGCTCGACGAGCCGCTCGAAACCGCGCGACGCCCAGAGGCGCTGCTCGGCGTCCGCGATCGTCCGGTTTATCCGGCGCGCAACGCGGCCTGTCAGTTCAGGATTGCCAGTGTTGCGCAGCGAGTGCGGATAAAACGGCAGGCGCGGCATCAACCGGCGGGGCCGGGGCAGGTAGTCGTGCGCATTGATAAAACGCTTAACATTGAAGGAACGGCCGATTTCCGTATCACCCCAATAGATCGGCACGCAATCCGCCTCGATCGCGTGCGTCAGCTTTTCGGTATTGTACCCCGGCGCCGGCGAATTCTCGAAGGCAATGACGAATTTGTAATTGCGGAGAAACGCCCGTTTCGACGCCCAGTCGCCGCCATGGCCGGGAGGCGGCACGATCTGCATGTTGTTCAACGCGGGACCGGGCGAGTCCACGTGCTTGTAACGTGAAAGAGCGCGGAAGAACTCCTCCCGGTAAAGCACCGGATTACCGTAGAGGAACGCACAAAAGCGCGTTTTCTCGCGCAGCAACTCATCCCAATCGCGCTCTTGCTGTTTGACGAAATGGCCGTCGTCGCCCCAGCGCGCAATACGCATATAACGCGGGTGACGAACATATTCCTCGTGTTCGACGCCAAAGGCCCAATCGCATTCATTCATCAGCGGCCGGACATTCTCGCAGCCGACAAAGACCTTGACGTAGCGTCCGGGCGGCAATGTCCCGGAATAAGGGCCGTAAAGCAGCACCTGGGGGTCCGCCGCGACCGTAAAGTCGTAATAGGGCTGAAGATCGGGCAGCAGCGTGCCGATGAGCTCCTCGGCCGCCCCGGGCCAGAACCGGGCGACGTTGATCCGTACCGGGATTTTTGCGCCGCTCGCCACCGGCGGCGCGGCCACTCCCCCACGCGCTGCGCCTGCGACGGTCATCCCCGGCTCAGCCGGGAGGCGAGGCTGGCGTGGAGCTCTTCCAGGATCGATGCCATATCGTGGCGATAACGCCAGCCTGGAAAGTCCGCCTGAAAGCGGCGGACGTCGGAAATCCACCAGATGTGGTCCCCGGTGCGGTTCTCCTCCGAATACGACCAATTCATCGGGCGCCCGGAGAGCGCCTCGCAGGCACTGATGGCCTCCAGCATCGAGCAATTCGCATGGCGGCCGCCCCCCATATTGTAGACCGCCCCCGCTTTCGGCCGCTGCATGAACTGCCAGAAGGCGCCCACCAGATCCGCGGCGTGCAGGTTGTCGCGAACCTGCTTTCCCTTGTAGCCGAAGACGGTGTACGGGTCGCCGCCGACCGCGCATTTCACCAGGTACGCCAGAAAACCGTGGAGCATCGCGCCGGAATGGCCCGGCCCGGTCAGGCAACCGCAGCGAAAGCACGCCGTCCTCAGGCCGAAATAACGCCCGTACTCCTGGACCAGCAAGTCGGCGGCGAGCTTCGACACCCCGAACAGGCTGTGCAACGTGGTGTCGACGCTCATCGATTCGTCGATCCCGTGCGCCGCCGACGGATGTCCGTCACGCACCTCCCAGCGCGTCGCGTGCTCGGTCAAGGGCAGCGAATTCGGCGTGTCGCCGTAGACCTTGTTCGTGCTCGTGTAGATGAAGACCGCTTCGGGACAATGGTTTCGCGCGGCCTCGAGCAGGTTCAAGGTCCCGTCGGCATTGATCGTGAAATCCATGCTCGGGTTGGTCGCCGCCCAATCGTGAGACGGCTGGGCCGCCGTATGGATGATCGCGGCGATGGCCTTGCCGTGCCGGGCAAAGACAGAAGCGATCAATTCGGCGTCGCGGATGTCGCCGTCGACGTGCCGATAGCGCTTGATGTCGGCCTCGAGCCGCTGCCGGCTCCACGCCGTGCTTGCCGCGTCGCCGAAAAAAGCGCGCCGCATGTCATTGTCGATGCCGACGACGTCGAAGCCTTGGCCCGCCATGAACCGCACCGCCTCGGCGCCGACAAGCCCCGCCGATCCGGTCACTACGACGACCGCCACCGCTACTCCCCCGCTGCCGCTGTCGTGACGGGCTGCACGCCGGGCGGGCGCGACGACACTTCGTCGAGCAATTCGACAAAGCGTGCCGAACATCTCTCCAGCGTGAGGTTGTCGAGCACATAGTCCCGTGGCGCGAAGGCCCCGCTCCGCGCACCATCGAGAAACTCGTCGAGCTTGCCGGGAAAATCGGCCGCATCTCGAAACGTCAGGCCGCACCGCTCGTCAAAATAGGGAACGCTGGTCGTGGGAATCTCCGGCTGCCCCCAGGCAAAGCGGTCCGGGTCGAGGCACCAGCCCTGGTCCCATGCAAGGATCGGAACCCCCGACGCCAGGCATTCCTGATAGGCAATCCCCTGGCTCTCGTGTTCGCACAGGAAGATCATGCACGAAGCGCTGCGCAAGGCGGCCTTGTATGTCGCCTCGTCGTAGTGCCCGTAGCTGACCTCGCGGAAGCTCATTCCGCGCCGCCGCAACTCCCGGCGGACGGGCTCGAGCAACTCGGGCACCAGGCGATCGCGCCGCCAATGTATCTTGTCGTAGACGAGGCAATCGACCTTCTTGGCCTCCTTCGGCGACGGCGACCAGGAACCCGTGTCGATCCCGACCGGCCAGATCCGGCAGCGATCGCCGAAATAGGGCACGTATATCGCATTCGCCCAGTCGCTGTGCTGCAGATACGCGGCGACGGGATAATCATCGCACAGCGTGGGCCATTCGGTCGGATGGGTCATCAGCGCGATCCCCGCGAGGATCGGATTGGGCCGGTCGTATCCGGCCAGGACGTGCCGGCCGCGGCCGAGGACGCCGACCCGATCATCGGGCCGCAGACGGGCAAACGGCAAGTTCACCTCGTATCTCCTGTTCAGGCGATCGAGCCCCAGGCACAAATTGAGGAAAACCTTGTCGATGCCGCCAGGTCGCGGCCTGCCGCGTATGGTGCGGCGGACCAGGGGACGGATGTAACGGTCGCCGCGAACCCAGCGGTCACGCTCGGGCAGAGGCCGGTAATAAAGGCATATCCGGCTCATCGGAAACAGGCTCGGGCCGGAGCGCCTGATCGAACCTGGGCAAAGCGCGCTTCCGTATGGCGATCGAGCCCCCGCCACCAATCCGGATGGCGGCGCCGGCACCGCAGCATGTGCCAAAGGATGGCCGGCCGCCGACATGCGCCGCGCAACAACAGCAACCAATCGCGCCATCGCGATTGCAACAGCAGGCGGCGGCACCGAGGCTCGATGAGACCGGCTATCAGCAAAGGTGTCGTGGCTGGGGGCCGCGACGCACGGGCGTCGGCCAGAAGTGCGGCGAGGCGAGCCGCGTCGAAGGCGCTGTGCTTGACGAAGCTCGCGGCGAGCAGGACTTGCGCCTTGGCCCACTCCCGGCGACCCTCGGTCCGCGCGGTTTCCAGCGTTCTGCTGAATACCGCCAGCGGCTCCTGAACATAAAGCAGCGGATGGCCGATCATGCGTTCGCGCCAATGCTCGATGCCGCCGAACGGCCAATCGCCGGGCGTTTCGTAGGAGGCGTCGTCCACCACGCGCATCACCATGGCGCCATTCCCGTGGTGAGCGCCTATGGCCTGCCGCAAGTCGCCGAAGTCGACCAGATCCGGCTCCGGAGCGGCCTCGGGGGTGAGTGGCCTGGCGAACTCATCGGTCACGCGCCATGACCCGTCCGGCAGTTCCTCGGCGATGCGCTGGTTGCACCACGCCAGGGTCACGTGCGGATGCCGCTCCATTTCCGCCAGCATGACCTCGAGGAACCGCGGCTCCCACCAGTTATCGTCTTCCAGAATGGCGAAGTAGCGCTCCCGGACCGGTCGATAGATCAGGTTGAACACGGCCACCGCGCCAAGATTGGCGGCGTGCTGGTGGAACTCGATCCGCCGGTCGTCGAGCGCCGCCGCAATCTCCTGCGGGCGCCGGTCGTCCGGATCGTCGTTGTGAATTTCCGCGACCCATTCGGTGAATGTCTGTCGCCGCAGGCTTTCAAGCGCGCGGGCGAGCAACGCCGGGCGGCGGAACGTCGGCACGAATACCCTGATCTCGGGCGTCGGGGACGGCGCCGCAGCAGGATCGTCGGCTAGTCCGACCATGCGCCGGCGGAAGCCCGCCGCCAGTCGAGGATGGTCGAGAGATACCCGCGCCGATGATTCCCGCTCGGTGTGCGCGTGTCGTCGACGACGAATTCCCCGACGATTCCCGGCCGATCGATCTCCGGCCCGGCGGGATCGAGGCCGGACACGAAATTGAGCACGATGTGGTAGATGCCCGAGCCGAGGATCCGCGCGGGGACCCCGATGCAAAGAGTGCCGTTGCCCGCCGCGAGATCCTCGAAGGGATCGGTCTCGGCGTCACGGCTGTCGCCATCGTAGATGACCGTTCCGTCGGTCCGCTGCAGCTGCAGGCAGCAGCACAGCCCCGGGACGCGGCGCGTCGCCGCATAATCGATACGGATCAGAAACGGCTGATCGCAATCGAACCGGTTGCCGGGGTCGGCATGCGGCGACAGCCGGGTGGTCACGCGCCGGACGAAAAACGGCTTGTCCCCGCCCGGCGGCGCGGCGCGCGCGAAGAAACCATCGGTCAACCCGTCCGCGGCGCGGGTCAGATACAGATCGATCGCCTCGTCGACCGACGCATCGAGCGCGATCCGGCCCCGATCGAGCAGGATGCACCGGCGCGTCAGGCGCCGGATCGCCGCCATGTTGTGACTGACGAACAGCACCGTCCGTCCGGTTCCGGCAATTTCCGAGATCTTGCCGAGGCACTTGCGCTGAAACTCGGCGTCGCCGACCGCGAGCACCTCATCGACGATGAGATTTTCCGTTTCGAGATGCGCGGCGACGGCAAACGCCAACCGCATGTACATACCCGACGAAAACCGCTTGACCGGCGTGTCGAGGAAATTCTCGATATCCGAAAACGCCACGATCTCGTCGAAGCGCCGAACAATTTCGGCGCGGCGCATCCCCAGCACGGCCCCGTTGAGAAAGATGTTTTCGCGGCCGGTGAGCTCGGGATGAAAGCCGGTTCCGACTTCCAGGATGCTGGCGACGCGCCCGTCGATCTCGGCGCGGCCCTCGGTCGGTTCGGTGATGCGGCTGAGTATCTTGAGCAGGGTCGATTTGCCCGCGCCGTTGCGGCCGATGATGCCGAGCACCTGGCCGCGCTCGATCTCGAACGAAACATCGCGCAACGCCCAGAAATCCTCGACCGGCGGCGTGTCCGATGCGGGCGCCGGCCGAAACAGGCCGCCGACCCGATTGGCAATCACGTCACGCAGCGCGACGTAGCGCTCCCGCGATTGATGGCGAATGCGATATTTCTTACCGATGCGGTCAAGTCGGATGGCGATATCGGGCATATGAGGATCAATATTTTAATCTATAGTAGATGTATTTGATGATTTCATTTTGGAAACTCAAAATCCCAATGTCGGTCTTCCACCAATTGTCGGGCCGCACATCGCGATAGTCGGTCCCCACCACCCGGAAGGAGGCGTCGCCGTTGAACTCCCTCGCCAGTACCCAGCGCAGGCGGCGGGTGCCGAAAGGTTCGGTCGGGATGATGATGCTGTGGACATCCTGCGCCCGTGCCCACTCGTGCAGCGCGACCGCCTCCTGGTGCGTGTTGGTCAAGTTCGCACCAAAGACCCCGATATCCGCCTCGGGCACACCGAGCTTGAGAAGCACATTCCGATTTGCCGCAACATAGGGATCAAGCACTCCCAGGCGCTCGGCCGGTCCCGAACCGACATTCGATATCACGATCTTCTTGACCAGTCCCTGGCGGTAGTAGCGGGCCGCGGCAAACGGCCGGTCCTCGATGCCGCCGCCGAATATGGCAGCCGCGTCGGCGGGGCCGGGCGCATCCGAGACGATCCAGGCGTCGGCCGCGGAGCGCAGCACCGCCTCCCGGTCGAACCAGCAGAAAGCGACGAGCGCGCCGACGACGCAAAGCAGCCCGAGGAGGCCGCGCCGCAGCGCCTTACAACAGCAACGCTGGGGGCGGTCGGGCACACCGGGCTCGCCGTCAGATGACGTCGGCGAGGCTGTGTTCGACGCGGCGGAAATACCAGATGCCGAAAAGCAGCATCAAGAGGCTCATGATCGCCGAGATCCACACGGTCTCCGGCAGCGCCCCTTCTCCGCCGAGCAGCGACCAGCGAAAGCCGTCGATGATCCCGACCAGCGGATTGAGCGAATAGAGCGTCCGCCATTGCGCCGGGACATCGGTCGTGCTGAACGCCACGGGCGAGACGAACATGCCGAATTGGACGATGAACGGGACGACGTAGCGAAAGTCCCGGTACTCGACGTTGAGGGCCGCGAGAAACAGGCCGAGCCCCAGCGAAAGGCCGAACGAGATCGCCACGACGACGGGGAGCAGGAAAACCTGCCAGCCGGGCATCACGCCGTACCAAGCCATCAGCACCGCCAGGAGACCGAGCGTGATGCCGAAATCGACGAGGCTGGTGACGACCGCGGCACCCGGGATGACGAGGCGGGGAAAATAGACCTTGGTCAGCAGGTTGGCGTTGCTGATGAGGCTGTTCGCCGCCTCCGCCAGCGCGGTGGAGAAAAACTGCCACGGCAACACGGCGGCGAACACCAGCAACGGTTCCGGCACGGCCCCGGTCGGGAAATGGGCCAGGCGACGAAAGCCGACAAAGACCAGCATCGTCACGGCCGGACGCAGCAGCGCCCAGATGATCCCGATCGCCGTCTGCTTGTATCGCACCGCCACATCGCGCCAGGCGAGGAAATAGACCAGCTCGCGGTACTGCCACAGGTCCCGCCAATAGCTGCGCGACGCCATCCCGCGCTCGAGGATGATTTTCATGCGGCTTCCACACGCGGCGGAAGCAGGTGCGTGGTGACCAGATCGCGCAGATGCCCGCCGAAATTCTCGAACCTGAACCGCCGGGCCTGAGCCGGGTCCGGACCCTGACCGGCGAGCGCCGACTCGATCGCGGCGACCAGCTGCATCGGGCTCGTCGGATCGACGATCATCCCGGCGGCACCGTCGGCAAGGGGATCGACGCTGCCGTCGCGATTACCGCCAATGGCTATCAGCCCCGACCCCGCGGCTTCGAGAAAGGCGATGCCGAACCCCTCCTGGATGCTCGGCATGACGAAGACCGTTGCCAGCCGGTAGTGGTCGGCCAGCTCGTCCGAGGCTACCGCGCCGGCAAACAGCACATGGTCGGCGACCCCGCCCTCTTTCGCTGCGGCGGCGAGACGCTGCCGGTCGCCGCCATCCCCGACCACCAGGTACACCAGGTCGGGATGATCGGCGATCAGTTGCGGCAGCGCCCCGATGACCTTGTCGTGGCCCTTGCCGCGCTCGTCGGGCGAGAGGCGGCCGACCGTGAGCAATACCCGCCTCCCCTGCAGCCGATATCGCTCGACGAGCGAAGGCGGCGGCGGTCCGGGTGTGAATTTCTCGTCGACCGTATTGGGCAATACCCGAATGCGTTGAGGATCGATCGCGACCGACCGGATGAAGCGCCGGCGCGTGTAGCGGCTGACCGCGGTGATCAGGGTGGAGTGCCGGGCCGCCCAGGCCTGCGCGCGGGTGGGTTCCCATGCCTCCCACCCGTGGAGCTGAAGCCAGAGCGGCACCCCGATCAGCCTCGACACCATCGCGGCAAGCGGCGCGAGGTTGAGATGCCCGCAAAACATCACGTCGAACGGCCCTTCCGCGACGGCCGCCCGGAGCGCCGCGAGCGGATAGCACGACTTGCCTCGCGGCCCGAGCTGCCGCACGCGGTCGGGAGGCTCGGGGGTACCGGCGCGACCTTGCCGCGGCAAGACGACGATCCGTTCGGCACAACCGCCAACCTTCAGGGCAGTGAACAGATCGCGATTGTATTGGGCGATGCCGCCATGGCCGCCGAAGGCGTCGCCGACCAGCGCCAAGATGTTCATGCGAGGGGGCGAGCCTCGGCGAGCGTCGCAAGCTGGTAGGCCCAGCGGCGCGCCCACGGACAGCTTGCCCTCGCGAGCTCGGGTATGCGCCGCCAGGTCTGCGTGCGGTCGTCGCGCTGCAGCCAGTCCTTGATCGGGGTCTCGAAACCCGTCTTTTTCCGATCGACGACCGCATCGGGCAGGGGTTTGCGCGGGCTCGCCGCGACCAGGCGCTTGCCGGTGCCGGGGGGCAGCGACATGACGAGAGGCGCGATTTCGGTCAGAAGGCGTCTGTCGACAAACGGCACCCGCACCTCGACCGAATGCGCCATGCCGGCCCAGTCGGTGTCGCGCAGCAGCTGGTTGCGCAGGTAGACGCAAGCCTCGAACGACGCGACTTTTCCGATCGCCGTCCGCGGCAACGGTCCGGCCGACGCAGCGATGATCCCCAGCGGATCGAGCCGCCGAACCCCCTCTGCCATAAAGTCGCGATCCATGACCTGCCCCAGTTCCCAGGGCATGAAGATCCCGCGCCGCAACAGATAGGCGCCGGCATAGGACCCGGCGTACTTGACCAGGGCCGCGGTCTTGGGATGGAGCCGGCGCGATCCGGCGATCAAGCGTCGAACCAGGTCGCCGAGAAAGGGCACGTGCGACGGCAGCCGCCCCCAGCGTACCCAGCGCGGGATGTCCCTGAAGGAGGGGTAGCCGGCAAACAGCTCGTCGCCTCCGAGGCCCGAAACCGCCGCCTTGAGGCCCAGCTCGCGCGCGGCCTTGCTGACGAACCAGGTGTTGATCCCGTCCACGGTCGGCTGGTCCATCGCCTCGAAGATTTTCGGCAGGTCGGCGCGAAATTCGCTCTCCGTCACCACCCGCGTCGTATGCGTGCTGGCGTAGCTCGCAGCGACCGCTCGTGCGCCCGGCGCCTCGTCCTCGCGCCGGTTGCGAAAATCCTCGTAGGCCAGCGTGACGCTGTGGATCTCTGCCGTCGAAACATCCCGCATCAGCCCGAGCAACGCGCCCGAATCGACCCCGGCGGACAGAAAGATGCCGACCGGCACGTCGGCGACGAGGTGATGGCGGACGCTGTCGAGCAAGGCCTCGCGTGCCCGCTCTTGCACGTCGCCCGGGCGGGCCGGGAGCCGGTCTTCCGCCGCCCGGATCTCCGCCGAGACCGAGAAATAATTGGCCGGTTTGGCGGGCCCGCAAGAATCGACCCACATCGTGGCCCCTGCGGGCACCGCCCGGATTTCCTGATAGTTCGTGTAAGGCTCGGGGATGCTGCCGAAGAGAAGAAAGCCCGCCCACCCGGCGGGCTCGGGGGCGCACGAGACGCCCCCGCCCGCAACGAGCGCCTTGACCTGCGATGCAAAGCGCAGCGTCCACCCGTCATCGGCGTAATACAGCGGCTTGATCCCGTAAGGATCGCGCGCCAGCAACAGGCGCCGCCTGGCGCCGTCCCACAGCGCGAAGGCGAACATGCCGCGCAGATCGTCCGCCATCCGCGGCCCCTTCGCAGCATAGAGGTGCAGAAGAACCTCGGTGTCGCTGTCGGTCCGGAAGACGTGGCCCTGCTGCTCGAGCCCGCGGCGCAGCGCCTTGTAGTTGTAGATCTCGCCATTGAACGTGATCACCGCGTTCGCGTCGGCGTCGACCATCGGCTGAGCGCCGTCCTCCGAGAGATCGATGATCGACAGCCGGCGGTGGGCGAGACCGACCCTGTTGTCGGCAGTGCACCACTCGCCCGCCCCGTCCGGGCCACGCGCCGCCATGTGGTCGCGCAGACGGCGAAGCTCGGCCCTGTCGATCGGATTGGCCGCGTAGTGATAGCTGTAGATGCCGGCGATGCCGCACATGTCAGCGATCGGCCGTCCGAGCGGTCATCGGGCGCGGTCGGGTTTGCGCATCTGCGCGATCAGCAGCGAGCCCATGCGCAGCCGCGAGGTCAAAACGCGTGCCGCGGCGTCCGGCAGCCTTTTCACCACGGCGTCTTTGAGCGCCCCATGAGGCAACGGCACGATATCGCTCTTGAGGCCGCAGACCTGTATCGAGGTGACCTCGAACAGGCCGCGGGTCACCGATCGCCATTCGCTCGGCGTGTAATAGCGCGCGATAGCCCCATCCGTATTGCCGGCGCGAATACCGTGCAGGCTGCCCCATCCCCCGCGGAGCAACCCGCGCGCCAACCCAAACGCATGGTACTGCCACCATGAGCGGTAATAGACCATGACCGTGCACAAGCCGCCCGGCCTCAGTACCCGGCTGATTTCGGCCAAGATGCGAGGGGTATCGGCCGAGTGGTGAATGACCCCCCAGCTCCAGACATAGTCGAAACTGTCGTCGGAGAAGCCAAGCGCCTCGCCGTCCATCTGCAGGATGCGCCCCCGCAACCCGCACTGCCCCAGCCGCCGCGCCGTCATTCGCGCCGCCGCCGCCGTCAGATCGATCCCGGTGAAGGATCCGCAATGCGACGACAAGAGCTGGGCGTGGGTCCCATGGCCAACGCCCAGCTCCAACACGTCGCGGCCGCCCAGATCGGCAAACGGGATCAGCGTGTCGAACGGTATTTCCCGCCATGGCAGAAAGCTCTTTGCCGACGACAGGAAGCGGCGGTCGATCTCGCCGAAATAAGCCTCCGTGCCCGGAGCGGCGCCAAGATCCTCGCGCCAGTCGTATCGCATCGGCGCGGCTTCCCACCACGCCCGATTGGCCACCTGCCAGCTCCGCCGCTCGGCATCATCGCGGGGCAGGCGAGTGGGATGATCGCTACCGGCAGCCTTGCCCCAAAGCATCATCCCGGGCACACCGCCTGGATCGACAATTCGGCCTCTCCCGCTTCGTAAAAGCGATCCGCCTGCTCGACGAGCAGGAACATCGGATCGTCGCCGTCGCCCAGCGTGCAGCGCCTGATTTGGGCAAATCCCGCTTCGGCAAGCAGGCGTTCGAGCGCGGCGAAATCGTACATCCACAGATGCGCCGATCTGCCGAGTTGTTTGCGCAGCCAGTCGACCGGCGTCCGTGGGTTGCTTCTCGTCCCGAGCAGGCAGCTGTCGATCAGCCCATCCGCCGCTGCGGGGTCCGCGCCCGATGCGGCTTCGACGTACCGCGCGGCACGCCATTGCAAATCCGGCACGACGAGGCGGAACACCCCGCCCGGCCGCAGCAGACGAAACGTATTGCGCAGCGCCGCCGTCACGTCGTCGCGCGGCAGATGCTCGAGCACATGACTGCAATAGGCGGCTTGTGCACTGCCGTCGGCCACCGGGAGCCCGCGCACGATGTCGCCGGGCCGGACGTTCGGCGGGAAGGCATGCCCCACCGCCGCCCGCAGCACGGTCCGCAGGCCATAGGCGCGTTCGATCCGCAGCCGGGGCGAGGCGTCGAAATTGATCCACCCTTCCGGGGCGCATAAGCCGCAACCGTATTGGACGTAGCAGCCGCCCCGCTCAGCGCCGGACCGGCCGGTGAGCGATACCGCCGTTGCGTGCGGCGCGGAAAACCCGAGCTCCATCGAACGTGCTATACGCATCCGATCAAAGACCGATGCGGCCGAGATCGCTCGCCGGAACGCCGTCTGCGCGCAACAAGTCGCCGACCTCCTGGCGCGTCTGGGACGGCTTTTCGCGGAGAATGTTCTTGGCCGGCAGCAAGTCCGCGTCCTGCACGTTCGTGCCGAGGATGGCGCCGGCAAGGTCGCTCGCCGTGCGTTGGCGCACGTCCGCGGGCAGGCGTTCCCATTGCAGCAGACCGAAGATGCCGCGTTGCAGCATGACCGCTCCTTCGTTCGGCCCCGTCAGGGCCGACATCGCCAAGGCGTCGAGAACCCGCTGATGCGGCTGCCCCGTCACCAGCCCCATTCCGGCGAGCGCCAGCCAATTGGCCGAGGACAGCGGGTGCACGGCGGCGATCGCGGCGAGCCTTTCCGCACGGGCGCGGGCGCCGGCGATATCGGTCGGATCCGACATCGCCGGGAGCGAGGCTTCGAGGGCCGCTTCGCCGAGCCCGGGGGCATCCTGCCATCGAGCGAGGCCCGCCGGCGCCGTCTGGCGCGAGGCCAGGGCCGCAGCCCGCGCGTAACCGAACTCCGCGATATTCCAGCCGCGCACGACCGCCATTGTGCCCAGCACCACCACGACGAAGATCGCAGGAAGCTCTATTGGCCGCCTAAAGGCCGCGCTAAGCGCTGTAATACCCTTTATAATACCGGTTCCCATAATAGTAATTGTAAGCCGGTCTTCCGTATTTCTGCGCTTCTCGATCGTTGACGTGATTGAAAACGACGCCTGCCACCTTGCGCTGCCCGGGAAGATGATTGAGGCACTGCTTGACCAGCTCGCGCGCGGTGGATCCCCAGCGGACGACCAAGACGATCTTGTCGCTGAGTTGCGCGACGACAACCGGATCGATGACGGGTCCGACCGGCGGGGAATCGATCACCACGAGATCGAAGTTTTCCCTGAAACCGGCAATCAGCGACTTCATGCGATCGGAGCTGAGAAGATCGGTCGGGTTCTGGGTGTGGCTGCCCGCCGGGAGCATCCAATACCCGGGGCCCTCGTGAAACCGCACCACCTCGGACTCTTCGACATGCCCCATCAGGAGATCGACAAGCCCGTTTTCCTTTTCCGCCTTAAGATCGCGCGACGCCGTCGGGTGACGCAAATCCGCATCGATAAAGAGCACCTTGATCTTGGCTATGGCGGCCGACGCGGCGAGCGACAGGGCGATCGTGGTCTTGCCCTCGTCTGGAACCGCGGAGGTCAGCTGGATCACCTTGGGCGGAACGTCGACATCGGTCATGCGGATGCCGCTGCGCAGCCCGCGGATCGCCTCCGCGTAGCGCGACAGGGGCCTGACCACGGGGTAGTTGTAAATCGGGACCAGGGCGTTGTTTACGGTGAGGTCGCGCGTCTTCAGGTGGCTCACCGAGCTGAGCACGGGCAGGGCGAGCATGTCCTCGACCTGTTGCGGCGTGCTGAACCCGGCATTGAGCCGCTCGCGCGCGTAGGCGCCGATAAGGCCGAGGACGACGCCGAGGAACCCGGCAACCCCGAGGAACTTGGCGGGACGCGGCGAGCTGGCGGAGGGCGGCACCATTGCCGGCGTGATCACACGCGCGTCACGGACCTCAAAAGTCGATTGCTCCGCGGTGACTTTGGAACGCTGGAGAAAATCCTCGAACAGGGTCTTGTTGACGGCGGCCGTCCGCTCCAGCTCGTGCAGGTGGATGGCCGTCGCGTCGTCGGCGTTGATCTGGCCGGTGGCCTGCTGGACCGCCTTTTCGAGCGTATCGAGCCGCGACCGCGCGAGTTCGTAGTCGTTGCGGATGCCCGCGGCGATCCGTCCGGATTCGGCGCCAATCGAACGCTCGACATCGCGCTCTTGGGCCCGGATGTTGACGACCAGCGGATGCGCGGAACCGTATCGGGCAAGAAGGTCCGCCTCCTGCGCCGACAGGGAGCTGAGCTGCTGGCGCAAGGACTGCAACGCGGCGCTGCTCCCGATATCCGGGATGCTTTGAACGCTTCCGCCCTTGGCCAGCAGATCGACCCGGGCTTTTTTCTGCGCCGCGTCGGCCCGCGCATCGACCAGCTTGGCGTTGAGCTCCGAAAGCTGCTGTTGCGTCAGCGTGGTCCCGTTCTGTTGGATGAGACCGTGCGCGGCGCGAAAGGCGGCGACCGCTTCCTCGGAATCGCGGAGCTGATCGCGCAAGCCGGACAAGCGCTCGCTAAGCCACGCCTCCGCCCTTTTGGCCGCCTCGAACCGCGCGTCGAGCTTGTCGACCAGATAGGCGTCGGCGACGGCGTTGGCGAGTTGCGCCGCGCGCGTGGGGTTCGGGTCGGTGACCGAGATCCCGAGGACATAACCGCGCTGGGCGACCCGCGAGACCGAAATCGCGCCTTTGAGCGCCGAGATGGGACCAAGCTCGTTGGCCGGGATCGCGTCCGAGCCCAGATCTGCCGACGAGACGTGAGAGGCGGGGTCGGCACCGGGGAACAGCGAGCGTACAGTGTCGAGCACCGGCGAGTCGTGCGGCGCGGGGGGCGGCGAAGGCGCCGCGGCGACGGCCTGATCGGGCGCGAGGTGGTTCTTCTCGACGACCCGGCGCAGAAACACGCTCGACCGGATGATCGCCATCTGGCTTTCGATCATCGGGACATCGAGGTTGACGTCGCTGAGAATGGGTTCGTTGCCCGCAACCTTCTCGCGCGGCCGGTCGAGGAGGATCTCGCTCGTTGCGGTGTAAAGCGGGGTCTGGCGCAGCAAGACCACGACCCCGACCAACATCACCAGCGCGACGATGCAACAGACGAACTTCCATTCGCGCCATACGAAGCTGACGGCATCGCGGAGCTCGAAATGATCGCCGCCTGCATCGACGTCGGGAGGGTCGGTCGCCGTTAGCCGATTGGACATCTAAACCTCGGGTTCCTCACATCGACCACGACGCGCACTGCTCGTCTTCAGCCTGCAGCCGCGCCGTTTTGCTGATCACTCGGGTGATTTCGATCGCGCGACTGCGCCATGCCTGCCCCCAGAAGGGCCATGAAGGTCAGCGTCACCGCCTGGATTTGCAGACTGAAATCCACCAACGCGTGAACACCCACCAAAACCGCTGCGGCGACGGCGACACGCGGGACCGTCACATGCTCCCGCTGCCTCGATCCCCTGATAAGGCAACGTAGCACGAGCAACACCACAGCGGCCACGAGCATTGCCCCGAACACCAGCCCGAGGCCCTGGAACATCTCAAGATAGGTGTTGTGGGCTTCGGCCCAGGTCCCTTGCACGGAGAGCGTGCGGTCGCGATAGAGCGGAAAGACATCGGCAAAGGTGCCGTAGCCATGCCCGGTCAGCGGCGCATCGAGGATCGACCGGATCGTCAGCAGATAGACCGCCAGCCGGTTGGGATCGGCAATCCCGCGCTGCTCGAGGCTGTCGACAAAAGAGCCGCCGAAGGCCACCAGACAGGCCGCCGGCAGAAGCACGACCGGGACGACGACCGCGAATCGCCGCCATCTGCTCCGTTCGGCCTCTCGGCGTGTCTGAAGCGCGAGCGCCAGCAATCCCACGCCGGTGGCGATCACCCCGCCGCGAGACCCCGTCAGCAGCAATGCGACGAGGATCACGAACGCCCCCGCCAGAGGGGCCGCCGCCCTGCTGCCGGTCACGTCGACCAGCGACGACAGCCGCAGCCGCCATCCATCCCCCTCGCCTCCGGCCGCGCGGCGGTAAATCCGCAGGATCAAGCCGCTCGCCGCGATCAGTCCCAGCCCGGCATAAGTCGCGAAGGTGTTGCGATTGACAAAGGTCGACGACACCAGCCCACCGTCGAACGGGATCGCCAGTCCGGGAAGGCGCACCGACGAAAGGCTGATGGCGACCAGGCCATAGGCCGCGTAGGCGCACACGATGACGACGATCGCCCGGAGGAGCGTAAGAGCGCGCCGCGCTTCCCGGCAAAGCTGTGCCGCCAGCCACAAAACGCTGGCGGCCGTTACCAGGCGAACCAGCGCTAGGTTGGTCAAATCGCGATTGACGGTGATGCTCTGGGCGACCGGCCGAGCGAGCGTTCGCCCGGCCATTCCCCATATCGGGCTCGCCAGCGGCATATGCCTCCAGGCCACGGCCTGAAACCAGATCCACAGCAGCACCGCAAGAAACAAGCCCGCCGGCACTAGCAACCGATCCCCGAGCGGCGTCGGATGCCCCTTGCCTCTGACGACAAGCGACACTTCGTAAGACACCATCAAACCCGGGAACACGACCGCGTTGACGCCCCACGCCACCAGGTCGTTGCTGCCGTACCAGTACGGAACCGCGGCCAGACCGGCGATGAGAAGTCCGAGGGTGACACGTTCCGTCGCCTCCCCGGTGCGTGGCGCGCGGCCCCTTGCCGGACCTCCAAACCGGTCCATCCAGCCAGGCGAATGACAGCGCGGTTGCGGTCGGGACATACCCCGCCGCCTCGAACGATCTTCCAGGACGCGATATGGCAAAGCAGCAAGCCGTCAGGTCAGGGTCAGCCCATGCTACCGCCGTTCAGGTGAAACGCAGCGCTTGCACCTGTCATTGATTTTCGGCGGCTTTTTTGCCCTGGACCTTGTCACATGGTCCTAGGGAAGACAAGGCAGGGGCAAGCGTTCCCGGCCCCGAGGCGGCGGCGAACAGGCACGGAGAAAAGGCAGCGCCCAGGAACGCCTTCGCGATCCCTCAGCACCTGCGACCGGGCGAGCTTGGACTGATGCACCCGGTGGTGGTGTTGCCGACGTTGTTGTTGCCGCCGGGGATCGGCTGTGCCTGCGTCGGCTGTATCACCGAAACATAGGCGGCGAGGGTCACGGGGTCGGCGGCAGTCACCGCCTGCCTGATCAGATTCTCCGCGTATGCCGCGCTGTCCGAACCGATCTTCAAGAAAAACGCGTAGGCGTCGCCGAGACCCGCACCGATCGCGGATTGCTGTTCCGGGGTCGCGTGGGCGGCCGCGGCAACGACGGCGGCAGCCAAGTCGGGTTGGGCTTCGACCAGCCGCGCGACGGCCGCACGCAGGCCGGGGCCTCCCGCCGGATACTGCGACAGCAGCGCCGCGACCTGAGGGTTAATCGCCGTGACGCCCTGCGCCGCGGCACTCGGCACGGGTGACCATGCCGGGCCGCCGAAGATGACGGCCAGCACCACAGCCACGGCAGCAATGAACGATTTCTGCATGGCTTCCTCGTGTTACACGCCGCGCCGCGTATCAGTACTTATAGGTCAGGCCAACTGTCGCCACGTCTCGGGTAAAGCCCTGCAACGCCACGTTCGAAGTCATGTCGATGTGCTGGTAATCGAGCGTCAGCGCAACGTTCCGCCAGATGCTGTAGTTGAGCGTTGCGCCCACGGTCCAGGCGTCGTCGTTCCGGGGGGTACCGGCATAGTCGGTGTGGATGAAACCAAAGCGGCTCGATGCCGACCAGTTCTGCATCAGGGCATACGTCGCCTGTCCCAGGCTGGTGGTCACGCGCGTCGCCGCTCCGGCGGGCACGCCGGGCGCCGTGGTGAGGAACGAGACACCCAACGATTCGTCGACCGAACCGCTGAGCGTCAGTTCGGGCAGCGGGTAGTAGTAGAGGCGGGCGCCGTAGACCGGCGACCCAACCGTACCGATGGCACCGAGATTGTAGTTTTCAGCCTGATAACCCGCATAGACCTCCCCACGAACCAGTCCGATCTGGTCCGAGCCAAGGCCGCCGACAACCCGATAGCCACTGGAATTCAGGATGCTCGTCGAATAGTTGCGCTGGTCGACCGATCCTTCGACGTAGCCGTAGATCACCGGGTTGATCCAGTACCCGCCCCGCACGGTTTCGGTTGTGTCGACGCCGTTCGGCGACGGTGCGGCGGTGGAGGCGTGATCGTATTCGAGGTCGATAACCGACCCGCCCAGGCTCACAAACGCCTGGTTGAAGTTTTTCTGCAGCGTCGCCGACCCGGAATATTGGTTGTAGGTCAGCGGGTTATTGACAGGCGCGAGGCCTATTCCGGTCGGGTTTTGCGGCGTCGCGACGGCATGGTCGATGCCGAACGTGCTGAAGAGGTCGCGTTGCCGCGTGAAGTCGCCCTGGCCATTGAACACCAGGTCGGGGGCGAACTGGTAATTCTCGATAAAGCCGGCGCGGGCGGCCACCGTGTTGGAATTGCTGCCGCTCTGGTTGGTGTAGAGCTGCGCGTCGGCCATCCCGTAAATCGTGGTCTTGCTGATCCCGTTGGTCGTTTCGGCCAGCAAGCTCGGGACGAGGCGGGCGCCGGCGCTCGACTTGGCTCCGCTCGACGATTGCGACGGGTTCGAGTCGAAGAGGGCACCCGCAAAGATCGTCGGATAAAGCAGCCAGTCGCCCGCCACCATCGCGCTGTAATCGCGGCTCGGCTGCGCGAACGGGTCCGGATGGTCCGGGGTGGAGATCGCGGGGGCCGTGAGGGTGGGACCTTGCGGGCCGCCAAACACACCGACCTGAGCCATAGCGCCGCCGGACCACAGGCCCGCCACGCCAACGGCGACAGCGATTCGCATCGGGGCAGCGCGCAGCATCATAGCTTTAGCCATCGCCGAGAAACCCAACCAAGGGTCGCTGTGAAAGGTACGCGCGGCAGGTGGCTTCCGCTAGCTCGATTTTTGCCACCGCAGCCTGAATGTGCCAGCCATTTAAGGTAACATCGAAACCGCCTGCGACACTAGAAATAGCGCGCGGGCACCTGGATTATGTCTCCGGGCAGCACCGGAATCGGTGACGACATACTGTATTCGTGCAGGCCGTCCTCACCCGGATGCTGTATCAAAACGGTCGAATGATTCGCACGATAAGTCGTTCCACCCGCTATCGCAATAGCGCTCAACACATTTATTCCACCGACATAGGGGTATGCCCCCGGCTTTTCCACCTCTCCGAGGATATAGAACGGCCTGAATTCAGCTATGCTAACCGTTACCTTGGGGTTCTTTAAATATTGGCCGTTGCCAAGCTGCTTGGCCAATTGCGCCTCCAGCTCGGCTGGAGTGAGCCCCGCGGCCTTGATCGTACCGGCCAGCGGCAGGGACACGAACCCGCTCGGATCGATCTGATAATCGCCGCTCAAGGACGCCTCGCCAAAGACCGTAACGCGAATCTTCTCGCTCGGGAGCAACCGCGGAGCTTCCGTCGCCGCAGCGATAAGCCGCTTCTGGTCGGCGGAGCTTGCCGGCCCGAGGTCGCCGGTAGTCGAACACCCGGAGACCAGACAGGCGACGACGACAAGGCTGAAAACCACCGCGACCTTCACCGCACCAAGGGTCAACTTGCCGTGCCCAAACGCCATCATTCGCTCCACCCCCAAGTGCTCTCCCAATTTGCCTTATCGGGCAGCAACTGCCAACGCCGAAGGTATGCTCGCGCGAAGGGAATTAAGCCTGGGCTGCTGAGTTCCAGGTTGCTCGCCGGGCGTCCGACGGATATCCTTGCCGTCGTGGAGAACGCTGTGAGACGGCAGCGAAATCACCTGCCAACGCGCACGGTTGCAATGGGGATTCAAGCAGGATGCGAATCCACCCGCCCTCGTCTCGGTCGCATTTTCGTATCCGCTACTCGTTATCCGATGTTCTTTTGGCGGCAATTTCCCCGCTTTTGGCGCTTTACATCCGCGACGCTTATATCCTGTCGCCCGGCGGCGCGGCGCTGGTTGGCCTGTATTGCCTCGTCTCGTTCGCCTGCACGTTGCTGGCTTACTCGATGTTCGGCCTGCGGAGCGGCATCCCGCGGTACTATTCGGTCCACGACATCGTCGACGTCGGCAAGGCGGTGTTGACCGCCGAGCTGCTGACCTGCGTGGTGCTGTTTTCCGTCACGCGTCTCGAGGGCATCCCGCGCTCGACCCCGGCGGTGCATGCCCTGCTGCTCGGGATCGGACTGGTGACGATCCGGGCCGCGGCTCACGTCGCCGACAGAAAGCGGACCAAGGCGGATCAGACGGCGGAAGCGGTTGCGGAACATGTGATCGTGATCGGCGTGTGCGACCTGTCCTTCCTCTACATGAGGTTTCTCGAAGTCTGTGGATTTGGCCGGCAGCGGGTGATCGCCCTGCTCGATGCCGAACCGCGATGGATCGGCTCGTCGGTAAGCGGCGTGCGGATTTACGGGCCGCCTTCCCATCTCGAATCGCTCATCGAGGAATTTGCCTTGCACGGCGTCCAGACCGACCGGGTCGTCCTGGGAGGGCCGGAGGATTCGCTGTCGGATGCAGAACTCTCGGAGATTCGCAGCGTCTGCGCGCGGCACGGGATCAACTTCATGTCGGCGTCGCGGCTGCTCGACGCCACCGAGCGTAAAGTGGAACGCCCGTCACGGCCGCCCGCACCCGCACCCGCACCGGCGAACACGGATGCGGGGGCCATGGTCATGCCGCGCTACTTCCGCTTCAAACGGCCGGTCGATTTTGCCGTGGCCATGACGCTGATCGTCGTCCTGGCGCCCCTGTGGCTGTTGGCCGCCGGTCTCGCCTTTGTCGATGTCGGGGCTCCGATCGTCTTTTGGCAGCAGCGCGTCGGTGTCAATGGGCGAAGCTTTTTGTTGTACAAGGTCCGCACCCTGCGTTCGGTTTTCGACGCGTCGGGGCAGATGACGCAGCGGCTGTCGTGGATCGGCCGGCTGCTGCGCAAGACGCGGGTCGACGAACTCCCGCAATTGCTCAACGTGCTGGTCGGCGAGATGTCGCTGATCGGACCGCGGCCTCTTCTGAACCGCGACCAACCGCCGGTCCCCCACGTGCGGCTGATGGTCAGGCCGGGGATCACCGGCTGGGCGCAGGTCAACGGCGGGACACTGCTGTCGCCGGAGGAAAAGGAGGCGTTCGACGAGGAATACGTTCGCCTGGCCTCGCCCTGGTTCGATCTCCGCATCGTCGTGATGACGATCGTCAGCCTGCTGCGCGGCGATCGGCGCTCCAAGCGGGCGCCGGCCCATTCCGGCGCCTGGATGTCCCTTGCCTGCCTAAAGCCGGCCACGCGGCGTGACGAGGTGTCCCGCTTTATCGCCGCGGGGCCGAAAGCCGCGGTGGAGGATACGGCCCGGGCACCGATGACGCGCTCCGCCTAGCGTTGCAACCCGGCCACGGTGGGCCCCCTTCCCGGCGCGCGTGATGAAGCGCATCATTTTCGTCAATCGGTATTTCGCCCCCGACCATTCGGCAACCAGCCAGCTTCTCGGCGACCTCGCGTTTCATCTGGCCGAGCGGGGGCGGGACGTGAGCATCATCACCAGCCGTCAGCGCTACGACCAGCCGCACGCCGCGCTGCCGGCGGCGGAGACGATCGCGGGCGTCCGTGTCCATCGCGTCGCGGCGACGCGGTTCGGGCGCTCGCGACTATTCGGCCGCAGCCTCGATTACCTGTCGTTCTGGGCGGCGGTCGGGCGTGCCGCCCGCACCGTGGCGCAGCCCGGCGATATCCTGGTCGCGAAGACCGATCCGCCGATGCTGTGCGTTGCGGCGAGGCGGGCGGCGCGGCGGCAAGGCCTGATCCTGGTCAACTGGCTGCAGGACCTGTACCCCGAAGTGGGGGCGCGGCTCGGCGTGCCGCTTCTGGGCGGACCGCTGGGCGACCGGTTGATGCGGCTGCGCGACACGGCGCTGCGTGAGGCGGCGGCCAACATCGCGGTCAGCAACCGCATGGCCTGGCGAATACGCGCACGCGGCGTCGCGGCAGACCGCATCCACGTAATCCCGAACTGGTGCGACGACGAGACGATCCGGCCGCTCCCATCCCACGACAATCCACTGCGGCGCGAATGGGGGCTCGAAGACCGGTTCGTTGTCGGCTATTCGGGCAATCTCGGCCGGGCGCACGAATTCGAAACCGTCGTCGCGGCGGCGGAGCTGCTGCGGCACGCCCCCCGCATCGTGTTCCTGTTCATCGGCGACGGCCGGATCGACGAATTGCGCCAGCGTGTCGGGGAGCGCGGCTTGGAGGCCCAGTTCAGGTTCGCCCCGTATCAGGACCGCGACACTCTCAGGCATTCGCTGACGCTTCCCGATGTCCACTGGCTCTCGCTCGTGCCGGAAGTCGAAGGGCTGATCTTTCCCAGCAAGCTCTACGGCATCGCCGCGGCTGGGCGCCCCTTTATCGCGGTCGCCGCCCCCGATGGCGAGATCGCCGAGCTCACGCGGCAATACGGGTGTGGGATCGTCGTCGAACCCGACGACGCAAGCGGATTTGCCGCCGTGCTCACCCGTCTGTCGCACGATCCCGCCGCCCTGGTTGAAATGGGTGACCGGGCCCGTCGGATGCTTGACGCGGATTTTACCCGCGACCATGCCTTTCGCCGCTGGGGCGCCGTGTTCGACAGCTTGGGGTGAGGCGCTGTGGGTCGGTGGCCACGCTATGTCAGAAACCGAACCCTCTCGCCCTCGAGCGCCGCGCAGGTCAGCCGGCCGGTCATGTACGCGCCGGTGTCGAGATTGATGCGGTTGGGCAGCACTTCGGGCCGTTCGGTCGGGGTGTGGCCGTGCACGACGATTTTGCCGAAATTCATCGTGCTTTCGAGAAACGGCTCGCGGATCCACCGCAGATCCTCGTCGCTCTGCCGCTCCAGCGGGACGCCGGGGCGGATGCCGGCGTGGCACAGAAAGTATCGCCCGATGATCAGCGAGGTGCGCAGCGACGCCAGGAAGTCGCGATGCGACGCCGGCAGGGCCTGGTCGAACGCCTCGGCGGCGGTCTCGTAGTCGCGGCCGCGCATCAGCGGGTTCACCGGGACCCCGTAGGAATGCAGGGTCTCGAGCCCGCCGTAGTGGCGCCAATGCTCGGCGACGGAAGCGTCGGCGAGAAACGCCGTGACCAGCTCCTCATGGTTGCCCTTGAGCGCGAGATATTCGGTCGGGAAAGGGTTGTGCGACAGGCGTTCGAGCACGCCGCGCGAATCCGGCCCCCGGTCCACATAGTCGCCCAGCGTCACCGTGACGGCATCGCCGATCGGGCGCACGGCGAGATCGCGGCGAATCCGCTCGATCACGCCGTCAAGGAGATCGGCGCGGCCGTGAATATCGCCGATAACATAAAGGCGCCCTCGTTCGGGCAGCGGTGCGTCGGCGATCATGCGATCAAATCCCCCATCGCGGGAGCGGCCTCGACTGTGTCGGTTTCGGCCTTTGGCGTCCAGCCCATGCCCCGGGGCGTGGTCATTCGCCGCGACAAGCCGCGGTCTTGTTCCGCGTGCGCCGGGTCAATAAGGTTGGGGGGCGCGTCGGCAACCGGGATGCCTTTATGAACGACACGCAGCCCGCCCTTTATGAAGCCACGGCGCCGCGGCCAGGCCCGCCCGGCGCCCGCTGGTATGCGGTCCATACCCTGCCGTGCCGCGAGTTGCGCGCCCAGGAACAGCTCGCCAATCAGGGGTTCTGCGTGTTCCTGCCCAAGCGGCACAAGACGATCCGCCATGCGCGCAAGCTGCGCCAGGTCGAGGCGCCGTTTTTCCCGCGCTATCTTTTCGTCTCGCTTGATCTCGGCCGCGATCGATGGCGCAGCGTCAACGGCACCTACGGCGTGTCGAGCCTGGTGATGCAGGCCACGCGCCCTCACCCGGTGCCGCCCGGGATCGTCGAAGCGCTGATTGCCTCTGCCGACCCGCGCGGCATCCTGCATTTCGCCGAACGACTGAAGATCGGCGGAACCGTCCGGCTGATGGCCGGCGCGTTTGCCGACCAGTTGGCGACACTGGAGAGCCTCGACGACGCCGGCCGCATCCGCGTGCTGCTCGACGTCCTTGGCCGGCGGGTCTCGATCATGACCGATCGGCAGAACGTCTTTCCCCTCGCCTAGCGCCGGAGCCGGCGGATCAGCCAGCCGATCGGCCGTATCAGCGGGTAGAGGAAGAACAGCCTGTCGGGCAGCGCGACCGTTCCCCAGTCCGCCGGCGACACGAGCTCGCGCAGCACCTGCCGCCGGCGATACCGCCAGTCCGATTTGAGCCGCAGCCGATACCGCATCTGCCAATACGTTTGCCGCCGCAGCGTCGCGGGAAGATCTCGCCGAAGGGTCTGCTGCCACGCCTCGCCGGCATAGAGACGCGCGTGGATGCGATCGAGCCGGCACACGGCGGGGCTTCGCCGCAGCTCCTCGAGAATGCCCGGCGCCACCGCCATTCCGAGCCAGTCATGCGCCAAACTCACCGCGTGCAGCAGCGCCGCGTCGAGCCCGGCGGCCTGCGCGGCCGTCCGGGTCGCCGCCATTTCCGGTCCCTCCAGCGCATCGGCGAGGTCGATCAGCCAGCGCAGGCGATCCCACCCGTGAACGGCGCCATGGGCGCAGAGATAGAGCGGCAGATACCGCCGGCCCAACGTGGCCGCCGTGACGCCCCACACCGCGACTTCATCGCGCTCACGCCAGAGCGTGTCGAAATGGGCGCAGAGGAGTTCGGGATTGTCGGTGAGCCGATGGTGCAACTCGATCGGCGTGCCGCTGACGGCGTCGACCAGAACCACGTCCTTGATCCAGTAGCGGTAGGCCGTGCGCTGTCGCGGCGACAGATTGTCATGCCCCTTCGGCCGATACCCGGCCGCGACGAGCAGCGCTGCGGCTCGCTCGAATTGGACCGGATCGATCAACAGGTCGATGTCGGCAGCGCTGCGCCGGGCGGGGTCGCCGTAAAGCTGGGCCGACAACACGATGCCCTTGAGCGTCAGCACGCGAATCCCGGCGTCTGTCAGCAGCCTCAACAGCCGCGATATCAGCGCCCCTTGGGCGAGGGCGCGGCGCGCGGAAACATGGGCATGGCGCCCGAGCTCGGCGACTGCCGGATCGGGCACAGCCACGCCGCCATCCTGGAAGCCTTCGAGGACGAGGGCCGACACGCGATGACTGCGCGCGCCTTCGACGATGGCAGCCCAATTCAGCCGCTCGGCCTCTGCGGCGGCGAGGCGCCGCATGTCGGCGGCTGGGAATGGCCGGCGCAACGCAAGGCACAGCAGGCGAAATTCCGGCGCGAGTTGCATCCGACGTCCCGGAACGGCCTCTCACCGCATCGCCTGCAGAGCCCCATAGACCCCGTCGAGATGCCGCCGAGCCGCGGCGCGAACGCGATCCGTCGCCCGGCGCTGCTTGGCATCGGCGTCGCTGACGAATTCCACATACGGGGCCTTGGCGTCCCGACCAGCGGCAGCTCTCATCGCGGCTTCTTCCTCCGCGCTGCACCCGATGCCGAAATGAGGTAGTATTTTCTGCCGGACCGCCTCCGGCAGCTCGTCGTAATTGACCACCAGCCCGCCGCCGAAGCCGAGGTTGTCGAGCGCCGCCGCGCAAATCTTTTCGAGCACGCGGGCACAATGCTCCTCGCGCGCCAGTTCGGCCCCGTTCTCGATCCCGAAAGGAAACGACGCCAGGGCGTTCGGAATCATCTGCATGCCGGGCTCAGCCATTTGCGACACCAGCACCTCTATCGGGTCTCGATAGAGAAAGACCCAGGGCACCTGCGGAAAGACCCGCCGAAACAGCGGCAGAGCCAGCGTATGCCACGCATCGAGCTTCAACACGTAGTGCCGCTCGCCGCCGAAACGTCTCCGCCCGAGAGCGGCCACCATAGCGGCCAAGGCGCCGGCATGACCATCGGCCGCAAGAGGCGGCGCACCGCGGTCCAACTGCACGGCGGCATCGAGCGGTGCTGCTTCGGACACGACGATATGGCTCGGCAACGCGGCCAGCATCTGGGCCACGAGCGTCGAGCCGCATCGCGACATGTGAAAGATGAACCCGTCCGGCGCCGGGGCCTCGTCCGCCCGTGCGCCCGCGATAAAATCGCTGAGGGTCGTCCGGTATCCGAACATCCGGTTGAACGGGCGGCCGAGGGCGCGCGACAGGGATTGTTCGAAAAACGGCTGGACTAGTCGCTCGCCGCCAAGATGCACCCAATCGACACCCACCGCGCCGTCGAACGACGTGGAGACCTGCGAGGGCAGCCAGTGCCTCGACGGCCACGCGGACGTGATCACCGGCGGAAATCCACGCATCAGCCGGAGCGGGTCCGGGCGCAGCGCGGCGAGGATGAACTCGCGGGAAAGGCCAGCTCCGATCCCGGCCGCAATCTCCGCAGCCCTTTCGGCGAAGCGCTCGGCTTCATCGATTCGGCTTAATTCCAGTTGTACCGCTTCGTCACCCATCACCTGCGCGCGCAAGCGATCGAAAGCCAACGGATCGCCGGGCGGAGAACCGGACATCACGGGCCCCGGACCGTGCGACGCGTATCCGGACGCGGCGCGATAGCTATCGTCCGAGGCTTAAGGCAACATGCGTCGCGCCTGTACGGACGGATGCTGTGGAAGCAAGGTTCGCCGATCGCCTTCGGTTGCCGATGCAATTCGACCCGTCCCGATTGCGGGAAGACCTCGATGCCCTCGGCACCGCGGAGTGGCTCGAGCACTTTGTCAGACAGAATTACGACGGCGATTGGAGCGTCATTCCGTTGCGCGCCCAGGCGGGGGCGGTCCATCCGGTCATGATGATGTTCTCGAACCCCGCAGCAACCGAATTTACCGACACCCCCCTCCTCGCGCGCGCGCCCTACTTTCGCCGGGTGCTTCACGATCTCGCCTGCCCGCTGCATTGCGTCCGGCTGATGCGGCTGACGCCGGGGTCGGTGATCAAGGAGCATCATGACAACGACCTCGCCGCCGAATTCGGAAGAGCGCGGCTGCATATCCCGATCACCACCGGCCCCGACGTCGACTTCCGGCTCAACGGGACCCGCGTGATCATGGAGCCCGGCAGCGTCTGGTACCTGCGGCTGTCCGATCCGCACAGCGTCGCCAACCGCGGTCCCGGCGACCGCGTGCACCTCGTGATCGATGCGGTGGTCAACGACTGGCTGACCACCCAGCTCGAGCACGCTTCCCACCCTCTTCTCCCGACGTGAGGCATTGCGATGATCGATGGGAAACTGGTTTTCGAGGATTTCGAGCATCGCATCGGTACTGTCTTCGGCCAGTCGGAGCTGGCGGTAACGCTGCGCTTGGAAGAGGCGACGCTGCTCCCGTCCCGGTCCGCCATACCCGATTCACGGCCACCGTTTTCGCTGATCTTCATCGGCCCCGGCGACGCCGTCCTGCCTCAGCAACTCTATCGGCTGACGCACGAAGAGATCGGCGAAATCATCATATTCCTGGTGCCGGTCGGCAGGGACGACCACGGCATTCTCTATCAGGCGATTTTCAACTGACGGGCGAGGCGTCGGCCGGGACCCATTCCATCTCGAAATGCATTCCGACATCCTGAATCTCCGTGAACCCGAGGCGTCGGTAGAGCCGTAACGCAGGGTTATATTTCTCGACAAAGATGACGACGCCGCGGCCGCTCTGCTCTGCCGTTTCCATCAGGGCGCGAAGAATCGACGTGCCGATCCCCTGGCCGCACCATTCGGGCGTTAGCGCTATATCGACGATATTCAGCCGGGTCCGGCCGGGCGCGAGATAGAGCCGGCCGATCTGCTCCCCCTGGCACTCGATGACGTCAAATCCGCAATCGGGAATCTGATTGCGATAGAATTGGTGCTGAGCCTGGAACTGGCTGACGACAAATGCCTGCTTCTGTTCCGGCGACCAACCCGTGATCGCCAGCTCCGCTTCCCGGGTCGTGGCGTAGAGCCGAATCAGGAACGGCAGGTCTTCCTCGTTTTCGGGCCGCAGAGCAAAACCTCGGGACAGCAGCGTCGCCGACAATCGAAAGATCGGCGGCGCCGCGTCCGTCACGAGGGTCAGTTCCGCGACGGGAATGAGCCCGACAACGAGATGCAGAAATTGAGCGCCAGATAGGGCTGCATGTTCTCGTGCGGAAGCGAATTGCCTGTCGGTGAAATCGCCTTGGGCGAGAACGGCGCGTTGATCGTCGGCGCCGGGTTCTGATAAGCCGCATTCGGGTTCGCCGAGGGGCCTAAGTAAGTGGCGGCCGACGGTATCGCGGTCCGCTCGGATTGGCCGCCCGTGGCAATCGCCACGGCTCGGATCATATGGCTGTGGACCGGCATCTGGCTCGAGATGAGGGTCACCGCCGTCGATCCCTGGACCTGGCCGATGTCGGTATTGAAGCCGCCAGGACCGTTGCCCCAGTGCATCGGAACCTGCCCCTGAAGATTAGGCAGGCCAAACGTTGAGACGCCGTTGCCGCCATAGACCGTGCCGAGGAGCGAGAATAGCGCGGTATTCTGCTGGATCGACAGCAATTGGCCATTGCACAGCGCCCAGCCTCGGGGCGCGAAATTGAACCCGAAGCAGCGAATTTCCCCGACGAAAGCGGTCGACATTGCTGGCCTCCCTCAATTCCGCGCCGGAAACATGCCCTGAAGCGCGATGCAGAACGTAATGCACAGGGTCGGCATCAGGTTCGGGTGTGGGGTGCTGCCGCCGGCATTACCGCAGGCGGCGGGATTGAAGGTATAGACGTTGAGCGGAGGTTGGCCTTGAGACGCATAGAAATGCGGCGGATTACCGACCGTCGGCTGACCCGGCAGCGTCGTATTGCCGATCGCGCTCACCGTCGCGTTGGTCGCCGTCGCGTTGAGGGTGTGCGAGTGGGACGCCATCTCATTGGTGGTCAGGGTGACGTTGGCGGATCCGCCAGTCTGCCCGATGTCGTAGTTGGAAAGCCCGAGCCCGGTCCCTTGATGTATCGGGACCTGCGATTGCAGGTTGGGCAGTTGAAACGTCGTTTGGCCATTGCCGCCGTAGTTTGTACCCAGTAGCGAGAATAAGGCGGAATTCTGGCTGATCGAGAGCGTGTCGCCATTACAAAATGCGAAGCCGCGAGGCGCAAAGTTGCCCCCGAACATCATGATCTGCCCAAGAAAGACGTTACTCATCGACGACTCCTCCCATCGGGGGATGATGCTTTTGCCGCTAGTTTCGCGTGGGAAATATCCCGAAGAGCGCGATGCACCAGTTGATCGTCAGGTACGGCTGAATGTTGTTGTGCGGCTGGCTATTACCCGCCGGCACGACGGAACTCGGGTTGAGCCCCTGCGTGGTGGCATCAGGCGCGTAATAGTTTCCGGCGGTTCCCGTCGGGTCGTAAATCTGCGCGGCCGCGCCGCCGTTCGCCGCCAGCGTACCGACGTTGGCGGTGTTGCTCGTGCCCGAGAACGAGTGGACATGCTGCGGAAGGTTGGCTTGCGTCAACGACACGTTCTCAGTGCCGGCAATCTCGCCGAGCGAGTAGGTGTTGCCGGCAAACGTGCCCTGGTGGATCGGCACGCGGCTCCTCAGATCCGGCAGCTGGAACGTCGTCGTGCCGTTGCCGCCGTAAGTCGTGCCGAGCAGCGCGAACAGCGTCGTGTTCTGGGTAATCGCTATCAACTGCCCATTGCACAACGCCCAGTTGCGCGGAGCAAACTGAAAACCGAACGGCTGGACTTGGCCGACAAACGGCTGGGACACCGGCACCTCCCTCGCATGGCCCGTCACACGACAGGCTAATGGTTATAGGTTACCCACAACAAGCAGGTTCAGGGCCTCTGCGGCGTTCTTTACCATAAACTTAACGTTGTGTCGCGATCACGATTAGGGGAGCCTGCCGGGTTCGGGCAGCACGGCATCGGCGATTGCGAACGGGATGTCCTCCGTGTCCGCCGGCTGGCCCCATTGCCGCGGCCGGGACAGCGAGAGATCGAGGCCGTCGAGCCTCCGGATTTGTGTCGGCGCCGCCGGCAGGCGCACCCGGGCGACGCGGCGATACGAGCGGTCGAGAAACGTAACGAAGCCGGGCAGCAGGTCCCGCGCCAGGCGCTTTCCGTACAGCGAGCTGCCGACCGCGATTTCATCCGCCCCGACCGCCAAACCCCGCGTCAGCAGATTGTCGATCTGATACCACGACCCGTCGTCGCAGGACAGCCGTCCCTGGTGCGAATCGCAGAACAGGAGCCGGCCATCCTCCAGGCGAACGACGTCGTGGCACGCCGACCGCGACAACGTGATCGTGCGGCGCACGCGATAGCGCCGGTCAAACTCGATGATCTCGCTTGGCAGCCCGCGCCGGAAATTGTGCAGCATCACATAGATCAGGTCGCCGCAACCGAGGAACGAGTTGAGGTGTGCGTACTCCGTGCTGCCCTCCTCCGCCGGCGGCAGGATCTGGTGGATCCTGACGCAGCGCCAGTCGTCGTCGAGCTCGATCAAGCACTGCCCCCGCGTGTCGACGACATAGAATGACCCGTCAAAGAAATCAATTTGATGACAATTGTGGTCGAGGCCCCTCACCAGGACCTCCGGCCCCCAAAAAGCACCCGTGGGCAAGCATCGATAGCGGACAATCTGGCCGGAGCGCGGCTCGTTGGCGGCCACCTCGCGCGGGACCGTCTTGAAGCAATAGACGTGGGGGCCGAGGACGGTGACGCCAAAGAAGCAGCCGTCGGCCACGCATCGCCAACCCGCGTGGTCGACTACATATAGCCCCTCGCGGGAAGCGACGATGTAGTCCGGGCCGTCGCCGCTTTTCACGCCCGTGCGCCCGCGTCGACGATGTCGAACGCGATGCTGACGCGATCGCCCGCCACGCCGCTCGGCAACGTCAGGTGGGGCACATAAGAAGGAAACAGGACGAGGCGCCCCGGCACCGGCTCGATCTCCCGGACACCCCAGGGCGGATCGGCAGCCTGCTTCCCTCCGACCGCCCCCATCACCAAGTGTCCGCTATAGGCATTGGCGCCATCGGGGCGCGCCGCGGCGACGTAGTAGACGCCCGTGATCCAGCCGTTGGGGTGGATGTGCGAGGTCTGCCGCCCCTCGCCCCCATAGATCATCGCCCACGGCTCGACCCGCGCCCGCTCCGGACGGTGCGACAGCAGCTCTTCGCCGACATCGACGACACGCTCTTCATAGTCATCGACGGCCTGTCGAATCTGGCGAAGCAGGGCCTCCACCGCGACCGCATCCGGCTGGCGCAGCAACCGCGTTTGCAAACTGTCTCGCGCCGCCTTGCCTTTCTGATCGGCGGCAAGCGTCGGGTTATTCCGAATCTCCTCGGATAGCGCCTGGCGGAACGAGGGGCCGTCGGCATAACCCGGCGGTACGGGCAGCTCCTGGATCTCGATCAATCCGTCGGCCGTGGAGATGAGGCCGCACGCCTCCCCGGCCGCCCCCAGCCGGGCGAGCGACAGCGCTTTCAGATAGGTCGCATTTGTATGGCCCGGCCGCTCCGCGAGAACCGATTCGCACAACTCCAAGGTACCGGCGGCGCCGAGCGACCTCGACGCCAGGTTCAGCAGATGCGCACTGTCGGTCAAAAATGTGGACAGATTCGCGATGTCGAGCTGATTGTGCGCACCCATCAGGGCAAGAAGGTCGAACTGGAAGCGCCGCGCGCGAGCCTCGCCCGGCGACAGGGCCAATGCCCGCTCGACATGGGACAGCGCTTCGTCGAACAGATCCTGATCGAACAGTATCTCGACAAGCCTAAGACGGAGCTCGAAGGCTTCCGGCGACAGAACAACCGCCTCGCGCAGGCAACCCGTCGCCTCCTCGAACCGGCCCAGCTTGGCCAGGGCGTGGCTCAGAACCAGCCAATTGCCCGGCTTGGCCGGATTCAGCCGTGTGCCGTCGCGCGCGAGCTCGACCGCCCCTCGAAGTTGCTCGAAGCTGAGGTCGCGTTCCCACTGCATCTTCAAGTGCCCACGCCAGCGCGTCCCCCGCCTATCCGCGACGTACAGCAGGCGCCCAGCCTAGACGAGCCAACCGAGATCCGCTACGGGGACGAATCGGGCGATCGGGACGCGCCTGGGCCGCCGCCGCAAGGACGGCTTGTCCGCGCGGGACGGGCGCGTTAGAGTTCGGGTAGCGCTTGGGCTCGCCCGGGGGAGGCAATGAGCGACGCAGCTGACCAAAATTCGCCCGCGCCTGAGGAACAGAAAAATCCTCCGCCGCCGTCCCGCCGACCATGGCAGACCCCGAAAGTGATCGTGGCCGATGCCCGCCTCGCGATGCACGGGAACTGCGGCGGCATCGACGGCATATATTCCAGCTCCTGACGCAGAGGCTGGCGACGCAGGGATGCCCGCAGCACCCCTACGAGCAAGACTAAGCAAGCTCTGGCGATCCGTTCGCGATCCGCGCGGTCGTGACGAGTTGCTGTGGAACCGACTGCCGCGCCCGTTCGGCGTGTTTCAAGTAAGCGGCAACACTGCGGAAAACCGCTTTCCGGCGCTGTTCGGGTTCGTCCGGGACAAGCTGGTCGATCACCCCTCCCTGCGGCTGTTGTCGTTTGGCTGTTCGACGGGCGAAGAAGTGTTTTCGTTGCGTCGCTATTTCCCGACGGCGGCGATCGACGGGATCGACATCAACCCCTACCGGATCCGAACGTGTCGTCGGCGTCTGTCGGAACGAGGTGGCGATGCCGCTGTCCGGTTTGTCATAGCCGGATCGGCGGAGCGCCTGCTCGACGAATCCTATGACGCGATCTTCTGCCTTTCGGTGCTGCGTCACGGCGGATTGAGCGACGGCCGCGCCGCGCGCTGCGACCATCTGATCGAATTCGCCGCGGTCGAGCGGGTGGTTGAGGATTTTGCCAGATCTCTGAAACCGGGCGGACTCCTCGCCATCGCCAACAGCAATTTTCGGTTTTCCGACATGGCCGTCTCGGCATCCTTCGACGTCGTCATGCAGACCGAGCATACGGGTCCTCGGCCGAGGACCCCGCTTTACGGCCCGGACAATCGCCTGTTGATCGGCGCCGCTTACCGGGAAGTAATCTTCCGCAAGCATACCCAAACCGGCAGCCGATGACCGCATTCGCGGGCATCGTGCGGTTTGACGGTTCCCCCATCGACGCCGGCACCGAAGACCGAATGGTCCGATCCGTCTCGATTGGACGCGGCCCGGCCATTCCGCCGCAGCGAACCGCAAGCGCCCTGTTCGTCTCCCGGAATCAGCAGCCGCTCGTCCGGAACGGCCGCTCGCTGTCTGCAGCGCTGGCGCGCCTCGACAACCGCGACGAACTCGGCGCGTCGCTGAACCTTACACCCCTGGCACTAAAGGACATTTCCGACCCGGCACTGCTGACGCAGATCGTCACGCGGCAAGGCGAAACGGGCATCGCGCGCTGTCTCGGCGCGTTTGCTTTTGCGTGTTGGGATGAGGGGCGGCGTGAATTGACCCTCGGGCGCGACTGCCTGGGGAGCAATCGTGCGCTGTTCTTCCACCGCGCCCGCGATTTTTGTGTCTTCGCTACGAATCTGCCGGCTCTGCTCTCGCTTCCATTCGTCCCTCGCGAGATCGACGAGATCGAGCTGGCGAATTTCATGGCGATCAATTTCAGGGCGACGAACCGCACGGTTTATCTCGGCGTCGAGCGGGTGGCGAGCCGGACGCTGATAACGCTCGCGCCCGGCACGACCGACCGGCGGCATTATTGGTCACCCGCATTCGACGCGCCGCCACCGTTCCGCCGCGAGGACGACTATGTCGAGCAGGCGCGTGAGCTGTTCGACCGCGCCGTTGCCACCGCAACCGGAGACGATCGGCGCATCGCTGTTTCGACGAGCGGCGGGCTCGACTCGAGCGCTGTCGCTGCCACGGCGGCTCGACTCGGCCGGGCCGAGCAGATTACCTGCTATACGCTGGTCCCACCCGAAGGCGCGGTGAGCCACCCTCATCCATCACGCTATCAGGACGAAACCGCCAAGGTCGTGGCACTGCGCCGAATGCACCCTTCGCTCGACCTTCGGTTGTTGATGCCTGAAACGCCGCATCCGTTCGAACGGGACCCCATCCATTATTTCGCGGCGACGGGCGCGCCCGTATTCGATCCGACGAACCTTGGCTGGTTCAGTCATCTCCATGATACGGCCGCGGCCGACGCGCACCGACTGCTCCTCGACGGGACCTACGGCAACCTCGGTCTGACATGGGACGGAAAATTCGCCTTGCGGGCGGCGTTGCGCCAGCGGGATTGGCGTGCCGTCGCGCGGGAGGTGCCGCTGATGGCTGCGGAGGACGGGGTGAGCCCGGCGCGCATCCTCATGTCGCATATCCTGATGCCGAACGCGCCCGCCGCGGTGAGCCGCCTCGTGCACCGCCTCCACGGTCGCGACCCGAACGGCGTCGCCCGGTACAGTGCCCTCAGCCCGGCCTTTATCAAGGAGCGCGATCTCGCCCGGCAATGGAGGGAGGCCGGTTTCGATCCGTGGTTCCGCAAGAGCGGGACAGAGGCGGCGCGTCACCGGGCCTTCCAGCTTTTCGACAACAACCAGCCGGCGCGCGATTACTTGGCCTCGATGAGCGAGCGGTACGGCTTTGAGGCGCGCTCGCCGCATGCCGACCGCCGGCTTTTGGAGTTCACGCTCGCCGTTCCCGAGCCGCTATACCGGCGCGACGGCGTCGCCCGCTCGTTCGCCCGCGCCGTCTTTGCCGATCGGCTGCCGCCGGAAATCCTTCACGAACGAAAGCGCGGTGCCCAAGGGGGCGCATGGTTCCGCCGTCTCGACACCCGGCGCCAGGATATTGCCGAAGAGGTAGAGCATCTTGAAGCGTCGCCGCTGGCGCGCCGTCTGCTCGACGTGCCACGCCTCAAGCGCCTTGTGCGCGAGTGGCCGGCCGACGAGCGCGCGGCGCTGGAGCGGACTTCCGACTACCTTCTGGTGCTGAGCCGCGCTCTGCATTTCAGCCGCTTTATCCGCTGGGCTGAAAACGGCAACGCCTAATAACCCCATGGCGACGGCACGCTTTGAGAACTGCGGCGTGCCTCGCCCCAGATCATAAGGCTTTCCCGGTCGTGTGCCCCGCACACGCGGAACTCCTCCCCCGGAACCGTATCCCAGGCTTGGGCGAAAGGATAAAACAGCGCGGCCCAGCAGGAGGTTGCGCCCAACGCAGGGCGGTTTTCGTAATGCGTGACCGCATCCAACTCAAGCGCGATCCACTGCGCGATCCCGTTCACACGACCACCGGTCGAGCGGCAGACCACCAAGGTCTGAGACGGCGCGCAAAATTGCGCGCCGGCTAAATCGAAGACGAATAGATCAGCCGGTTCGCTGCGCAATGAGAGCCGCTCATGGCCGACGCCGATCTGGCGCACGGGGCGCGCCAGCGCATTGAAGGGTGAGAGGTCAAAGCCTGCCACGTTTGTCAGATCTGGGCCTGTGTGAGAATCGTGGGCCAGGGCCACGCGCACCGTGCCGCACGACGGAATGACGCGCGCTCCCGGTTTGAGCAGATCGCGGACGGCGCGTTCATGCGCGGGCAGCACGCGCTCGCCCAAAAGATTGTTGCTGACGATCTCCGACACCAGGATGTCGGCACGGCCTCCCATGTCGGCTTCGACATCAAGGTCATCGGAATGCTTTTCGACAACGCGAACGCGGTCGGCATACCCGTTCAGCGCCACGATCTCGACCGCCTTCTCCGCGATTGCGGGTGTCATCTCGCAGGCGATCACTTCGGCGGGACCGGCACGCGCGGCCATCATGGCGAGAAGGCCAGTACCGGTTCCGATTTCGAGAACGCGAGATTCCGGCATCACCGCTCGGCGCAGGGCCGCGTCGTACGCGGCGTTGCGGGCTTCATCATTCACGATGGTAAAATGCCAGCCCGGCACCATTCCACCGATCAAGCGCTTCGCCCTGGCGGCTAGCAACGCATCGTGCGGCGCGAGCGACAAGGCCGAGCGGCACAGGACCAGCGCTCTTTTCTCCTGCCCATCATCCTTCAACATGCGCGCGAGCGTCAGCATCGCGGCGGGATTGCTCAGAACGTGCGGTTCCAAAGCCGCTATTTTATCCTTGAGTTCCGCCATTGGCTGAAACCCGCCCTAAACGAAGCAGCCGATTTCGGCGAATTGCCCGCCGACCGGAAAGCCGGTGACCTCGACCCCGGCGGCGTCGAGCCAGGCGTGGGTATCGAGCGAATCCCCGCCCTTGGCCGCGCCGAAATGAATGACGCTCGGCACGCCGCGTCGCTTGAGCATCATTCGCGCGGCCATCGCCTGCGGCAGGCAGACCGCCTGGAACGGCACGTGCCGGGCGGCCGTCGTCACGGCCCATCCGATCTCCCGCGCCACCGCCGCATCCCCGGCACCGCCATCCGAGTGCCCCACCCCGGTGCGCAGATCGGAGGGAGCGACAAAGGTGCCGAACCGGCGTGCCAGCGACCGAAACGGAACGACGAGAAGTAGCGCCCGTGCCAGCAGCAACCAGAGGGCCGCCTCGATCAGCAAGGCGCGCCGCCGGCCGGAAAGCCCGGCGAGGCTACGCGACCGGCGCCATATCCAGGATGACGGCGCCATGCTTCTCCAGCTCGATCAGAAACTGCTCGACCTCTGCCCGGCACGTTTCCGGCGTGACCTCGAACTCGCCTTCGAGCACGGCGCAGATGTCGTCCAGGGCCCGCGGGGTCGCGATCAATTCCCACACCCGCGCGGCGACCGCGGTCAGCCCGAGATAATTGCCCATCTCGGCGCTCATCATGACGAGCTCCTCGCCGACCTTGGCGGAGATCCAATCGCCCTGCCGCCGCACGATCATGCCGCCGCCCCTCTCAGTGCGTCTTTTCGCACGCTTGCCGGGCGATAGCCAAGGCGCCCCATCATCATCGCGTGCTCAGCCTCGATCCGCGCGACCTGGCCGGGCCCCAGCTCATCGCGCCAACCGCCCGCCCGGCCGCGACGAAAAAAGACGCCGCCCTGAAACGGGCGGGGCGCTTCGCAAAATCCGGCCTCGCGTTCCTGCTGCTGCAACAGCGCAAACGCCGAAAACCGGACAGCGCGCTCGATGGCGTCGCCCGTCGCCGGAACCCCTGCGAAAGAAAGTGCGTCGCCGAACACGCGTGCCGTGTCCGCGGTCAGGTCTTCGTAACGCACGAGGTGGGTCGGAATGTCCCGCTGCTCCAGCCAGCTTGCGACGTGTTGGCTCCAGCTCAGCAGTCTTTGACGCAACTGGCGCGGCAGGCCATCGCATTCCCCGGAAAACTCGGCCTTCGCATCGTTGAGAAAGGCGATCGCGCCCTCGACCGCCGTTCCGCGATGGTTGGCCAGCGACAGCGCGATGTCGCGCGGATCGCGGACGATCACGATGGCTCGCGCCGCGCCGCGCGCCCCGGCGAGCAGCGGCTCGCCCTGAGGGCTGAGGGTGTAAGCGTCGTGCACCTTGGCAAAGTGGACGCCATCGTCCGAGCCGTCCAATTCGCGACGCGCCAGGTCTTCGTGGAGACCCGGCCGCAGGCAGTCGATTTCCTCGTGGGTCAGCAACCCCGAATCGATCAACAGGAAATCGTCGAACGGTTCGCGCGCGCTGGCGAGCGACTGGTTCACCGGCAGATTGTTGATGTCGATCGGCAGATTGCCCGGCGGGTTCAGGTTGGCGATCAGCACCCGCAGCCAGGTATTGCCTGATTTGGGATAGGATGCGAGCCAGACGGTGCTCACGTCGCGCGGCCCCTCAGCCCGATCTCCGCCCAGTGATCCTCCAGCCAGCCGAGGACGTCGGGGATGGCGGCGAAGTCGAGCGGCCAGGTCAGATAGAACACGCCCGCCGCCGAACCGGCGATCACCGCGGCGGCTTTGAAGTATTCGGCGCGTTGGCCCGTCCGTGCAACCAGCATGGGGCGATAGGCATTCCGTCGCAGGAGCAAGGCGGCATCGATGGCGTTCGGCCGCTCGATCCCGGGCAGCCGCGGCGGTCGCGCCTCGCGCAAGGCATAAACGGCACCGATCGGCAGGCCGCTCGTGGCCCAGTTTCCCGGTTCGACATAATACTTTTGGAGCCGCCGACGCACGGGAGCGCCCCGGCTCGCGCCCAGGCCGAGCCCCTCGATCGTCTGTTCCCACAGCCTCAGCAGCCGCCCGTCCGGGTGAGCCATCGGCGTTCCGGCGAGAGTGATGCCGCAGAGGTCGTCCGCGATGAGCGGATATCCGCGCCCGGTCAGCGCCGCCGAAATGGTAGACTTGCCGGCCCCCGAGGCGCCGCAGAACAGCACGGCCTTGCCGTTCACCTCCACGGCGCTGGCGTGAAGGGCGATATGGTTTCGCTGGTGCAGCAAGATGCCGAAGACGGTGCCGACGAGAAACGGCGCGACCTCGTCGGCGGAGGTGCCGCCTTCGACCTCGACGGCAATCTCGCGTCCTCCGGTCAACAGAAAGCGGGCAATGCCGGGGATGCGCAGCCAGAACCGATCGCCGGCGATCTGCCACGTGGGCCCGACCGCCGCGGCGTCCTCGATCACCGGAAGCACCGGACGCTGGCAGATGACCACATCGGGCGCCGAGACCGGCGCCGTGCCGATGAGCCCCGGCAACTCCAACTCGCTGCTGAGCGAAAGCCCGGCGACCGAATAGCTGTGCCGGCCGGGATCAGCCGGAGCGGAGGGGCAGCCGCGCTGCAACGCGGCCTTCGTCGCTCGTGGCGCCGCGAGGGAACGCTCTGGCATGAGGCGATTATAGTCGACATCGCGACGGGCGGCTTCCGTTTTGACCGCCCGCTCGACCGGCGCCGCCCCTCACCCGACAACAACCCGGCGGATAGCCGCCGCCGGGCCAAACCGGGTATGATCGGCCAAACCGGGTATGATTGGATGGATTCGCGCATCGAGGTGGGCGCATCGCCCGCTCGTCTTGGAACGGCGTCGCGGCGGCGCGAGCGATTGAGAGGCCGGGGTGGCACGCTTCGAACTTCGCGGCAAGCGGGTTTACGTGGCCGGCCACCGTGGCCTGGTCGGCTCCGCGCTGGTGCGGCGGTTGGCGAGCGAGGATTGCGCGATCCTCACGGCGCCGAGGGCCGTTCTCGACCTGCGCGACCAGCGCGCGGCCAACGAATGGTTCGCCCAGAATCGCCCGCAGGCTGTATTCATGGCCGCGGGGACCGTCGGCGGCATCGCCGCCAACAGTGCCCGGCCGAGCGATTTCCTGTACGACAATCTCGCGGTCGCGACGAACGTGATCGACGCGGCGCATCGATTCGGCGTCGAGAAGCTGATGTTTTTCGGCTCGACCTGCGTCTACCCGCGCCTCGCGCCGCAGCCGATCCCCGAGGAGGCGCTCCTCACCGGACCGCTGGAACCGACCAACGAGTGGTACGCCGTCGCCAAGATCGCAGGGCTCAAGCTCTGTGCGGCCTACCGGCGCCAGCACGGCAACGATTTCATCTCGGTGATGCCGACCAATCTTTACGGGCCGGGGGATAATTTCGACCCGCTGACGAGCCACGTGCTCGCGGCGTTGCTGCGGCGCATCCACGAGGCCGTGGTCCGCGGGGCCCCGACCGTCGAAATCTGGGGCAGCGGCGAGCCTCGCCGCGAGTTTCTTCATGTCGACGACCTCGCCGATGCGTCGATCTTTGTGATGCGCAACTGGTCGGAGGAGCAGCACATCAATATCGGCTGCGGCCACGACATCGCGATCGCCGAGCTCGCCCGGCTCATCGGACACATAGCCGGATTTCGCGGCGATTTCGTCTTTGATCGCGGCAAGCCCGACGGCATGCCGCGCAAGCTCGTCGACGTGACCAGGCTGACCGCGCTCGGCTGGGCGCCCCGCATCGGGCTCGAGACCGGAATCCGGGACATCTATCGCTGGTACCGGGAGAACGGGCCGGCAGGCACCACAGCTACTCGGGTAGCGCCGTAAACATAAAGCGAAAAGCGCTACAGGCTCGTCAGCGCCCTTCCGTAGCTAAACCCGACAACGCAGGTCGCGTGGTGCGCATCCTTGCCGTAGAGCTCCGGATAGACGCCCTGGGCGCCGCCGTCGATGTACGAGTTGTCGAAGCGCACGGCGGCCCAGCGCGTCCCCTGAAGCTCGTGCGCGGTGCCGAACGCGCCCGACGCGGGCACGGTTTGATCGACGGTCAGGCCCGCCTTTACCAGGGATTGCCAAAACGGATCGGAGCTGGTCTTGGGGTCGGGGGGCGATCGGCCCGAGGAATGGCAGAGCCTGAATTTGCGAGAGGAGCTCTGTCCGTACCATTGGCCCAGCAGCTTCACGTAATTGGTCCAGCCGCCCGTGTTCGGGTGGAAACCGTCCATGTCCCAAAGCTCGGTCCAGGAGGCGGTCCATGCCGCATTGGGATCGGCGCCGGAACCGGCCGGCGTGCCCCAGAGCTGGCTGTTGAGACCGCCGGCGACCCCTCCGCCCGGGCGCGTCGCCATGACCTGCTTCGCGGGCGCGGCGCCGGTGCTGAAGAACCCGACGCCGACCGAGCCGACCGCCGGCGTCTGGCCAAAATCGTCCGCCTCGATCCCGGGCGCTTTCGGGTCTCGCAAGCTGGCGCCGGCCAGCCCGTCGATCGCGACATAGCCCTTTTGCGACCGGCCGAGAAAGCTGGTACGGCACTCGCGCTGGAGGAACACGGCGACCTCGCGCAGCAGGCGGTACACCCCTTCCGCGCTGGCAAACGGGCCCCAGTCGCCCCGCCTGCAGATCGGCATCACCAGCACGGCCGGATTGTCCTTGGCGGCCGTCTCGTAGATGAACCCGTATTCGTTGAGCAGGTATCGCGAAGCCAGCGACATGTACGGCTGGTTTGCGGGCCCTCCATGGGGATCCGGAACCAGGCCGAACGGGTAGTTCCCCTGATAGGTCTGGGTCGTGGGGCTGTAGAACACCCACATGTCGAGGGTGCTGACCGGGTTTTTCTGGTTCTCCGGGAGATTGGCCGACCACACGGCGACCACGAACTGGTTGTCGGCCGGCTGTTGCGGATAGGTCAACCAGAAAAACCGGCCATGGTTCGCCGGCTGTACCCCCTTGACGGTCTCTGTCTGAAACCTGTCCCAACCCTTGGCGGTCGCGGCCGGCGTGCTGGTCGGAAGCAGCGTTTTTCGGGCGCAGCGGGTGTCCCACTCGGCCCACCATTGAAAGCGATACGCGTGGAGCCCGGGATGCGCGGGGGGCTCGAACAGCAGGGCAGCCTTGGGGTCGGCAGCCGATGCCGGCTTCTTCGCCAGCGCCTCGACATCGCTGTCGGACATCACAACCGTCGGCACCACGGCACAGCGGCCTAGCTGCAGCCGCAGCGATGCATTGCCGCCCGAAGCAGTGCGGCTGACAAGGGCGTTGTTCCATTTCCCGGTCGCCACATCGGGCTTGAAGGCGACATCCTCGGTGACGAAATTCGGATGGGTCACGCGCATCGTCAGCGCCTGCCCGCCACCGACCGGCAGGGTGGCGGCGCCGGTCTTGTCGGTCTTGGCGTTGAAGGAACTCCCGGGCATCGTCACCGCCGCCCCGGCAACCGGATTGCCGTTGGCGTCGATCACCTGCAGCGCGGTTTGTCCGGGCAAGCCTCACTCCCTCTCGCGCGCGGTCACGTGCGGCGGGCCCACGATCACAGCGACGCCATCGGCGAGCCGGCCGTGAAGTTGGAGTTGCCCACCGTATCGGGGCCGCTCCAGCCGATCGTCGTGTCGTAGGTGAAAATGTTGAGCACCCCGTTGCGGTCGACCGCACCGACACTGGTTTGGGTCGCGGTCAGGGCGCAGGCCAGAAGCGGCGATCCCGATATAAAGACGGCGCTGCCATAGCTGTCAGGGCCTTCCCAGACGCCGCTCGCGTCCACGGTGAAGACGTTGAAAACGCCGTTCTGGTCGATCAGCAGCGCAACGTGAGCCCCGGACGCGCCTGCCAACACCGTTATGTGGGAGCCCGGCGCAAAGCTGGACTCCCCGATCGTGTCGACGTCCTGCCAACCGCCGCCGGCGTCGAACGAACCGATGTTCATCGCCCCGGACTGGTCCACGGCAAGCACGGTGAACAGCGTCGGGCTTTGCGCAAACGCCGCAATCGGCGATCCCGGGACCAGGTTGGGAAAGCCGGCGAGCTCGGGGCTCTGCCAGCCGGCCGGTGGGCCCGCGCCGTAGGAGAACGCGTTGAGAAGCCCGAACCGGTCGATCGCGAAAATGACGCTGCCCACCCCCGCTTACCTCCCGACTGTCGAACGCAGCCCGTGGCCCGCGGCGCCCAATCGGGCGCCGCTCGGGTTCACGCGATGGTTGCGAGGTTGCTGGTGACCGCGATATCGACGCCTGATGTCGGCGTATACTCGAACCATTCCGCGATCAGCAGCCCCGACTCGCCGGCCTGCACGATCGGATACGGCTGGTTCTGGTTTTGCGCGGGATCGTGCGCCTTGCCCAGCGCCTGCACGATGATGTGGGTCGCGTCCGGGACCCCGGTGATCGTCGTGTACTCCATGGCGCCGGACTCCCAGGTATCGATAATCGCGGTCGCTCCGGCGACAAATCCGGTGCTGTCGGCGACCGCGATCGTCACCGGCGACGTAGTCGGGCTGAGGACGATATCGCAGGTAGTCCCGACCTGGGGCGTGCCGTCGTCGATCGGGCCGCCGCCATCCGGATCGGCCGGCGGAATCCCGGGGTAATTGATCGAGTCGTAGTCCTGGATCTGCTGGGCGATCGTCAAATACGGGTGGCTCGGCAGCGGGTTCGGCATCGACGTCGAACCGAACTCCACGAAATACGTCCACGCGAGTTCCCAGCCCTGCCGCACCGTGAGAACGATGCGCGCGCTGCCCGCGCGCAGGAACGCCTGGCGGGTGGAGTCCGGATGCTGGATCTGGCGGATGAAATCCCAGGACCTCGGATCGTCCCAGAAATACGAATAGACGAAATAGATGACATTATCCCAGTCGATCGCCTGGTTGATGAAATTGATGCGGTCCTCGTTTTGCTTGACGATCGACCAGTCATTGCTCGTCAGTCCGGTATCGTTACCCGTGAATGCGACGCCATATTGCTCGTTGGCGCCGCTCGCCTTTTTGAACAGGTTGACGACGTTCTTCGGCATGAATTCGAAATTGTCGCCCAGCAGCCAGCGGAGCGCGCATTTCATGATCTCGTCGTTTTCTTCGCGACGAAGTGTCAACGTGTCGACATTGGTGATTTTGTCCTGCAGCGCAGTGATCTGGGCAGCGATCTGTTGCTGCTGCGCGTAGAACTGGTTTTGCGCGGCGTTGTAGAGCGCGCTCCACACTGTGCTTTGCCACTGCGCCATCGCGGTGTCCGTCGGCACGCAATTGACGCTGAAGAATAATTCTCCCGAATGCTCGCTGGAACTGGTGACGTAAAGGATCGTGATCGACAGCGTTCCGGACTGGTGCCAAAGATAGCTGTTGCCGGCACACAAATCGGGGGGCGGGTTGTCTCGGGGAAACTGCCCCACAGTGGTGCCGATGACAAACAAGGGGTCATTCGCGCCGTCGCTGTCCCCTATCTGCGCAGTCGACGTAATCGACTGGATCCAATAATTGTTGGGAACGGTAAACGTCACCGGTTTGACGTTGTCGGTATTGGAAAAATAGACGGGCCCCACCTGGACGATCGATACCGCCGGTGACGGCGGAGGAGGCGCATCGACCGAATACCGGTCGGCCAGGACGAGATAATGGGGTTCGCTCTCTCCGGATTTGACATCGGCGGTAATGTCCGAGTGCTTGATGTCGAAGACGAACTGCTCGCCGGCCGACTGCTGTAAGACAGCAAGCTGTTCGTAGATCTCGCGCATTGTCGCGCCCGGCTCGGGGACCGTGACGTCGTAGGTCAGCCGGAGTCCGTAGCGATACAGGGCGCAATACCATTTGCGCATGATGCTGAAATAATCGATGCGCATCGGATCGGTTGCGCTCGGGTTTTCGAGCATGCGGGTGTTCGCGTTTGAGCTCCCCGTCGTCGTCGATGTCGAAATCGTCGTCTTGTGCGACTGGGTCGACCGCGACGAGGCTTTTTGCGTCGTCTGCACCGAATGCTGCCGGGAGTCCGTTGCGGATTGTGAACTCTGGTCCTGCGTGGCGAAGCCGGTCGCCACCGAGGCAGTGACAAACCCGTAGCTGCCGCTGACCGAGCTATTGATATTGAATTGATTCGAATGCGCGACCTGCGATGTCGTCGACTGCGAGAGCTGGGTGTTGTCGGTGACGCCGGTCTCGCTGTAATTGTCCAGCGAGTCGGTGACGATCGACGTGAATTCCTGCGTGATCACCGACCATTCCTGCTGCACGACGACGGTTCGTTCCTTCGGGGCCAGCGGGATTGTCGCGATCAGGCCGCCGCGCTCGACGCCGGCGGGCGTCATCTCGATCCGCTCCAGGTTGAGCATGCCGATTGGGGAGGTGGTCGAATCGGAAGAGCCGCTGGACGTGTTGGCTCCCACGAGGGCCGTGTTGTACAGGTTCGTCGCCGCGGCGATCTTGTCCTCGTCGGCCGCGTCGGTGCCGCGGGCCGACGCGTCCGTCACAGCCTTGCGGCGAACGCCGACGAGCGCATTGGCAAACGCGACCACGTCGGCGTCGGGGACGGAAGCGAACTGCGCCGCCGTTGGAAGCGCGGAGGGGATCGTCGAACCTTCGAACGACTTCGCCAACGCAATCAGCGGGCTTGGGGCATGCCAGGTCGCGCCGGCCGAGGTGAGCGCGGCACTGACTGCGTCCACCTCCCCCGATTGCAGGTTGAGGCCGCGAATAAAGCCGGATTTCCTGACCGCGCCGCCGGATCTGGCGAGCGCCGTCTTTGTTCTTTCGTCCTGTGGGACCTTTAACGGAACATAAGTTGCCTTGGGTACCGTCGTCGTAGAGTTGGTCAGGTTCGTGGACGTTCCAGCACTCGGCATTTGTTCCTCCTGAATTTGCTTACATGGCAAATACCCGCAGAGAGATGCTACCGGTCGCCTGATCCAACTTACGCTTTGGCAGCGCAGTCTCGACGAAGGTGGGTACTCGGATTCCGCGAGCACTTCTGCAGAACGGCTTCAGGCGGTGCTTAATTTGATGCCAACCCGGTGGAAGCGCGGCTCCCACCACACTACTCGTATATTCGCGCATTGGGAGGCTACCCCGCTTTGGGCTGCGGGACCATCCCGATTTGCATCGCCCGCGGCGATTGTGGCTGCAGGTCCCGCAATCTACGCGCGGGGACGGCGCAGGCAGGTGGGCTTATCGCCTGACCGGAGGGGCGCCGAAAGACCGTGTGCGTGGTTCGCGCGCACCGGGCTGCGACGCGATGATCTCCCCGCCGCGTCGAAGGCACCCGATCAGGAAGCGGCCGCCCTTTCCGCTCGCCTCGGCCGCGCTGAGGGTCATCCCGATGAACGTCGATTACCGCCATCGCTCGGTCCTTTCGCCTTTCCCCGCGGGCATGCCGTTCCGCAGTCGCCCGTCAAGGTGGGCGCGTGGCATGATGGCGATCCGGGACCAAAGTCTCTCCCCGTTCAACCCGAGCAGGCCGTCATGAAGACACTCCTTTCCAACGCGAACCTGGTCGATTGCGTCGAGCCCAAGGTGCGACCGGCGACCGCGGTGCTGATCGAGGACGGGCGCATCCGCGCCTTCCTGCCGAGCGGCGAAGCGCACAGCATCGGCGACGCGCAGACGATCGATCTCGACGGCGCCTTCCTGATGCCCGGGCTTTGGGACGTGCATATCCATCCCGACTACATCCTGCCCCACGAGATGCCGCTCGCCGATCAGGTGACTTTGTTCGGCCACCGGCTTGCGGCGGCGCTCACCGAGTCCGGGATTACCGGAATGCGCTGCGCCGGCGCCCACCACTTCATGGACGTGGCGTGGAAGCGGGCCTTCGATTCCGGACAGCATATCGGCCCTCGCCTCTTCGCCAGCGGCCACTTCCTCACCACCACCGGCGGACATTTCCTCACCTCGGGGCACGCGCTCGAAGTCGACGGCCCCTATGGCTGGGTCAAGGCCATCCGCGAGCAGATCAAAAACGGCGTCGACCACATCAAGCTCAACCTCTCGGGCGGCATCATGGGGCCGGCCTGGGATCTCCACACCCATTCGTTCCTGCTCGACGACGAGCTCCGCGCCGCTTTCGAGATCTGCCGGAAGCGCGGGTTTAAGGTCATGGCCCACGCCACCAACCCGGAGGCGGTGAAGAGCGCCGTTCGGCTCGGCGCCCACAGCGTCGAGCATGGCTACATCATGGATGACGAGTGCATCGCCCTTCTCGTCGAGCACGACACCTGGTACGTGCCGACCCTCGCCATCAGCCATCTCACCGAAAGCCAGGCGACCAACTCGTTCGAGGCCGGCTGGGTCGCCGAGCGTGCGCTTCCCTACGCGCTGTGCTGCCGCGCCGAGGCTGCTTCGGACGTGCATGCCACCTGGTTCCGCAAGGCGCTCGACGCCGGGGTGCGCATGGCCTTGGGCTCGGATATCAGGCCTCTCAAGGACGCCGCGTTGCTGGAGATGGGCTTGTGGGTGCGCGATGGCGCGACCTCGTGGCAGACGCTGGTCGCGGCCACGCGCAACGGCGCCGCCATCTGCGGCGTCGGCGCCGATCTCGGCACGGTGGAGGTCGGCAAGCTCGCCGATTTGATCGTGGTCGGCGCCAATCCGCTCGACGACATCGCCAATGTCCGCCGCCTGCAGCTGGTCCTGAAAGAAGGCCGCGTCGTATCGGACAAGCGCCATCCGCACGGCGCATAAGGGCTTCGGCCGAACGGATAGAGAACGCTTGCATCGGGGACGCGACAGGCCGACATACTGGTCCTGCCCATGACCCCCGATCACCTGTTCCATCCCGCCGTTGCCGCGTGGTTCAATCGCCGCTTCGCCGCCCCCACTCCGGCCCAGCAGGAAGCATGGCCGGCCGTCAAGTCGGGCCGGCACGTGCTGCTGGCTGCCCCCACGGGATCGGGCAAGACACTCGCGGCATTTCTGGCGGCCATCGACGGGCTGGTCCGCCAGGGGCTCGACGAGGGGCTGCGCGACGAGACCCAGATCGTCTACGTCTCGCCGCTAAAGGCGCTCTCGAACGACATCCAGAAAAACCTCCAAGAGCCGCTGGCCGGCATCGCCGACGAGCTGCGCGAGCGCGGCCTGCCTGCGCCCGATATCCGCACCTGGGTCCGCACCGGCGATACGCCCTCCGCCGAGCGCCAGAAGATGGCAAAAAGGCCGCCGCACATCGTGGTGACGACGCCGGAATCGCTCTACCTGCTGCTCGGTTCCGCGTCGGGCCGGGCAATGCTCAAGACGACCCGTACCGTCGTCGTCGACGAAATCCACGCACTGGCGCCCAACAAGCGTGGCGCGCATCTCGCGGTGTCCCTCGAACGGCTCGAGGCATTGTGCGGCGGCGGGCTGCTTCGGGTGGGCCTTTCGGCGACCCAAAAGCCGATCGAGGATGTGGCGCGCTTTCTCGTCGGCGCGGGACCGGTAAGCGGCCCACCACCGGCCTGCACCATCATCGACACCGGTCATCGCCGGGAGCGCGACCTCGCGCTCGAACTGCCGTCGTCGCCGCTCGAAGCGGTGATGTCGATCGATGTCTGGGACCAGGTCTACGACCGGCTCACGGCGCTGATCGAGGCGCATCGCACGACGCTCGTGTTCGTCAACACCCGGCGCGTCGCCGAGCGCACGGCCCGACACTTGTCGGAGCGGATCGGCGCCGAGCACATCGCCGCGCACCACGGCAGTCTGGCGAAGGAGCACCGGCTCGAAGCCGAGCAGCGCTTGAAGCGGGGCGAGCTGAAGGTGCTGGTCGCCACCGCATCGCTTGAGCTCGGCATCGATATCGGCGATGTCGATCTGGTGTGTCAGCTTGGCTCACCGCGCTCGATCGCCAGCTTTCTGCAGCGGATCGGCCGATCCGGGCACGCGGTGAACGGCACGCCGAAGGGCAGGCTGTTTCCGTTTTCGCGCGACGAACTGGTCGAATGCGCGGCACTGCTCGACAGTGTTCGGCGCGGCGAGCTCGACGCGCTTGCCATTCCCGAGCTGCCGGCCGATGTCCTGGCACAGCAGATCGTCGCCGAGACGGCAGCACAGGAATGGAGCGAGGATGCGCTCTACGCACTGATCTGCCGCGCCTGGCCGTACCGGAACCTTGCGCGCGCAGACTTCGACGAGACGGTCGCGATGCTGGCCGACGGTTTCACCACCCGCCGCGGCCGCCGTGGTGCGCTGATCCATCACGACGCGGTCAATCACATGCTGCGTGGGCGGCGTGGCGCGCGTATCACCGCGCTGACCTCGGGCGGCACGATCCCCGACACGGCCGACTATCAGGTGCTGCTCGAACCCGAAAACCAGATCATCGGCACGGTGAACGAGGATTTCGCGGTCGAGAGCCTCGCCGGAGATGTCTTTCAGCTCGGCAACGCCGCCTATCGCATCCAGCGCGTCGAGCGGGGCACGGTGCGTGTCGAGGACGCGCAGGGGTTGGCCCCCAACATCCCGTTCTGGCTGGGCGAAGCGCCCGGCCGCAGCGACGAGCTGTCGGCCTCGGTGTCGCGCCTGCGTGCCGAGCTCGCCGAGCGGTTCGAAGGCGACCGCAGCGGCGAGACCGCCCTTCGCCGTCTGGTCGACGAGATCGGCCTCGACGACGGGGCGGCACGGCAGATCGTCGATTATCTCGCCGCCGCCCACGCCGCGCTCGGTCTGCTCCCGACCCGCGAGACGCTGGTGTTCGAGCGGTTTTTCGACGCGGTCGGCGGGATGCAACTGGTCATCCACTCGCCTTACGGCAGCCGGCTCAACCGCGCCTGGGGCCTCGCGCTGCGCAAGCGCTTCTGCGCCCGTTTCAACTTCGAGCTCCAGGCCGCCGCGACCGAGGACAACATCAGCCTGTCGCTGACCACCGTGCACAGCTTCGCGCTCGACGAGGTGCCGCGTTATCTGCACTCGGCGAGCGTAGGGCAGGTCCTGACCCAGGCGCTGCTCGACGCGCCGATGTTCATGACCCGCTGGCGCTGGGTGGCGGGTGTATCGCTGGCTCTGCCGCGGTTTCGCGGGGGCAAGAAGGTGCCGCCGCAGCTCGCGCGCATGGATGCCGAGGACCTGGTAGCCGCGGTGTTCCCCGATCAGCTCGCCTGTGCCGAGAATGTATCGGGCGAGCGGGAGATCCCGGATCATCCGCTGGTGCGCCAGACGATCCATGACTGCCTCACCGAGGCGATGGACCTCGCCGGACTGGAACGATTACTCAAGGCGATCGAAGGCGGCGAGGTGCGGGTCGTCGTTCGCGAACTGACCGAGCCGTCGCCGCTGGCGCTCGAAGTCCTGTCGGCACGGCCCTACGCCTATCTCGACGACGCACCGCTCGAAGAGCGCCGCACGCAGGCGGTGATGGGCCGCCGGTGGCTGAGCCCCGACGAAGCCGCCGATCTCGGCCGGCTCGACCCGGAGGCGATCGACCGGGTGCGCGATGAGGCGTGGCCCCAGCCGGTCAATGCGGATGAGATGCACGACTCGCTGGTCTGGCTCGGGTTTCTCGCCCAGAGCGAGGTCGGCAACACGCCCGGCTGGGCCGGCTGGCTCGACGAGCTGGCGGCGCACGGGCGAGCCGCCCGGCTCCATCGCGGAGACGCACTGGTATGGGTCGCCGCCGAACGGCTGCCGCAGTTCCAGGCGCTTTGGGCGGGCGCGGTACCGGAGCCGCCCATCAGCGCGCCCGCGTCGCGTTCCGAGCAAGCCTGGTCCCCGGATCTCGCGCTCGTCGAAATCGTGCGCGGCAGGCTCGAAGGCCTGGGCCCGGTCTCGGTCGAGGCGCTGGCGACCCCGCTCGGGCTGACCGCCGACGATATCGCGGTGCCGCTCGCCGCGCTCGAAGCCGAGGGGTTCGCGCTGCGCGGCCGCTTCGCGCCCGACGCCGCCGTCGACGAGTGGTGCGAACGTCGGCTGCTCGCGCGCATTCACCGCTACACGGTCAAGCGCCTCCGCGCCGAGATCGAGCCGGTCGCGGCGCGCGATTTCCTGCGTTTTCTGTTTGCTTGGCAACGGGTGGCGCCGGAGACGCGGATGGAGGGGCCGGACGCCCTCGCCGCCATCATCGGGCAACTCGAAGGTTTCGAGGCCGCGGCCGGCGCCTGGGAAAGCGAAATCCTGCCCGCACGCCTCAAGGGCTACGACCCGGCCTGGCTCGACGATCTGTGCCTGTCGGGGCGTGTCGCCTGGATGCGCCTCCAGCCGCGTTCCCGGCCGTACGGCGAGCGCGGAGCGTCGCCGGTGCGGACGACCCCGATCGCCCTGGTGGCCCGGCGCAACGCCGCGTTCTGGGCCCTCCTGTCGCCGGAGCCCGACCCGGCCATCCCAGGCCCGCAAGCCCGCCGTGCGGCGGACGTCATTCGCGAACACGGCGCCTCGTTCTTCGACGAGCTCGTGGAAGGCAGCGGCTTGCTGCGCCCGCAGGTTGAGGAGGCCTTGGCCGAGCTCGTCGCGCTCGGCCTCGTCACCTCGGACAGCTTTGCCGGGTTGCGGGCGCTGCTGACCCCGACTACCGGCGGTCACCGCCGGCGCCGCGCGGTCAGCTTCGCGATGGAGGATGCGGGGCGCTGGGCCTTGGCGCGCCGCCCGCGCCTCCCCGACGATCTCGCGAAAGCCGCCGGCGAGGCGGCCGAGCATGTCGCGCGGGCGCTCTTGCGCCGATACGGCGTCGTGTTCTGGCGCCTCCTCGAGCGCGAGGCGGCATGGCTGCCGCCATGGCGCGACCTGTTGCGCGTCTACCGCCGGCTGGAGGCGCGCGGCGAAATTCGCGGCGGCCGGTTCGTCGCCGGCTTCCCCGGCGAGCAGTTTGCGCTGCCCGAGGCCGTCGGCCTCCTCCGCGAAGCGCGCCGCAAACCACACAACGGCACGTTCGTCTCGCTATCCGGGGCCGACCCGCTGAACCTGGCCGGCATCCTCACCCCCGGCCCGCGCCTCGCTGCGCTGGTGGGAAACCGGGTGCTGTACCGTGATGGGATACCGCTGGCGCTGCTCGCCGGCGGCGAAGTGCGCTTCCTCGACCCGCTGCCGCCGGCCGAAGAATGGCCGGCGCGAAAAGCATTGCTGCGCGGGGCGATGGCGACCGCCCCGACAGCAAATTCGGCCGCGGCCGAGGCAACAGATCACCCCGGCGGCGGCGCGAAGGAAACGAGCGGCGGACAGATGTTCCCGCCCGACATCACCCGCACTTGAACGTTGCCGCTGCTCGTCTACAGGTGCCAGGAAAACGGGCAATCGGTCGCCTCGGGAAGATCGCTGCAAACGGGCGGATCGGGATAGTATTGCGTGGTTTGCTGGACCGACTGCGCGACCTTGGTGCCGGCCAGCAGTTCGATCAGGGCCAGGGCCTCGTCGAGCCCGGACGAGATGCCGCCGCCGGTCAAGCGATCGCGATCGATCACGAAACGCGGCGTCCCGGGCACGACGGTGACCGCCGGAAACTGCTTGAGGCAAGGAATGAATGCCCAGTGCGTCGTGGCGCGATAGCCGTCGAGCAGCCCCGCCTGGGCGAGCAGCAAGGCGCCTTCGCAGACAGACGCGGTGATCCGGGCCTGGCGGCTCTGCGCGATCACGAAGTTCAGATACCGCCGCCGCTTATCGGTCATCAGGCGCTTCAACGCGTCGGGATCCCCGCCGGGAACCCAGATCACGTCGAGCTGCCTGCCCGATCGCTCGATTTGCCGGAATGAAGCGTGCGGCAGGAAGGTGACGCCGTCTCTGCTTGTCACCCTGCGCAGCGTTTCGCCAACGATCAAAACGTCGATTTCGAAATGCGGGGACTTGGCCCAGCCGAACATCTCGTGAGGCCCCATGACGTCGAGGAGATCGACGCCCTCGTAAACCGGAATTCCGATGATCATCGGTCCCCCTTTGTGCCTGGGTGGGCAACCACGATATCAATTCACGGTTGTTGTGCGAAGGACACGGCACCGTCATGTATGCGCCGCTATCAGAGAGCGCAGGAACGGGTGCCGCGAAAGCATCTCGCATTGGATCAAGTCTGAGTAGACGGGCGCGAACCCATCCGCAAACTTAAGTTGCGCGGCAAGTTACGGGCGGGATCGACCGCCGACATCCGGCACGCGATGGAGGCTCCCCATGGCTGCTCTCGGGCCGACACGTATCGTGGACCAGCGGTCGCGGCATGCGCTGCGGCTCTTTGGGCTGGCGATGCTTTTGTTGCTTGGCTCCCTCGGAGGCGCCGCAGCGCAGACCGCTGAGCGGGTCCTCAGCAATCCGCCCCCGCTGAAGATCGAGCAGGGAACACAGCCGAGAACCACGCTGCTAGCGGCCCCCGCGGCGCCGGCCATGGTCAACAAGAAGACCCTCGACCTCAACGTCGTCTACACGACGAGCAAGATCTACAATCCGGCGACCGGCCGCGACGACAAGGTCAAGCTGCGCAGCTATGTCGGGACGAACATCGACCCGAATGCGCCGTATGTCGCGCCGACGATCGAGGTCGATCCCGGCGACACGGTGCGCATCACGCTGCACAACAAACTGCCTGCCGACCCGAGCTGCCTCGAGATGGGTGAGAACCCGGATATTCCGCACTGCTTCAACGGAACCAACCTGCATTCGCACGGGCTATGGGTTAGCCCGACGGGCAACAGCGACAACGTCCTGCTCTCGATCAACCCGGGCGTCGATTTCCAGTACGAATACAACATCCCCTCCGACCACCCCGCCGGGACCTTCTGGTACCACCCGCATCGGCACGGCTCTACCGCGCTGCAGGTTTCGAGCGGCATGGCCGGTGCGCTGATCGTCCACGGCAACCGCCCGCCGACACCGACGGCGCACGGCGACCTCGACACGCTCCTGAAAAATTCCGACGGCACGCCGATGGCCGAGCGTGTGCTGGTGCTGCAGCAGATCCAGTACGGGTGCCTCGATTCCGACGGCAACATCAAGGTGAGGAAGAACGAGAAGGGCGAAGTGGTCGCATGGATCTGCGATCCGGGCGACGAAGGGGTGATCGAGTTCTATTCCGACAAGAACGGCAACGGCTTCGGGCCCGGCTCATGGGGCGAGTCCGGCCGCTACACCAGCATCAACGGCCTGGTGCTGCCGACCTTCAAGGCCAAGGCGGGAGCGATCGAGCGCTGGCGGCTCATCCATGCCGGCGTGCGCGATACGATCTCGCTGCAATTCTACAAGATGAAGCCGCAGGCGCCGGCCGCCAACCGGCTCGCGGCCGCCGACGAGGATCGCTACATCGGCGACAACTGCACCGGCGACCCCATCCCCTATCAGGTCGTCGCCTCGGATGGGCTGACGATGGCCGCGGCCCAGCAAAAGACGCTCGTCACGCTGCAACCCGGCTACCGCAACGACGCTCTCGTCGTCTTTCCGGACGCCGGGAAATATTGCGTGGTCAATGCGGCCGTCTCGGCGGCGTCGAGCGTGACGCGGAACGCGGTGTCTCGCCGCCTCCTGGGCACCGTCGACGTCGCGCCGGGGACCCGGGTCCCAAACATCCGCGACTATGTCGTGAACAGTCTCGTGGCGTCGGCCCAGCGCAACCTGCCGCCCGCGGTGCGCAACACGGTCGTCACCGACCTCAAGAACGATTTCAAGCTGACCAGCTTTACCCCGCATCCCGACATCGGCGACGACGAGGTCAAGGGCCATCCCCCGCAGTACCTGACGTTCTTTATCGCCATTCCGAACGACGGCGCGGTGAAGTTCGAGGTGGGGACCGCGCCGTTCGGGCAGCCGTTCAATACCAAGCCTTACGACCCGAACGTCGTCGACCGCCACCTGATCCTCGGCACGGCCGACGAGTGGCAATTGCAATCGCGCTTTGTGAGCCACCCGTTCCACATCCACGTCAACCCGTTCCAGGTCGTCAAGATCCTCGATCCCAACGGAAAGGACGTGAGTGCGCCGGGCGCGGTGGACGATGCGGATCCAAACTCGCCCCCGGACCCGCAATATCCCGGTCTGAAGGGCGTGTGGAAAGACACGCTGTGGATCAAGAGTTTGAATTCCACGGCCTCA
>DASXFE010000055.1:0-15055 GCA_036489765.1 Allostellaceae bacterium | reverse complement strand
CTACCCGCGCCAATACGAACACCCCGAGGTCGCCGCCGCGATCGACGACATCCTCGCGATCTGCAAGGACAAGGGCGTCCCCTGCGGACACCCGCATGTCGACAGCAACAATGTCGAAAAGCTGATCGAGAAAGGCTTCCGCTGGCTGATGCCTGCCCCGACCCAGAGCTTCGCCGCGCTGCAAAAGGGCCTCGCAGCCTGTGGGCGGAAGTAGGGAAGTCCCCTCACCCACCTTTCGGGTTCCCTCTGCCGCGCTGCGGGAGAGGGAAAATCGAAGAACCCCCTCGCCCGCCTTGTGGGAGAGGGTGGATCGCGAAGCGAGACGGGTGAGGGTCTTGTCACCGGTCCCGCTTAGGAATTTAGTTCGCTCCAACACGGCCCCCAACGGAGGACACCCATGAACGCAGACGCCAAGAAAGCCGCGCTTCGCATGATCCCCTACGGCATCTACGTACTGACCGCCGATGACGGCAAGGGCGGGGTCGCCGCGGCGACGGTCAACTGGGTCACGCAGACCGCGTTCGCGCCGCCGCTCGTGGTCGTCGGCGTCAAGACCGACTCGGGCGCCTACGGGATCGTCAAGAGCACCAAGACCTTCACCCTCAACATGCTCGGCAAGGCGCACAAGGGCCTCGCTTTCACCTTCTTCAAGCCGGCCGCGGTCGAAGGCGACAAGATCTCCGGCCAGGCCTTTCACAAGGGCGGCAACGGCGCCCCGATCCTCGACGCCGCGCTCGCCGCCGTCGAATGCAAGGTCACCAGCATCGTCGAACAAGGCGATCACCACATCGTCATCGCCGAGGTGACCGAAGCCCACATGCCCAACCCGATCGAAGGCCGCCTCGACGCCGCGATCCTCGAAATGAAGGACCTCGGCGACAACGTCTACTACGGCGGCTGACCCATAACCCCAGGTTGCGGCCGCCCACCCGACGGCCGCCTCCTGCTCCCCTCCTGTTATCCCTGTTATTTGCCGGAATTTATCAGGAGGCCTCGGCTCGCGCGGAGGTTGACAAATGCTAACGCGTGAGGTTGATCGCTTTCGCAAAAGTTTCAGGGCCTGATCTGTTCCCGTGCCAGATTCGTTGATCCGACCCGCGACAGGCCGTCATCCCGGCGAAGGCCGGGATGACGGACCAAGGGTGCAAGTTCAACTTACCTGGGTAGATTTCTAACTGCCGGCTTTTTTCCGGGTGGCGCGGGGTGTGGCCCGGCGCAACCTTCCCAACGCTGCCAGCATTTCGTCAACGCGACGCCGCGCTTGCGGCAGCCGGTAGTTCTCGCCGACCTGTTCGTACGCGTCGACGGCGCGGCGCATGCAGGCCACCGCTTCCTCCATCTCCGCGCGGCTTTCGCGGCGCTCCGCCAGCACCGCCAGCGCATGCCCCAGCGCATGCTGGGAATGAGCCCAATGGAGAGGCACGCGCTCGCGGGTGCGTTCCTCCAGCGCGGCGTGGAGGGCGGCAACCGCCTCTTCCAGCCGCGCCGTGCCGCTCTCCCGTTCGCCCAGCACCCGAAGCGCGTTGCCGAGATTGTTCTGCGTCATCGCCCAGTCGAGCGGCACGCGCTCGCGGGTGTTTTCCTCCAGCGCGGCACGGTAGGCGGCGACCGCCTCTTCCAGCCGCGCCCTGCCGCTCTCCCGCTCGCCCAGCACCCGAAGCGCGTTGCCGAGATTGTTCTGCGTCATCGCCCAGCCGAGCGGCACGCGCTCGCGGGTGTTTTCCTCCAGCGCGGCGCGGTAGGCGGCGACCGCCTCTTCCAGCCGCGCCCTGCCGCTTTCCCGCTCACCGAGTACCGAAAGCGCGATGCCGAGATTGTTCTGCGCAGTCGCCCAATCGACTGGCGTAGCGGCGCGCGGGACCAGCGGTAGCGACTCGCGATAGAGGTCGATCGCCTCGCGCAGCGCGGCGTTGTCGCCGAACTCGTTGCCGTGGTCGTAGAGCGCCTCGGCCTGCGACATGATGTAGACCCAACGCTGCCGAGTCTCGTCCTGCGGGAGGATCGCGGCGGCCTCGGCGTAGTGGCCGGCGGCGGCGCGGTAGTCGAGTTGCAGGCGGGCGGCGGCGGCGCGTTCGGCGCGGCTTTCGGCGGCGCCGAGGCGACGCTGGCGGGCGGTCGCCTCCATTTCCTCGGCCGCGCCGAGGTCGCGCTGTTCGGCCTGGGACAGCGCCGCGTCGGCGGCGACGAAATCGGCAGCGGCGATGAGGCGAGCGGCCTCTTGGCGCAATTCGCCGACGCGCGGGTCGTCGTTCGACAGGCGGTTGAGGCGATCGCGCAGCTCGGCGTATTCGCCGGCCTTTGCCCGCAGCCGCGCCTCGATCGCCGCAGCGTCGAGCGCGGCGCCGGCCTCGCCAAAGTTTTCGAGGATTTCGCGCAGCATCGGCAGGGGCACGTTTTCATCGGCGCTGACCTGCGCGGCGATCGCCGCGTTCCGCCGCCCGTTGAGGATCTTGACGATGTGGCCGGCGACCTCCTCGATCGCGGCGGCGCGCCCGCGACCGCCGCCTATCGCCAGCTTGGGGTAGAATTGACGCTGCCGGAGGCGCTCGTAGATCCCACGCTGGTGCTCGTCGAGATGCTCCTCCTGATCGTCGATCGGACGGACGAGGATCGGCACGACCAGCTCGCCGGAACCGTGGCCGGCTTCGACCTCCTCGAAGACCGTGTATTCCTTGCGGCAGTAATCGGAGTTGATCCAGCCGGGGCTGAACAACACGATCAGGATGTCGGACGACCGCAGCCGGCTCTCGATCTCGTCGTTCCAGCGGCGGCCGGTCAGAAGATGGGTGGCGTCGCGCCACACCCCGAGGCGCGCATTGACGAGACGGGCGGTGACAATGTTTTCCAGCTCGGCCGCCAGCGGCTCGACTTGGCGCGGCGTCGCCGTCGCGTCGAGGTGCGAATAGGAGAAGAACGCGCTGAAAATCCGCCTGCCTTGCATCGGCTTCGCCTGATACGCGATCGACGTGATTTGGCCCGCACGGCGGCGTTTTGTCCAGGACTGCGGGCGTCTCGCCGGCCCGGTACAGGAAATGCGGGCGAGACGCCCGCATTCCTTGCCGTCTATGATCCGCCTGTGTCGGATGACGCCCAAAAGCCCTCGCGCGCCGCGCACAAACGCGCCACACGGCCCGCCAGACGCGCCCGGCGCCACGCGCCGTTGCAGACCGCGCCGCCGGATGGCGTCGATCCGCGGTTCAACCATCTGATCGCGCGCAACCGGGCCGATCGGGTGCTGGCGCTGGGGCTTCCGCGGCTCTGGGTCGGGGATTTGTACCATCGCATCCTGACAGTCGGATGGTGCGGGTTTTTCCTCGGCGGGGCGGCGCTCTATGTCGTGGCCAACACGATATTCGCGCTGCTCTATCTGATCGAGCCGGGTGCGATTTCCGGGGCGCGGCCGGGCGCGTTTGCCGACGCGTTCTTTTTCAGCGTCGAGACGATGGCGACGATCGGCTACGGACAGATGACGCCGGCGACGCTCTACGCCAATCTGCTGATGACCGTGGAGAGCGCGTTCGGGCTGATGGTCGTCGCCTTGTCGACCGGGATGGTGTTTGCCCGGTTCTCGCGCCCGACCGCGCGCGTGCTGTTCAGCCAGGTCGCGGTGATCGGGCCGCATGACGGGAAGCAGACGCTGACGGTGCGGCTCGCCAACGAGCGGCAGAACCAGATCGTCGCGGCCGAGGTGACGATGACCCTCATTCGCGACGAGATCAGCCTCGAAGGCGATTTGCGTCGGCGCTTCTATGATTTGACGCTGGTGCGCCATCGCTCGCCGGTCTTCGCGCTGACGTTTTCGGTGATGCATGTGATCGACAGCGAAAGCCCGTTTTACGAGGAGAGCGCGGAAACCCTCGCCGCCGCAAACGGCGAGCTCGTCGTGACCGCCACCGGGATCGACGAGACGCTGGCGCAGACCGTCCATGCCCGCACCTCGTATCTGACGCACGAAATCCTGTGGGACCGCCGCTTTACCAACATCCTCGGCTGGACCGAAGACGGCCGGCGCGCCATCGATTACCGCCTGTTCCATGATACGATGCGGCTCGATGAGGAGACGTGACGTGCGAGGAGGAAACCCGATGACCGGAGTGACCTGGCCCAAAGAAGGGAACTCGCGCGTTCCCTATCGCATGTTCACCGACCCGGAGATCTACAAGGGCGAGCTCGACCGCGTGTTCCTCGGCCCGACCTGGCAATTCCTCTGCCTCGAAGACGAGTTGCCCAACGCTGGCGACTACAAGACGACGTTCCTCGGCGAGACGCCGGTCATCGTCACGCGCGGCCAGGACGGGCAGATCCATGCGATGGTCAATCGCTGCGCCCATCGCGGCAACCTCGTCTGCCTGAAGCGCCAGGGCAACACGGACCTCCTCACCTGCGTCTACCACTCCTGGGCGTACGACCTCGACGGCAATCTGAAGAGCGTCGCGTTCCGCCGCGGCATCGGCGGCAAGGGCGGGATGCCGGACACGTTCAAGATCGAGGAGCACGGGCTCAGAAAGCTCCGCGTCGACCATTTTGCCGGGCTCGTCTTCGGCACGCTGTCGGATGACGTGCCGCCGTTCGCCGAATACATCGGAAACCAGATCGGCGAGCGGATCGGCCGGGTCATGCACGGCAAGCCCACGGTGCTCGGCACGACCTCGCAAATCCTTCACAACAACTGGAAGCTCTATCTCGAAAACGTCAAGGACACCTACCACGCCAGCCTGCTGCACACGTTCTTCGCGACATTCCGCATCAGCCGGCTGTCGATCGGCGGCGGCGTCCTGATCGGCGAAAACAGCGGCAACCATGCGAGCTATACGCGGGGCGGCCGGAAGCGGGCGGACCGGGCCGACAGCGACAAGCTCTACGCCGACATCCAGTCGAACCGCGACGGGCTCTCGCTCGCCGACCCGCGCCTCCTCGCCTCGAAGGAGGAGTTCGGCGACGACATTACGGTGCAGATCCTCTCGGTCTTCCCGAATTTCGTGCTGCAGCAGATCAACAACTCGATCGCGCTCCGCCTCGTGCTGCCGAAGGGCCGCAACGAGACCGAATTGCAGTGGATCTATCTCGGCTTCGAGGACGACGACGCGGAGATGACCGAGCTCCGCCTCCTGCAAAGCAACCTCGTCGGCCCGGCCGGGTATGTGTCGATGGAGGACGGGGCGGTCGGCGGGTTCGTGCAGCGCGCGATCGCCGGGTCCGAGGACGACCTGTCGGTGCTGGAGATGGGGGGGCACGACCACGTCTCCGACGACACGCGTACGACCGAGGCGTCGATTCGGGGGTTCTGGCAGGCCTATCGCCCGCTGATGGGTCTGTGATGACGCCGGACGAGGTGGTCCGCCGCCTCGAGCTCGAGGCGCTTTACGCCGATTATGCCTTTTGCCTCGACAACGACCGGCTCGAGGACTGGCCCGGCTTCTTCACCGAGGACTGCACCTATCGCGTGACGTCCGCAGAGAATTTCGAGGCCGGGATGCGGCTCGGCATCATCTACGCAACCTCGCGCAACATGCTCGTCGACCGCGTGATGGCGCTGCGCAAGGCCAATATCTACGAGCCGCAGCGGTACCGTCACCTGGTCGCCAATCTCCGTATCGAGAAGACGCAGGCGGCGCCAACGGGAGCCATCGCCGTCACCGCCAATTTCCTTGTCGTCCGCACGATGCAGGACGGCGCGATGACGCTCTTCGCCGCCGGGCGCTATGTCGACCGGGTCGTCCGCGGCGGCGACTCCTGGAAATTCGCCCGCAAGGACGCCGTGCTCGACAGCCGCCAGATCGACACGCTGCTCGCGATCCCGATTTGAACCTTTTTTTAACCCTGTGTGTTATCGTGCTTTGGGCTAGGTGCGAGCAGGATGGGGGCGATGAAAATCCTCCTGATCGACGATGACACGCTGATCCGGCGCTCGGTGGCGCGCGTCTTGATGCAAAACGGGCACGACGTGATCACCGCCGAGGACGGTCTGCGCGGGATGGAGCAGTACCACCGCCAGAAATTCGACCTGATCGTCACCGATATCTATATGCCCCGCCAGGAGGGGATCGAGACGATCCTGACCCTCCGCCGCGAGGACAGCGCCACGAAGATCATCGCGATCTCCGGCGGCGGCCACACCGGCAACACCGACGCGCTCGAAATGGCCCGCCTCCTCGGCGCCGATGCCATCATTGAGAAACCGTTCCGCACCGACCAGCTTCTCGCCCAGATCGACGCGGTGATGCGCGAGCCACGCGACGCTCCCGCCCCCCCGACATCCGACATCTGAGCCCGACGCCCGCGCGGCTCTCCAACGCCTGCGACCAGCCTGACACTTATCGCGGACGGTTGCGGTCCGCTGGACGACTTTGCCCCGATCAAAGCCGAGCCGGCCACGCAGGACGCGGCCCCAATCCCGACCCGACCTGGAGGACGGAACGGCGACGGTCGGCTTGAGGTGGCGGAGGGGATGGGATTCGAACCCACGATACGGGGTTAACCGTATAACGGTTTAGCAAACCGCCGCCTTCAGCCACTCGGCCACCCCTCCACCGATGAGTGGGTGCACGGCGTATGCGGGGTTAGGTCTAGCCGTTCGGCATTCATGGGTCAACACGCGCCTGAGCAGAACGAGGGTGAAGCGGCGCCGGTCGCCGGTGCGGCGGGCCCCGATCCTCTGTTGTGGGATCGCCGTGGACAGGTCAAACTCGGCGGTGCCCGAGCTGGGGAGGAGACGGAGAGTGCGGCCGATGGCGAACTACAGCATCTGTCTGGGAACGGCTGGCTGGGGCGTGTGGCACAGCCCCGATTCGGGCCAGTCGTGGACGCGGCACCGCGCCCCGTTTCCGCTGAACAGCCGAATCCAGGCCCTGGTCGCCCATCCTACCGAGGCACAGACGGTTTATGCGGCCGGCGATACGGGGCTCTTCGCGACCCGCGACGGCGGGTTCGGGTGGGAACGGGTCGGCGATGAGGGCGCGCTGCCGACGGTCTGGTCGCTGACGATCGATCCGGTCGATCCCGACACCCTGTTTGCCGGCACCCGCCCGGCCGGGGTCTACCGCTCGCGCGACGCCGGGCGGCATTGGGAGCGGCTCAATGTCGACATCGCCCCGCAATGCTCGATCGGGGTGCCGTTCGTCACCGGGCTCGTCGTCGACCCCGACGACCACAACATCGTCTGGGCCGGGGTCGAGATCGACGGGATCTTCCGCAGCACGGACGGCGGGGACACGTGGACGCACCAGAAGACCGGCCTCTACGACCCCGACATCCATTCGATGGCGATCGCCAAGACCGAGCCCAAGCGCGTCTATGCCAGCACGGCGCGCGAGGTGTTCGTCAGCGACAATCTCGGTGACACGTGGCAGTCGCTGGAGATCCGCGAGAAATGGCCCCTGCCCTACGCCCGCGGGCTCGCGGTCAAGACCGACGACCCCGGCGTGCTCTATGCCGGCTGCGGCGAGACGACGACCGGCGAAAAGGGGCATGTGCTGCGCACCACGGATTACGGCCAGCGCTGGGAGATCCTGAACCTGCCGACCGAACCGAATGCGACGATGTGGGGCCTCGCGACCCATCCCGCGGAGGCGAACCGCATCGTCGCGCATAGCCTCTTCGGCGAGGTCTATGTCACCGAGGATGCCGGCGCGTCGTGGCGCAAGATCGCCCGCGAGTTCGGCGAGGTCAGGTGCGCGGCATGGGTGCCGAACTGATGCCGCTGGACCGTTACGGGCTGCCGCTGTCGACGGCCTCCGCCGCCGCGCGCGATGCCTATGTCGAAGCGACCGAGGCCGCGCTCACCTTCTATCCCGGCGCGCTCGAGGGGTATGACCGGGCGCTCGCCGCCGACCCCGGTTTTGCGATGGCCCATGCCGGCAAGGCCCAGGTGTTCGTGCGCCAGGGCGATGTCGCGCCGGCACGGGCCGCGCTGGCGGCGGCCAAGAACGCGGCCGCTTCGGTGTCGGAGCGCGAGGCCAGCCACCTCGCCTTCTTCGACCTTCTCTTCTCGGGCCGGACCGAGGCCGCCCTCGCCGCGCTTTATACCCACCTCGGATCATGGCCACGCGACGCGCTGGTCGTCTCGGTCGCGGCAAACCCGAACGGGCTGATCGCCAGCTCCGGCCAGCTTGGACAGAAGCATCGGATCGCCGAGCTGATGGACGGCCTCGCGCCGCATTACGGCGACGATTTCTGGTTCGTGGCGTATCACGCGATGGCGCTGTCGGAAGACGGGCAGCTGGTCCCCGCCCGCGCGAAAATCGAGCAATCGGTCGCCGCGAACCCGCACAATGCCCACGGCGCGCACGGCTATGCCCATGTCTGCTACGAAAGCGGCGACCTTGCCGCCGGCCGCGCCTTCCTCAACGCCTGGCTCTCCGACTATCCGCGCGACGGGTTCTTTCACGGCCATCTGAACTGGCATCTCTCGCTGTTCGAGATCCAGGCCGGCAACTGGGCGCGCGCGAGGGAGCTCTACGAAAACGCGATCGCGATCGACCGTCACAGCGGCGGGCCGCAGCAGAAGATGTCGGACGGCGCCGCGTTTTTGTGGCGGTCCGAGCTTGCCGGCCACCCGCGCGACGCCGCGTCCTGGCGCCGCCTGTACGATTACGCGAACGACGCTTTGCCGCGCCCGGCGAGCGGCCTTGCGGATCTGCACGTGATCCTGGCGCAGGCCATGGCGGGGGATGATGCCGGCCTCGAAGGCCGGGGCCGCCAGATGGAGGAGATGGCGCAAGCGGGACGCTATCCGTCCGGCTCGTACCTTCCGACGCTGTCGCGCGGCTTTGCGGCGTTCGTGCGCGGCGATTTTCCCGCCGCGATCGAGGCCTTCGCCCCGCTCGCCGGCGAGAACGAACGCATCGGCGGCAGCCGCGCCCAGCACGACCTGATCGAGTTCACCCTGCTCCGGGCCTGCCTCGAGGCCGACCGGCAGGACGAGGCGCAGCGCCTCCTGGCGCGGCGGCGGCCCGGCGCGTCGGGCGTTCCGGTCAAGGGCATTTAACTCGGGCGCGCCCCTCTGAAGCCTTCCCCGTTGATGCGGGAGGGGCGATGGAGCCTGCCGCGCGGCGCTAACTCGGGGCGAAGTTATAGCGGGTCAGGTAGTCGGTGGCGGTCAGGACGAACAGCAGCGCGAGCCAGAAAAATCCGGCGCCGGCGAACACCCATAAGAGGCTTTTGCCGCGGTCGAGCTCCATGAAGACAATGAGGACGATCGCGGCCATGGCCGCGGCAATCAGGACATGCGCGGTCGTGATCACCATCCCGGTGCCGAGATAGGCCACCCCGATATTGCCGGCGAGGAGCAGGACGAGCGCGATCCAGGCGATGACGATGCGGAGCATCTCTACGGCCCCCGTCCCGGCAGGTAGATCAGCGCGAAGAGGAAAATCCACACCACGTCGACGAAGTGCCAATAAAGGCTCACGACCCGCACCGGCGAATGATAGACGGGCGAGAAATCGCCGCGCCGCGCCCGCCACGCGATCGTCGCCACCGCTCCGATCCCGATCATCAGATGCAGCGCGTGGATGCCGGTCATCAGCCAGTAGAGGAAATAGAACACCTCGCCGGCCTTCGGTTCGGCGGTCTCGATGTGAAACGATGGACCGGGCCACAAGTGCTCGCCGATCTCCTCGGTGTATTCGATCCCTTTGAGGACGACAAAGGCGACGCCGAGCACCGCGGCGACCGCCATCACCCGGAAGACGACGCGGTTGTCGCCCGCCCGCGCCGCGAGCGACGCCCACGACATGAAAAAGCTCGAGGTGAGGAGGATCGCAGTGTTGGCGCTGCCGATGATGATCTTGGTGTGTGCGGCCGCCTCGGCGACCCCGGCCGGGTGCAGGTACCGGTAGAACGTATAGGCGGCGAAGAGCCCGCCCAGAAACAGCACCTCGGTCGCGATAAACGCCCACATCCCGAACTCGGCGGTCTCGCCCTGATGGGCGAGGTCGGGGTATTGCTCGCCGAGGGCTTCGTGCGTGGTCATTCAACCGGCTCGGGGTAATTGTAGGGATCTTCCGTCACCACCGGCGTGCGCTCGAAATTCTCGGTCGGCGGCGGCGATGGGACCGTCCATTCGAGCCCTGTCGCCTCCCACGGATTCGCCGGCGCGCGCTGCCCGCGGACAAGCGACCAGGTCAGATAGAAGAGCGGCAGCAGGTAGGCGACCGCGAGGATCGATGACCCCGCGGAGCTCAGCACGTTCCACACCTGCAATTCCGGCGAATAGGCGTGATAGCGCCGCGGCATCCCGAGATAACCGAGGATGAATTGCGGGAAGAAGGTGACGTTGAACCCGAAAAAGATCAGCACGGCGGCGAACCGCGCCCAGCTTTCCGGGTAGAGCCGCCCGGTGATCTTCGGCCACCAATAGTGCAGCGCCGCGAAATACGCGCTGACCATGCCGCCGACCATGACGTAGTGGAAATGCGCGACGACGAAATAGGTCGCGGTGGCATGGACGTCGTAGGCGAGCGTTGCGAGGAAAAGCCCGGTCAGCCCGCCGATCGTGAACAGCAGGATGAAACCGAGCGCGTAGAGCATCGGCGCATCGAACGAGATCGTGCCCTTGTGCAGGGTCGCGAGCCAGTTGAACACCTTGATCGCCGACGGCACGGCAACGACGAAGCTGAGGAACGAGAACACCATCGCGGCATAGATGCTCTCGCCGGCGACGAACATGTGATGGCCCCAGACGACGAACCCGATCACCGCGATCGCCACCGACGACCACACGATGAACTTGTAGCCGAAGATCTTCTTGCGGGCGAAAACCGGGATGATCTCGGTGATCACCCCCATCCCCGGCAGGATCATGATGTAGACGGCGGGGTGCGAGTAGAACCAGAACATGTGCTGGAAGAGGAGCGGATCGCCGCCGTAGGCCGGGTCGAACACGCCGAGGTGAAAGAAATGCTCGGCGGCGACCAGAAACAGCGTCACTGCCAGAACCGGCGTCGCCAGCATCAGGATGAGCGAGGTCGAATAGAGCGACCAGCAGAACACCGGCAGCCGATACCAGGTGAGGCCGGGCGCGCGCAGCCGGTGGATCGTCACGACGAAATTGAGCCCGGTCAGGATCGACGAGAACCCGTTGATGAAGATGCCGCCGACCACGACGACGAGCGCCCCGCTCGAATACCCGCTCGACAACGGCTCGTAGAAGGTCCAGCCGGTGTCGACGCTGCCGATGACGAGCCCCGCCAAGACGATGATCCCGGAGGCGATGAAGAGGTACCAGCTCAACAAATTGAGCCGCGGAAAGGCGAGGTCCCGGGCGCCGAGCATAAGCGGCAACATGAAATTCCCGAACGTCGTCGGGACCGACGGCACCAGGAACAGCCACACCATGACGACGCCGTGCAGCGTGAAGGTGCGGTTGTAGGTCTCGGCGTCGAGGATCGTCCCGTCCGGGGTCAGCAGGTTGATGCGGATGAGCGCCGCCGCGGCGCCGCCGACGAAGAAAAACGCGGTGATGCTGATGAAATAGAGGATCGCGATGCGCTTGTGGTCGCGGGTCAGCAGCCACGAGGCCAGCGTCGCGCCGTTGGTGAGATAGGAAGCGCGCGTCGACGGATCGGGCAGATCGTCGGTGACGGAAACGCTGGTCATGGCGGACCCTTCCCGGCGAGCGATTTGATGTAGGCGACGAGCGCGACGACCTGCTCTTCGTCGACTTGCCCGGCAAAGGACGGCATCGTGGTCTTGAACCCCGCCACCGGGTGCGTCGCCGGTTCGAGGATCGCCGAGCGGATGAACCCGTCATCGGCGACGGCCGTACCGCCGTCGCGCAGCGTCACCTGATGCAGGTAGAGCCCAGCGAGAGACGGCCCGACCCCGGCGGCCCTCTCATGGCAACCGGAGCAGCCGAGCTTGCGGTAGAGGAGCCCGCCTTGTCCCGCGAGCGTTCCGGCGCCGGCGGTCGTGTTGGCGGCGAGCCATTTCTGGAAGTCGCCGGGATCGAGCACGGTCACCCATCCGCCCATCGCCGCATGGGCGGTGCCGCAGAATTGCGAGCAGTAGAGGTGGTACTTGCCGATCTTGTCGGGGGTGAACCACAGCGTGACGTAGCGCCCTGGCACGACATCCTGCTTGAGCCGGAACGCCGGCACCGAGAACCCGTGGATCACGTCTTCCGAGGTCATCACCAGCCGCACCGGGCGGTCGAGCGCCACATGCAGCGCGTCGATCTCGCGCTGCCCGTCCGGGTGCTCGACCTTCCACATCCACTGCTTGCCGACGACGTAGACATCGGTCGCATCTGCCGGCGCATGGTGCTCGCGAAGATAAAAATCGGCGCCCCAGGCGTAGAGGCCGAGAAAGATCAAGAGCGAGGCGGCGGTCCAGCCGACTTCCCAATGCCACGACTTCTTGATCCGGTGGTTGCGGTCGGCGCCGGGGTTGCTTTTGCGGTAGTGGATGCAAAAGCGGAACATCAGCCAGACGACGAGGATCATCACGAGCCCGGTGACGCCAAGCAGCGCGCTTGCCAGCACATTGAACTCGCCGGTGATGCTGCTGGCGCTCGGCGGCAGGAACGGGATCCCGTTCATCGTGCCGCCCGCCGCACCGCCAGCCCGACCGTGCCGGCCAGCGCCAAGAGCGTCGCCGCCCCGACCGCCGCCAGCAGCCGCGAGACCGCCAGGTCGTAATGCCCGGTCTGCGGATCATAGCAATAACAGAACAGGAGTATCTGTTCGGCGGGCGCCGCGATCCGGTGCCCGGCAGCCTCGGCGACACCGAGCCGCAGGTCGAGCCGGCGCCAGTCGAAGCCGAGGAAATAGCGCGCGATCGTCCCATCCGGCGCGGCGACAAGGAAACCGGCCGGGTGCGCATAGTCCCCGGTCGTGGGGTCGCGGCGATAGGGGAACCCGGCGGCGTCGGCGATACGCCGGATCGTCGGCTCGTCACCGGTCAGGACCGTCGTCGCCCCGTGCGCCGCAGCGAATTTCTCAGCCGCTTCCGGGGTTGCGGCGGGATCGATATCGATCGCGACGAGCCGCGCGCCGGTGAGCGGCGCCATCGCCGCGCTCACTCGGTCGAGCATCGTGCCACACAGCACCGTGCAGCGGTCGTACTCGAAATCGATGACGATCGGGCGGCCGTCGAAGAGGCTGCCGAGGGTCACCGGCTTGCCGCCCTTCCCGCGCAACACCGCGTCGAGCGGCAGCTTTGCGCCGAGGTTCTGGCGAAACGCGAAATCGCCAAACTCGGCCGGCCGGATCGTCGACGGCGCCGCCGCCGCACCGGGCTGCACCAGCAACAGCATGAAAAGAAGGGCGGCGGCGAGCGCTTTCACTTCGCGCCCTCCGGCCAGTCGTTGATGCCGGCCTTGGCGATATCCCGCATCGCCTGCTCGATCGGAATGCGGACGACGCCGTGCTCTCGGTCGACCCAGCCGTAATGAGCGAGTTCGCCCTGCTGCTGCGCGCGGAACGCGGCGAGGTCTGTCGCCGGGTCGATCTCGAGGCGGGGCTGCGCGGTCAACAGGCGCGGTGCGTCGCTCGGTCCGCGCCGCGAGTTCGGATAGACCAGCGCGACCCCGACGATCGACAGCGCCAGCACCACCGCGAACCCGGCGAACAGCGCGGCGGCGAGCGAGACGGTCACATCGGTTCGCTCGGTCGCGATCTCTTCGTTGCGGGTCTCGTCAGCCATCGCCCGAGCCCCTGCCCGGCGACGGGCGCGGCCGACCAGGACGATCCCCAACCCCAGCGCCACGGCAGCCCCCGCCGCAAATGCGGCGGCGAGCCGGTTGCGCGGCTTGTCGGTCATCGGGCAAGTTCTCGCCTCGTCACGAGCAGCACGCAGCCGCCGATCGCGATCGCCGCCAACGGCTCGGGCCAGCCGAACGGGCGGGCGAAATCGGGGACGGTCAACCACCAGATTTCGAGGAGGTGCGCCGCGGCGATCAGCCCCGCCGCCGCCGCGACAACCCGCGCCGACCGCCGCAGCGGCTGCCACACCAGTACGACGAACGGCACCGCGAACTCGGCGAGCGCGAAGACCAGTGCGACATATCCCCAGCCGCCGGCGGCGCGGCGCAGATACCAGGGGATCTCGTGCGACAGGTCGCTTTCCCAGATGACGATGAGCTGGACCGCCGACAGGTAGGCCCAGAGGATCACAAGCGCGAGCATGATCTTCGCCGGCGCCTCGATCATCTCGCCTGCGCCGCGCCCGGCCGTCGCCGCGATCGCAATGGCGAGCGCCGACAGCACCCACCCGGTCGTGACCAAAAGGCCGAAGATCGTCGAGGTCCAATGCGGCTCGAGGGTCATCGCCCAATCGAACGCGGCGAGTGTCGTGGTGCCGAACAGCACGATCAGCGCCGGCCACGCAAAACCCGGCGGCAGCCGTCCCTCCGGGAGCCGATAGCGCTCGATCCCCAGCGCGATCGCGTTCCACAGCACGACGTAGACGATCGCGCGCCCGGCGAAGAACGGCAGCGCCAGCCAGCCGCTCCCGCCCGCCAGCGCCCACGGATAGATGCGCGACGTGCCGACGAGCACCGGGATCAGCAAGAGCGCCAGCAGCGGCGTCGTCCGCCGCATCGCCGCGAGCGCCGGCGCCAGCGTCACGCCCCAGCGTCCGCCGGTCAGCCCGTGCACAAGGCTCGCGAACAGCGCCCCGATCGGTAAGCCCACCCAGAACAGATAGGCCGCAAGCCACGCCTGCGCCGCGCCGGCAAGCCCGCCGATCAGCAGCATCAGCACGACCGCCGCCGCGACGATCGCCGCCGGCAGCAAGGCCTCTCGCCATTGCCGGCTCATTTGAGCGCCGCCTGCTGGTCGGCCGGAACGTCGGCCGTCGAACCGCTGCGGGCACGCTGCAGGGCGCGGATATAGGCGGCGATGGCCCAGCGGTCGCGCGGCGCCACGCGCTCCGGAAACGCGTACATGATGCCGTACCCGTTGGCGATCACATCGACGTAGTGCGACGTCGGCTCGTCGACGATGCGCTTGTCGCTGAGCGGCGGCGGCGGCGGAAAGCCGCGCTGCACGATGACGCCGTTGCCCTCCCCGGTGCCGGCATGGCAAGGGGCGCAGGCGATGTCGTAGCGCTCGCG
>DASXFE010000037.1:0-15799 GCA_036489765.1 Allostellaceae bacterium | reverse complement strand
CTCGACCGTCAGCTCCATGTTCATGCGCGCGCCGTTGTCGAGCGTGCAGATGATGTGGTCGGGGTTGAGGATCTCGATGCCGTGCCCGGTTTCGATCTGGCCGGCGCGTACCTCGCCCGGGCCGGTGCCGCGCAGCCGCATCCGCTTCGGCCCCTCGCCGTCCATGCGCAGCGCGATGCCCTTGACGTTGAGCACGACGTCGGTCACGTCTTCGAGCACGCCCGGCAGCGACGAGAACTCGTGCAGCACCCCCTCGATCTGCATCGAGGTCACGGCGCCGCCCTGCAGCGACGACAGCAGGATGCGCCTGAGCGCGTTGCCGAGCGTCAAGCCGAACCCGCGTTCCAACGGCTCGGCGACGACCGTCGCCGCGCGCGCGGGATCATCGCCCGGCTCGACCGAAAGCGCCTTGGGTTTTGTCAGGTTTTGCCAGTTTCTCTGGATCACGACGACCTCGGTCGGTGAAAGGTAACCAATAGTTGCGGCGAGCCCTGGCGGTTTCCCCCCGGGTCTCGACCGTTAAACGCCGCCGGCGCCGGCCGGCGCAAACGCCTAGACCCGGCGCCGCTTTGGCGGGCGGCAACCGTTATGCGGAATCGGCGTCACGTCGCGTATGGAGGTAATGGCGAACCCGACCGCCTGCAATGCGCGCAGGGCTGACTCGCGGCCCGAGCCGGGCCCCTTGACCTCGATGTCGAGGGTCCGCATGCCGTGCTCCATCGCCTTTTTGCCGGCGTCCTCGGCCGCGACCTGCGCGGCGTAGGGGGTCGATTTGCGCGACCCCTTGAAGCCCAGGCTGCCCGACGACGACCATGCGATCGCGTTGCCCTGGGCATCGCTGATCGTGATCATCGTGTTGTTGAACGTCGCGTTCACGTGGGCAGTGCCCGAGGTGATGTTCTTTCGCTCGCGCCGCCGTAGGCGCGGTGCCGCTGCCGCCGTTCTTGCCATCTAGCTCTTCCGCAATGAGGCTGTCGCCGAAACCACTTACTTCTTCTTGCCCGCGATCGGCCGTGCCGGACCCTTCCGCGTGCGCGCATTCGTGTGCGTGCGCTGGCCGCGGACCGGCAGGCCCTTGCGATGCCGAAGGCCGCGATAGCTGCCGAGATCCATCAGGCGCTTGATGTTCATTGCGACGGTACGCCGCAGATCGCCCTCGACGGAAAAGTCACGGTCGATCAGCTCGCGGACGCGCAATACCTCGTCGTCGGTCAGCTCATGCGCCCGCCGCTCCGGCGGGATGCCGACCTTGTTGCAGATCTCGGCCGCCTTCGAGCGCCCGATGCCGTGGATGTAGGTCAGCGCGATCGGAACGCGCTTCTGGTTGGGGATGTTAACGCCGGCAATTCGCGCCACCGCGCTCTCCTCCGATACGGACAGGTAAGGGGGTGCCCGGCGTTCCTGCCGCGCAGCCGACGGATCATACGGATGGTTGACGATGTGTCAACTGCGCATCCCTCATCGTCCGCCACACGCGCTCGGGCGTGGCGGGCATGTCGATGTGGTCGATGCCGAGTGGGGCGAGAGCGTCGAGGATCGCGTGGGTGATGGTTTGCGGCGCGGCGATGCAGCCGGCCTGGCCCGAGCCCTTGACGCCGAGCGGGTTCGACTTGGTCGGCAACTCGACGAGGGTCAGGTTGAAGGCGGGAAGGTCGGTGGCTCGCGGCAGCGCGTAATCCATCAGCGAGCCACTGAGAAGCTGCCCGGTCCCGGGTTCGTAGACCGTGTGCTCGAGCATCGCCTGGCCAATCCCCTGTGCGACGCCGCCATGAACCTGGCCGGCCGTGATCAGCGGGTTGACGAGGCGGCCGTAGTCGTCGACCGCCGTATAGGCGAGGAGGGTCACCAGCCCCGTCTCCGGGTCGATCTCGACCTCGGCGGCATGGCAGCCGCTCGGAAAGGTGATCAGGTCCGAGCGATTGAGCCCGTCGCCGTCAAGCCCCGGCGGCATCCCTTCCGGCAGGTTCGCCGGGTCCGCGGCCGCCGTGGCGACATCGAGAAGGTCCATCCCCTGCCCGTCGGCCGTCTCGAACCGCCCGGCGGCAAAGCGCACGGCACCCGGCTCGGCCTGAAGCAGATGCGCCGCCACCGCCTTGCCCTTCTCGATCACCTGTTCGGCGGCAAGCACCAGCGCGGTGCCGCCCATATGCATCGACCGCGCGCCGCCATGGCCATTGCCGCTCTTGACCGTGCGCGTGTCGGCCTGGACATAGCGGAATGCGTCGAGCGGCAGCCCGAGCAGATCGGCGGCGATCTGCGGAAAGCTCGTCTCGTGCCCCTGCCCGTTCGACTGCGTGCCGAGCACCAGTTCGACCATGCCGTCGGCGGCAAAGCGAATCTCGGCCTGCTCGCCCGGCGCCCCGCGCGAGGTTTCGAGAAACGACGCGAACCCGAGCCCGCGCAATTTCCCGCGCGACGCGGCCTGTTCCCGCCGCGCGGCGAATCCCGAGACGAGCGACCGGCGCACCGTCTCCTCGATATTCTCGCCGAACCGTCCGCAATCGATGTTGATCCCGAGCGCGCTCTTGTGGGGAAAGGCGGTGATGACGTTGCGCCGGCGCACCTCGACCGGGTCGATCCGCAGCCGCCGGGCCGCCAGCTCGATCAGCCGCTCGATCAGATAGTTCGCCTCGGGTTTGCCGGCGCCGCGATAGGCGTCGATCGGCACCGTGTTGGTGAAGACGCCACGCACCGCCATGAACACGGCCGGCACGTCGTAGACGCCGCCCATCGCGGTCGACGGCGAATTCGTCGAGCTGCCCGGCCCGCTCGTCGACAGATACGCCCCGAGATTGGCGATCGTGTCGACATCGAGCGCGAGAAAGCGTCCGTTCGGGTCGAGCGCCAGCCGGCCCGTGGTCACATTGTCCCGTGCCTGCGCCGCCCCGACGAACTCCTCGCCCGCCTCGGCGACAAATCGCACCGGCCGCCCGAGCCGCCGCGCCGCCCACAGCACCAGTACGTATTCGGGATACAGGAAATTCTTGACCCCAAACCCGCCGCCGACATCGGGGGCCCGCACCCGAACCTGCTCGGTCGGAACATGAAACACCGCAGTGGCGAGTTGCTGGCGGATGCTGTGGACGCCCTGGCCGGTGACGTAGAGGTCGAAACAGCCGTCCTCATACCTCCCGATCGCCGCCCGCGGTTCGATCGGCGCGACGACGAGCCGGTTGTTGACGAGAGTGAGCTCGACGATGTGCGCCGCCTCGGCGAGCGCCGCCTCAACCGCAGCCTTGTCGCCGCGTTCGAACCGAAAGCAGAGATTGCCCGGCGCCTCGTCCCAGAGTTGCGGCGCGCCCCGTTTCAGCGCATCAGGCCCTTCGACGACGGAAGGCAAATCCCGGTATTCGACGACGACCGCCTCGGCCGCATCCCGCGCGGCGTCGCGGCTGTCGGCGACGACGAGCGCCACCGCATCCCCGATATGCCGCCCCCGCCCCCGCGCCAGCGCCGGCCGCGGCGGCACGATCATCGGCGCGACGGTCGCCACCTGGGCGATGCAAGGCAGCTCGCCGACCCCGTCGGCATCGAAATCCGCGGCGGTAAAAACCCCCCGTACGCCGGGCAGCGCCGCAGCCGCCGCAGTGTCGATGCCGTCGATCAGCGCGTGGCCGTGCGGCGAGCGGACGACGACCGCGTGGAGGTGGCCGGCCGGATCGGCATCGTCGACATACCGCCCGCGCCCACGCAGGAAGCGCTCGTCTTCAAAACGACGCAGCGAGCGCCCGATCTGACCGCCGTCCATGGCCACCCCCGGCCGCGCGCGGCGGCGAGCCCGTGACGCTCTTAACTTGCGATGATCGCCTCGATGGCACGGGCCACGTCGTCGATATCGGCCATGCCGTCGATCGCCTTCAGGATGCCGCGGTCTCGGTAATAGGGGAGGATTGGCGCCGTGTCGCGGCGATAGACCTCGAACCGCTTCATGACCGTCTCGGGGCGGTCGTCGGGGCGGCGGACGAAGTCGGTACCGCCGCAACTGTCGCAGACACCGTCTTTGGCCGGCCGGTTATTGGTCTCGTGATACGCGGCGCCACAACCTCGGCACGAGAAGCGGCCCGCGAGCCGGTCGACCAGCGCGGCCTCGTCGACCTCCATCAAGATCACGTGGTCGAGCTTGAGCCCATGCTTTTTCAGCATCTCGTCAAGCGCCTTGGCCTGCGGCACGGTCCGCGGGAAGCCGTCGAGGATCACCCCGTTCCGGGCCTCGGGCGCGGCGATGCGGTTTTCGATCGCTTCGACGACGATGTCGTCGGAAACGAGCGCACCCGACTTCATCACCTCGTCGACCCGCTTGCCGAGCGCGCTGCCGCTGCGGACTTCGGCGCGCAGCATGTCGCCGGTCGAGAGCTGGACGAGCCCGTGCGATTGGACGAGCCGCTGCGCCTGGGTGCCCTTGCCGGCGCCCGGCGGCCCCAACAGGATCAGGTTCATCCGCGCCGTCCCCGCAACCTCGCTTTCTTGATCAGGCCTTCGTATTGGTGGGCGAGCAGGTGCGAGTGGATCTGCGCCACCGTGTCCATCGTCACGGAGACGACGATCAGCAGGCTGGTGCCGCCGAAATAGAACGGCACCGAATATTGCGAAATCAGGATCTCCGGCAGGATGCAGACCGCCGCGAGATAGGCGGCGCCGACGACGGTCAGCCGCGTCAGCACATAGTCGAGATGGTCGGCCGTGTTCTTGCCCGGCCGGATGCCGGGAATGAACCCGCCGTACTTCCGGAGGTTGTCGGCCGTCTCGGTCGGGTTGAACACGATCGCCGTGTAGAAGAAGCAGAAAAAGACGATCAGGCTGACATAGAGGACCATGTAGAGCGGCCGGCCATGCGCGAGATAGGCCGTGATCGTGCCGATCCAGCCATAGCTTTCACCGCCGCCGGCGGTCTGGAACGTCGCCACGGTCGCCGGCAACAGCAGAAGCGACGAGGCAAAGATCGGCGGGATGACGCCCGAGGTGTTGATCTTCAAGGGCAAATGCGAGGCCTCGCCGCCGAACATGCGGTTGCCGACCTGGCGTTTCGGGTACTGCACGAGGATGCGGCGCTGCGCCCGCTCCATGAACACGATGAACGCCACCACCAAAATCGACATCAGCAGGAAGATGATGATGAACACGCTCGAGATCGCGCCGGTGCGGCCGAGTTCGAGGGTCGAGGCAAGCGCGTGCGGCAGGTTGGCGACGATGCCGGCCATGATGATCAGCGAGATGCCGTTGCCGATCCCGCGCGTCGTGATCTGCTCGCCGACCCACATCAGGAACACCGTGCCGCCGCACAGCGTGATCATCGTCACGATGCGGAAGAAATAGCCGGGGTCGATCACCGCCGACGCACCGCCCGTCCGCATCCCTTCGAGCCCCACCGCAATCCCGTAGCCCTGCACGCAGGCCAGAAGGACGGTGCCGTAGCGGGTGTACTGGTTGATCTTCTTCCGACCGCTCTCACCTTCTTTCTTCAGGTTTTCGAGGGTCGGCGACACCGCCGTCAGGAGCTGGATGATGATCGACGCCGAGATGTACGGCATGATGTTGAGGGCAAAGATCGTCATCCGCCCGAGCGCGCCGCCCGAGAACATGTCGAACATGCCGAGGATGCCGCCGGCGTTGTGCGAAAAGATGTCGTGCAGAATCGACGGGTCGATCCCGGGGATCGGGATATAGGTGCCGAGCCGGTAGACCACGAGCGCACCAAGCGTGAACCAGATCCGGCTCTTGAGCTCGGTCGCCTTGGAAAAGGCGCCGAAATTGATGCTGCTGGCGAGTTGTTCGGCGGCTGACGCCATCTGTGTCGTTCCCTACCCGGCCTTCGGGTGCTTATAGAATAAGCGCTGGCGGGCGCGTGCGGAAGCGCGACCGATTAAACATCGTCATCCCGGCGAAGGCCGGGACCCGCGGTTCAAACGCACAAGCAGCGGACAAGTGGGTCCCGGCCTTCGCCGGGATGACGATCACAAAAAATTATTCCGCCGACGCTTCCTCGACCGCGGGCGGCTTGCCGCCGATCAGCACGGTGCCGCCGGCCTTTTCAACGGCGGCGATCGCCGCTTTCGACGCGCCGGCGACATCGACGGTGATCTTGGCCTTGAGCTCGCCTTTCGCCAGCAGGCGGACCCCGTCGCGGGCACGGCGCAGAACGCCGGCCGCGACGAGGCCCTTGCCGTCGACCGTCCCGTTGCCGTCGAGCTTGCCCTCGTCGATTGCCTTTTGCAGGCTGCCGAGGTTCACGACGACGTAATCCTTGCGGAAGATGTTGGTGAAGCCGCGCTTCGGAAGGCGCCGATGCAGCGGGGTCTGGCCGCCTTCGAACCCGTTGATGGCGACCCCCGAACGCCCGAGCTGGCCCTTGCCGCCCTGGCCCGCGGTCTTGCCCTTGCCCGAGCCGATGCCGCGCCCGACCCGCTTTGCGCGGTAATGGGCGCCCTGGTTGTCTCTGATCTCGTTGAGCTTCATCTATTCGCCCCAAGCGGCCGAGACGGCCGCGCTGCTATTCCTCGATCACCCGCACGAGGTGCTGCACCTTGCGGATCATGCCGCGCACCGAAGGCGTGTCCTCGAGCGTGCGCGAGCGGTGCCGCTTGTTGAGGCCGAGCCCTATGAGCGTCGCTTCCTGATCAGAGCGGCGGCCGATCGGGCTCCCGGTCTGGGTCACGACGAGGGTCTTCTTTGCCGTCTCGGCCATCACGCGTTCTCCCGCGCCTCAGGCGCCGCGCGCGTCCCGATCAGGTCGGAGACCTTCTTGCCTCGCCGGGCCGCCACCGCGCGCGGGCTCGTGACGTGCTGGAGCGCAGCAAAGGTGGCCTTGATCATATTGTGCGGGTTCGAGCTGCCGATCGACTTGGCGACGACGTCCTGCACGCCGAGCGCCTCGAAGATCGCGCGCATCGGCCCGCCGGCGATGATGCCGGTGCCGGGCTTTGCTGCGCGCACGACGACCTTGCCGGCGCCGTACCGGTCGGCGATGTCGTGGTGCAGCGTACGGCCCTCGCGCAGGGGCACTCGGATCATGTTCTTGCGCGCCGCCTCGGTCGCCTTGCGAATAGCCTCCGGCACCTCGCGCGCCTTGCCCGCGCCATACCCAACCCGCCCCTTGCGGTCGCCGACGATGACGAGCGCGGCAAAGCCGAACCGGCGCCCGCCTTTGACCACCTTGGCGACGCGGTTGATGCCGACGAGCTTTTCGGTGAATTCGCTTTCCTCGCGATCGCGCGGCTGGCCGTCGCCCTCGTTGCGCCGGCGCCGATCACCGCCCGGACCGCCACGCGAGGCGCCGCCGGGACCGCCGCCGCGCCCGCCGCCGGGACCACCCCGGCCGCCGCCCGGACCCCGTCGAGCTGTCTGTGCCATGCCCGTCCCTCTCAGAAGTCGAGGCCGCCCTCGCGGGCGGCGTCGGCCAGGGCCTTGACCCGGCCGTGAAACACATAGGCGCCGCGATCGAACACCACCTGCTCGACCCCGGCCTTCTTGGCGCGCTCGGCGATCAGCTTGCCGACAGCGACCGCCGCGGCGCGATCGGCGCCGGTCTTGACCTCGCCCTTGACATCGCCATCGAGCGTCGAAGCCGCGGCGAGCGTCTTGCCGGCCGCATCGTCGATGATCTGGGCATAGATGTGCCGCGACGAGCGGAACACCGTAAGCCGCAGCCGCCCGTTGGCCGCCTGCCGCAGCTTGTAGCGCTGGCGCTGGCGGCGCCGGCGAAACAGTTCGTCTGCCTTATTGGCCATGGCTATTTCTTCTTGCCTTCCTTACGGCGGATCGCTTCGTTGCTGTACTTGATGCCCTTGCCCTTGTACGGCTCGGGCGGACGGTACGAGCGGATCTCGGCGGCGATCTGGCCGACGCGCTGCTTGTCGGCGCCGGTGATCGTTATCGCGGTCGGCCGCTCGCAGTTGATCTTTACGTCGCCCGGGATCGGATAGTTGATGTCGTGGCTGTAGCCGAGCTGCAGGGTGAGGCTGCTGCCCTGGACCGCCGCGCGATAGCCGACGCCGTTGATCTCGAGGTTCTTCGTGAACCCGGACGAGACGCCCGTGACCATGTTGTTGACGATCGCTCGCGTTGTGCCCCACAGCGCCCGCGCGCGCTTTGATTCATTGCGCGGCGCGACGCTGACGTGGCCGTCCGCGACCGTCGCCTCGACATCGCCGTGGACGGTCAGCGACAGGCTGCCGAGCGAGCCTTTGGCGGTCAGGATCCGACCGGCCAGGTCGACCGTGACGCCGGCCGGGATCGCGACTGGGTTCTTGCCGATGCGGCTCATCGCAATTTCCTCAGGTCCCTTGGCCTCAGAATACCCGGCACAGCACCTCGCCGCCGACCTTGGCGACGCGTGCTTCCGAGTCCGACATGACCCCGCGCGGGGTCGACAGGATCGAGATGCCGAGGCCGTTATAGACCCGCGGCAGGTCGGAGAGCTTCGAATAAATCCGCCGGCCCGGCTTCGATACGCGGGCGATCTCGCGGATCACCGGCTCGCCGTCGACGTATTTCAGCTCGATCTTAAGCTCCGCGACACCGGACCGGACATTGTCCTTGCTGAACCCGCGGATATACCCTTCGCGCCGCAGCACCTCGAGCACATTGGCGCGCAGCTTTGACGCCGGCGCCGCGACGACGGCCTGACGCGCCCGCTGCCCGTTCCTGATACGGGTGAGCATATCGCCGAGCGGATCGCTCATCGACATCGAGTTCGCCTCCCTACCAGCTCGACTTGACCATGCCGGGGATGAGCCCGGACGAGGCCAATTCACGCAACGCGATGCGCGAGAGCTTAAACTTGCGGTAATAGCCGCGCGGGCGCCCGGTCAACGAGCAGCGATTGTGGAGCCGCGTCTCGGAGCTGTTGCGCGGCAACTGGGCGAGCTTCAACTGAGCCTCGAAGCGGTCTTCGGGGTTCGCGTCGCGGTCGCGCGCCAGCGCCTTCAGCCGCGCCCGCCGCGGATTGATCCGCTTCACCAGCTTGGCGCGGTGAGCGTTCTTTTCGATCGAGCTTTTCTTTGCCATGGGATCCAGGTTCTCCGCAGGCGGTCAGTTCGCGAATGGCATGTCGAAGCCCTTAAGCAAGGACTTGGCTTCGGCGTCCGTCTTGGCGGTAGTGACGATGACGATGTCCATCCCGCGCACCGTGTCGACCTTGTCATAGTCGACCTCGGGAAAGACGAGCTGCTCCCGGAGGCCCAGCGCATAGTTGCCGCGCCCGTCGAAGCTCCGCCCCGACACGCCGCGGAAGTCGCGCACGCGCGGCAATGCGATCGTGATCAGTCGGTCCAGAAACTCGAACATGCGGTCGCGGCGCAGCGTGACCTTGACGCCGATCGGCATGTTCTCGCGCAGCTTGTACGTCGCGATCGACTGCTTGGCGCGCGTCACCACCGGCTTCTGACCGGCGATCGCGGTCAAGTCGCTCACGGCGGCATCGATCTTCTTCGAGTCCTGCACGGCCTCGCCGACGCCCATGTTGATGACGATCTTGTCAAGCTTCGGCACCTGCATCGCATTGCCGTAGCCGAACTCCTTCATCAGCGCCGGGCGGACCTCGGCATCGTAGCGCTCAGAAAGGCGGGTCATGCCCCAGTCCTCACTTCTCGATCACTCACTTGTCGATCACCTCGCCCGACCGGCGGGCGACGCGAACCTTTTTGCCACCGACGACCTGATACCCGACCCGGGTCGCCTTGCCCGAGCTAGGGTCGACATGGGCGACGTTGGACACGTGAATCGTCAATTCCTTCTGGACGATGCCCCCCGGATCGCCCATCCGCGGCTTCTGGTGCCGACGCGCCATGTGGACGCCCTGCACGATGAGCCGCCGCTCTTCCGGAAAGACGCGCAACACCTCGCCACTGCGGCCCCTGTCGCGGCCGCTGATGACGATGACGTTGTCGCCCTTCTTGATCTTCAACTTGTTCGCCATGTCACAGCACCTCGGGCGCCAGTGAGGCGATTTTGAGGAACTTGCGGGCGCGCAGCTCGCGGGTCACCGGGCCGAAGACGCGGGTCCCGATCGGCTCGCCCTGACGGCTGATCAAGACCGCCGCGTTGCGGTCGAAGCGGATCGCGCTGCCGTCGGTGCGCCGGATTTCCTTGGCCGTGCGGACGATGACGGCGCGATGCACGTCGCCTTTCTTGACGCGGCCGCGCGGGATCGCCTCCTTGACCGAGACGATGATCACGTCGCCGACCGAGGCGAACCGGCGCTTCGACCCGCCCAGCACCTTGATGCACTGCACCCGCCGCGCGCCGGAATTGTCGGCGACGTCTAGGTTCGTCTGCATCTGGATCATGCGGCGCCTCCTTCGGCCGCGGTCTCGCCCTCGGGGGCGTCCGCGGTGCGGGCGCGGCGGCGGGCGAGCCCGGGCGCGACACCGGTCGCGGCGCCGAGCACGACCCAGCTCTTGCGCTTCGAGATCGGCCGGCTTTCCTCGATCGAAACCGCGTCGCCGGTGTGGAACTGGTTCTCTTCGTCATGCGCGGCGTATTTCTTCGAGCGCGTGACGTATTTCTTGTAGATCGGGTGCATCACGCGGCGGTCGACGCGCACGATGACCGTCTTGCTCTGGACGTCGCTGACGACGACCCCTTGCAGAATGCGCTTAGGCATGTCTCTACGCGGCCTCCGTCGCCACTAGTTTCCGGCCGCTTTCTGACGGGCACGCTGGCCGATAACGGTCTTGATGCGGGCGATGTCGCGCCGCGCCTCGCGGAACCGCGCCGTGTTCTCGAGCTGCCCGCTCGCGCGCTGGAAACGCAGGTTGAACAATTCCTTGCCCAACGTCTCAAGCTGGGTCGACAGCTCGTCGTCGGTGCGCGGCCGAATGTCGGCGGCCTTGGTCATACCCCCTCCTCGCCGAGCCGGGCGACAAAGCGCGTCGCGATCGGCAGCTTCGCCGACGCCAGCTCGAACGCCTCGCGTGCGACGTCGACCGTCACGCCGTCGAGCTCGAACATGATCCGGCCCGGCTTGACCCGGGCGATCCAGAATTCCGGGGAGCCCTTGCCGCTGCCCATGCGGACCTCGGCGGGTTTCGACGACACCGGCACGTCCGGGAACACGCGAATCCACACGCGGCCGACGCGGCGGATGTGGCGGGTGATCGCGCGCCGCGCCGCCTCGATCTGGCGCGCGGTGATGCGCCCCGGCTCCGACGCCTTCATGCCGAAGGCGCCGAAATTGAGCGCGGTACCGCCCTTGGCGAGGCCGTGGACGCGGCCCTTGTGCGCCTTGCGGTATTTGGTGCGTTTGGGGGAAAGCATCGTGTCTCTCTAATCCCTAATCGCGCGGACGGCGGTCGCCGCGGTCACGGTCGCGATCGCGCCCGCCGCCGTCGCCGGGCTGGCTCTCGGCCATCTTCTTGTCCTGCGCCATCGGGTCGTGGGCCAGGATCTCGCCCTTGAACACCCACACCTTGACGCCGCACGTCCCGTAGGTCGTCCTTGCCGTGCTGGTGCCGAAATCGATGTCGGCGCGCAGCGTGTGCAGCGGCACGCGGCCTTCACGATACCACTCCATCCGCGCGATCTCGGCGCCGCCGAGCCGGCCGCCGCAATTGATGCGGATGCCCTGTGCGCCAAAGCGCATCGCCGATTGCACCGCACGCTTCATCGCCCGGCGGAACGCGACGCGGCGTTCGAGTTGCTGGGCGATGCCGTCGGCGATCAGCTTGGCTTCGATCTCGGGCTTCCGGATCTCGACGATGTTGAGGCTGACCTCACTGTTGGTGATCTTCGACAGGTCGGTGCGCAGCTTGTCGATATCCGCGCCCTTCTTGCCGATCACGACGCCCGGCCGCGCCGAGTGCAGCGTGATCCGGGTCTTCCGCGCCGCCCGCTCGATCAGAATCTTGGCCACCGCGGCCTGCGTCAGCCGCCGCTCGAGAAAGTTCCTCAGCTTCAGATCGTCGTGGAGTTGCGCGCCGTACTCCTTGCGTGAAAACCAGCGCGAATCCCAGGTCCGGTTGATGCCCAGGCGAAGCCCGATCGGATTGACCTTTTGACCCATTAGGCTGCCTCCTCCGGCCGTTCGTGGACGATCACGGTCAGGTGCGAGAAAAGCTTTTCGATCCGCGCCGAGCGGCCGCGGCCGCGGGTGTGAAAGCGCTTCATGACGAAGGCCTTCCCGACCGTCGCCTCCTTGACGTAGAGCCGGTCGACGTCGAGCTGGTGATTGTTCTCGGCGTTGGCGATCGCGGCCTGCAGCACCTTCCTGACGTCACGCGAGATGCGGCGGTGCGAAAACGTCAGCTCGGCGAGCGCGGCCGACGCCGATTTGCCCCGAATCGACTCGGCGACCAGGTTCAGCTTCCTCGGGCTGATCCTGAGCGCGCGGAGGAACGCGGAAGCCTCGGTGTCGCCAAGCCGGCGTTCTGCCTTTGGCTTGCTCATCTCAGTTCCTCTTCGCCCGCTTGTCGCCGGCGTGGCCGTAGAAGGTGCGCGTCGGCGAGAACTCGCCGAACTTGTGGCCGATCATGTTCTCGGTCACCAGCACTGGGATGAACTTATGGCCGTTGTACACACCAAAGGTCAGGCCGACGAATTGCGGGAAGATCGTCGACCGGCGCGACCAGGTGCGGATCACCTCGTTGCGGCCGGAGCCACGCGCCTTCTCCGCCTTCTTCAGCATATAGCCGTCGACGAACGGCCCCTTCCAGACTGAGCGAGCCACCGCGCTCTCCCTTCTACCGCGTCTGCTGGCGCCGCCGGACAATCAGCCGGTCGGTCGCCTTGTTTTGCCGCGTCTTCTTGCCCTTGGTCGGCTTGCCCCACGGCGTCACCGGGTGACGGCCGCCCGAGCTTCGCCCTTCGCCGCCGCCATGCGGATGGTCGATCGGGTTCATCGCCACGCCGCGCACCGACGGCCGCTTGCCGAGCCAGCGATTACGCCCGGCCTTGCCGATCACGATGTTCTGGTGATCGGGGTTCGACACCGCGCCGATCGTTGCCCGGCACTCCGAGCGCACCATCCGCAGCTCGCCCGAGGCCAGCCGCAGCAGCGCATAGCCCTGATCGCGGCCGACAAGCTGGACATAGGTCCCGGCCGAGCGGGCGAGCTGCCCGCCCTTGCCCGCCTTCATCTCGACATTGTGGACGATCGTGCCGAGCGGCATGTTGCGGAGCGGCATCGAATTGCCCGGCTTGACGTCGACCCGGTCGCCCGACACCACCGTGTCGCCGGCGCGCAGCCGCTGCGGCGCCAGGATGTACGACAGAGTGCCGTCGGCGTACTTGATGAGCGCGATAAAGGCGGTGCGGTTCGGATCGTATTCGATCCGCTCGACCGTTGCCGGCGAGTCGTCCCGGGTGCGCTTGAAATCCACCTCGCGATAGCGCCGCTTATGCCCGCCGCCGGTGCGTCGCATCGTGATGCGGCCGGTATTGTTCCGCCCGCCCTTTGACTTAAGGCCCTCGGTCAGCGCCTTGACCGGTTTCCCCTTCCACAGCTCGCTGCGGTCGACGATGACGAGATGGCGCTGGCCCGGCGTGATCGGGTTGAATGATTTGAGTGCCATTGCCTAGATCCCCGCCCTCAAATCCCGGTCGTCACATCGATGCGCGAGCCCTCGGCCAGCGTGACGATCGCCTTCTTGTAATCCGAGCGCTGGCCGGCACGGCCCTTCACCCGCTTGGTCTTGCCCATGACGCGGATCGTGTTGACCGCCTTGACCTTCACCTCGAAAAGGCCCTCGACCGCCTGCTTGATCGAGCGCTTGTCGGCATCGAGCGACACGCGGAACGTGACCTGATTATGCTCCGACGCGTTGGTCGCCTTTTCGGTGATCACCGGCGTGCGGATGACCGCGTACATCTGCTCGCGGGTCAGCGGCGGCGATGTTCGCGGAATGACGCGAAAACGGCTCATTTGAGGCGGGCCTCCAGGGCTTCGGCTGCCGCACGGGTCAAGACCAGCGTGTCGCGGCGGAGGATGTCATAGACGTTGGCGCCCTGCTGCGGCAGCACGTCGACCTTAGGGATGTTGCGCGCGGCCCGGGCAAAGCCCTCGTCGACCGCGGCGCCGTCGATGATCAGCACCGAGTCCCAGCCGAACGCGTCGAACCGGGCCCGGAGCGCCTTGGTCTTGGCCTCGGCAACGGTCGCGGCGTCGATCACGATGAGCTTGCCCTCGGCCTGCTTTGCCGACAGCGCGGTCTTGAGCCCGAGCCGGCGGACCTTTTTCTGCAGGTCGAATTCGTGGCTGCGCACGACCGGGCCGAAGATCACCGCGCCGCCGCGGAATTGCGGGCTGCGGCGGCTACCCTGGCGGGCACGGCCCGTGCCCTTCTGCTTATAGGGCTTCGCCGTCGTGCCGCTAATGTCGCTGATGCCTTTGGCCTTGTGCGTCCCGGCGCGACGCTTCGCGAGTTGCCAGTTGACGACGCGGGCCAGGATGTCGCGGCGCACCGGCACACCGAACACGTCGTCGGCGAGCTCGATGTCGCCGACCTCCTGGTTGTCGAGGCTGTGGACCTTGAGCTTCATGCCGGGGCCCCCTCGCCCGTCGTTTCAGGCGTCGCGCCGCTCTCGTCGCTCGTCTCAGCCGCGGCTTCAGGCTCCGCGCCGTTGCCCGCGCCGCGCAACGCGGCGGGGAACGGCAGGTCGGTCGGCATCTTGCGCTTGACCGCGTCCTTGATCAGCACCCAGCCGCCTTCGCTGCCCGGAACCGCGCCCTCGATCATCAGGACGCCGCGTTCCTCGTCGGCGACGACGACCCTGAGGTTGTGCGTGGTCACCCGGCGGGCCCCCATGTGGCCGGCCATCTTCTTGTTCTTGAAGGTCTTGCCGGGGTCTTGGCGCTGACCGGTCGAACCCAGGCTGCGATGCGAGACCGACACGCCGTGGGTCGCCCGCAACCCGCCGAAATTCCACCTTTTCATACCACCTGCATAACCCTTGCCGATGCTGGTGCCGACGACGTCGACCAATTGCCCGACGGCGAAATGCGCCGCCGTGATCTCGGCCCCGACATCGACCAGCGCGTCTTCCGATACGCGGAACTCGGCGAGCTTCTTCTTCGGCTCGACCTTGGCCTTGGCAAAATGGCCGCGCTGCGGCTGGGTCACGTTCTTGACCTTGGCCGTGCCGACGCCGAGTTGCAGCGCCGTATAGCCGTCCTTGTCGGCCGTGCGCTGCGCGACGACCTGGCAATTATCGACCTTGAGCACGGTCACCGGGACATGGTTGCCCTCGTCGGTGAACACCCGGGTCATGCCGAGCTTTTGCGCGATCAAACCGGTCCGCATCGCCGGGCCCTCAGAGCTTGATCTCGACATCGACACCGGCGGCCAGATCGAGCTTCATCAGCGCATCGACGGTCTGCGGGGTCGGGTCGACAATATCGAGCACGCGCTTATGCGTGCGGATCTCGAACTGCTCGCGCGATTTCTTGTCGACATGCGGCGAGCGCAACACGGTGTATTTCTCGATCTTGGTGGGCAACGGGATCGGGCCGCGCACACGCGCGCCGGTGCGCTTTGCCGTGTTGACGATCTCGCTGGTCGATTGATCGAGCACACGATGGTCGTAGGCTCGCAACCGAATGCGGATGTTCTGGCCGTCCATTTCTTCTTACCCGTCCCCTCAAGGAGCGCGGGCGTCTCGCCCGCATTCCCTATCCATGGATCCCCGGGTCGAGCCCGGGGACGAGAGTGGCCTAGGCCACTCTCACTTAATGATCTTGGCGACGACGCCGGCGCCGACGGTGCGGCCGCCTTCGCGGATCGCAAAGCGCAGGCCCTCGTCCATCGCGATCGGCACCAGCAGCTCCACTTCCATCGTCACGTTGTCCCCCGGCATCACCATCTCGGTG
>DASXFE010000036.1:0-11280 GCA_036489765.1 Allostellaceae bacterium | reverse complement strand
CGCCGAATGCGACCAGGTTCAACGCAAGGCGACGATTCCAACCACCCCCGCCGCCAGCAGCACGAACCCGGCGAACTCCGCCCCGCTCAGCCGCTCGCGGAAGACACGCTGCGAGACGAGATAGCTGAAATAGAGTTCGATGAGCCCGAGCGTGCGCACCCGCGCGACCGGCTGCATGGCCATCGCCGTGAACCAGCACGCCGAGCCGAGAGCGCCCATCCCGCCCGCCAGCATCGACACGCGCCAAGCCTGCAGCACCGCGATGACGATCGTCCGCCGCCGCCATACGAGATAGCCGCCGAGGAGGATGGTCTGGAAGCTCTGCGCCCAGACCAGCGAATAGGCCGCGGCGAAGACGATCGACGGCGTCGCGAGCGCCAGCGCGGCGCCGCGATACCCGACCGCCGCCATTCCGAACGCCGCGCCCGAGCCCAGCCCGAGCAGCGCCGCCCGCGACGCCCAGCCCTTCGCCAGCGCCGACAGGCTGCGCGTATCCGCCGGCACCGACACGAGCAGAACGCCCGCCGTCGCCACGACGATCGACAGGATGCCGGTCACGCTGACCCGGTCGCCCAGTAGCACCAGCCCGAACACCGTGACCTGGATGATCTCGGTCTTGGTATAGGCGACGCCGAGCGCGAAGTTGCGCTCCTCCATGCAGCGCAGGAGCAGCGCGGTCGCGGCGATCTGGCTCAGCGCCGCGACGACGGTCCACAAAAGGAAGCTCGTATCGATCACCGGCAAGGCGCCGCCGCCGCGCCACAGCCAGACGACGACAAGCCACGCGACCGCGAACGGCATCCCGTAGAGAAACCGCACCAAGGTCGCGCCGAGCGCACCGAGATCCCGGGTCAGGTGCCGCTGCGCCGCGTTGCGCAGCGTCTGCGCCAACGCCGCCGCGATCGTGATCGGCACCCACGCATACGCCCAACCCATGTGCTTCGCCTCTCGCTGCAGCCCGCATTGTCGCAAGGGACGGCGGATTTGAGAGGATGAGCAATTCTACCCGGATAGCGGCCCAACATCGTCATCCCGGCGCAGGCCGGGACCCATCGTTCAAACGCACGAGCGGGCGGACGAGTGGGTCCCGGCCTGCGCCGGGATGACGTAAGGTGACGTGAGGACAGCGGGGGCAGCGCGATGGGCGACATCAAGACGGGCGCGGACCATATCCGCTCGCTCAAGGACGGCCGCGAGATCTGGATCGACGGCCAGCGGGTCGACGACGTCACGACCCACCCGGCCTTCCGCAACGCCGTCGCCGCGGCGGCCTCCTTGTACGATTTCGAGGCCGCGCCGGAAAACCGCGAGTGGATGACCTTCGAGTGCCCGGCACCCGGTGGCTACAAAAGAGTCCACCGCTGCTGGCAGCTCCCGACGAGCTATGACGAGCTGGTCGCGCGCCGGAAGGCGCTGTCGGCCTGGGCGGAGATATCGTGCGGGTTTCTCGGCCGCGCGCCGGACCATGTCGCCTCGGCCCTCGTCGGCCAGGTCATCGGCATCGACGTGTTCCGGCGTCATGGCGAAAAGCGCGCCGCGGCCCTGCTCTCCTATTTCCACGAGATGAGCCGCAACGACCACTATCTCAGCTACGTCATCATCAATCCCCAGGCCGACCGTAACAAAGCCTGGGGCGAGCAGCGGGAAGACCTCGTCGCCCGGATCGTCGACGAGGATTCGGCCGGCATCACCGTGCGCGGCGCGAAGATGCTCGGCACGGCAACGGTCTTCGCCAACGAGCTCCTCGTTGCCAACCTGCAGCCGCTGCAGCCGGGCGAGGAGGATCTCGCGGTATCGTTTGGCGTGCCGGTCGGGATCAAGGGCTTGAAGATCCTGTCGCGGAAATCTTTCGAGGCGCACGCGGTCTCCCGCTTCGACAACCCGCTGTCGTCGCAATTCGACGAGAACGACGCGATCGTCTGGTTCGACGACGTCAAGGTGCCGTGGGAGCGCGTCTTCGTGCACCGCGACACCGACATGTGCCGGGCCCAGTTCCACGACACGCTCGGCCACACCTTCCAGAACTACCAGGCGCAGATCCGCCTGATCGCCAAGATCAAGTTCCTCGTCGGCATCGGGCGCCGCATCGCCGACACGATCGGCACCAGCGCGATGCCGCCCGTGCGAGAGACGCTGGGCCGGCTCGCGGCGCAGGCGGCGATGGTCGAAGGCATGGTCGCCGGAATGGAGGCGGCAGGCCACACGGAGGGCCCCTATTACGTCCCGCACAAGCACATGATGTACGCCGCCCAGGTACTGACGCAGGAGCTCTATCCCAAGGTCATCGACACCGTGCGCGGGCTCGCCGGCGGCGCGCTGATCATGCTGCCGTCGTCGGAGCGCGATTTCCTCGAGCCCGAGCTCGCCCGCATCATCGGCCTGACCCAGCGCTCGCCGATCTCCGGTGCGGAGGACCGGGTCAAATTCCTCAAGCTCGCCTGGGACGCGGTCGGCTCCGAATTCGCCTCGCGTCACGTCCAGTACGAGATGTTCTATGCCGGCGCGCCCTTCGTGACCTGCAGCCACAGCTTCCGCACCTACGATTGGGACGGCGCGCAAGCCATGACGCAAAGGGTGATGGATGGGTATCAGCGGTCATAGCCTCGCGCTGGCGTTGGTGGGATGTATCGTCGCCGCCATCGCCCGGGCCGACGACGCCCGGGTCGTCCTGCGCGACGCGAAGCCGGTTGCGCATGGGATCGCGGCATTCCCGAAGATCGTGGCACCAAAAAGCGAGGCGGCGACGCGGGTAAACCGTGCGCTCGAAGGCGCCGACGCCTCGGTCGACAGGGTCGCGGTCGACTGCAACCACTACAAGGGTTGGCACCGCACTGTGAGCGTCACGATGGGCGGGCCGCGCTATCTGAGCCTTCTCGCAAGCGACGACTGGTATTGCGGCGGCGCCTACCCTGATACCGAGTTCACCGCGCTGGTCTTCGATCTGTCGACCGGTGCGCCCATCGATTGGATGAAGCTCTTTCCGGCGGATTTCATCGGCAAGGCCGGCCCGAGCCCCGGGGGCGGCGTTTCGGACCCGATCGGCATCGAATCCCCACGGCTGTGGGATCTCTTCGTCAAGACCGCGAACGCCGCCGAGCATGACGACTGCAACGACGTTCGCAGCGACCCGTCGGGATCTGGCACCCGCTTGATGATCTGGCCCAACGCCAAGGACGGCGGGATTGACCTGTTCGCCGCTGAATTCCCGCACGTCGTCAAGGCCTGCGCAGGCCCCGCCACCCTCCCGACCGCCGAGTTGCGCAAACTCGGGGCCGACGCCGCCCTGCTCGACGCGATCGACGAAGCGCACGCAAAGGGGTGGTACGACGACAGGAAGCAGTAGGACCGCAAGCGTCTCGCCCGCCCTTCGTCCGTTGCGCTCGCGCCTCACCCGTCGCCGGGCTGCGCCCGGATCCGAAAGCCGGGAAGACTATCGCCGCTTGGCGAACTGCTCGGTCAGCCGCTTCGCGACGAGCGGGCTGACGAAATGCGAGATGTCGCCGCCGAGCACGCCGATCTCCTTGACGAAGCGCGAGGAGATGAACTGGTAGCGGTCGGCCGACATCAGGAACACGGTTTCGATCGTCGTGTTGAGGCGGGCGTTCATCCCGGCCATCTGGAACTCGTATTCGAAATCCGACACGGCGCGCAGCCCACGGATGATGATGCTGGCGCCGACCGACTCGGCGAATTTCATCAACAGGGTCTCGAACGGCTGCACCTCGATCCGGGCGACCGTCTCCGCGCCGATGGTTTGCTTGAGGTCTTCGCGGACGATCTGGACCCGCTCGTCGGTGGTGAAGAGCGGCCCCTTGCCGTCGTTGCGCGCGACCCCGATCACCAGGTGATCCACCAGCTTTGCCGCGCGGCGGATGATATCGGTATGGCCGTTGGTGATGGGGTCGAACGTGCCGGGGTAGACCCCGATGCGCGGGCTATTCATGTGCTGGTCCTTCCTCGCCGGCCGAGTCCCCTTCCGACTCCGACTCGCCGTTTTCCTCCGATCCTTCGGGCAGCCGCGCCACCGAAACGACGCGCTCCCCTTCGCCGACACGGAAGATAATCACACCCTGGCTGCCGCGTCGCGCGATACGAATATCAGTGACCGGGCATCGGATCACCATCCCCGCGTCGGTGACCAGCATGATCTGGTCGTTGGGCCCGACCGGGAACATTGCGACGACCGCATCCTGGCGGCGGCTCAAATCCATGTTGTTGATGCCCTGCCCGCCGCGGCCGGTGATGCGGTAGCCGTAGGACGAGCCGCGCACACCAAAGCCCTTTTCGGTCGCGCTCAGCACGAATTCCTCGCGCTCCGCGAGGCTCGCGAACTCCTCCTCGCTCAGCGCCGCCTCGCCGGCCTCGTCGTCGTCGTCCGGTTCGGCGTGGCCGTTGCCATTGCCGTTCGCCTCCTCCTCGCCGTTCTGGCGGCGCCGTTCGTTCGCCATCTTGAGGTAGGCATTACGGGTTTCGGGGCCGACCTGTTCGTGCCGCAGGATCGACATCGAGATCACCTGGTCGTCGCCGAGCAGCTTGATCCCGCGCACCCCGACCGACGAGCGCCCGGTAAAGACGCGCACGTCGCCGACCGGGAAGCGGATCGCCTTGCCGTCGCGCGTTGCCAGCAGCACATCGTTGGCGTCGGAGCAGGTGGCGACGGCGATCAGCTTGTCGTCGGCATCCTCGCCCTCGAACTTCATCGCGATCTTGCCGTTCGAGCGCACGTCGACGAAATCGCTGAGCGCATTCCGCCGCACATAGCCGGCCGCGGTCGCGAACATCACGGTGAGCCCGGCCCAGCTTTCCTCGTCCTCGGGCAACGGCATCACGGTCGAGATCGTTTCGCCCTCGCCGAGCGGCAGGAGGTTGATCATCGGCCGGCCGCGCGCCTGCGGCGTGCCGAGCGGCAGCCGATACACCTTGAGCTTGAAGACCTTACCGGTCGAGGTGAAGAACAGGACGGGGTCGAGCGTCGACGCGACAAAAACCTGGCTGAGGAAATCCTCTTCCCGGATCGCCATGCCCGCCCGCCCGCGCCCGCCGCGCCGCTGCGCCCGATAGGTCGAGAGCGGTACGCGCTTGATATAGCCGGCGTGGCTGACGGTGACGACCATGTCCTCGCGCTGGATCAGGGCCTCGATATCGGCCTCGAACTCGACATCTTCGATCGTCGTCAAGCGCGGGGTCGCGAACTGCTCGCGGATCTTGAGCATCTCGCCGCGCAGCACCTCGATCAGCCTGTCGCGCGAGCGCAGGATCTCGAGATGCCCGGCGATCTCTTCGCCGAGCGCCCTGATCTCATCGGCGATGCTGTCGCGTTCGAGCCCGGTCAGGCGTTGCAGGCGGAGGTCGAGGATCGCGCGCGCCTGCGCCTCGGAAAGCTGGTACGTGCCGTCTTCGTGGAGGGCGCCGTCATCCCCGCCGACGAGCCCGATCAGCGGCGCGACCGTCCCGGCCGGCCAGCGCCGCCCCAGCAATCCGGCGCGCGCCGCCGCCGGGTCCGGCGACGAGCGAATGAGGGCGATGACCGGGTCGATGTTCTCCACGGCGACCAAGAGGCCGAGCAGGACGTGCGCCCGCTCCCGCGCCTTGCCGAGGAGGTGCAGCGTGCGGCGGGTGATGACCTCTTCACGGAAAGCGATAAAGGCGGCGACGATGTCGCGCAGCGTCAAGAGCTCGGGCCGGCCGCCGTTGAGCGCCAGCATGTTGACGCCAAAGCTGATCTGCAGCGCGGTATGGCGGTAGAGCTGGTTCAGCACGACGTCGGGGTCGGCGTCGCGTCGGATCTCGATGACGATCCTGAGCCCCTCGCGGTCGCTCTCGTCGCGCAGGTCGGAGATGCCGGAGACGATCTTCTCGCGTACCGTCTCGGCGATGCGCTCGACCAGCTTCGATTTGTTGACCTGATACGGGATCTCGGTGACGACGATCGCGTCGCGGTCCTTGCGCACCTCCTCGACGTGGCTTTTCGCGCGCAGCACCACGGCGCCGCGCCCCGTCTTGAAGGCGGCGTGGCTGCCGGCGCGGCCGACGATCGTGCCGCCCGTCGGAAAATCCGGCGCCGGCACGATCTCCATCAGCTCCTCGACGGTGATGTTGCGGTTGTCGAGGTAGGCATTGCAGGCGTCGATGACCTCGCCGAGATTGTGCGGCGGAATGTTGGTCGCCATGCCGACGGCGATACCCTGGGCGCCGTTGACGAGGAGGTTCGGGAACCCAGCCGGCAGGACCTTGGGCTCGCGCTCGGTCTCGTCGTAATTGGGCTGGAAATCGACCGTGTCGTTGTCGAGATCGTCGAGCAGCGAATCCGACACCCGCGCGAGCCGGGCCTCGGTGTAACGCTCAGCCGCCGGGGCGTCGCCGTCCATCGAGCCGAAATTGCCCTGGCCGTCGATCAGCCTGAGGCGCATCGAGAAACTTTGCGCCATCCGCACCATCGCGTCGTAGATCGCGAGGTTGCCGTGCGGGTGGTATTTGCCCATCACGTCGCCGGTGATGCGGGCGGATTTGCGATAGGCCCGGTTCCACTCGTTGCCGTTGACCTTCATCGAATACAGGATGCGGCGGTGGACCGGCTTCAGCCCGTCGCGGACGTCGGGCAGCGCCCGCGACACGATCACGCTCATCGCGTAATCGAGGTACGAGCGGCGCATCTCCTCTTCGATGGTGATCGAGGTGATGTCCGGCGAGGGCGGCGGGGGCGGTGGTACGGCGGTAACGGCCAAGGCGGTTTCGCGGCCTCCTCATCAACCAAATCGCGGCCGCGCCGAGACGGCACCGCCGCGATTCAATCCTGCAATATCTGCCCGATAATGTAGTTTTTCAGCCGCTCGCGGACAATGTCGCGGATGGCAAACCAGCCCTGCCGCGGCCGTCGGTCACGGAGCCGGCCGCGTGGTTGTTCCGAACCGCGAGAATCGCATTTTGGCCGCCGGGACTGCGGCAAACCGCGCCGTTACGGGAAGTTAATTTGCCTCCCCTCGCGGCGGCGCGCTCGATGTGCCCACACGAGGCGCCATCGGGGCGGCGATGAGGAACCGAGAGGCCGATCGGCACAGAAACCGCCGGCTCGGCGTGATTCTCGCCGCCACGGCGGCAACCATCTTCGTGACCGTGTTCGCCATGGTCGTGCTGGTTCGCTATGCCGAAATCCATCACCTGCTCGCCGCCGTCTAAGGGCCCCGGAGCCCCGACGCGCCGGCGCGCCCTCGCCCTTCTCGGCGCCGGGGTGGCGACCGCGAGCCTCGCCGGGTGCAGCAACGGCAAGTGGCACTCGATCGACGTTTCGGGCAGCCTCCCCTCCCTCGATTTCGCGATGACCCGAGCCGGCGACGGCAAGGCGGTCACCGAGGCGGATTACCGCGGCCGTGTGGTGCTGCTCTATTTCGGCTACACCAACTGCCCCGACATCTGCCCGACGACGATGGCGAACGCCGGCGAAATCCTGACCCGCCTGGGCGCCTCGGCAAAGCATGTCGCGATGCTGTTCGTGACGGTCGACCCGAACCGCGACACGCCGGCGGTGCTGGCGCAATACGTCAAGAACTTCGCGCCGGAGATGGAGGGGCTGCGCGGTACGCCCGATCAGCTCGCGGCGCTGGCGCGGCGCTATCACATCGTCTACTCGGTGACCCCGGCGCAGGGGGGCAAGCCCTATGAGGTCACGCACAGCCCGGCGATCTACGTCTTCGACGGCACCGGCGCGGCGCGGCTGATCATCGCCTCGCTGGCGTCCACAAAGCCGGACCTCGCCGGCACGGCCGACGATCTGCGGCGCCTCGTCGACGAGGCGCGCCCGCCAGGCCTCTTGGCGCGGTTAGAGCGGATGGTCTGAGCGCAGCTATTTCCCGGCCGCGTTGCGCACCGGGAAATCCGCGGCCAGCATCGTCCCGTCGGCAAAGCGCAGCGTGACCGGCACGTTGCTCCCGGGCTTCATCGCTGCGGCCGGCGACATGCACATCAGATGATAGCCGCCGGGGGAAAAGGCGACGCTGCCTTGCACCGGCACGGTCACGCTTTTCACCGCGAGCATGCGCGCCTGGCCGCTCTCGTCGACGCTTTGATGCAGCATGAGGCTCCCGCAATCCGGCGAGGCGGCGCCGACGAGGACATGCGCGGTCGCGGTCGGGTTGGCGAGGGTGAAGTATCCCGCCGCCGGCAGCGATGGCATGATCAGGCGAAACCACCCGCCGCTCAGCGACATCCCCGCGCCGGCCGCCAAGGCCGGAGCGGCGACGACGCCCAGCGCGACGGCGGCCGCAACGGCGGCGCTAGCGCGGCGCGGGATCGGAATCGAACGGAAGCGCGGTGCTTTCACGGGCTCTCTCCTCGATTTCCTCGTGCAGCCGATAGGCATTGAGCACCAGTCCCATGCCCAGCACGCTCATCATCGCCGGCGGGATCCAGATCACGATGCCGCCGATATGCTGGTCGCTGAGCGCGCCGAGCGATGGAAACAGCCGGCCGCACAGGTCGTAATACGAATAAAGGTCGCGGTGGGTCAGGGCAACGAACGCGCCGAGCGCGATCTGCGGGAACATGACGCCGAACGACAGCGCCGCACGCACGCCGAACGAGGCGCGGGCGGGCGGCCGAGGCCGCGGGTCGAGGACGAGAAACCAGAACAGGAGCCCGTCGATCACCATGCTCGCGTTCATCACGGCGTAGAGCGTCGGGTCGATCATCGCCCGGAAATGGACCGCCGGTATCAGCCAGAAATAGACCAGCCCGACAAACAGGAAACCCGCCAGCAGCGGCTGCTGCACAATGCGGATCGCACCGGCGACCGGCCCGCCCCCCGCAACCCGCCGCAACGGCGCCGGCATGCCGCGCGCGATCGCCGCGCCGGGCCACGACAGGGCAATCAGGAACGGCCCCAAATGGTGCATCACGTCGTGCTGGATGCGGTTCAGAAAGAACATGTGCTGCGACCAGTACTCGAACCGGGTCTGCAGCACCGCGTAGATCAGAGCGAGGCCCAGCGCGAAGGCGATCCGCCGCCAGACCGCCGGGCGGGCCTCGGCCGGGGCGAGCGCGATGCCGCGGATGTACCAGAACCCGGCCAATACGGTGCCGAGATAAACCGTCGGCGAAAAATCCCACGGCGCCCAGTCCGGCATCAGCGTCGGATGGGCGGCGCAGAGCCAGTACAGGACGGCGCCGGGGACAATCACCGCGGCGGCGACGGGATAGTTCGATCGCCCCGCGGTCCGCGGCACGATGAGTGCCGGGCTCCGCGCCTCGTTCATCACGCGGCTGACCTAGGCCCGCCCACCCCGCCAGTCAAAGAGCGAAAGCGCGCAGCCTGCCGGCGGCCCTCAACCCCAGACCTCGCGCGCGACCTCGACGACGAGGCTCAGCTTGGCTTTCTGCTCGTCGAGTGTCAGCGCGTTGCCGTCGACGGTGGAGGAAAATCCGCATTGGGGCGACAGGCAGAGCTGGTCCAGCGGGACGTGCCTAGCGGCCTCGTCAATGCGGCGCTTGAGCAGATCCTTGCTTTCGAGCGCGGCGCGCTTCGAGGTGACGAGGCCGAGGACGACCCGCTTTTTGCCCTTGGGCACAAAGCGCAACGGCGCGAAGCCGCCCGACCGCTGGTCGTCGTATTCGAGGAAGAACCCGTCAACGTCGAGCCCGCCGAAAAGCGCCTCGGCGACATGGTCGTACCCGCCCTCGGCCATCCACGACGAGCGGAAATTGCCGCGGCACATATGCGTGCAGACCGTCATCCCGGCGGGCCGCCCGGCGAGCGCGGCGTTGATGATCTTGATGTTGGTCAGGTGCTGGCTCGCGCCGTCGCCGCCGATCGAGTCGACATAAGCGCGCTGGGTGGGGTCGTTGAGATAGGCGAGGCTCGTGTCGTCGAGTTGGAGGTAGGTGCAGCCGAGTCCCGACAGTGCGGCGATCTCGGCCTTGTAGACCTGCGCGAGGTCATCCCAGAACCGATCCATCTCGGGATACACCGCCTCGTCGATCGCCGCCCGCCCGCCGCGGTAATGCAGCATCGACGGCGACGGGATCGTCAGTTTGGGCCTCGTCCCGGCCGGCGCGACCGATTTCAGATAGGCGAAATCGTCGCCGAAAATGGTCTTGGCGAGGGTCAGCCGGCCGGAGACGCGGTGCGCGGTCGGGCTGAATTCGACCGTGCCGGCCTCGTTCTTGAACTCGATATGGAGGCGCCGGTCGCTATGGACCACCCCGCCGATCTGGTAGAGGAAATCCATGTGCCACGAGCCGCGCCGCATCTCACCATCGGTGACGCCTCGCAGGCCGAGCGCGGCCTGCATCTTCGCCGCCTCGCCGATCGCCAAATCCTCGACCCGGCGCAGCGCCGCCGCATCGATCCGTCCCGCCGCATGCTCCGCCCGCGCCGCCAGCACCCCCGTCGGCCGCAACAGACTGCCGACATGATCGGCGCGGAATGGCGGTCCGGATGCGGCGGCGCTCGGCATGGCGTTTCCCTCGGGGCGTCCCTGTTCCCGCTTACCTTAGCGAGATTCCCTCACGAGGTCATTCCGGGCCGGCGCGACGCGGCGCCCCGGAAACCTAGGAATGAAGAGATCGCTCTACGAAAACGTCGTCACCGAGCCGTCGAGAGCCATCAGCAGCGTCTCGACCTTGAGGTTCGAGTGCCTTTTCATCGATTCCTTGCGGAATTCCGCAAATGCGGCGCGATGGGTCGTGTCCTCTTTTTGCGGCGTCGCGATGCTGTCGGGGCCATAGGCAATCTTCGCGGCGCCGCAGTCGCGATGATCGATCGCGATTACGCTCTTGATGTTGTGGAGTTCGATCGATGCCGCAAGATTCTCCCAGAACGTGTTGTGCCAGCCCGAAAATTTCGGCGCGACCGCTCCGATCGCGGCACCGGCGAAAGTAAACTGGCTGTATTTGCCAACGAGCCCGCGCTTGACCAGATAGTCGCGCACCGGCTCCTGCATTCGAGGATCGATGCACGACAGCAGCATCGCCTCGTAATCGCCGCTCGCCGCCCGGACCAGATACGGCCGAGTCGCAGCAACCGCTGCCGCTCCCGCGAGCAGATGGCGCCGACCGAGATGCAGGTGTGAGCAGGAAGAATGAGAGTGTTCCATCGCCTCACCTCATTTTCGCGCGCGACTGTCATTGGACGCGCGCGAGGCTGTCTAAGAGCCGATCCAGAAAGATGTTGGGTCAGTGGAGTCGGTTGTGATTCGATATGTGGTGGCGGTAATAGAGGTGGGCACCACATGTGGACGGCAGAACATCGCCGGTTGGGGGCGCGCACGGGGTTGCGATATCCGAGCG